>CALQIX020000001.1 GCA_943330745.2 Lishizhenia tianjinensis
AACTCAGCTATTGCTTTAATATGATCTGGTGTTGTGCCACAACAACCACCGATTATATTTATCAATCCTTCATCTAAAAAATCTTTGATTTGTATAGCCATCATTTCAGGTGATTCATCGTATTTACCGAATTCGTTTGGCAAACCAGCATTGGGATGAGCGCTAACTGCAAAAGGTGATTTTTCATTTAATATTTGAAGATATGGACGCATCAAACTGGCACCTAAGGCACAATTCAATCCAATACTTAGCAAGGGCATATGAGACAATGAGATTAAAAATGCTTCGGTTGTTTGACCAGTCAATGTTCTTCCACTTTGATCCGTAATAGTTCCGGAAACCATTATTGGGATTTTAACTCCTCTTTCATCAAACGCAACGTCAATTGCAAATAATGCTGCTTTAGCATTCAAAGTATCAAAAATGGTTTCAACTAACAATACATCAACTCCTCCATCCATAAGGGCATTTACTTGATCCTTATACGCATCAACTAATTGATCAAATGAAATTGCGCGATAACCTGGGTCATTTACATCTGGTGAAATCGAGGCTGTTCTGTTTGTTGGACCAATCGATCCTGCCACAAAACGCGGTTTATCAGTAAACTCTTCGGCAACTTCCTTGGCTATTTTAGCGCTTTCAAAATTGATTTTATAAACGGCATCCTCCAAACTATAATCTGCCTGTGCGATCCATGTCCCCGAAAATGTATTCGTTTCAACAATATCTGCTCCCGCTTGAAAATACTGACGATGAATGTCTTTGATGATTTCTGGTCGAGTAATGGAAAGTAAATCGTTATTCCCTTTTAAAGACTTCGAATGATTTTCAAAAGCACCCTCCCGAAAGTCAAATTCTTCCAGTTTATGACGTTGAATCATTGTGCCCATGGCACCATCCAAAATAAGAATACGTTTTTCTAAGGCTAATTCGATAGCTGTTTTCATTTTAAAAATTTTGCACTTAGAAGCAAGAGGAAACAGCGAACTGTCAACTTATCTCTTCCCAAATCAATGGGAAAGGAATTGGCACCTTTTCATTTATTAGCTAGGTTGCCAAGGTTTCATAGGGCCTATCCCTCCACCTTTCTTCATAAGTATATGTTAATGAACTTGAATGCAAAGATAATGAGAAATATTTTTATTCAAAGCTATTTCACATATTTCTGGCCTCAAAAGTAATAAAGCATATTTATTTTGCATTAAGTACTTTTTACTAACTTTATACAATGAAACTATTTGGCCTCATACAAAAATATTTCCCTGATGTATGGCAATATTTAGTGATTATCTTCATATTCATAATTGCTGCATTTCTAATTTTATAAATAGACTTTATCATGAAAACAACCTATTTATTATTCGTTTTCACTTTGGTTCTTTACACCTGTAATGCACAATTGAACGTAGACTCATTGTCGCACATTGATTATCAACAACTCCATGGAGCGAACCTCAATGATGTTTGGGGTTATGTGGATGAACTAGGGAATGAATACGCAATTGTTGGCACTTCAAAAGGGACATCCATCGTAAACGTTACAAATCCTAATAGTCCAGTGGAAGTTTATTGGCTTCCTGGCTCTGAATCTATTTGGCGAGACCCCTGTGTTTATGGGAATTACGCCTATGTTACAACAGAAGCTGAGGACGGATTACAAATCATAGATTTATCTCCACTACCTCAGTCTACAAATCTAAACTCAACATTGTATACTGGTCCAATTGGATCTAGCTGGCAATCTGCTCATACCTGCTTTGTTGATGAAAATGGATTTGCCTATATTTTCGGTGCTAATCGCGGAAATGGTGGAACAATTATCCTAGATGTAAATACCAATCCCATGAATCCAATTGAAGTGGGTGAATTTGATACTTGGTATATTCATGATGGATTTGTGCGCAATGACACCTTGTATGCTGCGCACATTTACGATGGATTTTATAGTTTAATTGATGTGACGTCAAAGGCAAATCCAGTTTTATTGGGGACCCAGACCACACCAAGTAGTTTCACTCACAATATTTGGCCTTCAGCTAATGGTCAATTTGTTTTTACAACTGATGAAGTTTCAGGCGCATTTATTACTGTTTACGACATTTCAAATCCTTCCAACATGATTGAAGTCGATCGAACACAACATTCTCCTGGGGCCGGAGTTATTCCCCATAATACGCATGTCATGGGAGATTATTTAATCACGAGTTATTATTCGGATGGCATTGTGATACATGATATTACGCATCCAAATAATATTATCAAGGTAGGACAATATGACACCTATCCTGGTCAAACAATCGGATTTGATGGGTGCTGGGGTGTTTATCCTTTTTTACCTTCAGGGACAATTCTTGCCGCCGACATTACAAAAGGACTTTTTATTTTGGGACCAACTTATGAAAAAGCTTCGTATTTGGAAGGTACGGTTACCGACGTTAACACGAATTTACCCTTAGGCAATGTAAAAGTTCAACTGGTTGGAAACGATCAAATTGAAAATACGACGATAAATGGATTTTATGCTACAGGAATCTTAGGAACAGGAATGTATACCGTAACATTCAATAAAGTTGGGTATTATCCAAAAACAGAAATTATTGATTTATTTCAAGGTACTGTAATTAATCTACAAACTCAATTAATCCCCATCCCTCCTTACAATCTTAATATACAAGTAGTTGAATCTGGCACATTGATACCTATTCCAAACGCTCAGATTAAATTAATTCATCCAGAAATTGAACACCTTGGCACAACAAACGCACTCGGTCAAGAAGCTTTAACTTTGTATTATCAAGATGGACAATCCTATCAGATAATGGTTGGAAAATGGGGTTTTATTACCTCTTGCATTGATTCTTTGATAACGGAAAATACAATTTCGTTAACAGTTGAATTAGACAAAGGATTTTTTGATGATTTTGAATTTGATTTTGGATGGATCGAGTCCGGTGATGCTGAAACGGGAAAATGGGAACGGGGAATTCCAAATCCAACAAATAATACGATGATTGGTGAAGATGCGCCATATGATTGTGGGAAAATCGGTTATGTTACTGGAAACGACCCCAACTTAAATCCCACTCATGATGATGTTCATAACGGTTATACAAAACTTACTTCTCCCCAAATGGATTTAACGGGATTAAGTAATCCACACATAAACTTTTCCAGTGCATTTTATTGTTTTTATGGACCCGGTATTGTTGATGACACACTGAAAATAATTCTTTCAAATGGCACAGACCAAGTTGTTATTGATCAAATTGGAGGCCCACAAGATGAACTAATGTCCTATTTATACAAAAGTATTCCAATTTCAGGATTAATTCCGATTAATTCAACCATGCAACTATCTGTATATATTTCAGATTTTACTCCTGATAATAATGTAACGGAAGCTGCATTTGACCATTTTAGTGTAACCGATTTTAGCACGAATGAATTACCTGAAATTGATTCCAAATCGTATAGAATTTATCCAAATCCGAGTAGTGAATATTTCATAATCGAAGGAATTACGTCAGAAGTAAATTTCCAATTATTTACAGCAGAAGGAACAATGTTATTGGATAGTTACCTCAGTGAAAAAAAAAATCGATTGGATATATCCACCTTTCCGAAAGGACTTTATGTTATGGCTATTGGAAATCAAATCCTGAAGGTTATGAAATATTAATTGTGGAAGAAACTCAAAAATTTACAACCTTCAATTCCTAAAACAGTTTAACTTTGGTTTCACAAAACGCTAATATGTCCTATAATTTATCCTTGGTAATACCATTATTCAACGAAGACGAATCCCTACCCGAATTATATCATTGGATTAAAAAGGTTGTAGATAGCAATCAAATAACCTGTGAAATTATATTTATTGACGATGGAAGCAAGGATAAATCTTGGTCAATAATCGAAAATTTAGCAGCCAACGACCCGTGTGTTAAAGGAATCAAGTTTCAACGAAATTATGGTAAATCACCGGCGCTTCAAGTTGGATTTGAAAAGGCTCAAGGAGATGTTGTCATAACAATGGATGCAGATTTACAGGACTCACCAGACGAAATTCCAGAGTTGGTAAGAATGATTAATCAAGATGACTTTGATGTTGTTTCTGGCTGGAAGAAAAAAAGACACGACCCATTAACAAAAACAATCCCAACCAAATTATACAATTGGGCTGCTAGACGAATAACTGGCATTTATTTACATGATTTCAATTGCGGATTAAAAGCCTATAAGTTGTCCGTAGTCAAAAGCATTGAATTGTATGGTGACATGCATCGCTACATTCCCGCTCTAGCAAAATATGCAGGGTTTCATAAAATTGGTGAAAAAGTCGTACAACACCAGGCACGTAAGTTTGGTGTAACAAAATTTGGACTGAATCGATTTCTCAATGGCCCCCTTGATTTAATGACGGTTGCCTTTATGGGGAAATTTGGTAAAAAGCCAATGCATTTTTTTGGTGCTCTGGGTACATTAATGTTTGTCATTGGATTTGGGCTTGCTTTTTATCTAGGAATAGACAAGCTTTTCATCCACAAGACCGGGAAATTACTAGCCGAAAGAACAGAATTTTTTCTTGCTTTAATATCAATGGTTATGGGAGTTCAATTTTTCTTAGCCGGATTTATTGCTGAATTAATAGGAAGGAACTCAAGCACAAGAAATCACTATTTGGTAGAAAAAGAATTAAAATGATCAAAGAGTGGAATATTGATTCTTCTTGGTGCTTATTCTTAGATAGAGACGGGGTAATCAATGAAAGAATATGGAATGGATATGTATTAAACTATGAACAGTTCGTATTCAAAGCTAACTCTCTGAAAGCATTAAAGTTTCTAACTCATTATTTTTCACATACAATCATTGTTACGAATCAGCAATGTGTATCGAAAAATTTAATCACGATTAAAGAACTGGATGAGATTCACGATCAAATGCTAACGGAAATAACTGAACATGGCGGGAAAATCAATTCTATTTTTGCTGCCACAGAAGAAAAAGGAGAAATTCCATACCGTCGAAAACCTAACAAAAAAATGGGAATAGAAGCCCAAAATCAATTTCCGAACATTGATTTCACTAAATCGATTATGGTTGGTGACACAGATTCCGATATCGAATTTGGCAAGAACCTTGGTATGAAAACAATTCTTATTAAATCAGATGAAAAAAATACTATTCAGGCAGATTTTAACATAAGTAACTTAATTGAACTAATTGATTTTATTAACTAATAACTCTAAATATATGAAACTAAGCCATTTTTTTCTTTTCATGTCCTTACTATTTTCAACTATTTCATTTAGTCAAACGCTAAATCAAGTAGATAAGCAGGGAAAAAAACAAGGTATTTGGAAAAAGTATTATGAAAAAAGTGGCCGATTACTTTATGAAGGGACATTTAAAGACGATAAGCCTTCTGGCGTTTTTCGATTTTATTATGAAGATGGAAGTAAAAAAGCGCTAGTTGACCATAATCTTTTATCTGGAAGGTCATTAGCTAATTATTTTCATCCCAATGGTCAACTCATGAGTGGCGGTATCTTCAGAAATCAATTGAAGGATTCAACGTGGGTAACTTTTACTGAAGGTGGGCTGGTTAGTGAAATAAGTAATTTCCAAAACAATGAACTTCATGGGCCAAGAACCACTTTTTATATTTCTGGTTTAGAAAATGCGACAGGAAGAATTCCTTACATCAAATCCAACTACAAAAATGGGAAATTAGACGGTGAGTATACTGAATTGTTTATGGATGGACGGAAAAAATTATATTGTTTTTATATTGATGGAAAACTCAATGGACTTTACATTGAATATCATCGCAATGGAAAAAAAAGTAGTTTAACTCGATATAAAAATGGAATAAAACATGGGTACTGCTCTGGGTATGATGAAACGGAAAAAGAAATTGCGACAGCTTATTTTTACAAAGGGCGTCTTTTAGTAGGTAAAGAACTTGAAAAACAACTAAACTATTGTAAATCAAAAGGAATTGATCCGAATAATTAAATTACTTATATTTGTTTTATGACGATTCGATTAAAATCATTTTATGCACTCATGCTGTTAAGTTTAATAGTGGTCGCTTGTTCGAAAAAAATAGACAATACACAAATTCAATTGCATACCGAATATTATGATTTGGCACCTGGAAGATTCATCGAATATGAAGCAACTGAAATAACTCACAATTCAAATTCAGCAATACAACACGACACATTAAATTATTTTTTACGGGTTCAATTTGAAGATACTATTTATGATAATCTAGGAAGGCTCAATCGAAAATATGTTCGCTATAAAAGATTTTCAATCAATGACAATTGGGTGATTTCAGATGTTTGGATGGCTTTTAAGGACAATAGTAATGTTGAATTGATTGAAGAAAATGAACGAATAATCAAGCTTAAGTTCCCAGTTAATTCTTATACTAATTGGAATGCAAATGTTTTCAATAGTTCAAGCTCTTTGGAATGTTTTTATGAGCAAATTCATTCACCGAAAACTATTAATGGGTTGTTTTTTGATAGCACAGTAACGGTTAATCAAGGTTCGGATCGCAATTTAATTCGTTTCTATAAAAAACAAGAAGTTTATGCTAAAGGAATTGGATTGGTTTATAAATATTATAAAGATTTAAACATTTCGAATTTTGATACACTTTCAATTACAACCGGTAAAGAATTGTTTCTGAGACCAATACAGTACGGTATCCAATAAATGAAGCGAATCTCCATTTTCTCGGCCTTTCCTCCGTTCCGTGGTGGCATTTCTCACTTTAGTTCTAGACTAACTAAGTCACTAGAAAAAAACCAAAGGGTACAAGCATACACTTTTAAAAAACAATACCCGAATTGGCTTTTTCCTGGAAAATCACAGTATGATTATTATCAGAACACCGTTTTTCAAAATCCAGTTAAACGCATCGTAAGTACCTTTTCATTTCCTAGTTATTATGCATTTATTCGCAACATAAATAGAGACAACCCATCCATTTTTATCACCAATTATTGGATGACTTTTTTTGCTCCAATGATGGGGTTTGTTGCAAGGAAAATCAATACTAATACAAAAAAAATTGCGATAGTTCATAACTTAATCCCCCATGAAAAACGGTTTTTTGACAAAGCATTTAACGCTTATTTCTTAAAATCATATGATGGTTTTGTAGCGCTGTCTCAACATGTGTATAACGATATCACTAACTATGTAGAAAAGGAAAAAGTTATTTTACTTCCCCATCCGTCCTATGACCAATTTGGAGCGCGAATAAATAAACTTCAGGCCAGAAAAGACTTGCAAATCGATGAATCAAAAAACACCTTACTTTTCTTTGGAATTATTCGACATTACAAAGGGCTAGATTTATTAATTGATGCTTTTGGATCCCTTGATGATTCATATCAACTACTAATTGCTGGTGAAATTTATGGAAAAGATGATCAATTGATTCAAGCAATTCAAAAAAACGTTAATTCAAAACGTATATTTTTCCGAAATGAGTTTGTTCCAGACGCTTCTATTCCAATATATTTTTCAGCAGCGGATTATTTAATTCTACCTTATCGATCGGGTACCCAAAGTGGGGTCGCATCCATTGCGCACACATACAATCTGCCAATAATTGCAACGAATACGGGAGGAATTACCGAAAATCTTTCAATCAACAAGGGAAGAATCATTGAGAGACCCGAATCAATCTGCATACAACAAGCCATTGAACTAGCTTTTTCGGAGAGGATGTTACAAACAGAAGTTTCGGAAAAGGAATTATCAACCCTTAATTCTTGGGATGAATTTGCGGAGTTATTAGTTGATTTTGCGGATGGTATTTCTAAATAAACTCATCGATTTTGAATAATTAATTTTTTTTATTGATTTTCACGATGCAAAACTCTATATTTGCAGGCTTAATTTGAAACTAACATAACTCTGTCATGCGCAATAAAGGATTCTTTTGGTTTATAACTATCTTATTAACTGCTGTTTGTATTTATCAACTTTCTTTCACCTGGGTTGCAAGTAACGAAGAATCTCGTGCTGCAAAGCAAGCTCAACAGAAGGTAATAGAACTCAAGGCTCAAGCAGTTAAAACCGGAAACAAGGCTATGTTGCCTAATAATACAGAGGTTGATTTCTCCAAGCCTGAAGCGGAGGAAATAGCAAAAGCTGCTTTTATCAATCAAATTTTAAAAGATAAATCGGAGAAATCTGTTTATCCTGTATTGGGTTCTACCTTCGAAGAAGTTAAAAAGAGAAGTTTGGCCTTCGGACTTGACCTTGTTGGAGGGATGAGTGTAACGCTGGAAATTTCTATTCCAGATTTACTTAAAAACTACGCAAGAAATCCAAGAGATATTAAATTCAAAAAGGTTTTTGTGGCAGCCTCCAATCGATATAAAAATGGAGGTGATTTCATCGATCTATTTTTAGATGAAAATAAAAAACAAAATAATGACTTAGCTGTCAAATTATTTAACTTGACAGATATTGATGGATTGACAGGAAAATCATCCGATTCGGACGTAGAGAATTATTTTAGAAAAATTGCTTCTTCTTCAATGGATGGAGTTGAACAAATTATGAACAAAAGGATTAATCAATTTGGTGTTGCTCAACCAAACATTCAAAAAGATCCATCTAAAAATCGATTATATATTGAACTTCCAGGAGTTCAAGATGAAACTACTGTGGCTGCTAAATTACAATCTACAGCCAACCTTCAGTTTTATGAAACATATGTTTTCAATGATATCACTTCTCAATGGAGTCAAGCAGTTGCTTTATCGAAACAAGCTTATGATCCAACAAATAGTGAGGAAGAAGTTGTTGAAGACGATACTATAGTTGGTTCCGGAAATGCCACAGCGACAAAGGATTCCAAAGACACAGTAAAAAAAGCAGCTAAGAAAGATGACAAAACAGCTAATCTATCCACAAATCAAAAAGGGTTAGGTGATTTAATCAAAGGAAATGCAAATGATTTTGCTGTTGGTTCAGTGAAAGTAGCAGATAAAAGTAAAGCAGATGAGTTACTTAGAAGAGCTGACATCCTTTCCTTATTTCCTGAAGATTTGAAATTCATGTGGTCCGCAGAGCCAGAGAAAATGGACGAAAAATCCAAAGAAATGGGTTATCGTTTGTATGCTTGTAAAGTACCTGAAAGTGGAAAAGCGGATGTTGGTGGTAAAGACATCTTAAAAGCAAGTACTGGTTACGATTCTCAAAATGGTGACATTACGGTTGATCTTCAAATGACGAGTGAAGGTGCTGATAAATGGGCTAAAATGACCGCTGAAAACGTAAATAAATTCATTGCAATTACAATGGACGATGTTGTTTACAGTGCGCCACGTGTTAATCAAGCAATTAATGGGGGTAACACACAAATCTCTGGTAATTTCACGGTTGAAGAAGCAAAAGATTTAGCTGGACTTTTAAATGGTGGTGCTTTACCGGCTCCTTGCGTTATTAAAGAACAGACAAAGGTTGGTCCAACGATTGGAGCGGAGAATACAAGGGCTGGATTAATTTCCTTCGGAATTGCCCTATTCGTTGTTTTCTTGTACATGTATTTCTATTATGGAAAATCTGGTCTTGTTGCAAATATTGCTTTAATTGCAAATATTTTCTTCATTTTTGGATGTTTAGCTAGTTTTGGAGCAGTGTTAACGTTGGCGGGTATCGCAGGTATCGTACTAACAATTGGTATGGCCGTGGATGCGAACGTACTTGTATACGAACGTATTCGGGAAGAATTAGCCAATGGCAAAGATCAGGCTACTGCAATTGATACAGGATACAAAATGGCATTATCTTCAATCATTGATGCTAACGTAACCACATTGTTAACTGCAATTGTATTGAAAATATTTGGTTCAGGACCTATTGAGTCTTTTGCAACCACATTAATTATTGGTATTTTCACTTCTGTATTTGCGGCATTAGTTATCTCCCGTCTGATTTTCATCTGGATGATGAATAAAAACATGACCATTGAGTTTGATACAAAACTGACTAAAAACGCATTTAAAAACTTGAAAATCAACTTTATAGGCAAAAGAAAAATTTATTATTTAGTTTCTACAGTTTTAGTTGTTGGATCACTTGTTTTGGTTGCTACGAAAGGGCTTAAACCATCTGTTGAATTTTCTGGTGGTAGAACGTATGGAATCAAATTTGATAAATCTGTTGCGAATGAAATTGAATTTGTTAAATCAAACTTGACTTCCTCATTCGGTGGAGCGTCTGTTGACATTAAAACGAAATCAAACAATTTCTTTATTGAAATTACAACCAACTATTTACTATCTGAAGATTCTGGTGAGGCAAAAGTTTTAGCGAAATTAAACGAAGGATTGGATAAATGTAAATCGAAACTAGGGAATTATAAAATAGTAGAAAAAAGAAGTGTCTCATCAACCGTTTCAGGTGAGTTAATTACCTCCTCTTCCCTTGCTATCGGATTATCATTGGTAATGATTTTCGCCTATATCTTGCTACGATTCGGTAAATGGCAATATTCCTTTAGTGCAATTGCTGCATTGTTTCATGATGTGGTAATTGTATTAGGTGTTTTCTCTTTATTTAATGGAATTCTTCCTTTTAACATGGACGTTGATCAAGCATTTATTGCGGCAATCTTAACCGTAATCGGATATTCCATTAATGACACGGTGGTTGTATTTGATAGGATTCGAGAAGATCTATCTTGGAAAAAAGATACAGATTTAGCAACTGAAGTAAATGGAGCTCTAAACTCTACGTTGTCAAGAACAATTAATACTTCTATGACTACAATTGTCGTATTAATTGTGATTTTCTTATTAGGTGGGGCAGCAATTAAAGGTTTCGTTTTTGCTCTTTTAATAGGAATTGTTGTAGGAACCTACTCATCGCTTTTGGTAGCGTCTCCAATGTTATTGGATTTGACGAAAAGCAAAAAATAATACTTAAATTTCAATAATCTTTAGATCAGGCTTTTTAGTTAAAGCCTGATTAATTATTGTTTTATCGTCGTTTGTTTCCGTTTGAATTTTAATAAACCTATTCCAAAAAATCGGATCCAAGTTATTAAAATGATATGGAGCAAATCCAAACCCCCTGAACACTCCAGATTCTACCAAAATCAAACTTTTTTCATATTTCTCTCTCCCCTTGTCGATGATGTAAAAACTTTTACGTTCAAACGTTAATTGATCGATAGCTTGTTGAACGCGATTGTTATATTCGACAGTGTTTTCAGAATCTATACAGGCACCATTGCAAGCGTCAATTTGGTGGTCAAAACAAGCATTACTTATTGGCCTAGAGCCACAATATTTCTCACACAATTTGTATTCTGTACGCAAATATTCCAAATAATCCTTACCTTCTTTTTTAGAACTGAATTGAATAATCGGAAAACTTGAAGATTTAGAATTCAACTGGACATGCAAACGCAAGTAACCATTTAGTTCTAAATCATCATATAACCCATAGCTAAATTGATCTTTCTTCAATGCTCGATTATATTTTGGTTTATGATTTTTAATTAAGCTAGACTCATAAAGCAATGCTATCAATTCAGAACCCGTCAATTTATACTCCACACGAGCAATGTCTTTTATTAAAAGGTTTCCTTTTTCATTTTTGGTATTTCGCAAATGTTGCTCTATCCTACTTTTGATACTTTTACTTTTTCCAATATAAATTAATTCATTGTGTTCACTATAAAAAAAATAAACTCCCGTCTTCGAAGGCAAATTATCGATTACCTCTAAGTCAAGAGACTCATGCAATAACTTTGGATTTAACTCATGTTGTATTAACCCACTCAACTTCACTGAATCAGTTTGATACATCAAATGAAATAAATGAGTTGTTGCCAAGGCGTCTCCACCTGCCCGATGCCTTCCATTTAAGGCAATTCCTAATTCCCTCGTAATATTTCCTAAACTATATGATTCGTGACCTGGCAATATCAATCTTGCTGCGCGTACGGTGCATAAATGAGGCAAACGAAAATCAAATCCCAAGCGTTTAAATTCACCCCGAACCACATTATAATCAAAAGAAACATTATGAGCTACAAAAACTGAATCAGTGCAAAATTCAATGACTTGTTTGGCTATTTCAAAAAACCGGGGAGCTTGAGCAACCATACCGTCTGAAATACCTGTTAACTTCACAATGAACTCAGGTATCCTTTCCTCTGGATTAACGAGTGTAATGAATTCATCGACTATTGATTCACCATCGAATTTGTAAAGCGCAATTTCAGTAATCTTAGATGACTTTGGACTTCCCCCAGTAGTCTCAACATCTATAATCACATACTTCATAAAACGAAGATATTCAAAAACTACAACAATCGAATCATCTGAAACAAAACTATTGTTCGTACTTTCGTAGCTTGAAAACAAGAAAGTACTTTAATTACGGTTCGAACTTTTGGTTAATGTCACTTTCCATGTTTTTTTTCATGATGAGTTTCAACCTTATTATGCCAGAGTTAAATGGTTATTTAACGGCACTTGGCAGCTCCGATCTTAAGGGATTGATTATTACTCTTTTCACTATTTCAGCCGGAATTTCCAGACCTTTTTCTGGTAAAATAGCCGATTTAGTAGGTCGTAAAACATCTATTTATATTGGTATCGTTATTTGTATTATAGTTTCAATCTCCTACCCCATCGCACAATCTTTATTTTTCTTTTTTACACTTCGTTTTCTTCATGGCTTTAGTGCAGGATTTATGCCCACAGGTGCAACAGCATTAATAACGGATGTTTTACCGGAAAAATCAAGAGGGCAAGCAATGGGTATATGGGGAACATTCATTTCGCTAGGTATTGGAGTTGGTCAAGCATTAGGGTCATGGATATTTATGCAATCAAATTATACCGTATTATTTGGGTTTTCTGGTTTAATTTGTCTCATTTCTCTTGTATTAGCTACATTCGTGAAAGAAACTCTAAGAGAAAAACAACCCTTTCGCCTTAACGTTATTCGTGTTAAATGGAATGATATTGTTGAACCATCTGTATTTCCAGCTGCAGTGGTTATGTTTCTAACAGCTACTTCTTCAGGAATAATTTTCGTCATCACCCCTGATATTTCAAATTTTCTGGGAATAAGCAATAAGGGTTGGTTTTTCGGAATCTATGTAATATCAACTATTTTAATTCGCCTTTTTTCAAGTTCCCTTTCCGATAGAATTGGACGGAGAAAGACTCTTCTCATAGGAAATCTATTTTTGATTACCGCGATGCTTTTGATTGGTTTATCTACGACTATAAACTCTTATACCTTTGCTGCAATTATTTTTGGATGCGCAACAGGAATTTCAAGCCCAACATTATTTGCTTGGACAGCTGATTTATCGCATTTAGACAGGAGGGGTGTTGGAGCTGGCACTATGTTTATCGCATTAGAAGGTGGAATTATGCTAGGATCCATTTCAACTTTATTGATCTATGACTCAACTCAAAACACAGTGCTTTATTCGTTTGTTTTTGGTGCTTTTCTAGCCTTAATAGCCTCAATCTACCTCATTTGGCACTTGCTCAATAGAAAATCCTTGTTTTGACAAGTATTTTTTAACAAAATAATGTCCAACATAAATCAAAGGAGTCAATCCAATGGCAATGAAAATTTTCAACGAATAATTAGTGAACGCTAGACTGGAAAAGTCAGAAAATTGAATTTTACCAGGTAAAACGAAACCTACATATAAGACAATAAATGAATCGATTAATTGAGATAACAAGGTGCTCCCTGTACTTCTTAGCCAAATAAATCGATTGCCTGTACGTTTTTTAATCTTATCAAAGACAAAAGCATCTATTAATTGGGATACCAAAAACGCAATTATGCTCCCTACAATCACCATTTGAGCTTGACCAAACACCTGATTGTATGCTTGATCTGAAGCTAAATCTGCACCTGGTAAACTGAATGCTGGAATACTAATGGTAATTCCAATGATCACAAAACAATAAGCAATCAAAACTGCAGTTATCCAAGATACTCTCCTCACTGCTTTTGGACCATAAAACTCATTTAGTAAATCAGTAAGTAAAAATACAATAGGCCACGGTAAAATTCCGATAATTGTTACAAAAGGTCCAATTTTCCAATCGCCTATCGAAAAGCTCAAAGGAATTTCGATTAACTTATTGCTTATTAATTCTGCCGTTACAGCATTGGTTACAAACAATCCAGTTAGAAAAACGAATAACCAAACACGTCTTTCACCCCATTGATTTTTAGATAATTGAGTCATTTGTTGAAAAAAGCACTTTAAATAGTTAAACCAAAATCACTAATTTTCACTACTTTCGGGACAATGAAAAAAGAAATCAGTATTGATTATTCAAAATTAACTAAATTGTACTACTCTATTAGTGAAGTAGCTCAATTATTTGAAGTGAATGCTTCTTTAATTCGTTTTTGGGAAAAAGAACTTGAGCTCGAACAACCAAAAAAAAACAAGAAAGGCAATCGATTGTTTACCACTAGAGAAATCCAGACTATTCAAAAAATTTATAACCTGGTAAAAGTTCAAGGGTATAAATTAGACGCGGCAAAGCTTCAATTAAAAACAAGAAAGAAAAAAGAAGTGTTCAAAGAATCATTATTCGATTTGACACCAGAAGAGATCGTCATCGATCGATTGGAGAAAATCAAGTCCAAATTAATTCAATTAAAACATTCAAAAAACTAATCTAAATAACTTAGCTTCAGCATATTTGAACCTCCTAAATCCTCCAAAGGAATAGATGCAATATTCACAACAAGATCGCCTTCTTTCAGGAAGCCATTTTTTTTCATTAAGTACTTGATATCTGCAATTGTGTGATCTGTGCTAATTTGCTTGTTGTAATAAAACGCTTTTACGCCCCAAATTAAACTTAATTGAGTAAGAATTTTAGGGTTGCTTGTAAAAATAAATATAGGTGCCTTAGGTCGCTGAGAGGCAATTTTATAAGCAGTGTATCCTGAAAAAGTCATAGTTAAAATTGCATTTGCCTCAACGCGTTGAGATAATCTGCAGGCATTGAAACAAATGGAATCAGCAATAAAACGATCATGAACCTTATTTGGCAATTCTTCTTTGTTAAAAATCCCCTCATGTTTTTCCATTTCCATTACGATATTACTCATGGTTTGAATTACCTGAATTGGATATTTGCCTACAGAAGTTTCTCCAGACAACATGACAGCATCCGCCCCATCTAAAACTGCATTAGCTACATCATTCACTTCTGCTCTGGTTGGAGTAAGGCTCGTTATCATACTCTCCATCATTTGAGTAGCCACAATAATTGGCTTGGCTTGACGAATGGATTTTTGAATCAACATTTTTTGGATTAATGGGACTTGTTGATATGGGATTTCCACCCCTAAATCACCACGAGCGACCATTAAACCATCACTCTCACTGATAATATCATCCATATCCGCAACGGCTTCTGGTTTTTCAATTTTAGCAATTACCTTAGCATTACTTCGTCTTTCGGAAATGATATGCTTTAACTCAATAATATCCCTAGCAGAACGAACAAATGACAAACCAATCCAATCAACCTCATTTTCAATAGCGAATTCAAGATCTAATTTATCTTTCTCCGTAAGTGAAGGCAAAGAAATCGTTGTATTTGGAAAATTAACCCCTTTTTTTGACGAAAGAATTCCTCCATTAATTATGAGCGTTCTAATTTCTTTTTCACCATCTGAAGCGATAACTTCTAAAACAATTTTTCCATCGTCCAACAAAATTCGCTCTCCAGACTTCACTTCTTTAGGTAATTGCGAATAATTAATAGAAAATCGATTTTCGTTACCAACTACCTTTTCAGTCACAATCGATATTGCGTTACCCGGTATAAGATTGACACCATTATTTTCCATTTCGTGCGTTCGTATTTTAGGACCTTGTAAATCTGCCAATAATGCCACATTTAAGCCTAATTCGATGTTTAACTCACGAACATTTCGAATTACTGTCGCATGATCTTCATATCCACCATGCGAAAAATTTAATCTACAAACATTTAACCCACTTAAAATCATCTCTCTCAATATCTCTTTTGGCATAGAGGCCGGACCAATTGTAGCTACGATTTTTGTTTTCTTACTAAGCGTAATTGGATTCATTCCAAATTGTGTTAACTCTTTTTCCATGGTATTAATTAAATTCTAAGTATTGAAATGATTTATGTTTTTGATTGTCAAAAATAAAAGCTGCCAAAACGGTCTCTATTTTGCGTAAATCAGTAACAAATTGCTCAATTACAATCGCGTGATTATTCGTTAAAAACAAAAAATAATCCATGTTTACTGCTTCAGGAATTAAAAAATCAAGGCCATTTTTATTTTTCAATAAATAATAACCCACACGATCTAATTCATCTTGATAACCGTAAACAGGAAACGAAATTTCTTCATTTTTCTTTTCATTGTAAACAATCAGTGGTTTTACAGCTTTGGTTAGATGTAGTCTTAATGCAGCATTAATTGACCAAACCAAGCGATAATCTAATTGATGAGAAGAAATTCCAATTACTTCAAAATCTAGACCTTCGTCTAATTTCAAGAGGTATTTTTTCGTTTTTGTCATAGACTCTTACAAAAGTAACCTTTCAGGTGCGACAAAGTGAAAAATAAATAAAAAACTTTAAACAATTATTTTTTAATGAATTGTTAAGATATTCAATACATTCTTTGAATAGTAAAAATAAAAGCTTAGTTTTGCATTCGATATTCTGAAAGACAGAAATCTACATAAAAATTATTTAAATAATATTGGCATGTATTTAACACCAGAGATTACAAAATCAATTTTCGCTAAGCATGGCGGAGGTGAAACAAACACTGGATCTATTGAAGGTCAGGTTGCATTATATTCATTTCGTATCAGTCATTTAACTGAGCACTTGAAGAAAAATAGAAAAGATTACGGAACGCAAAGAGCGGTTCAACTTTTAGTTGGTAAACGTAGAAGTTTATTGGACTATTTGAAAAGAAAAGATATTGAAAAATATCGTGCTTTGATTAAAGAGTTAGGATTACGTCGATAATTCTTAGCACAATTTTATTTAAGAGGGGACATTCGGCATTAGTCGTATGTCCTTTTTTTGTTTGATGATTTGAGGAAGAGTTTTATAGTTTAGCTTTGTACTCAAAAAAAAATGTAAATTAATAAATATGAATATAGGTTTAAAAAAATCGATCATTACCGGCGGCAAAGAAATCAGTGTCGAAACCGGTAAACTGGCTAAGCAGGCAGATGGATCGGTCGTAGTTCGAATGGGCGATACTATGTTACTTGCAACTGTTGTAGCAGCGAAAGACGCAAAAGATGGTGTAGATTTCTTGCCATTAACAGTAGATTATAAAGAAAAATATGCAGCAGCTGGTCGTTTTCCTGGCGGATTCTTCAGAAGAGAAGCTCGTCCATCTGAAAGTGAAATCCTTGTAATGCGACTTGTAGATAGAGCATTAAGACCATTGTTTCCAGATGATTATCATGCCGAGGTTCAATTAATGATTCAGTTAATCTCCTATGATGGAATACATAGCCCTGACGCATTGTGTGGTTTAGCTGCTTCTTCAGCAATCGCAGTTTCCGATATTCCATTCAACGGACCAATGTCTGAAGTTAGAGTTGGAAGAATTAATGGCGAATTCGTGATTAACCCAACCATGGCTGAAATGAAGGAGTCAGATATCGATATCATGATTGCTGGAACTATGAAAGACATTAATATGCTTGAAGGGGAAATGAAAGAAATTTCTGAAGGCGAATTAGTTGAAGTGTTCAAATTAGCTCATGCTGCAATTCAAGAACAATGTCAATTTCAATTAGACTTAGCAGCAGAGATTTCAACGGCGAACCCTAAAAGAGAATACAGTCATGAAAAACACAATGATGAAGTAAAAGCGAAAGTTTTTGAACTTGCTCTTGAAAAATGTAAGGACGTGGCTCGAATGGGTCTTGCTAATAAAGCGAAAAGAACTGAATTGTTTGATACAATTAAGGAAGAAGTTAAAGCCAGTTTCAGTGAAGAAGAATTAGCGGATGTTAGCGGATTTATTTCTACTTATTTTTCAGAAGTAAAGAAAAAAGCGGTACGTTGGGTTATGCTTCATGATAGCAAGCGTTTGGATGGTCGAAATTTTGATGAAATTCGTCCTATTTGGAGCGAAATCGATTATTTACCAGGTGCTCATGGTTCGGCAATTTTCACTCGTGGTGAGACTCAATCTTTAACTAGTTTAACTTTAGGTGGTAAAATGGATGAGCAACTAATTGACGGTGCAACATTTAGAGGTACTGAAAAATTTATGTTACATTATAACTTTCCTCCTTTTTCAACGGGTGAAGCAAAACCAATTCGTGGTACATCACGAAGAGAAATCGGACATGGTAATTTGGCCTTACGCGCTTTAAAACCTGTACTACCTGCAGACAATCCATATACCATTCGAATTGTTTCTGATATTTTAGAGTCAAACGGTTCGTCTTCAATGGCAACAGTTTGTGCTGGAACATTAGCTTTAATGGACGGAGGTATTAAAATCACTGCCCCAGTATCTGGTATTGCAATGGGATTAGTTGCTGACGATGGCAAATTTGCTATTCTTTCGGATATACTTGGCGACGAAGACCATTTAGGCGATATGGACTTTAAAGTAACTGGTACTGAAAAAGGGATCACAGCTTGCCAAATGGACATCAAAGTTGACGGTCTTCCTTATGAAGTATTAACTCAAGCATTAATGCAAGCAAAAGCTGGACGTTTACATATTCTTGAAAAAATCAAAGAAACGATTGCTGCTCCGAAAGAAGATTACAAACCACATACTCCACGCGTTGAGCAAGTAATTGTTCCAAACGAAATGATTGGTGCAATTATCGGACCTGGTGGAAAAATCATACAAGGATTGCAAAAAGAAACAAATACAACAATTACGATAGAAGAATTAGCAAATGGTGAAGGCCAAGTTCAAATTCTATCTAATAATGGTGATGATATGGCTGAAGCTATTCGTAGAGTTAAAGCAATTGCGTTTCCCGCGCAAGTTGAAGAAGGCGAAGAGTACGAAGGAAAAATTAAAGCCATTAAAGATTTCGGTTGTTTTGTTGAGATCATTCCAGGAACAGATGGCTTAATTCATATTTCTGAATTCAGCTGGGAACGGGTTCAAAACATGAACGATGTTTGTAAAGAAGGAGATTTATTGAAATTTAAAGTGGTTGGAAAAGATCCAAAAACTAAAAAATGGAAATTATCCAGAAGAATATTGTTACCGAAGCCAGAGCGAATAGAAAGCGAATCAAGCGCGGAGTAATATCTACTAAAACAAAATTAACGATCCAATATCCTTGGGTCGTTTTTTGTTTTTACCAACGCAAGATTTTGCAAATAATATCAACTAATTGAAAAAACAAACTATGAAGAAAATTATTTTATCTGGATTACTTTTAACAAGTACATCCCTATTTTCACAATTAAATCCGGTTATTACCTCTTGGTTACAAAACACCACAGGCACTTTAGGTAGCCACTATGTTTCAGGAAACTCTACCGTGATACAGGATAACGTAGAGGTCAATGTTCAAACTGTTCAATATTCTACTAATTGGGCATATATAACCACTAACGGAATTCCAGCTTACCCTACAGGGCCTTTTTTAGATGGTAATCCATCACTGGCAACAGATCAAAATGCAATATTTAAAATCTCTTTGAATCCTGCACAAAATACAGGAACGTTAACGGCAACAACAGGTGGAAATATTGGTATTTTTATAAATGGCGTAGCCTTGTTTGATTATCGTGATGGAGTTGCATGGAACACAGCTACAAATTCACTTTGCGGAGGATTACCCGGCATGTCTCCTTGCCCAGGTGGTCCTGGATCTTCGTTCCCTTGGAATCGTGATGCCATTCCTGCAGAAAAATTAGGTTTCGATTGCTCTAAAGGACATCCAGCTATGGGGAATTATCACCACCATCAAAATCCAAGCGCCTTTAATCTTGACCTCTCCGTTATCTCAACGATTTGTGATTTATATGCTGCAGATGGTTTGTATGCCATTGATTCGACTGTACATTCTCCATTAATTGGATTTGCCTATGATGGTTTTCCTATTTATGGCGCTTATGGATACAAAAACACGGATGGAACTGGAGGAATTACGCGTATAAAATCGGGATTTCAATTAAGAAATATTACTACAAGAACCCTTTGGGCTGATGGTACTGATGTTGCTGACGGCCCTGCGGTTAGCACTACCTACCCTCTTGGATATTTTCGTGAAGATTACGAATTCCTTACTCACGCAGGGCAACCAGATTACCTAGATGCTCATAACGGACGTTTTTGCATTACTCCAGAGTATCCTAATGGAATATATTGCTATTTCGCTACAGTAGATGCGAATTGGAATTCCGCTTACCCGTATGTAGTTGGTCCTTATTTTTATGGAAATAAAACTGCATCTAAAGTTACTTCTATCACAGAAACTGTTACAACCTACACATCCACAGCATCTTTAAACGAAGCAGCTATTGAAGTGAGTGTTTACCCAAATCCATCTAATGATTTATTAATCATACAATTAAACGGATTAAACAAAACAAATTCAACCATTGAATTAACAGACATGAATGGTCGATTAGTATCAAAACAAACAATCCTTCAAGGAAGTACTATTGGATATTTGGATGTTTCAACAGTATATAAAGGCAATTATTTATTAAGAATTACCACTAATAATCAAACGAAAGTAATGGCAGTTTCCATAGGTAACTAAGCTAATTTTTTTCTTTTAAAAATAAAACCGCTTCTAAACGAGGCGGTTTTTTAATTCATTCTTACAAAAGCCTATTAATTACCTCATGAAACGAAGCATGAATAGCGGTAAGTTTCTTCATAATCACACCATTCGTCACCTTTTTGTTGGCTGATATAAAGGAATTCAACTCCATTGACTGCTTTTCTAGTTTCTCAAGTGACTTCACTATCAGTACTCTTTCATCTATTGTCAAAACGGGTATTTCAGAATTCTTCAATAAAAAAGCCTTGATCATTAATTCTTGGTGTCTATCCATTATTTGCGTAAAATCCTTTTTTTCAGCTGCATGAAATGTATTGGACATCACTTTATGAAACGCCTTTAGTTCTGGCCAATTATCTGATTTAATACTTATCAAAACAGTATCTTTTAATGCATCCTCATACTTTTGTGAAATAACCCCCCAATCAAGAATACTCCAAATAGCATAGATATAATCATTTCGTTTGTTCTGATGTTTTAAGTAATAGGCATGCTCCCAAACATCAATACCAAGAATTGGAACCCCTCTTTCAGCAACAACGTCCATAATCGGGTTGTCTTGATTTCCGGTTGAAGTCACTTGCAATTTCCCTTCCTCATTCACAATTAACCAAGCCCAACCTGAGCCAAATCGGGACATAGCCGCTTGGTTCAATTTTGTTTTTAATGAATCCAATTTACCAAAAGTTTCTTCAATAGACTTCAATAATAATTCTGAAGGTTGAGAAGATGTTTTCGGAGTTAATATTTCCCAAAACAAAGTATGATTATAATGCCCACCCGCATTATTTCTTATCGCATCAGATGCATTGCTAACATTTAATAATACTTTAGAAATCGACTTGTTTTCAAACGGACTACCTGCAACCGCTTTATTCAAATTCGTAACGTACCCTTGATGATGTTTTGAATGGTGTATTTCCATGGTTTTCATATCAATAAAAGGCTCATATTCGGCATATGTGAATTTTAAGTTTGGCAAAGAAAATTGCTGAGCAAACAAGACTATTTGAATAGAACTTAAAAGGAGAACGATAACATATTTCATATTGTAATTTTTTCAAAGGTACAATTTTAAAATCTCATCGAAAAGTGGCATTTATTCATTTGGAGCAGCGCAATATTCATTTGCCATTTTAATTCACTAAAGAAAAATTAGATTTGATACTAGGAAATAAGGAGAAAGAGTGGGTTATCTGAAATTTATTCTAACCGATCCTGCAAAATGATGCAGAAATAGTTTATAGTTTGATAACAGTTTAATAGTTTTAATCGTTTAGAATTAAGATAACCTGCTTCTTTTAACACGTGTTGCAGCATTTGTTAAAAGAAGTTTTTCAACTCATTTTTTAATTTAGGTTTTTGGTTTAAAAACGGTTGTCTACTTGACAACCGTTTTTATTTGATACAATACCGGCCTACTTGGACTAGCATCATTTTCAATTGGTGCAACTTGCAAGTCCAATACGTATTCTCCATCTGAAATTGCGTTTTCAACGAAAATCAATTCCGTTATCGTTCTTGTTAAATCCGGATAATTTGGCACATTCCAAAACCGATGATGGAAAGCCAATTCACCGCCATCTAGTTCGCGATCTACGGAAGGCAAATCAGTTAAAAAATGAACTACTTTCATTTCGTCTAACAAATCAACAACCTCTTTTTCGAAATAAGGAGGATTAGTATCCGAATAATTTAAATGCTTCTTTTCTATCGAATTAGGTGTCACACGCACAATCAATGCTTCAATTTCACTCCTTGAATTAACGAGTTGATTTAGCTGATTTTTTGTAATCACATCATCAAATGTATTGTGTAGATCATTCCATATTTTTTCAGGTTCAATGGTAACCAAAAGTGCCGAAACAAGAAATTGCTTTAAGGATTGATTAATTGAAAAAACTTGTTCTGTAATATGCCCACAACATTCCGTGTGAGTACCGTGTCCATGAGGATTGAAAAAAATATTTCTAAAATTCACTCCACCTCCCTCTTGAATTGAGCCTAAAAACGCATCTGTTCGAACCGGTTCAATTGAGGGCGCATCTAAATACCAAGCACGAACCGAATCAGGTACGGCATTTACAGGAATAGAAATATCCAATGGTTCGGTTGTTTCAATATAATTTTCTTGAGAAAGAAATAATTTCATGGTAACGAAAATAAGGAAAGTTATTCGAATAGTTTCAAACAATGCTGTTAACTTACTGTTTAAACCCTAACTTTGTGCTATGGGTATTGTAGAACAAATTATAAAACCTATTCAACATGAAATGGTTGAATTTGAGCATCGATTCAGAGAAAATATGCAATCGGAAGTTGCAATGTTGGACAAAGTCACCCATTACATCATTAAACGAAAAGGGAAACAAGTACGCCCCATGTTTGTTTTTCTCACTGCAAAAATGCTTGGTGAAGTTTCCAACAAAACGTATGATGCTGCAACCTTAGTTGAATTGTTACACACCGCGACCTTAGTGCACGATGATGTTGTTGATGATGCGAATGAAAGAAGGGGCTTTTTTTCAATAAATGCTTTATGGAAAAACAAGGTAGCCGTTCTCGTTGGGGACTACATGCTTTCAAAAATTTTATTATTATCCATTGAAAAACAAAACCCTGATTTATTGGAAGTAGTTGCTCGATCGGTTAAAGAAATGAGTGAAGGTGAGTTACTTCAAATTGAAAAAGCTAGATTACTTAATATTACAGAGGAAATTTATTTTGATGTTATCCGAAAAAAAACAGCGTCATTAATTGCAACTTGTTGCGAAAGCGGTGCTTTGTCGGTAAATCAACCCGAAAATCGGGAAACTATGCGTTTATTTGGTGAAAATATTGGGATTGCATTTCAAATTAAAGATGATATTTTTGATTACGGTACACCAAATGATATTGGAAAACCGACTGGCTTAGATATTCGCGAAAGAAAATTAACCCTGCCCATAATTTATGCATTGAATAATTCTACACCAGAAATAAAAAAAGAATTAACGTTAATCATTAAAAACAAAAATGAAAATCCAAAAGCAGTAAAACGCGCCGTGGAAATTGTAATAGCCTGTGGGGGAATAGAATATGGTTATAAGAGAATGAGAGAATTTGCAGATAAGGCACTAGAATTAATTGCAGAATTCCCCACAAATGAGGCAAAAGCTTCGTTAGAACTATTGGTTAACTACACTATGAATCGAGAGAAATAATTTAATCCTATGAAAAAGCACTGTATTCTGATCCTATTATTTATTGTTAGTATAACTGGTTGTTCAGAGGATGAACCAATTAAAAAAAATCCATTAATTGAAACAAAAGATGGAGTTGAGACAATTTGGTATCCGGGTAAAACACAGGTTAAATATAGAAGAGAACACGATAAAAATAAAAAAAGACACGGTAAATGGATGTTGTATAATCCAGAAGGTAAAGTTATGTCTAGTTCATCATACGATCACGGGAAAAAAATAGGTGTTTGGTTGGTCAACTTTCCCAACGGTCAACTTCGTTATACAGGTGAATACCGAAATGATTTACAATTTGGGGTATGGGTGTTTTATAATGTTACCGGTAAAAAAGTGTTAGAAATTACCTATGACGAAAAAGGTAAAATACAAAAACAAGAGCGTTTTGAAGTTTCAAATACAAAAAAACCGGAAAAAGATAGTACTAAGCAGTCCAAAAAGTCTACGACCAAATAATTCTTTTCTACTTGAGTAAAATCGCTCCACATATCATTGATGAAATCTTGCAGACATCTCGTATTGAGGAGGTCATTGGCATATTTGTTAACTTAAAACGAGCAGGATCAAGTTTGAAAGGATTGAGTCCATTTACGGATGAAAAAACTCCTTCCTTTGTTGTTTCACCTGCTAAACAAATCTTTAAATGTTTTTCGACCGGTAAAGGTGGAACTGTTGTTTCTTTTCTGATGGAAAAAGAGCACTTCTCCTACCCGGAAGCATTACGTTGGCTAGCCAATCGATATAACATTGCTATTCCTGAGGACAAAGAAGCAACGGCAGAAGAATTAGCTTT
This sequence comes from Lishizhenia tianjinensis, assembly GCA_943330745.2. Taxonomy (GTDB): domain Bacteria; phylum Bacteroidota; class Bacteroidia; order Flavobacteriales_D; family Crocinitomicaceae; genus UBA952. The sequence goes on from CALQIX020000001.1 coordinate 24,875, forward strand.
TTTAAATGAAAGAGATAGTTTATACATCATCAATGATTTTGCTCGAAATCATTTCAAAGAAAATCTTGTTTCTTCTGATGAAGGTAAAGCAATCGGTTTATCCTATTTTGAAGAGCGCGGTTTCCGAAAAGATATTATTGAAAAGTTTCAATTAGGGTATTGTCTTAACAAAGGAGACGATTTCACCAAGGCGGCGGTAGATAAAGGATATAATTTAGAATATTTAGAAAAAGTTGGACTAGTTAAATCGAAGGATGATCGACATTTCGATTTTTTTAGAGGAAGAGTACTATTTCCAATTCATAGCGTAAGTGGTCGGGTACTTGGTTTCGGGGGAAGAACCTTAATAACCGATAAAAAAATTGCTAAGTATTTCAATTCTCCTGAAAGTGTAATTTACAATAAAAGTGAGATCTTATATGGTTTATACTTCGCCAAAGGAGATATAATCAAATATGACAACTGTTTTTTGTGTGAAGGATATACTGATGTTATTTCAATGCATCAGGCCGGAATAACTAATGTAGTTGCATCTTCAGGAACTTCCTTAACTAAAGATCAAATTAAATTAATTCGTCGCTATACACCCAATATTACCATTTTATATGACGGCGATTCTGCTGGAATAAAAGCTTCATTTCGTGGGATAGATTTAATTCTTGAGGAAGGAATGAATGTAAAAGTAGTCCTCTTTCCTGATGGAGAAGACCCAGATTCATTTGCTAAAAAAAGTAGTTCTATTGAATTGGAGCAATATCTTAAGGAAAATACACAGGATTTTATTTCATTTAAAGCAGGAATCTTACTAGGTGAATCAAGCAATGATCCCCTGAAAAAAGCTGAATTGATTCGAGACATAGTTCATTCTGTATCGTTGATTCCAAATTCAATAACTCGATCGGTCTATGTTCAGCAAATCGCGACTTTGTTTCACATTGACGAAGCTGTAATTTCGAATGAATTATTGAGGTTAAGAAAAGGGATTGTAGCAAAACAATTTGATGCGCCTGATATTTTAGATGTTCCGGTTGAAAAGCAGCCACTAATAAGCGATTTTATTGCTGGAAAAACAGATTCAAAAGATTTTCATCATGAGTTTGAAATCATTCGTTTGTTGCTAAAATACGGGACATTTGAAATGAAAATCAATCAAAATGAAGAGCTGATTTCGACCAGTGTAATTGAATTTATTTGCCAGGAAATAACCCGAGATGAACTCAGTTTTGAGTCTCCAATTCATGCTTCTATTTTCGCCATTTATTTGGATGGACTAGCAGAAAACACACTTTATTCGGCTAGTTTTTTTAAGCGAATGGAGGATCAATCAATTGTGGCGTTTGTTTCTGACATTGAAAGCAATGAATATGAATTAAGCAACCGATGGTTAACGAAATATAAAATCGAAACAAAAACAGAATTGGATCAATTGTATGAAACAGTTATTGATTCTATTTATCATTTTAAATCGAAAAAAATTGATTTAAAAATTCAAGAAATTCAAATTGAATTGCAATCGAATTCTTCATTAAGTGATGAAGAAATGTTAATTTTACTTGCTGAACACATGAAATACGAACGTGTAAAACGTGTTTTTGCCGATAAACTAGGAAGAATAATACTTAAATAATGTTTTCAACTACCATTTTCAATTTAGGACCTTACCAAATTTGCTTGTGGAATATTATTTTACTTTCATTTATCTTTCTTATTGCAGTGATTTTACGACGCGTTATTCATCGATTATTGAAACGATATTTGACAAATGCCAATATTCGGGTAGAAGGTAGAAGAGTTACCTGGTTAAAACTTCTTAGTCAAAGCGTTTATTTATTCGCATTATATATTGGAATTATTAGTTTAAAATTCAATAATCCTGGGGTTACTTTTACCGATTTTTTGAATTACAATTTACTTTCATTTTCCAAATTCAATTTAAATTTTTACCATTGTTTATTGTTGGTTTCCATATTTTTTGGAGCAAAAATGCTAGTCAACATTGTCAAATTATATATCTCTAGAAAATTTCGAGAAAACTCCCAATACGATAAAGGTTCTGAATATGTATACAATCAAATTGCCAAATATGTCATTTATGTGTTTAGCGTATTGATTGGTTTTCAGGTTCTTGATATTGATTTAACGCTTCTACTTACCGGTTCAGCTGCATTACTTGTTGGACTTGGTCTAGGACTTCAAGATGTTTTCAAAGATATGATCGCTGGTATCGTATTACTTTTTGAAGGAAATGTAAGAGTGGGTGACATTGTTGAAATCAATGGAAACGGCAAATCTTCAGGAATCATTGCGAAGATCATTAAAATCAATGTAAGAACCACCCAAATAGAAACAAGAGAAGGAAATGTACTTATTATTCCAAATACAAGGCTAACTCAAGACAATGTAGAAAATTGGAGCCATGGGTCGGAATTATCACGTTTTACCATTCCTATTACAGTTGCTTATGGGTGTAATACCGAATTGGTTACTCGTTTATTAAAACAAGCTGCTTTGGCTCATCCCAAGGTTAAGAAAAATCAACCCGTCATCGTACGTTTATCTGGATTTGGTGAAAATGGATTAGAAATGGAATTGATTTTCTGGGCAGATCAAAGCTGGGATATCAACAATTACAAATCAGAAATACGATTTGAAATTGACAGATTGTTTAGGGAATATAAAATCATTATTCCTTACCCGCAACGCGTAGTTCATCACAATGGACAAAATACTGATTTTATTCAACCCGGAATATGATACAAATCGCTCCTTTTAAGGCAGTTCGACCAGTGCGTGACAAAGTTCATTTAGTTGCAACAAGACCTTATTACACGTATAAAAAAAACGTACTCAAGGCGAAGTTAGAAGAAAATCCTTTCACCTTTCTTCGTATTATCAATCCTGAATTTAATTCTGAGCGAAAAACCAAACCGAACTCAATTGAACGGTTTGTGCATGTAAGGGATAAATATGCTGATTTTTTAGAAAAGAATATACTCATTCGCGACAATCAACTCTCCCTATATTTATATCAACAAACTAAAAACGGACATAAATTTACAGGAATTATTGCCGGTGCAAGTATTGATGATTATGAGACAGGTAAAATCAAAAAACATGAAGCAACTTTGACTTCACGCGAGGAAATGTTTGTCAATTATTTGAATATTGTTGGATATAATGCTGAACCGGTGTTGCTTTCCCATCCTGCTCATGATAATTTGGAGATTATGTTAATGCGTTTGATGCAGGAAAGACCCGAATATGAATTTACAACTACGGATGAAGTTACACATGAACTTTGGGTCATAACCGGACAAGATATTTTAACTATTCAAGATTATTTCGCTGAAATGGAAGGGTTGTATATTGCCGACGGTCATCATCGCTCTGCTTCTTCTGCGGGATTAAGAAATATACGCAGGCAAGCAGGAAAAAATCAATTTGAAAACGAAAATTATTTTCTTGCTTTTTTGATGGATGAACGAAAAATGCAAATTTTGGAATTCAATAGATTGGTGAAAACCCTAAACAATTTTTCACCCGCAGAATTATTAATCAAAATCAATAAAATTGGAGCATTAACCCAATTAAATCATGCCCAAAAGCCATCACATGAGCATCAGATTACATTTTATCTTGATTCAACTTGGTATGCTTTAAATATCGACAAATCTCTTATTCCCGTTGGAGACCCGGTAAAATGTTTAGATACAGATTTACTTACTGAATTAATCTTAAAACCGATTTTAGGAATAAACGATTTAAAAACAGACGACAATATTGGTTTTGTCAGCGGGGCAGAATCAATTGAGCATATTGAGGGAATGGTAGATTCCGGTAAATTTAATTTGGCCTTTATCCTCTACCCTATTTCTATAAATCAAGTAAAAGCAGTGGCAGATGCTAATGGCATTATGCCCCCAAAATCAACGTGGGTAGAACCTAAACTACGTAGTGGTTTGACGATATATAATATCAATGAGTAATTTTTTAGCTTATAATCTCACCGAGATACTGAAATCAATTCCGAAACACGTGACACTTGTTGCTGTTTCGAAAACTAAGCCTATTGAGAATATTCAGAATTTGTATGATGCTGGGCAACGCATTTTCGGTGAAAATCGGGTTCAAGAACTGGAAGAAAAACATCAAGCCTTACCGAAAGATATTCAGTGGCATTTGATTGGTCATTTGCAGCGAAACAAAGTTAAATACATCGCTCCTTTTGTTGCACTGATTCATTCCATTGATAGTGAACGATTACTTGATGAAGTAAACATTCAGGCAAAGAAAAACCACCGAAAAATAAAAGTGCTACTTCAATTTTACATAGCTCAAGAGGAAACTAAATTCGGTTTTGATATAGAAGAAACAAAGGAATTATTTACAAGGAAATCACCGGAAACGTTTGATTCGATTGAATTTTGTGGCGTTATGGGAATGGCTAGTTTTTCGAATGATGAAAATCAAGTTCGAAAAGAATTCAAAAACTTAAAAGTGATTTTTGATCAATTAAAATCAACCTATTTTTCCAATTCATCCTCATTTTCCGAAATTTCTATGGGAATGAGTGGTGATTATCAATTAGCCATTGAAGAAGGCAGTACCATGGTTCGTGTGGGAAGTTCTTTGTTTGGAAAAAGGTAATATTACACCTTTTAAATTCTCAATTATCCAACCAAACGAAACTACCTTCAATCTTATCAACGCAGGTTAAATCAATTTTGTAAGGAATAACAAAGAACACTTTTTTTTAATTGATAATCAATGTATTATGTTTTTAATCATCTAATAATACAAGTAATCGCATCTATAATCGTCTAAGTTAAGCGTAGGCAACTATGCTTATTGTAAAAAACAATATATGTATCGATTGATTTTTCTGTCTTTGATTTTTCCAACCTTTTTTTTCGCTCAAAACAATTTTCAAACCATTCGCGGAAACATTCTTGATAAACATGCTCAAACGCCTATAACAGGTGCTTCTGTTCAAATTATTTCGATCCAAAAAGGAACAACAGCAGATTCAGATGGAAACTATGAGTTGACAAATATCCCGCCTGATCGCTATGAATTAAAAGTGGCTTACGTGGGTTATAAAACAATCATCGTCCCGAATGTTATCGTTACCTCTGGAAAAGAGGTTATCCTAGATTTTGCGATGGAAGAAGAGCTAACTCAAATGGGAGAAGTTACTATTGAAGGGAAGAATAAAGGAGAGACCTCGAATAAATTAGCTAGTATAAGTGCGCGAGCTTTTTCTATGGAAGAGGTAAATCGCTATGCAGGAGGGAGAAATGATCCAGCTCGATTGGCTGCTAATTTTGCCGGAGTGAGTGCACCAGATGACAGTAGAAATGATATCGTAATTCGTGGCAATTCTCCCGTTGGTGTTTTATGGCGTATCGATGGAATGAACGTAACGAACCCAAATCATTTTGCTTCGGTTGGAACAACTGGTGGAGCTGTTAGCGCATTGAATACAAACCTCCTAAAAAACTCTGATTTCTTCACATCTGCTTTTCCTGCTGAATTTGGAAATTCAACTTCTGGTGTTTTTGATCTTGGATTTAGAAATGGAAATACAAAGAAAAGAGAAACAACCTTTCAAGCTGGGGTGATAACCGGATTAGAATTAACCACCGAAGGGCCTTTCAGTAAAAAAAGTGACGCTTCTTATTTAATAGGATATCGATACTCATTGGCAGGAATTGCTCAAGCTGCTGGGGTAAATATTGGCACCACTGCTACCCCATCTTATCAAGATTTCTCATTTAAATTCTCCAGTGGAAATACAAAATTGGGTAAATTTTCCTTGTTTGGAATTTTAGCTTCCAGTACCATAAACATCGGTGGTGGTCCAAATAATTCATTGTATGGAAATCATGTTGATTTTTCAAGCAAAATTGGAATCAGTGGATTGAATCATCACAAACAAATCAACTCCAAATCTTTTATCTCTTCCACTTTAGGAATAAACTATTCAAGTAATGATCAAACTTCCTACGATGTTGACCATATGACGGATAGTAGTTTTATAAGAGAAACCAATAATGTTGCTAAAACCAGCTATTTTATTTCAAGTAATTACAATTACAAAATCAATTCAAGACTTTTTGTGAAAGTTGGGGTAATTGATGAGATTATTGGATTAGACTTAAATTTTCAAACAAAAAACCACATTTTTGAACCAATCAAACAAATTTGGGATTATCAAGGGTATACCAACCTAGCTCAGGCGTATGCGCATGTAAAATATTCTATTTCATCTAAATTAATAGTGAATACAGGAATTCATTCGCAATTTTTATCGCTGAATAATTCTTCATCTGTGGAACCAAGATTGGGTTTAATTTATAATGTAACAAACAAAAGCAGTTTGAATTTCGGCTATGGTTTGCACGCTCAAATGCAACCAATCAATGTGTATTTTTTACAAACCGAAGATGTTAACGGGAATATCTTTTACAACAACAAGAACTTAGATTTCACCAAAAGTCACCACCTCGTTTTAGGATACAATATTCAACCAGTTAAAGATTGGCGAATTAAATCTGAGGTGTATTATCAATCCATTTACAATGTTCCAGTGAATTCATTTTCTAGCAATTATTCCATGTTAAATACCGGCGCAACATTTAGAACGGATTTAACCGATAGTTTGGTAAACAATGGCACGGGAACCAACTATGGAATAGAACTAACCGTTGAGAAATTCTTTAATCGCGGGTATTACGGTTTATTTACCTCTTCCATTTACAATTCCACTTATAAAGGAAGCGATGGAGTTGAACGAAATACGGCTTTCAATGGAAAATACGTTTTTAACCTTCTGGCGGGAAAAGAATGGAAATTGGGAGCTGAAAAACGAAATCGATTTTCTATTGATATGAAATTCACGAACGCGGGTGGAAGAGCTTACACCCCAATAGATTTGGATATGTCAAACCTTGTTGGGCATGAGGTTTTATCAACAGATGTGTATTCTAGTTTTTACAACCAATATTATCGGTTAGATTTCAAAGCAGGATTTACTCTGAATAGCGGCAAACGAAAAATAGCACAAACATTCTTTTTAGATCTTCAAAATATAACGAACCATAAGAATGTGTTTTCGCAAAGCTATGATAACCAATCGCAGAGCCTTAGAACGACCAACCAACTCGGTTTTTTCCCTAATCTAGTATATAAAATTCAGTTTTAAAGATTTCCGTTCCAAATCTCCCAACTTTTCAAGGCTTGTTCTTTCAGCATTGATTCGCCATTAAGAATTGTGGCACCATTTTCTTGTGCTTTCAGTAAAAATTGAGATTTAGGAGGATTGTAAACCAAATCAACGATTAAATGATCTTCTGTTAGTTGAACCCATGGAATGGGTAATTCATCCGTAACATTGGGATATGTACCAATGGGAGTGCAATTTACCCACAGTTTGCATCCCTGAAGCATGTGTTCATTTAAGTCATCATAGGAAAAAATCGAAGCTCCTTTTTTGGAAGAAGAAATAAAATATACTTGAACTCCCAAATTTGTTAAGACATGAGCTACCGCTTTCGATGCTCCTCCTGTTCCAAAAATCAATGCTCGTTCATGTAAATTCGTAAAAAAAGGCTTTATCGATTGAGCAAATCCAAACGCATCGGTATTGTGACCAATGCATTTCCCATCAACAAACTGAATGGTATTTACGGCTCCAATAATTCTTGCTTCTTCGCTTACCTCATCTAAATAAGGAATAATGGATTCTTTGTAAGGAAAGGTAACGTTCAATCCAGCCAAGTCTGATTGAAGGATTTTTTGAACCTCCTCAATTTCGTTTATTTCAAAATTTGAATAATCAGCGTCAATCTGATGTTCTAAAAAACAATTCGTAAAAAATCCCTTTGAAAAAGAATGAGAAAGTGATTTACCAAGTAGGCCGTATTTGTTCATTTATATTATTTCTTAATATCTCTATTTTATCCACTTTTCTTTTTCCGAAAAAGAAAAGTTAGCAAAAGAAAACTCGGTGCTATTTATTATTCTATGCATTTCACTTTTGAAATTTGACCTTTTCAGTGATCACCTTCGGTGCTACTTTATGGTGCCCAAATTTCAATTCGCTTCATTTTTTCATAATAAAAGGCACCATGGAATAAAATCCAATATCTATTTACCAACTGCCTTAATCGTATTCTTTAATCTTTCTGCTTTTTGTTTCAATTCAGTAGTTGACGGTGCTGTGATGGTGAAATGTCCCATTTTTCGGAATTCTTTCACTTTTTCCTTGCCATAAATATGTATGTAAATCCCTGTTTCTGCCAATAAAACCTCCATACCTTGATAATAAGCTGTTCCATTAGAATTAGGCTCTCCCAAGATATTAATCATGGCTCCGGGTTGAATCAAATCAGTTTCGCCGAGAGGCAAATTCAAAATGCTTCTGAGGTGTTGTTCAAACTGCGAAGTCACATTACATTCAATCGTATGGTGACCGCTGTTGTGTGGTCGAGGAGCAATTTCATTCACCAATAATTCCCCCTCTTTCGTCAAGAAAAATTCAACCGCCAATATCCCAACCATATCCAATTTCTGAATGATGTCAACCGCCATAAGTTGAGCTTCTTGCTCCATATCAGCCGAAATTTCAGCAGGAGAAAATAAAAACTCAACCAAATTCGCTTGCGGATTAAATTCACATTCTACGGTAGGATAGGAAATTACTTCCCCATTTTTGTTTCGCGCCACAATAACCGCCAATTCCTTTTCGAAATCAACAAATTTTTCTAACACCGTCGGTGCATCGAAGGATTTATCAAAATCTGATGAAGATTGCATGATTTGAACTCCTTTTCCGTCATATCCACCGGTTCTTAGTTTCTGTGCAAAAGGAAGAAAATCAGCATGTTGATTAATTTCACCTGATTCAATTAAACGAAAATCCGCTGTTGGAATTCCGTGATCCGCATAAAATTGCTTCTGAATACCTTTGTCGCGAATGATACGTAAAACCCGTGGTTGAGGAAAGACAGACACTCCTCCCCTTTCCAATTCCTCTAAGGCTTCTATGTTTACATTCTCAATTTCTACGGTAATGAGGTCTTTATCTTTTCCAAAATGAAGTACCGTTTCATAATCTGTTATTGAGCCACAAACAAATTCATGCGAAATCTTGCTGCAAGGCGCCTCCGGATCTGAATCTAAAGTATAGACATGAACATTCCAATTGATTGCCTCTTGAATAATCATTCGACCCAATTGTCCCGCTCCGAGAATCCCTAATTTAAAATCTTTTCCGTACCACGTCTTCATACATTAATACGCTTTAGCAAAAATTACCCGACCCGTTGATGGATTTCCAGTAACCATACATTTTCCTTCTTCCAGAACTTGATCCAAGGCAATGCATCGAATGGTTGCTTGTGTCTCTTCCTTCACTTTCGATTCTGTTTCAGCAGTACCGTCCCAATGTGCCAATATGAATCCACCTTTTTCGATTTCAACCTTAAATTCTTCGTACGTTTCCACGGTGCGCGTATTTACTTCACGATGCGCTAGTGCTTTGTTAAACAATGAAGTCTGGATATCATGCAACAAGTTTTCAATAAACTCCTCAATTCCCTCCATGGATACCACCGTTTTTTCTTTGGTATCACGACGAGCTACTTCCACTACATTATTCGCCATGTCTCTTGGTCCTAATGCCAAACGAACCGGAACACCTTTTACTTCATATTCCGCAAATTTCCATCCCGGTCTACGATTATCGTCATCGTCAATTTTGAACGAAATTCCTTTTGCTTTTAACAATACCGCCCATTCTTCAAATTTGGCCACAATAGACGCTTTTTCTTCATCTGAACGATAAATTGGAATTGCTACCACTTGCAGCGGAGCTAATTTTGGCGGAACAACCAATCCTTCGTCATCCGAATGGGTCATAATCAAGGCTCCCATCAATCGTGTTGAAACACCCCAAGAAGTTGCCCAAACAAAATCCAATTTACCTTCTTTATCGGCAAATTTCACCTCAAATGCTTTTGCGAAATTTTGACCTAGAAAATGAGAAGTTCCTGCCTGAAGTGCCTTACCATCCTGCATCATTGCCTCAATACACAACGTGTCTTCTGCACCAGCAAAACGTTCGGAAGCTGTTTTTCTACCTTTGATCACTGGCATTGCCATATATTGTTCAGCAAATTCGGCATACACATCCAGCATCAACTCAGCCTCTTTAATTGCCTCATCTTTTGTTGCATGAGCAGTGTGTCCTTCTTGCCAAAGAAATTCAGTTGTTCGTAAAAACAAACGAGTACGCATTTCCCAACGCACCACATTCGCCCACTGATTTATTAGAATGGGTAAATCTCGATATGATTGAATCCAATTTTTATAGGAATTCCAGATGATTGTTTCAGAAGTTGGTCGAACAATTAATTCTTCCTCCAATTTTGCCTCCGGATCTACAATTACGCCACTTCCATCCTCTGCGTTTTTCAACCGATAATGCGTAACAACAGCACATTCCTTGGCAAAACCATCCACGTGCGAAGCTTCCTTACTCAAGTACGATTTTGGAATAAAAAGAGGGAAATACGCATTTGAATGACCTGTTTCTTTAAAACGACGATCTAACACATCGCGCATATTTTCCCAAATAGCATATCCGTAGGGTTTGATTACCATGCAGCCGCGAACATCCGAATGCTCAGCTAAATCAGCCCTATAAACTAAATCATTGTACCACTTGGAATAATCTTCTGCGCGTGTTGTTTTCTGTTGAGACATATTTTTTCAAATTTGTCAGCAAAGGTAGTTATTGATAATGGAAAAATGCGAAAACGAACCGGTTGAAAGACATCTTTTATGAAATCTGGGTGTTAACACCCGCCTCCAAGTGCTGCATAAATGTATTCCACTTTTCCATTAAATTCCACGCGCAATACTCCTTTCGATTCGCCTGATTCAATTCCACGATCTGTTTCAGCACCAAAAAACTCAATTTTTACTTGTGGATGCTCAAACCGAAAATATTTACCATCATCTTCCGACATTGTCAATGTGTAAGAAAGACCTTTAATTTTCACTTTAAATTTTGATCCTGTTGAATGGTCATCATAACTATCGATGCTTAAAAGTCCATCAACTCCATAAATCCCATAGAAACAACCATCAGTTTCATCTTGCCAAGACATAGGATCCAATATTGTAGACTTAAACATTTTAGTTTCGACAAAGGCAGCATTCACCCAGCCAGTTACATCAACCTCTTCAGTAGTTTCGCTTAAATCAAAAGCATTAGTTGAGTGGCGCACTTTAATCCAACCTTCTGCCCAATCATTGGCATACAACAATTCTGTTTCATTGGGTAAAGAAAATAACACATTACTGGATGTGGTTGGTTCTGAACGAAGGTTCAATCCACTATTGCTCGTTTTAACTTTGATTTGTGCAAAAGAGCTTGAAACAAAAAGAAATGCAAAAAACAGGTTAAAGAAGGTTTTCATTTTTTAAAATTTATTTTGTTAAAATTACAAATTAATACATTTACTTTGTTTTGTCAAATTTCAAAATTGAAGTTCTCATGTCCGAAACGAATCAATCGCAAACGAATAATCCTCTTCACGGTATCACACTGGAGCGAATGGTGAAGGAGCTGCAGTATAAATTTGGTTGGGACGGTTTGGGGTATCACATACGAATCAATTGTTTTTTGAAAGATCCTAGTTTGAAATCGAGTTTGAAATTCTTACGCAAAACACCTTGGGCACGAGAAAAGGTAGAGAAACTATATTTAGATAGGATAATCAGTGAAAACGACTATATTTCGAACAATAAAGAAACAGAATAAACAATTTCATTGAATTCCTTGTTCAATAAGCATGTATAAAAAATCTATTTTTTGGCATCGGAGAGACATTCGGATCGAAGATAACGCAGGACTATTCAAAGCATTAAATCAAAGTGAAGAAGTTCAAGCCATTTTTATTTTCGATCGTGAAATCCTTAATCTGCTTCCGAAAAATGATCAGCGTGTATTATTTATCCATCAAGAAATTGAAAAGTTAAAGAAAGTGTATATTGACCTTGGAAGTGATTTAGTGGTTTATTTTGGAAATCCAATTGAATTGATTCCGGAAATTGCCCTTGAACATGAAGCACAAGCTGTTTTCACAAATCGTGATTACGAACCATATGCTACACAACGAGATCAATTATTATTCGAAAAATTAGAGAAAGAAGGCATAAAATTTATTGGAACGAAAGATCACGTCATTTTTGAAAAAGCTGAAATCACAAAAGACGACGGTAAACCTTATACGATTTTCACTCCTTATTCCAAAAAATGGAAAGCAACAGTAACTGAAATTCAATTGGAATCCCATCCAATGGAAAATCTTCTTTTTAAACTGATTCAAACTGAGAAAAAAAGTAACTTATTAACACTTGAATCTATTGGTTTTGACAGCACTCAAACAGTAGAATTCCCATCCGAAAAACGAAATAAAGACATCATTAGTTCATATACTGAAAATCGTAATTTCCCAGCATTAAACGGTACATCTAAAATAAGTTTGCACCTACGTTTTGGCACTATTTCTATTCGTGAGTTAGCGCGTGAAGCTCTTTCATTAAACGAAACATTTTTAAACGAACTCATCTGGAGGGATTTTTATCAAATGATTATCCATTGGTTTCCTCATTCGGCCAAGAACTCCTTCAAGACGCAATACGATCGCATTCAATGGGAACAAAACGAAGCACATTTCAATGCGTGGTGCGCGGGAAAAACAGGTTATCCGATTGTGGATGCTGGAATGCGCGAATTAAACTCAACAGGATTCATGCATAACCGCGTTCGGATGGTAGTTGCAAGTTTTCTCACAAAACATTTATTGATTGACTGGCGCCTCGGTGAAGGTTATTTTGCCGAAAAACTATTGGATTTCGAATTAGCAAGTAATTCTGGAGGTTGGCAATGGGCGGCGGGTTGTGGTTGCGATGCAGCGCCCTATTTTCGCGTATTCAACCCTACTGCACAACAAGAGAAGTTCGATAAACAGTTTGAGTACATTAAAAAATGGGTTCCTGAATTTGGAACACCGGATTATCCTGAACCAATTATAGATCATAAATTTGCCAGAGAACGCGTGTTGGCGAGGTATAAGGAAGCATTAGATACATCTACCCCGTAGGTTGAAGTTTAATGCTTTACATATTATGAGAATATTTCAAAATTGAAACACCTTTATTTTAGTGAAATAATTGTATATTTGTTTATCCTAACGAGGAAATCTTATCCATGACGATTTTTTAAATTAAAAAAATGTCAGGATAACCCTGATAAAATAGAATCTATTTTCATCAGCTCGTAGGGGAATACTCAATGGAGTATTTGGTTAATGTAAAAAAATAGCGTTTGCTAAACGTCCTGTGCCGTAAAAGTCGAAATTCTATGTAAGACAGGGAAGTTAAAGTGAAACGCTCATGCCATAGGCGTGGGCGTTGCTTTGCTTTGTCTTACTGGGCTTCGACTCCCATCGGTACAAGCTAAGGCAACTGTCCCACGCTTTTTTATTTTTGTAAAAACTCACTGTGGGACGAGTGAAACTAAAACTTTTAAAAATGAAAAAAGTTATGTTTACAGCCTTTGCAGTTGGGCTTAGTTTAACTGCAAATTTTTGGGCGCAAGTACCAAGTTATGTACCAACAAATGGATTAGTTGGTTATTGGCCGTTTAACGGAAATGCGAATGATGAGAGTGGGAATGGTAATAATGGGACAGTGAATGGCGCTACGTTGACAACGGATCGAAATGGAGTTGCGAATAAGGCGTATAGTTTTGATGGGATTGATGATTTTATTGATTTTGTGAACAGTTCAGTGCCTACAGGTGTTTCTTCTAGAACGATTAGTCTGTGGTTTTATGTAATTAGTTATCCTCAAGACCAACAGGGATATTATTTCTATTCTCAAGGAATAACAACGATTCCGAACAGTGGTCAATCTCACAACCTTGTTTTGATTAGAAATAATTCAAATCCGACAGCAGGCCCTATATATCTTGCTTACACTGCCTCACATTCGACTGAAATACAGGCAAATTTTCAACCAGTAATATCAAATTGGTATCATTTAGTTGGTGTGTACGAACAGGGGCTAGCTAAACTATTTCTTAACTCAAATTTATTATCGCAATTATCCGTTCCATTTTGGAATACTGCAAATAATAATTTCGTAATTGGCAGACGGGCAGATCCTGACGACTATTGTGAAGGCAAAATCGACGACATCGGCATCTGGAATCGGGCTTTAACCGAATGTGAAATTCAAGACTTATATAATTCCCAAATTAATTCTATAGCTGGTTCAATATCTGTAGCTCCAAACCCTGCTTCAATTGGTTCAAATGTAACCTTATTAACTGCTCCAAACTCAACCAATGTTCAGTGGCAAAGTAATCCGTCCAACTATGGCTGGCAAAATGTTCCAGCTAATTCAAGTTATAGTGGTGGAACAACAAATACATTAACTGTAAATAATGTTCAGTTGTCAAATCATAACCAACCTTTTCGTTTGATTGGTTCTAATGGAAACTGCACAGACACTTCCAACATTGCAACTATCCAAATTGCTGATACGTGTATTACAACTGTTTATGACACCCTTCTAACCACCGTAACTGACACACTCATCATAAACACGACTTTGAGTTTACCAGCACCAAACAACGAGAATACTATTTTAATTTATCCCAACCCAGCAAGTGATCATATTACTATTGATAATGGAAACTATGCAGCAATGGCTGGTTATACAATTAAAATTGAGAACAATGCAGGTCAGCAGGTCTTCCAAAGTGCCATCAACCAAGCGCAATTCTATGTGGATTTGAGTACTTGGTCAGGTAACGGATTGTATTTTGTTCACCTCATCGATCCGCAAAATAATACGGTGACGGTGAGAAAAATTGTGTTGCAATGATAAATGGTTGAAACCATTTTTAATGTGTGATTCTTCAAATAGGGTCGGGATTAATCCCGACCCTATTTGTTTAAATGTGTTTGGATTATCCATTTCAATGGATTTCATTTCGTTTACCCTTAGATCCGCAAAATAATGCAGTGACGGTGAGGAAAATTGTGTTGAAATGATAAATGGTTGAAACCATTTTTAATGTGTGATTCTTCAAATAGGGTCGGATTTTTTCGACCCTAATTTTTTGAGTAAAATTCAAGAAATTATTTTACGTTTACTTTTAAAACCCTTATTATACATAGGATTAAACCTCTAAATATGTAAAGTATAAAACTCAAATTATGTAAAATAAAAATTTCTAAAAATGCAAAGTAAAATACTTATAATATGTAAAGTAATATTTTTATATTATGTAAAGTAAATAATTCAAATTATGTAAAATAAAAACCTCATAATATGTAAAATAAATCCTATATTTGTAGTTCAAATGAAAGAGCAACACCCATATAAAGAAAGACTTACAGACAAAGAATTACTTAGAAAGTTAGATTCTGCAGGTGCATTGTTAATTCGTGGTATGAAAGCGTGTGGAAAAACCGAATCAGCAAAGCAATATTCAAAGAGTGTTTTGGCATTGGACCAAGATGAACAAGTACCGTTATTAATGTCAACTTCGCCGCAGCGTTTGTTATTGGGCGAAACACCAAGACTAATCGATGAATGGCAGGAACATCCAAAAATCTGGAATTATGTTCGTCATGAAGTGGATAAACGAAAAGAAAGTGCACAATTCATTTTAACAGGTTCAGCAAATCCGGAGGAGAGCGTTAAGATGCATTCTGGTGCAGGTCGTTTTACGATATTGGATATGCGAACAATGAGTTGGCAAGAAATGGGTTATTCTACTGGGAAAATAAGTTTAAAAAAACTGTTTAGAGGTGAAAAAATAGACATCTACGATGAACCAACTGACTTAGAATTCATTATTGATCGAATTATTACAGGTGGTTTCCCGGGGTTAATGAATAAAAACATTCGACAAGCGAGGGACATGAATAGAGCGTATGTTGATTTATTGGCAGAAGTAGACATGAGTCGTTTATCAAACACCAAACGTGACCCCATAAAGATTAAAAATTTATTGCGTTCATTGGCTCGAAATACAGCAACAATGGTTGACATTAAAACCTTGGAAGCTGATATTCGTCAACGGGATTTCAAAGACATCTCACGCCCAACCATATACGACTACTTAGATGCTTTAGATCGTTTAATGATTACCGAAAATCAACCAGCATGGAGTACTCACATTCGATCTTCCTCTACTTTAAGAAAAGCAGCTAAACGCCATTTCACTGATGCGGCACTTGCTGTTGCAGCACTTGGATTGAAAAAAGAAGCTTTATTAAAAGACCTGAAATTTGTTGGATTTTTATTTGAGTCACTTGCTGTGCACGAATTGCGGGTATACGCTCAAGTGAGCGATGCAAAAGTATATCACTATCACGATTCAAGTGGTTTAGAGGTTGATGCCATTGTGCAGAAATATAATGGTGATTGGTGTGCTTTTGAAATAAAACTTGGAACGGGTCAGATTGAAGAAGCAGCCAAGAGTTTAAAGAAATTTGTTTCTATTTTAGACACGAAAAGTGTAGCCTTGCCGAAATCATTGAATATCATTACTGGAACAGGTATTAGCTATACGAGAAACGACGGAATTAATGTGATTTCACTGGCTTCTCTTGGTGCTTAATTTTTAACCCCAACAATTCGATATATCATAGGAATAGCTTGAGGAATGTGATCAAAAATAAATTTATCGTCAGCGATTTGTTTCATATTGGCGAAACAATTAAACGGCGAATAATCCATCTCTGAAAATTCTTGGATGGAAATTCCTGCTCGTATCAATGTATTCAAGATCTCCCCTATTCCGTGATTCCATGAAATCGTTTGGGTTTTAATTGGTGCGTTTCGATCTGCATATGTCCCTTCAATTTCTTCAATAATCGGTTCGCTATTAAAATAATCGTATTCTATTTTTTGAACATCGTTATCAAATGTCCAAATAAAGGGATGAAAATCAACCATGATAAACTTTCCACCTGGCACCAACGCTTTTTTAATTGTTTCTGCCCAGGATTTGAGTTCTGGTAACCAACCAATTGTACCGTATGAAGTAAAAACAATATCAAATTGACCGATTAAGTCGTCTGGAAGTGAATATACATCTGAACAAATAAAGCCTGCATTGAGTCCCAATTGATCATTGATCTTAACCGCATTTTCAATTGCCACATTGGAAAAATCTAAACCTGTAACTATTGCTCCCATTCGAGCCAATGACAGAGTATCTTGACCAAAATGACATTGTAAATGCAATATTCTTTTTCCTCTTACATCTCCCAATACATCTAATTCAGGTTTTTTGAGTGAATTTTTTCCTTCCAAAAAAGTTGTTTGGTCGTAAAAATCGGATGTAAGATGAACTAATGTTTTATCATTCCATGCCTTTTGATTGATCTTCAGGTAGTTCATTTTTTATTTCTTCGTAATTATCAAATTCATCATCATTTTCTTTTCTTGAATTTCCGGCCTTAAAACTACCAGATACGTTCATAAAAGGCTTACCTGAAATTAAAAACATGATTCCATTGGTGATTTTTAGTAAAATACCAAGTAAAAAGAAGAACCCAATAAGTTTAAAAATAAACCCAATTATAGGTGTTTTTTCCAAACCGGTTACTTGCTCATAAAACCAAAGCGCGATAGGATTTTTCGCAAATTCAGGAAAGAAGAAAAGTGAGGCATAAACCACAAATGCAACACCAACCACAATAATTTCTGCTTTTCGATTGAAACGAGTTTTAGATACTACGCTCAACATTCCAGAAAATCGATCCATCATAGCAGCCTGCTTTTGATCTTTTTGCATTTGACCAATAAAATATAGAAGTAAAATCAACCCTGAAATAATCATATTAAACCAATCAATTCCATTCTGACTAGAATCCATCCCATATAGAAAAAGAACATTGACCAAGAAAACTGATTTCACTCCTTTGGAAAAATACACCTCTCCAATTGATTTCTTTCTACCTCCTGACAACAAGGAAATTAATAAATTGATGAAAAACCAAATAAATCCATAAATGGCAAGTAATACACCGATTTTAAAAATCAATTCAATAATTTGCATTAGTTTTTCAGTCCTTTAAAATGTTCGTATTTGTCTTTGATAAAAAGATAGAGTTCCATCTCCGTAGATGTTTTTAAGAAATTTTCCGACAAATTTAGAAATGAAATGAAATCATCAAACTCATCTTCATTTAATTCAATAATATCACTCGCGACATATAATCGAAGTAACTCTTGAACCACTTTCCGTTTATTATCCTTGTATTCTTGTTCTGCTATCCAGCGTTTATTTTGTTCTTTCTTAGAAAAAGCTTGATACAAGGCCGTTATTGGACTTTGTAAAAGTTCTACCCCTGTTACTAATCGAGTTTCACGCATGGCCAAAGCTTCTCGTTCTTCTCTAATTTCATTCAACGTTTTCAAGGGCTTGATTATCATTTCAGTCAATTCCTGAGGTTTCTGAACCAGGTATATTTTTTGTTTCGATTGACAATTTGAATCTGCTTTTACACGAAAGCCGTAAATAACATAACCCTTTACAGAAATTGAAATGCTGTCATTGTTTTTAGTATACGCCGAAAAATAACCATTGGGTTGACCAAAAACACCTTGTCCAGTATTACGGTTTACAATCATTAAATTGTAGAATGACTGAATGCCCATCGAGTCAATAACTTGTCCTGTCAACAATACGCGCTCGCATTTTTGCCCAAAATTAATAAAGGGAATAACAAAAAACAATATGAATAGATAGCGCATGTGAAAGGTATAAACAATTACTTAACCAAAAACTGTTTTCAGCTACAATTTATTGCGTGATTCTTCCACTTTAGCTTTCAATTCTTCGCGATATGCCTCCATTTTAGCAAAAATAGTTGCATCAAATGCCGCAATCATTCGAGCGGCTAACAACCCTGCATTCTTGGCTCCATTCAAGGCTACTGTTGCTACAGGAATTCCACTTGGCATTTGCAAGATCGATAAAATAGAGTCCCACCCGTCGATGGAATTGGACGATTTAATTGGAACACCAATTACGGGTAGTGAAGTTAGTGAAGCAGTCATTCCCGGCAAATGCGCCGCACCACCAGCACCCGCGATTATCACAGAAATACCTTTTTCATGTGCCGTTTTAGCATAATCCAACATTCTTTCAGGAGTACGATGCGCTGAAACAATATCTAGTTCAGTTTGGATTCCAAATTCTTGTAAAACATCTTTTGCTTCCTGCATAACAGGCAGATCAGAAATGCTACCCATTATTATTCCTACTTTCGCCATCTGATTCAGTTTTAGTAATTTGAATATTGCTTTTGCTTTCTATTAATTCTGAAGGATTTAATTCATCCAAACTTAATTCAGTATTATCCATCTCCAAGTTTTGTTCAATGGATTGGTTTATGTTCTGAGCTCCTTCGTTTAAATTAGCACTTCCATAATGAACGGTCTCATTGATATCGACCAACACTTGATCCAAGGGCTGTTTGATCTCTTCTTCCGTTTGTTGTATGAATGCATTCAAATTCAAATCCTTTTTCACATCCAAACCAGATTTTTTTATTTCTTCTTGCAAATCTGCCGAAGCATTGCGAATTTCTTTCATTGTTCGACCTAAAGTACGAGCCATTGTTGGAATACTTTTAGAACCAAAAAAAATAAGAATAACTAAAAAAATGACTAAAATTTCAGTTCCTGAAACGTCACTTAGAAAAAGGGGATAAAAAATTTGCGTTAACACAAAACAAAAATACAATTTATCGGAGAGTTGGCAACTTTACCAACGGCCTCTTTCGTTAAATCGTGTTATATTTCTTACGGATTTCTTTTGTTTTGTAGTTTATTGTTGTGTTTTTACACCTTTCAAATTCATTTGAATTGGTTATCTTCGCGCATCAAAACAAAGATTATGTCAAAAAAAGAAGTGTATATTATTTCAGCGGTTAGAACACCAATGGGTTCTTTTCTTGGGGCTTTTGCTTCAATTCCCGCAACTCAACTTGGTTCAATAGCAATTAAAGGCGCATTAGAAAAATCGGCAGTTCCCGTGGATGCGATCGATGAAGTTTTTATGGGTAATGTACTTCAAGCGGGTACTGGACAAGCACCTGCACGTCAAGCAGCCTTAGGAGCTGGTTTAAACCAAAATGTTCCTTGTACTACAATAAATAAAGTATGTGCTTCAGGTATGAAATCCATCATGTTGGGAGCTCAATCCATTTTAGCAGGACACAACCATATTGTAATTGCAGGAGGTATGGAAAACATGTCACAAACCCCACATTATTTAGACGGAAGAGGCGGGACCAAATTTGGTAATATTGGCATGTTAGATGGCATTACGAAAGACGGTTTATTAGACGTATACAGCAAAGTACCTATGGGAAATTGTGCTGAATTGTGCGCGAAAGAATATAATATCACACGAGAAGACCAAGATAATTTTGCAATTACTTCTTACACTCGTGCCGCAGCTGCATGGAATTCAGGTAAATTCAATAATGAAATAGTTCCTGTTTCTGTTCCACAGCGCAAGGGAGAGCCTATTTTAGTAAACGAAGATGAAGAATACAAAAATGTATTTTTAGATAAAATACCATCTTTACGCCCAGCATTTGATAAAGACGGAACAATCACAGCTGCCAATGCATCTACGTTGAATGATGGAGCTTCTGCGTTGGTATTGGCTTCTGCTGAAGCAGTTGAAAAATATGGTTTAAGTCCTATTGCGAAAATAGTTAGCTATGCAGATGCTGCTCAAGCACCTGAATGGTTTACTACCTCTCCTTCCATAGCTGTTCCAAAAGCTTTAGAAAAAGCGGGTTTAAGCACTTCTGATGTAGATTACTGGGAATTAAATCAAGCATTTTCTGTAGTTGGATTAGCAAATATGAAAATTCTAGGATTAGATCCTTCGAAAGTTGATGTGAATGGTGGAGCTGTTGCTTTAGGTCATCCACTTGGAAATTCAGGATCACGAGTGATTGTAACATTGATCAATGTACTAAAACAAAACAACGCTAAAATTGGTGGAGCAGCTATCTGTAATGGTGGTGGTGGTGCATCAGCAATGATTATTGAAAACATCTAATCTATTTTTTAATTTTAGATAAGTGAATCCCCGTAATTACGGGGATTTTTTTTGTACAGTTCAAATTTCTATTCAACTAAATCGTTGATTATTTACCATGTTTACGAAAGACTGAACACCCATTACATGTTTTAAAAACTTATTCTGATCCCGTTCAGCTGGTTGGCCCTCGATGGAATAATGCCTTTGAGTGGCAGTTTCTAATCCATTCTTTGCTAAATCATCTATCATGGCGCGCAATTTCTTTTTCACCTTTCGATCTACTGTTAGTTTATGATTCACCACAACTCCTGTAATCTTCTGTTTTTTATTGTTCCCAGCGCATCGAAGTTTTTTCACGTTAATGGAGAAGTTTTCTGATTTGATTGTTTCAATTAAATCCAATATTTTTTCATCAGAAATATACTCTTCTCCTGAAAAGGTTAGATCATCTGCATAACGCGTATACGTTAACCCATGATTTTGAGCCTTGGCTTGTA
Source organism: Lishizhenia tianjinensis (assembly GCA_943330745.2). Classification (GTDB taxonomy): domain Bacteria; phylum Bacteroidota; class Bacteroidia; order Flavobacteriales_D; family Crocinitomicaceae; genus UBA952. The sequence goes on from CALQIX020000001.1 coordinate 46,538, forward strand.
ATTTTTCATCTAATTCCAATGAGCATAAATTTGCCAATACTGGAGAGGTTGGCGCACCCGTTGGTAATGCCCCTTTATACGTACATAGAAGTGCTAATGCTGTTGCGATTTGATCAGTTAATCCCCAAGAAAGAAATAAACCCTTCACTTTTCTAGATGGAATTGATGAGAAATAGTTTTCTAAATCAATAGATAAAATCCGGTTTTTGTTTAAATGAGGCATAGCATTCGTTACGATGGAACGATGAACCTGAAAAGATTTTGGAATAAATCCATGAACATTTTCGGGTAATTGAAAACTATAAACTGACTGAATATATAAATTGAGCTTTCGCTGTATCTTCATTAATTCCTTATCCGGTTGAAAAATCAATCGAGGTTTGCCTTTCTTTTTGGGAATAGTAAACTCTTTATAATTGGGCGAATTAATCAACTGCTCTAACTTTAATGGAGAGCATTGTAAAAAAAGGGATAATTCCAACCAAGTTGAAATACTGAGAAATGCCAATGCCCTTCCCTCCAAAACTGAATTTGAAAAGGAAGGGATGATACCATTAGACGTACAAATCATGCGTCTAATTTCCGCAGCGTGTAAATCTCTTTTTTCAAGTAACAAGGTGAATTTCATAAACTACTACTAAAAAACTAACTAAGTTATTTTCATTTTAAAAACTGCCGGTCGCTATCTTAGGTGGCGTATTCGGGAATGCGAAGCATTCACGCATACGGAGTACTGAATACCTCTCTTTTATCTTGGATTGCGGAGCACAATCGCTTATCGTACCATGCGACACATAGGTTGAACCGGCAGTTAATTAAAACGGAGCATCTTCTTCTTCAATTTCCCTTAATCGATCTGGAGAAAATTGGATTTTTCTTTCAAATGGAACAAAAGGTATAATTCCTCCGAAAGGTAAATTATGTTTAACCTGAACACTGCCAATGTAACCATTTCGATTTTTCGCAACATCAATTTCCATGATATTCTTGGTAGAGTCTCCATTCTCATCCTCATTAAAACCATAGTATTCAGGCCGGTACAAAAAGAGTACTTTATCTGCATCTTGTTCAAAAGAGCCAGACTCACGCAAATCGCTCAGAACAGGACGTTTATCTCCACCCCGATATTCACAGCTTCTACTCAATTGACAAGTAACCATAATACAAACATTCTTTTCTCGAGCCAATTTTTTTAACTCACGACTTATGTACCCTAATTCCAATTCACGCTGATGTCGGTAGCGATTTGATTCCATTAATTGTAAAAAATCAATAAAGATTGCTTTGACACCCATTTCATCAATGTATCGATTACAATAAGACTTAAATGCCAGCATACTTTTGGATGTTTCATCACTTATGTATATCGGCAAATTCTCTATTTCATTCTTGACTCTTTCAATCAATTTCCATTGCTCCGATGAAATGTTTTTCTTTTTAAATTCGCTGTAATTAATTTCGGTTAAGGAGGAAATTAAACTATGAACGAAGTTATCTTTGCCTGTATCCAATGCAAAATACAATACAGGGAATTTTCGCGCACCTTCTAACATCATGTATTGCAGAAATTTAGATTTTCCCATTCCAGGTCTTGCTCCAATCAAGATAAACTCACCCATGCCAAATCCACCGGTAATATCATCCAAATTAGAAATCCCGCTTTTATATTCAAACTCTCTATTTTCAGCCTGTAAATAATTGAGTGAATCATGAATCAATTCACTTAATTTGCTCGATTCCTTTAATTCGTTAATTAAAAGAAATTCATTTTCTTGTAATACTTGAGCAATTTTTTCATGAACGTATGCATCTGAAAAAGAACCGTTTTCTAATACTTCTAACAATTTTTTTCGAAATATTCTATTTATTTCCATAGGTGTTTTTGGTTTTATTCGATGTAAGATTATTCTTTATCGTCGTCAAAAAACATAGCACTCGAGTTACCACTATTTTTACTGTGTTCATAGTTTCGCACCGATTGACTAACCTTAAACATCATGGAACGGTATTCAGAACGATCAAATGAAGCCACATTTTCGGACTTAATGTTCAGTCGATCCGTCATAACACGCGCATTGATTCCAGCACCTAAAAAAGTAAATAGCCATTTATCTGTGGCATTTAGCTCTTCAATCATTTTAGATATTTGCTCATACGTATAAAACTGAGAAGCATTTTCATGACCATCTGTAAGAATGAGAACTACAACAGTTGCTAAATTCTCGTTTATTTCTTTACCAAATTTTTCTTGTATCGCATCAACTGATTTACCAATCGCGTCAAGTAATGCGGTTGTTGATCCTGGTTGATAATTCTCTCTGGTCAATAAAGGAATATTTGCAACATTTGCAAAGCGAATGATATCCGTAACCACATCCTCGAAATAAGTCACCGAAACCACATATTCATTTTCCGGAAAATCTTCTTTTAATTTTTTAATGGTTGTTAATTGAGCGTTAAATCCTTCGATGGTTTGATTTTCCAATCCTGCCATAGACCCACTTTGATCCACGATAAAGTGGTAAATTGTTTTTTTGTTTTTCATATTATTTGTTTATTTATTTGTTATGTAATTAAAAGCAGCTTTAGCGTTTGTCATCTTATAGGTATAGATTTTATTGGCACAGGAACTTTCATTTATTCTTACTTTCATAGTACTAGCTGCTTTAAAGACTTCTAAGAAGCCTGGTTCTGATTCCATATCCCATGTAATGTAAACTACATCAGATGTACTTCCTTTATAGCCCTTAAATTCAAATTTATTGTCTACACCATTAGCTACTAATTCTACATCAACTTTTGGGTCTTCATCACAATAATCACCACCACTTATTTCAAGTACAACAGCACTGTCTATTAATAACATATATGCTTCAGCACCATTATTTCCTGGTGTGTATGCAAGTTTAAATGGCTTTTCAAATCCATTTTTTATTGTTTTAAAAGACCATTGAGCATTTAGAGTTCCTGCCGTTAATACACCCAATGCTAAAAAAATACTTTTCTTCATTATCATTAAATTTTGTTCTTAATTCATTTTTATGTATCGATCTAAGCACTCGTCGCATAGGTTTGGATGCCTAATTGAAAAGATTTGTCCGTCTTTGAAGTCAAAAGCAAAACAAAATACCACTTCATTTCTATCCTTATTTTCGGGAGAGCCTAATTTGATATTGAAGTCATCCATATCATCTTCGAAAGGATTAAAATCGGGATAACGAAATTCCAAGACCGGTTGACAAGGAAGAGAATCTATACTAAACCCTTGTTTCACTTCCATATGAAATCCTTTTTCTATTCTTCTTACTTTCTTTAGACAAGAAAAAAGATAAGACAATGCAGCCTGCTTCTTCATTTTAGAAAAAAATACACCCTTTTCGTGCATTAAACTTTCCAACTCTTCCAAGTCTCTGTTTAAAAATGCACATTTAAATTGAGTCAAAACCGAGGCGTTCTCTAGTTTTTCTTTTTCTGAAATTTGCTTTACATCTAATTGATTCATATCAAAAAAGGTTATTTATTTCTTATCTACAACCATGTTTTTTGTAACGGTCGCACTGCTTTGACAAAGGATGTGCCAATACTGTTTTTCTATAATATTTACGATTTTATACAATTTTTAATATCATATATTACATTTATATATTAATTTTTTATATATTTAAAATATTTCTAAACAAATACGACTTTAAATGAAAATTCTAGTTTCGTGGCACGCATACACGCATGATTTTGATAACGGGAAGGTTGTTGAAGATGGTCCAACCAATTCATTTCATCGTTATTTTTTCAAACACGAAAAGCATATTCTACTATCCGCAAAAAAAGACGATGACCTACGCGCATTACATTTACGCTCCCATTTAGTGAAGTCTTATCCTGATCGAACGATAGAAATTCGTTATATGGATCTTACTGACCCTATTGATCATGCTGAAATACAATCTAAAATTCATCCCTTTTTAGCGGAATTAAAGGATGAAGAAATAGACGTTTTTATTTCACCAGGAACACCAGCGATGCAAGTGGTTTGGTATTTAGCACACATGAGTTTAAACTTAAAAACAACCCTTTATCAAACAAGACCTGCAAAATTCACGGTGAAAAAAGATCGTCCGGAATTGATTAAAATTTCTATGGAACGTTCGGCAATTGGATTGACCGCTTTATATCATCAACAAGACATAAAAAAATCAAGTTCTGATAATTATTTCACCACACCAGGAATTGCACGTATTTATGAAAACGCACGTAAAGTTGCTTTAACAGATGAAGTATCTGTTTTAATATTAGGGGCAAGTGGGACGGGGAAAGAAAACCTAGCCAAATACATCCACACAAACTCCATTCGATCCACCAAACCCTACATTGCAATAAATTGTTCAGCATTTAGCGACTCACTTCTTGAATCTCGCTTGTTCGGATACAAAAAGGGAGCCTTTACAGGAGCAGATAGAGATAGTGAAGGGCTTTTTGAGGTTGCTAATGAAGGAACTTTATTTCTGGATGAAATCGGTGATATTTCGCCTTACATGCAACAATCTTTGCTTCGAGTATTGCAAGAAAAAGAAATTATGCCACTAGGAGGAAAAGCAAAAAAAATTGATGTGCGTATTATCGCAGCAACCAATCAAAATCTTGTGAAGCGATGCGAAGAAGGAGTTTTTCGTTGGGACTTATACTATCGTTTATCCGTTGTTGAACTTGACTTACCTACCCTTCTTCAACGCGGAAAAGGTGATTTAAAGCAAATGATAGATTTCTTTCTCACTCAGAAGAAAAAGCAATTGCGCAAACCAAATAAATTATCTATCACCAAACCAGCCTTGGAAATACTATTGAACTATTCTTATCCTGGAAACATTCGAGAATTAGAAAATATAATTTCTAGACTTTATGTTTTCAATGAAGAAAAAGTAACTGAGGATGTATTACCAAAACGACTGAAACAAGAATCAACCAATCAACCCATGAATTGGGAGCACATTGAAAAAGAACATATTAAAAAAGTTTTAACTCATTTTCAAGGCAACAAAAGACAAACGGCATTAGCAATCGGATGGACGATTAATACCTTGAATGCCAAGATTGAAAAATATGATCTACTTGATTTCATTACGAAAAAATAACATCTATTTATCCAATTTTTTAGTTAAATAATTTCAGAATGATTTTATATGCCTTATTTTTGCGCTCAACAACAATTATTTATTAAAAACTACTTATGAAACAAAATTTATTTATTCTGTTTTTTACTTTAACGGGATTTCTTTTCGGACAAAACATAAAATCGGAGGATTTGAAATACAATTATGTCAAATTACCAACAAATCCAATTCAGCCAAAGGTTGCGAATTATCAATCTTCTTTATCTTCATCATCAGACGAAGAAAATGCGAAGATTTTAGCTCAATATGAAAAAGATAAAGCACAAGCAGATGCGGATTACGAGAGAGAAATGGCTGAATACCCCGTAAAAGTAAAAGCTGCCGATGAGAAATTCGAAAAAGCAATGGCTGAGTATAATGACAAGTCGTTAGCGAAAAAAATCCTTGAAAAACAATTATTGAATGAAAATACAAAACCTGTTAAGGATTATGTTCCACAACCATATAAAAGAACCGTATCGAAACCAGATATTAAAACAGTTTACGATTACCCTTCTTTGGCTTCTACGTATTTGAAACTAGATGGTTTTTCAAAAGGAACGGATAATGCCTTGACATACCACGTAAATATGCAAGGTTTTGAGCACTCGCAACCTACAGTAAAAACAGAAATTAAAAAAGAATCAAAAATCGTAAATGGTACATCCACTACTGTCGATGTTACTTATTATTGGCTTGAATTCACGTACAGGAATCAAATGAGTGTGCGTGTTGCTAACGCAGCGAACCAAGACATTTATTTCGTTGCACCAACAGAATTAGCTGAATTTAAAACATACAAAACTACTTCTAGTAAAACAGCTCCATCAAGTGATTATGTAGCTCTTTTCAGAACAGTTGAAGAAAAAGTATTAAAAGATAATCTTACATTAATTAATCATTTGGTAAACGATCGAATTGGATATGAAATCACCGAGCGTGAAACATCTTTAGACTATGTAAAATCGAAAAAAGATGAATACCAAGATGTTACAGATGCATACAATGATCAATTATTAGGATTGAAATCGTTGATTACCAATGAAACTGTTGCGAAAGAGAAATTGAATAAAGCAGCTACCCAATGGACAACCATCTTGAAAGAATCTGATGTAGCAAACAAAAAGGCTCGTATTGACAAAGATGTTACGATTTCAATTTATTTCAACTTGTTAGAGTGCTATTTTGCATTAAGAAATACAGCAGATGCAGAAATGGTATTATCCACGCTTGACAGATTGGACATTTCAAATCGTGAGAGAAAACTAAAAGAAAAATACGCTGCTCTTTTCTTAGATTTAACTGCTCGTAAAGTTGCGAATGGTTTATAATATAACCCATTAATCTATTCGAAAAACACTGCTTTTAGCGGTGTTTTTTTTTTGTTTAAGAAATTATTTAATCGAAAGAGGAATAATCAAAAGGAAAGATTAATTAATCGATTCCGAAAAGCATTTTATTTATTAATCTATTGAGAATAAATCATTCTCTACAAACTAATAAATTGATGGATAACACAAGGCAACATTGCCTATTTCGACCAATAACGATTGGCATTTCTAAAACTCTTAGTATCATTGAAGCGAATTCCTTCTTGTTTAAAAACTTGATGAGATTTTTTCACACTCATTTGGCGTATATAGAAAGGTTCGTTTACCACAAAATGATGAATGGAATGTGTAGATCCAAAATTAAAACAAAACAACTGAAAAGGCCAGGTCCACCATTTATTTAAGACTTGAGTTTGCTGCAAAATATTCCCCTCCTCGATATCTCCGTAATAATGCATATTTGATGTGATAAAATGCAGACAAAATTGACGGATTAGGTTCGGTAAAACAAAAATATAAATTATCGGATTTGAGATAGAGAAGAATAAACTTGTCCAGTTGGTGGGCGAAAACAAACAAAAATAGATTAGTGAATAAAGAACAATCCAGAAGTAAAAAAGAAAATGTAATGGGATTCCAAAAGGGAGTAACCCGAATAAAACGGTACTTTTCAATTTTTTTGAATCCTTTTCTGAAAATTTTCCAAGTTGCTTTTCTTTTTTAATTTCATTTTTTAATCTCCGCACCCGAAAAAGAAAACCCAGTACTAAATCAGGTGTAATTAATAAACGCAAAAGACTCCATTTTTCTCCATTCGTCACTCCCCTTTCCTCAATGTCTATTGGTTGACCTGAATGCTGATGATGATTATAATGCCAGTATTTTCTAATCCAAGGATTCAATGTTAAAGGTCTAAAAAACCAAACCGTAAAAAGCATGATATCGTGTATGATTTTCACTTTTTTGAAATAGAGTCCATGAATTAAGTCATGCTCAAGTTCATGTAAAATTGAGTTCCAAAAAGCAATAGTCAAAACAAGAAGAAAGGTATTCATTGCGCCAACGAACCAAAGGTAGGTAGAAAGAAGAATTCCTAAAACGCTTAAAATCATCAAGGCCAACCCTATAAAATTTTGAAACTTAAGAAATTTAAATTTTATCCTTAGCCGATCGTGTTCTTGCTGCAGTTGTGCAGTGATACGTCGAATTTTTAGTATATCTATATCGGAAATATTCATTCCGACAAAAATCAGCATTTTATTTTAAAACAAAACTAAACTTTTCCCCAACTTTTGCACTTGATATCATTTTGATTCCTTTTGGAATGCTATAAAAACAAAAACCCCGTAAAATGAAGATTTTTACGGGGTTTTGATTTCTTTTGAAATCTTTCAGCGGAGAATGTAGGATTCGAACCTACGGTACCTTGCGGTACAACAGTTTTCAAGACTGCCGCAATCGACCACTCTGCCAATTCTCCGAGGCAAAAGTACTAAAGTTTTGAAAACTGACAATAGTTTTATTTAAAAAAGGTCAAAAAAGTTATTCCTTGTTAAATCCGAACAGAACTCCATTTTATTTGTTTATCCTTGCTATAAATTAAATTATAATGAAAAATACTGCATTAATTACAGGAGCTTCCAGCGGAATTGGCAAAGAACTTGCAAGAATTCATGCTAAAAACAATGGCGATTTAATTTTAGTTGCCAGAAGATTAAACTTGCTTGAATCTCTTAAAGCAGAACTTGAAAATAAGTACTCAATTCAAGTAATTATTATTGAATTGGATTTGACGGAGAAGGATGCTGTAACCAATTTGATTGATTCAATAAAACAAAAAAACATAACGATCAACTATTTATTTAACAATGCCGGTTTTGGTGGTTATGGTGATTTTGTGGAGCGTGAAATAAAACAAGATCTAGAAATGATTCAATTAAATGTTACCGCTCTGGTAGAATTAACACATGGAATAGCGAATCAAATGATAGAAAATGGTGGTGGGAAAATTCTAAATACAGCAAGTACTGCTGGATTTTTACCAGGACCACTACAAGCAACCTATTTTGCTACAAAAGCATTTGTTGTTTCCTTTTCTCAAGCGTTAAATCAAGAACTTAGATCTAAAAAGATAAGTATTACGGCTCTTTGTCCGGGACCTGTTCAAACTGAATTTATTGCTGTTGCTGGGATGTCAAAAAGCAAGATGTTTCAAAGGGCTAAATCAGCTGAATACACAGCAAATAAGGGCTATAATGCAATGATGAATGATAAACTCATTTGTATTTCAGAACCCTCTTTAAATTTCCTGATAAATTACATGCTTTGGATGGTTCCTCGACGAATGGTATTGAAAATGGTTGACCGCATGCAACGAATCCATTAAAGACTTGTATGATTTTTAGGATTAAATAACGAAATCATTCCACTGCAAATAAAAACACCAGTTATCCCAATTAGAAAAGCTATCCAATTGGGTAACAAATGCAACGAAAGTGTTAAATATCCAATTAAAAATATTAAAAATCCGATAATTATCCGAACGCTGTGATGTACAATTGGAATGGTATATAAACGTGGCATGTCAGGAGTCTGTGCCTCAGGACCAAGAAAAAGTAAAAGAATTGCCTTTTTTAAATTGAATTCTTTAAAATTTCGAAACAGTTTTAGGATAAACACCAATTGAATATGAAAAGGGTCTTGTTGTTCAACTGGTTTCGTTAACCCATATTCAATCTGTTTCTCATCAACATGATAAGTCCCAAACATACGATCCCAAATTGTGAACATTCCCCCATAATTTGTGTCTAAATGTTCATGCACGGAAGAATGATGGATTTGGTGAAATTTTGGCGTAACAAATACTTTTTCCCAGCCTTTGAATTCAGGCCAAAGCTCGCTGTGTAAAATATATTGATAAAAAGCATTAAGCGCGTTAGCAAGAATGATATCCTCAGGAGTTAGTCCAAGCAAAACCAAGGAACTATAAACAAAAATTCGCACAAAAAAACCAAAGGGTGATATCGCAAAATTGACAGAAAAATTATATTCGATACTTTGATGATGTATCAAATGAGCTGCCCAAATAAGCGAAACTCGATGCGAAAGTCGATGATAAACATACCACATTATGTCTACTGCCACGAAAGTAATTACAAACGCCAGCCACCGATTTTCAATTGAATCAAGCAAACGCCAAGGCATTAAGGCCGTAAAAAAATAAATCCCGAAATTAATCGTCATTATTCCAATCAACCTTTCCACCATTCCTAATCCTAAATTTAATACTGTTTGATGGATTGAAATTGTATTTCTTTTCTTGATTTTTAAGATCAATACTTCCAGACCAAACATGGATAATCCTAAGATTAATATGATAATGTCAGAGTAATTTAATTCCATAATTTTCTTTTGAAACGAAATTAATCACCAGAAACAATATGCCGTTATTGAATGCAGCAAGTAATCAAATTTCACTTACGAAATTCGCAATTTATTTTCAATACTTGCTTTGGAAATGTAAAAAGTATAAAACATTAACACAATTTTACAATTGCTTGATTTTAAACTCAGTCCTTCTATTTTTTGCTCGATTTAGATCTGATGAATTAGAAAATTTTGGCTTACTTTCCCCTAATCCTCTTATCGTTAATCGTTTTACATCTATACCTTTGGCTATTAAAAATTCTTGGACAGATTTACACCGCGATTCTGACAACATTAGATTCACTTTATCATCTCCTAGGTCATCGGTATGTCCTTGAATTTCAATTTGAATTGTTGGATTATTGATTAAATATCGTGCAAAACCTTCTAATGTTATTTGAGATTTTTTGGTTAACTCAAAAGAACTTGGATCAAATAATAAATTCTCAATCTCATAATTACTTCCCTCTTTCAGTTTTTCAACCTTTAATGGTTCTACATGAATACTAACTTCTTTTGAATTTAATTTTTCTTTCTCAATAAGCTGAGAATCAAACGAATGCCCCTCTTTAGAAACAGTGATTAAAACATCTTGTTTCACACCTTGTTCAACCTTAACGGCGGCTGCATATTTCCCGTCATTTCCATTAACTCGAATTTTCTCAACAACACCGGACTCCATATAATTAATTTCAACTTGTGCGTCCGTAATTGGTTTTCCGCCTTCATCTTTTAATTCTCCTTTGATTATTACGACTTCTTTTGGTCGGGCTTCCTCGTAGAGTTCAAATGAAAAAATATTCCAATCACTTTGGTTTCTTCCTGAGTAGTATGCTTGCTTTCCATCCGTTGAAACAAATAAACCGATTTCATCTCCCTCTGTATTTATCGGTGATCCAATATTTTTAGGCTTGGTCCATTTCCCGTTTTCGCGCCTCATGTAAAAAACATCTAATCCACCAAATCCTTTCCGTTCTTTACTACAGGAGGAAACAAAATAAAAAGTTTCTCCATCTTGATGAAAGAAAGGGCTTTTATCTTTACCGGGTGAATTAGCTTCATAAAAAGGAACTGCTTGTTTCCAATTACCATTCTCATCGCGTTCTGACATGTAAATGTCATTATCTTGAGAATCTGCGCGAGTTGTTGCAAAGAATAAAATTTTACCATCTGACGATAAGCAGGGTTGACCTTCCCAGCCATCTGATGTATTTATAGTTTTACCTAAATTTACCAACGGTGACCATGAAAAATCATTTCCTCCTTGTCCAGTTCTATTAAATATCGTACTGTATAAATCACAATTTAAATATGATTTCCCATTTACATCTTCCGACTTACAGGCGCAAATAATCATTTCTTTGTTATCAACAGATAGCGAAGCTGCACCATAATTCGTGAATGTGCCATTATTGAAAGGAGATTTTAGTGCTTCGCCAGTAGAAAAATCAAATTGAATCGTTTTACGAGATGAAAATGAAAATTCTTCTACTACACTTCCTTTAATATCTCCAAGCGTACGCTTGTCCAACTTTCTCGTATAAAAAATCAATTCATTATCAGGGGAAATCATCGGGAAATATTCGTCATTTCCTGAACTCACATTTCGAACCATTTTTGATTCAAACGGAACCTTATTGGAATAAAAAGCTTTTTCTTCTTCAAATTGTTGAATATACTTTTCATAAACTGCCTTTGTTTTTTCAAATTCTGTATCTGGTTCTATGAAATTATTATTGCTTTCTGTATATTTTTTCATCCAATCTATTGCCATATCTACTTCATTGTTTTGCAAAGAGAGAGATACAATTTCAGTTATTACATGACCAGAATACGTTGGACAACATTTTAAACCCTTTACAAAAGCTTGTCTCGCCGTTTTTAGCATGCGCAAACCTCGATCTGGCGTGAATTCGGTTTTTATCAATCGCATGCCCTCTTTTTTAATTTCTTCCGCATAAAAAAAATATAAAAAAGCATTTTCTGGACTCATTTTTATTGCCTCACCAATTACTTCTACACGTTTGGAATAATCATTGATCTTTTTAGAATTGTCAATCAATTTCATGATTTTTTTCGGAGGCTTTAAACAATTCTCATCCAAATCATTTTCTTCTTGTTGGCCATAAATGGGAGTTGATATAAAGAGAATAAATCCACAAAAAAATGTAAGAAATTCAATACGCATAAGGAGTAATTTAACAATCTGATTATATCGATTTAATGAAGAAAAGTTACAGAAATAATTCAAATGGTAAGTATAATTAAAATAAAAACATAAGTAACTGAATTATAAACACTTACGTTATAAACAAAAATATTTTTTAAAAATGTTTAACTTTTTTACCATTTGTTTAAACAATTCTGTTTAATTTTGACTTATAAAAGTTAAACAAAAAACTGAATTTATGTCAACAGTTGAATTTAATGATGCGTTAGTAAGTATGGAAGATAACTTACAATCATTTGCTTTGGGTTTTACCAGAAACAAGGAAGATGCACAAGACTTGACGCAGGAAACAATGCTCAAGGCCATCACATATAGAAATTATTACACCCCTCAAACCAATTTCAAGGCATGGGTTTTTACGATTATGCGTAATATTTTCATCAATCAATACCGTCGGAAAGTAAAGTCCGGAACAATTTTCGATAATTCTAAAGATTTATATTTAATTTCAAATTCAGCCGGTCACAATGAAACTCCATTGGAAATTATTGCTACAAAAAATATTAATAGACAAATAAATTTTTTGAACGAAGAATATAAAGTTCCATTTGAATTGCATTTCCAAGGGTTTAAGTATAAGGAAATTGCGGATCGATTAGGTATTCCTATAGGTACTGTCAAAAGCAGAATTTTTATAGCACGTAAAAAATTAATAGATTTATTACCAGAATACACGTATCTTGCGAACTAAATGAATAGAAAAATCACCATAATAGGTTCTGGAATTTCTAGCCTAGCGGCATCATCATTGCTCGCAAAAGAAGGTTTTGATGTTACAATTCTAGAAAAAAATGATACGATAGGTGGTAGGGCTAGACAATTTTCAACAGATGGTTTTGTTTTTGATATGGGACCGAGTTGGTATTGGATGCCCGATGTTTTCGAAAGGTACTACAATTTATTCAACTATAAAACTTCTGATTTTTATGAACTGAAAAGGCTCGATCCTTCGTATAGAGTTTATTGGAATGATAATTCTTATACGAATGTACCAGCAACAATTGAAGGAATGGAAGCTTGGTTTGAAGAACTAGAGCCTGGGAGTTCTGTTCAATTAACAAAATTCTTAAAAGAAGCAAAGTACAAATATGAAGTTGGGATGCAAGAACTTGTATTCAAGCCCAGTAGGTCATTAATGGAATTTGCAGACATGCGTATTTTAACGGGTTTATTTAACATGCATTTACTTTCATCCTTTACCGGATATATTCGCAAATATTTTAAGCATCCAAAAATTCTTTCTCTTTTAGAATTTCCAATATTGTTTCTTGGCGCCATGCCGAGTGAAACGCCAGCGCTTTATTCATTAATGAATTATGCCGACATATCACTTGGAACATGGTATCCCATGGGAGGAATGCATAAGTTCATAGAAGCATTCGAGAAAATTGCTCTTGAACAAGGAGTGAAATTTAAGACAAATACAGAGGTGACTGGATTTGAATATGACAACAAAAAAATTACCCGTGTACAAACCAACCAAGGCGATTTTGAAACCGATATTGTTGTTTCAGGAGCAGATTATCAACATACAGAAAGTAAACTATTGAAAGAAAAGTCCAATTACTCAGAAAGTTATTGGGACAAGCGAACCATGGCACCATCTTGCTTACTTTTTTATATTGGTATCAATAAACGAGTAGAAAATTTGGAACACCATAATTTATTTTTCGATGAAGATTTCACAAAACATGCGGAGGAAATTTACAAAGATCCCAAATGGCCTACTTCTCCCCTATTCTATTTAAGTGTGCCTTCTTTAACAGACAATAGTGTTGCTCCTGAAGGGCATGAAAATTTATTCTTACTGATTCCAATTGCTCCTGATCTTGAAGACAAGGAAGAAATCAGAGAAAAATATTTTGAGCTTCTATTGGATCGTATTGAGAAAAAAACTGGAAATATAATTCGTGATAATATCGTTTATAAGCGTTCATTCTCTATTAAAGATTTTAAGTCTGATTACAATGCCTTTAAAGGAAACGCTTATGGTTTGGCAAATACATTAAAACAAACAGCTATTCTTAAGCCTTCCTTAAAAAATAAAAAACTAACAAATTTGTATTATACGGGACAACTAACTGTACCAGGGCCTGGTGTTCCTCCTTCCATAATTTCTGGTGAGGTTGTCGCAAAAGAAATAATACGAGAGCATTCTATTTAACACGTTTTATGAAACAAATTTTTGATAATCTAAGTCAGGAAATTAGTCGCGTTACAACTCAGCGATACAGCACCTCTTTTTCATTAGGAATTCGATTTTTACATGCTGATTTACACAAACCGATTTATTCAATTTATGGTTTTGTTCGTTTTGCGGATGAAATTGTTGATACATTTCATGGATTTGACAAGGCAAAATTATTGGCTGATTTCAAGTCACAGACTTATGAATCAATACAAGATGGTATTTCACTAAATCCAATTTTGAACAGTTTTCAATGGGCGGTAAATAAATACCAAATTCCATTGGATTTGATTGAAACTTTTCTAAAATCTATGGAAATGGATTTAGATAAAAATATGTATGATAAATATGGCTACGAAGAATATATCTTAGGTTCTGCTGAAGTTGTTGGGTTGATGTGCCTCAAAGTATTTGTTGACGGAGATTCTCAAGAATATGAGCGTTTGAAACCTTTGGCAATGAAACTTGGATCTGCGTTTCAAAAAATAAATTTCCTGCGCGATTTGAAAGCTGATTATCATGACTTGGGAAGAACTTATTTTCCTGGAATAGATTTAAATGAATTTAATTCAGGAGTAAAACAAGAAATTGAAGCAGATATTGAAACTGATTTCCGATTGGGATATGAAGGGATAAAACAACTCCCAAAGAAAGCACGCTTTGGGGTTTATGTAGCTTATATTTATTATTACAAATTGTTTAATAAAATTAAAGGCACACCTGCTCATACAATTTTAAATGAACGAATTCGTATTCCCAATAACAAAAAGTTACGCATTCTGTTGTCGTCCTACGTTAAGCATAACTTAAATTTACTTTAATTGATGGATCAGTTAATTCTTGTTGATTCAAACGATAACGAAATCGGTACAATGGGAAAAATGGAAGCCCATCAAAAAGGACTCTTACACCGTGCATTTTCCGTTTTTCTTTTCAACTCTTCAGGTGAAATGTTAGTGCAACAACGTGCAGATTCAAAATACCACTCTCCTGGATTGTGGACCAATGCATGCTGTAGTCATCCTGCACCAAATGAAACAGTGATGGATGCAAGTCAAAGAAGATTAATGGAAGAATTAGGCATATCAACTTTTTTAGCTCATTCATTTTATTTTGAATATCGTACAGAATTTGAAAATGGTCTAATTGAAAATGAATTAGACCATGTATTAGTTGGCTACACCAATGAAAACCCTATTTTAAATCCCTCTGAAGCTAAAGCATTCCAATGGGTTTCATTGCAAAATTTAACGTCTGATATACAAAACTCACCAGAAAAATATACCATTTGGTTCAAAATAATTATGACTCAACATTTCGAGAAAATTCAAAAAGAACTTTGCCATGCGCGTTTGTAGAAAAGCTAATTTTAATGCAGCACACCGATTATTTCGAGCTGATTGGACTGATGAAAAAAACCAAGCTGTTTTTGGTAAATGTAACAATCCCAACTTTCATGGTCATAACTACACACTGGAGGTATGGATTGATGGTGAAATAGATCCTGAGACTGGTTATGTCATTGACCTTAAAATCGTTAAGGATCTTATCAAATCTGAAATCCAAGAGCGCTTTGATCATCGTAACTTAAACTTAGATTGTCCTGAATTTGCTGATTTAATCCCTACAGCAGAAAACATTTCAGTAGTTTGCTTTAATTTATTGCGGACAAAATTAGATCGCAAATATGGTTTAACTATACGTCTTTGGGAAACCGAAAACAATGTTGTGGAATATAATGGTTAGTAAAAGTCATTTGATTTGTTAGAAAACAAATTTCTAATTCTTACATCCATTTTTTTTAACCAAATTTGTTGAAAATAACACCCGTGATAAAATTCATCTTATTTATTTCGATTTATCTTTCCTCCTCAATTTTACTTAGCCAAAAAGGAGACAGTCTTTTCATTTCTTCCATTTACAAAGAAGCACTGACTAAAGGAGAATCGCACGAAAATTTACGAAAACTGTGTAAAGATATAGGCAACCGTTTATCTGGTTCTGCAGCCGCCCAAATGGCCGTTGAATGGGGAAAAAACACGATGGAAAATTATGGTTTCGATTCAGTTTATTTACAAAAAATTATGGTTCCGCATTGGGATAGAGGCACTACAGAACGCGCCTGGATTCAAGTTGAGAAAGAACAAATTTCATTGAATATTCTTGCACTAGGTGGGTCTGTTTCAACCAATGGTTTAATGAAAGGTGATGTAATCGAATTTACAAGTTTAAATGAATTAAAGAAGGCTACAACATCCCAAGTACAAGGTAAAATTGTTTTTATTAATCAACTCATGGCTGATGAAGAAATTAATACTTTTAAGGCGTATGGAGGGTGTAGTTCAATCCGATTAAAAGGAGCAATTGAAGCCGGTAAATTAGGGGCAAAAGCTGTATTGATTCGTTCATTAGGTCTAGCCATTGATGACCATCCGCATACAGGAGTTATGTCTTATGATAGTTCTGTGAAGAAAATTCCAGCCGCTGCGCTATCTACACAAGACGCTGATTTATTATCCACTAAATTGAAAACATTCAAATTAAAGCTTGCTTTGGAGATGAATTGCAGAACCTTAGAAGATGAGCCTTCTTATAATGTCATTGCTGAAATTAGAGGAAAAAAGGCACCCAAAGAGATTATAACATTTGGTGGTCATTTAGATTCGTGGGATACAGGAGAAGGCGCTCATGATGATGGAGCTGGGGTTGTGCATTGTATGGAAGCATTGCGGATTTTAACAAAATTGAATTATGTTCCCGAACATACCTTGCGTGTAGTTTTGTTTATGAATGAAGAAAATGGAAATATGGGAGGAAAAGGCTACGCTAGTTTTTCTGCTACCAAAGGTGAAAAGCAAATAGCTGCCTTAGAAAGTGATCGAGGTGGATTTGCCCCAAGAGGATTTGCCTGCGATGGTTCGTCAAATCAAGTGAAATTTCTTGAATCATTGGCTCATTTTTTCAAACCCTATGAGTTACATGTTTTTGAAAAAGGATATGGCGGGGTGGATATTGGTCCGCTGAAAAATCAATTTCCGGGAATTCCATTATTTGGTTTTGTGCCAGATTCGCAACGCTATTTTGACTTTCATCACACTCCGAATGATGTTTTTGAAAATGTAAATAAACGAGAACTTGAACTTGGAGCAGCAGCAATAAGTTCGTTTATTTATTTATTAGATCAAAATCTTTAACCCTTAAAGCAGCATTAATCGAAATTTTCAATAAATTTAACTATGACATTTGATATAGCAATTGTAGGAGGAGGTATTGTAGGAGCAGCTACTTTGTACAAACTCCAGCAAAAAAACCCAACTCTAACCATCGTTCTTCTTGAAAAAGAAAAGGAATTAGCACATCATCAAACGGGTCATAATTCTGGAGTAATTCATTCTGGATTATATTACAAACCGGGCTCTTTGAAAGCAAAAAATTGTTTTGATGGCAGGCATGAATTAGTCGCTTTTGCAAAAGAACATGGGATCAAGTATGATATCTGTGGTAAAGTAATTGTTGCAACTGATGAAAGGGAATTACCTAATCTTGATCGAATATTTGAAAATGGTATTCAAAATCAAATTGAAGGGATTAAAAAAATTACCGCTGCTGAGGTTAAAGAAATCGAACCTTTTGTAGAGTGCATTGCAGGAATTTACGTACCCGTTACCGGAATCATTGACTTCCGAGGCGCTACTGCTAAAATGGTTGAGTTAGCACTTCAACTAAACAAAAAAAGCGAAGTAAGACTGGATACTGAATTTCTTCGTGTAGAAAAAATGAATGACTTTTCAATAATACACACGAACAAAGGAACTGTCCAAGCCAAATATATCGTATATTGCGCAGGACTTCAGGCTGACCGTTTAGCAAAAAAAGACGGAGTTAAATTGAAAGAACAAGTCGTTCCTTTCCGCGGAGATTATTATGAATTAACTGAAGGTGCTAAACACAAAGTGAAAAATTTAATTTATCCGGTACCAGATCCTAATTTTCCTTTCTTAGGCGTTCATTTCACTCGAATGGTTGATGGAAATGTGGAATGCGGGCCCAATGCAGTTTTCTCTTTCAAACGCGAAGGATATAACAGAACCGATTTTTCGTTCCGGGACACCTGGGAAGCATTGACATATGGAGGAACATGGAAATTATTTTTAAGTAATATAAAATATGGGATCGACGAATACCGAAGAGCATTTTCCAAAAGGCTTTTCCTAAAATCTTTACAACGCATGATTCCATCCTTAACCATGGAGGATATAGAACCAGCTAGAGCCGGAGTTAGAGCACAATTATTATCTCAAAACGGAGATACACGCGACGACTTTAGGATTGAACATCATGGTAATTCGATTCACGTATTAAATGCACCCTCACCTGCTGCAACTGCATCGCTGGCTATAGGAAACTACATCGCTGAGGTTGTTCATGAAAAACTTGATATATAAAGTATTTTGCTGGAACAGCTTGTGCATTTTTAGTTGGAGATAATCTCAAATAGTTTATCCAAGTTTGGTGAAACAATCACTTCAATTCTTCTGTTTTTTGCTTTATCATTGGCATCTACAGGTAAGAACTCACTTCTTCCTGCTGCCATTATTTTTTTCGGATTCATTGTTGAATTGGCTAGCATTATTTCAACCACAGAGGTAGCTCTTAAAACAGATAGCTCCCAGTTATTTTTTGGTGAATTTGGACTACTCATTTTTGTGTTATCCGTATGTCCCTCAACAATAATTTCTAAATCACCAGTATTTTCAAGAGCTTTAGATAAATCAATAATCGCGGATTTTCCACCCGGCTCAATTGCAGTACTTCCCGGATTAAACAATAATTTCGCTTCCAAACTAATGTAAATTCTACCGTCTTTTTGAACAACAGTCAACCCTTTATTTTCATAAGCTCTTAGAGCAGCGGCAATCCTATCTTTTAACTCCTTAATACCTCGTTCTTGACGCGCAATAATTTCTTCCAATTCATTTACTCGTGCTTCTCGTTCAGCTAATAATGCTTGCTTTGCATTCAACTCCTTTTCTAATGCTGTTAATGCATCCTCTTTTCGTTGTAACTCAATACTTTTCGCTTCTAACTCAGCTTGAAAAACAGCCGCTTCTTTGGAACCCATAGTCTTTTGATTATCGAATGATTTTTCCAACTCAGCATATTGTTTTTTCATTTTGGCTAATTCCAAATTAGCTGATCTAAATTTCAGCCCATTTGTTGTCGTATCTTTTTTTAATGCTTCAACATCCTTTGTCAGAAGGTCTAATTTTTCTTGTAATGATTTTGCTTTGCCTTCATAATCAGTACTTTGGTTTTTATATTTCTCCAATTCATCAGCACACGATTTTTCACGTGCCAACAAATCCTGGTATTTTTTCACCGGAACACAAGCAACAAGTGCTAAGGTGCATACTAATCCTAGAACAAAAAGTGACTTTTTCATAATTTTCATATTGAACAACAAAATTCGACAAGATATTCATGCAAATTCAAGTAATAATTAGTAGTTTTAAACACCATTAGTTGAATAACCTATTGTAACAAAAATTCAATTTTTCAGTCTAAATCAAAAGCATTAAACAAAAATTAAGAAAAAATGAAAAAAATGAAACTTAGTCTTGCATTTGGGCTGTTATTGACGATTCAATTTGCGCAAGCACAAACAAAAGAAGAAAACACTGATAGCACTAAAATTAAACTTGGAAAAGATACAGAATTAATTATAATTGATCATTCCAAAAAAAACAAAGAAGAAAAACAAAAAAGCGATAATTCAACAAATCCTATTGAAAGAATAACTGACGAAAAATCGAAAAAATACCAAAACACTTGGTCAGGAATGGATGTTGGTTTTAATATGTTATTGAATTCAGCGAATCAACTTTCATTTGGCAATACGCCCTATTGGGAAAATGAAATTGGAAGATCAACCTCGTTTCATTTTAACTTATTCAGCCACAAATTCCCAATCGTTAAACAATATGTTGGTTTCGTAACTGGATTTGGTTTCGGAATGAATACAATCGGTATAAATAGAGATTATAGACTACAAACCAATTCGGACAGCACTTATGCTATTTTAATAAATGATTCAACAAACAATGTTCGCGTAAATTCATTGACCTTGGGTGTTTTTGAAGTTCCACTATTACTAGAGTTTGCTACCAAAAGAAAAAGAGAACAATCATTTCATTTAGCCGCTGGTGTTATTGGTGGTATTCGTGTCGGATCATCTTATTTCATGCGCGGGAAAAAGAATAATGTAAAATACAGAGAAACTGTAAATGACGATTTTAATATTAATCCGTTCCAGCTCGATGCTACTGTTCGATTGGGTTATGGAGATTTTGGCGCATATGCTTCTTATGGCTTAACAAATTTATTTAAAGGAAACAAAGCTCCACAAATGAGTGTATTTCAATTTGGTGTTACACTCCATTTTTAATATGATAATGTGATAATTAAGATCCTCGGCAACCCCGAGGGTTTTTTATTTGTAATCAATTCACATCAAAATCAACGGATTACATTTCTAATTTTCCAAGACGCATATTTTTATCCCTAATAAGTGTTAAAATTTCACCTTAAACATTACATAAATTCAACTTTGTTTTACTACTTTTAGCAACCTAAAATTAATTATGAAAAATTTAAAAATAAAATTAGTTGCTGTACTAGTATTTGTAGGCATGTTTGCTCGAGCAGACGAAGGAATGTGGTTCTTAATGTTCATCGAAAGATTGAACCAAAGAGACATGCAAAAAATGGGACTTCAATTGACAGCTGAAGAAATTTATAGTATTAATAATCATAGTTTGAAAGATGCAATCGTGCAATTTAACGGAGGTTGTACCGCTGAAATCATTTCAAAAGAAGGACTTATTTTAACCAATCACCATTGCGGATATGATGCCATTGCTGAGTTATCAACGCCTAAGCAAGATTATTTAACCGATGGTTTTTGGGCAAAAACAAAAGCAGATGAATTAAAACCTAAATCTTTATTTATTCGATTTTTTGTTCGCATGGACGATGTTTCAAAGCGGATTTTAGGAAAAGTCAATGATTCGATGACTGAAGAGGAGCGTGAAAAAGCTATTAATGCGGAAATTGCGTTGATTCAAAAAGAAAACAATGACGGTGGAAAATATACAGTAAGTGTTCGCTCATTTTTCCAAGGAAATGAATTTTATTATTTTGTTTATCAAGATTTCAAAGATGTACGTCTAGTGGGTACGCCACCAAAAAGCATAGGTAAATTTGGTGGTGATACAGACAATTGGGAATGGCCGCGTCATACAGGAGATTTCTCCATGTTTCGAGTTTATGGTGACGCCAATGGAAACCCTGCAGATTATTCAACAGCGAACATTCCATTAAAACCAAAACGTCATCTTTCGGTAAATATGAATGGCGTGAAAGAAGGTGATTTTGCCATGATTTTAGGCTATCCAGGACGAACGAATCGTTGGTTACCTGCGGGAGGAATTGAACAAAATGTAAAGTTCGCCTATCCGGCGTGGGTAGAAGCATCAAAATTGAACATGGATGTAATGAAAAAATACATGGACAAAAATGATGATACTCGATTGGATTATGAATCTAAATATGCAGGAATAGCGAATTACTGGAAGAATCGTCAAGGAATGATCGATGCATTAACAAAAGCAAAAACGGCTGAGTTGAAAAGTAAAAACGAAGCGAAATTTAATGCTTGGGCTAATAAACCGGCAAATGTTGCTAAATACGGTAAGGTGGTTGAAACGTTAAATAATTATTATGCGAAAACCAGTGAAAAAGCACGACATGACAATTATTTAATGCAAATTTTAAGAGGAAGTAGTTTTGCTGCAATTTCAAGAACATTGGGTGCTCAATTAGATGGGTATGCAAAAGCAAACGAAGAGGCTAAAGCAGGACTGAAAGCAGATTTATTGACAAGCGTTGATGAATTCTACACAGAAATTTCCATGGACGTCGAAAAAGATTTATTGTCTAGTCAATTTAATTTGTACGCGCGAAAAGCCGGTTATGTACTATGTCCAACGATCGAACAAATTGGAAGTAAATCAAACAATGACTTCAGGAAATTTATCAACGCCACTTTTGAAATGAGTCTATTCTCTTCAGCTGACAAGTTGAAAGCATTTATCGAATATCCAAAAGATGGAATGATCACCAATGATCCATTGTTCCAATTATCCTCAGAACTGCTGGCACATTATAATTCAAAATCAGAAGAATTAACCAAATTACAAGCTGATTATTCAAAGTCATTTAGATTACTTGTTGCTGGTCTTCGAGAGGCTAAGATGAGTACAATCCAATATCCTGATGCGAATAGCACTTTGCGTTTGACGTACGGTAAAGTGAGTGCTCTTCCTGCTAATCCAAAAAATGATGCGAAGGTGAATTATTACACGACTTTGGACGGAACTATAAAAAAATACAAAGCGAAGGATGAAGAATTTGACTTGCCGCAACGATTAATGGATCTACACAAGGCTAAAGATTATGGTCAATATGTCGATAAAGCAGGTCATCTACCGGTGAACTTTTTAACCGACAATGACATAACTGGTGGGAATTCAGGTTCACCCGTTTTGAATGGAAAAGGAGAGTTAATTGGTTTAGCATTTGATGGTAATATTGAGGCTATGGCTGGAGATGTAATTTTTGATAAAAATTTACAAAAAACTATCAATGTAGATATACGTTACGTCCTATTTATAATTGATAAATTTGCTGGAGCAAAACACATCGTTGACGAAATGACTATCGTAAAATAAGATATTACAATATAGACTGATACAAAATTAAGAATAGAAATCATGAGTGAATTAGCAAAAATTGAATTAGACGGAAAAGTGTATGAATTTCCAGTTGTCGTTGGAACTGAGAATGAAAAAGCGATTGATATTTCCAAATTAAGAGATACAACAGGTTACATCACTTTGGACACTGGATATAAAAATACCGGAGCAACAAAAAGCAGCATTACATTTTTAGATGGAGAAGAAGGAATTTTACATTACCGAGGTTATTCCATTGAAGAATTGGCTGAAAAAGCTACTTTTTTAGAGGTTGCATACCTATTGTTAAATGGTGAATTACCAACTCAATCTGAACTAGATTCATTTGGAAGTAGTATTAAAAAACATACACTTGTACATGAAGATATGAAACGCTTTTTCGAAGCATATCCTGCAAAAGCGCATCCAATGGGTGTGTTATCTTCGATGATTTGTTCTCTTTCTACTTTTTATCCGGAATCATTGGATCCGCATAGAAGTAAGGAAATGAAAGAATTAACCATGCATCGATTATTAGCAAAAATGCCAACACTTGCTGCTTGGGCTTATAAAAATTCAATTCGTCATCCATTCATGTATCCAAACAATGATTACGATTATTGTTCTAATTTCTTACACATGATGTATGCAATGCCAACGGAAGAATACAAGGTTGACCCGGTTGTTGCAGCAGCATTAAATAAATTATTAATTCTCCATGCTGACCACGAACAGAATTGTTCCACATCTACGGTTAGAATTGTTGGTTCTTCTCAAGCTAATTTGTATGCTACAATTTCTGCTGGTATTTCCGCATTGTGGGGTCCTCTGCATGGTGGTGCAAATCAAGAAGTAATTGAAATGCTTGAACAAATCCACAATGATGGAGGTGATGTAGACAAATGGGTTGCCAAAGCAAAAGATAAAGAAGATCCATTCAGATTAATGGGCTTCGGTCACAGAGTTTATAAGAACTTTGATCCACGTGCTAAAATTATTAAAAAAGCATGTGATGATGTTCTTGAAAAAATGGGAATCAATGATCCAATGTTGGCAATTGCAAAACGATTAGAACAAGTTGCATTGGAAGATGAATACTTTAAAGCGAGAAACCTTTATCCAAATGTTGATTTTTATTCTGGCATTATCTATAAAGCTATCGGAATTCCTACCGAAATGTTTACTGTAATGTTTGCTATTGGTCGCCTTCCTGGATGGATTTCCCAATGGAAAGAAATGACTGAAAACAAAGAGCCGATAGGTCGTCCAAGACAAATTTATACTGGTTATACCTCTAGATCATTTGTTGAGATTACAAAAAGATAACTATCTGACAATTTGTCTCATAAATCCGTTTTGGTCAAATGATTGATAAAACGATTATACATAAATTAAAAATAAAGAAAATGGCATTAGAAATTACAGATCAAAACTTTGAAGAATTAGTATTAAAATCTGAGAAACCAGTTTTGGTAGACTTTTGGGCTGAATGGTGTGGCCCTTGCAGAATGATTGGACCAGTAGTTGAAGAATTAGCGAATGAATACGCTGACAGAGCAATTGTAGGTAAAGTGAATGTGGATTTAAACCCAGGAGTTTCTGCTCAATTTGGAATCAGAAGTATTCCAACAATCTTATTTATCAAAAATGGGGAAATCGTCGATAAAAATGTAGGTGCTGCTCCGAAAGCGCAATTGTCTGCAAAATTAGATGCAATTCTTTAAGAAAAACATAAACTGAATTGATAAGAGTCATCCTAAAGGTGGCTCTTTTTTTTATTAATTTTTTGATGTAATTAATCTCTTTAGTAATCTTTTTAGCTTTACAAAAATAATTGCCGCAATTAAAAGCACTGCCAAAGCGCTCAAAATACGATAAAAGAAATCACCCCAAAGCACATAAATTGTTATATGTTTATTTCTATTTAAAGTTGTTTTCATTGCACCTGCTTTCCACCAAAGGGATTGTTTTATTATCTCTCCTCGTTGGTTCACAAACGAACTAAATCCAGTATTAGCAGCTCTTGCAACCGACCTTCTTGTCTCAATTGCTCGAATGGAGGCAAAACTATTGTGCTGTTTATATCCGGGTGTATCCCTCCACCATCCGTCATTTGTTATTATAAACAATAATTCAGCCCCTTTCTGAACTTGCTGACTAATAAATTCGCCATAAATTGATTCATAACATACGATTGGCGCATACAATCCATATTGGCTATTCATCGTTTGGGGTTCATTTTCTTTTCCTAAGGTACCTGAGGTTCCTCCGTTATTAATAGATAATTCCTCCAAAAAAGGAAACCATTCCGTAAATGGAATTTCTTCAACCCCCAAAACTAATTTGGATTTATGTACTATATCCGTATTATCATTTTCAATAGATAACGACGAATTGTAAAATTCAATAAAATCAGACGAACCATTTATTTTTTTAGATGCAATTGAATTTTTTTGCTTAAAAAAAGCATAGGTTGAAGCTCCAGTGAGTAAATGGACCTTAGGGTGATCCTTGGCGAAAGTCAAAAAGGCCGAAGCTGATTCACTTTGACGTAAATACCCTTCTTCAACGGAAGAACTTATAGCTGTTTCCGGAAAAAGAATAAAGTTTGTCTTATCACTACTTATTTCACTCGCTAACCCTAACATTTTATTGATTTGCTCGGAGGGGTCTCTAACAAACTTCTCATTGTAGGGATCAATATTGGGCTGAATTACAGCTACCTCTACTGGATTAATTGCTTCCTGGTAAGTAAAAAACCGAACCAAAGAGAAAGTACTTGGAATAAATAGAGCTGTAAAAATCCCTATTAACAACCTTTTGCCGTTAGTTTGTATTTCACCTTTGGGTAGTTGAAATTGGTTTAGTAGATAAGAAAAAATTAGATAATTCACGCCAAGCAGCCATACACTACCTCCCATAACTCCCGTTATTTCATACCATTGAACAACCTGAGGATACAATGAGAAAACATTTCCAAGTGTTAACCAGGGCCAAGACAATTCCCAATGATAATGCGCATGTTCAAAACCTACCCAAAATACAATTAAAAATACCCATCCCCATTTCGCAGACAACTGTTTCCTGGCTATATGGTAAGCATAAAATGCCAAAGACATGAGCAATGAATTTAAGATAAACGCCATGTAAGCTCCTTCTGGCGATGCAAAATAAATCCAAAAAGTCGTTCCTAAATTATAGATCAAAAATGACAAATAGGCATGCACAAAGACTTTGCCACTTCTCAACTTCCCTGTACGAATTGAATTTTCAACCAAAAGCAATGGTACCCAAGCAACAAAACCTAAAAATGCCAATCCACCAGTGAATGGAAAACTTAAAATCAAAAGAAGTCCACTAATTATTGAAAGGAAAAATCTATACTTTTTAGAAAAAATCATTGGCGTGTAATTGTATCATTGGAGTTTTGAAAAATGAACGAATCAAGAGTCTTTATTCAGAATAAATTTGGTTATATTCTGCAGTGTAACGCTTCAGGATATTCTTTCTTTTTAATTTTAAAGTTGGAGTCAATTCTTCATTATCAATGGTTAATTCCTTAGGTAACAAAACAAATTTTTTCAATTGTTCCCAATTCCCAAAACCTAGGTTGAAATGATCTATTTCTTCTTGAATTCGAATAATGACTTCTTTGTGTTCAATTAATTCTTGATTGCTTAAGTTATGCCAATCATGACCGTGCCTGGAAGCCCATTCCTTTAAAAATGAAAATGCTGGAATGATGAATGCGGCAGGAAATTTCTCTCCTTCACCAATTACCACTATTTGTTCAATAAATCGAGATTCTTTGAATTTATTTTCCATCGCTTGCGGAACAATGTATTTTCCGCCTGAAGTTTTAAAAATTTCTTTTTTTCGATCCGTTATTTTTAGGAATTTCCCCTCCACAAATTCTCCTATATCACCTGTATGAAACCAGCCTTCAGAATCAATCGCTTCCGCTGTGACCTCAGGTAGTTTGTAATAACCCATCATGACATTAGGTCCTTTGACCAAAATCTCACCATCCGCTGCTATTTGCACTTGAACACCGTCAATTAATGCTCCAACGCATCCCATTCTAATTCCTTTTTGAAAGGAATTTACCGATACCACCGGTGATGTTTCTGTTAATCCATAGCCTTCTAAAATTGGAATCTCCGCTGCCAGAAAAATACGTGCTAAACGAGGTTGAAGAGCAGCGCTTCCAGAGGCAATTGCTCGAACATTTCCGCCCAAAGCATCTTTCCATTTAGAAAAGATCAATTTTCTTGCAATACGTAATTGAATATTGAAAAACAAGGAGTTTTTTCCTGTATTATCAAATCGTTCAGCTAAATCCACAGCCCAGAAAAATAATTTTCTTTTTATTCCGGTTAATTCATCTCCTTTAGCTATGATTTTATCATAAACCTTCTCTATTAAACGAGGAACAGCTGAAAAAACATCTGGTTTTACCTCTCGAATATTCTCACCAATTGTTTCCATCGATTCCGCAAAATGAATAGAACATCCCAAATACATATACAAATAATGAAGCATGCGTTCGTAAATGTGACAAACAGGAAGAAAACTCAGCACCTTTGAATGTTGATCGGCAGGAATAGGCTCAATACAAGCCTCAACATTCGATAAAATATTTTTATGCGATAACATTACCCCTTTAGGATTACCTGTTGTTCCTGATGTATAAATAATTGTGGCTAAATCATCGTGCTTTATACCATCCATTCTTGCTCTAACGAGCGACTCATCTATATTTTTGGCTTTTAATTCAATTTCAGACCAATTTGGAATGCCGTTAATTTTATCGAAAGTAAACAAATGCTCAAGTGATGGTATCTCAGTACGGATAGATTGTATTTTATCAAATAATTCTAGGTTTCCAACACAGCAAATTTTAGCTCCACAATCCTTGAAAATGTATTTATAATCATTTACCGAAATGTTGGGATATAAGGGAACTACAATTGCCCCAACTTGTTGAATTGCGATATCAAAAACATTCCATTCCACCCGATTAGACGAAGCCATAGCGACCATATCTCCCGGTTCAACCCCTAATGCGATTAATCCGCGAGAAATCAACATTGCTTGATCCAAAAATGATTTAGTATGAACACCGACCCAATTACCATTGGTTTTGGTAACAAACATATTCTCGTTTGGGAAGTTTTTTAACTGATAATAAGGAACATCAAATAACCGTTGAGCTTGAAACATATTCTATATTTTGATTACTAATTTAATTTTTTAAAATTCTTACAGTGCTTGATTTTTTATTTCATCGACAATTTCGGGATTTAAAAGAGTTGAAATATCTCCAAAACTAGAAAAATCACCTTCAGCAATTTTACGTAAAATTCGTCGCATAATTTTTCCTGAACGGGTTTTTGGAAGTCCACTTGTGAATTGAATTTTATCCAATTTTGCGATGGGTCCAATTTGATCAGAAACATATTGGTTAATTTCCTTTTTTAATTGATTTTCGTCAAAATCACCAATTCCATCTTTTAAGGTAACAAAACCATACAATGCATTTCCTTTTATATCGTGAGGAAATCCAACAATGGCAGATTCAGCTACGAACTGGTGTTCATTTATCGCATCCTCTATCGGAGCGGTGCCTAAATTATGTCCGGAAACAATTATCACATCGTCTACTCTTCCCGTAATTCGGTAATATCCATCTTCATCCCTCCACGCTCCATCTCCGGTAAAATAATATCCGGGAAAGGCTGTGAAATAGGTGTCCTTATAACGCTGATGATCTCCCCAAATAGTTCGAGCGATAGATGGCCAAGGGAATTTGATGCAGAGACTACCGTCGGTTTCATTTTTATCAATTAGTTCCTTTTCTGCATTCATTAATATGGGCTGAATTCCAGGTAACGGTAAAGTCGCATAAGTTGGTTTCAATTTTGTTATTCCTGGTATAGGAGAAATTAATATCCCGCCAGTTTCTGTTTGCCACCACGTATCAACTATTGGACAAGTTGACTTCCCTATATTTTCAAAATACCACTGCCATGCCTCATCATTTATGGGTTCACCAACACTTCCAATTATTTTCAATGAGGAGAGATTATGTTTTTCTACCCATGACAATGGTTCTTTTGCCAATGATCGTATTGCAGTTGGGGCTGTATAAAATTGGGTGACTTTATATTTTTCAATAACCGACCAGAACCGACCAAAATCAGGATAAGATGGTATTCCTTCGAATAGAACGGTTGTGGCTCCATTCAATAAAGGACCATATAAAATATAGGAGTGTCCTGTTATCCAACCAATGTCCGCTGTGCACCAAAAAACATCTGATGGTTGGTATTGAAAAACATTCTGAAAAGTGTATCCTACGTATACCATGTACCCACCGGTAGAATGCATCATACCTTTCGGTTTACCTGTTGAGCCGGATGTATATAAAATAAATAAAGGATCCTCTGACTGCATTGATTCAGCCGGACATTCTGATAAAACAGTGGATAATTCATTTTTCAACCAAAAATCCCTTCCTTCGGTCATATTGATTTGTTCTTTTGTTCGTTCCACAACCAGAACGGTCTCAACAGTTGGGCATTGAACTAATGCTTCATCAACAATCGCTTTCAAGTCGATGGTTTTATTTCCGCGATACCCCCCATCTGATGTAATCACCATTTTACAGGAACAATCATCAATACGCGATGCCAGTGCTCCGGCTGAAAACCCAGCAAAAACGACAGAATGAATTGCTCCAATTCTAGCGCAAGCCAATAAACTAATTGCCAATTCAGGAATCATTGGTAGGTAAATACAAACCCGATCTCCTTTCCCAACTCCTTTTTTCAACAGGACATTTGCTAATTCAGCCACACGTTTTGCAAGTTCTCCATAGGTAATCTCTTGGTGCGGCTCAGAAGGATCATTAGGTTCAAAAACGATAGCCGTTTTATCGGATAATTCAGGTAAATGTCGGTCTAAACAATTAAAAGTAATATTTGTCTCTCCTCCATTAAACCAAGAAAAATCAGCGTCCTCCATGGAAAATCTAGAAACTTCTGTGTAGGGTTTAAACCAAGTATAATGCTGGGCAATTTGATCCCAAAAAAGTGTTGGGTTTTCGACGGAACAGGTATATGATTCTTTATATTGATCGAATGAATTTATGGTAAAGATTGACATAACGTTTGATTTACGTCCGAAGTTAGTGAAATATTTTTCGATTTTTATACATTTTACAGATAGAGATTAATTATTGAGATTGTACAAAGCAATTATTTTATTCTTTACATTTGAAGGTATAAAATTATATCTATGAAAAAAATTATTTTAAGTCTTGCAATTGTATTTGCAACAGCAACAATTTTAGTTTCCTGCGGGGGTAAAAAAGAAGACTCATCTGCAAATGCGACTATGGACGAAGGCTCTATGGAAGAGGTAGCAACAGAATCAGAAGAAATGAGTGAAGGTTCATCTCAAAATGAGGAATCTACTATGGATAAAGTGAAAGATAAAGCTTCTGAAATCAAAGAAAAAGTTGGGGAGAAAATTGAAGAAGGTAAAGAAGTAGCTAAACCAGTAGTTGATAAAATCAAAGGGAAAATTAAAGAGAAATTAGATAAAAACTAAATCTATATACAATTTGATCAAGCTGTCCATAAGGGCAGCTTTTTTTTTGCTAAAATATAGTTTCAAACAAATTTTCAGACACCCCCCCCTTAAATTTTAATTAGTTGATCATTTTTAACAAAATTATTACAGACACCCCCATAATTTTTCTAATTTTACCGAAAATTTTTAAAAATGGCTACAAAAAGATTGCGTGCGTACCAAGATGTGTTGAATAGAGAACCAAAACACATTGAATATGATGGTAAATTATCTGAATTATTTGGCAAAAATGTTTTTCATGCTGAAGTAATGCGTGAGTATTTGCCGTCGGAGACCTACAAGTCGATGATGGAATCTATTAACAACGGCAAACGATTGGATCGTAAAAATGCGGATCAAGTAGCTTCATCCATGAAAGATTGGTCTATATCAAAAGGCGCTACTCATTATACACATTGGTTTCAACCGCTTACAGGAGCTACGGCAGAGAAACATGATGCTTTCTTTAAACCAATTGGTCCGGGAAAAGCAATCGAACGATTTGATGGTGAAATGTTGGTTCAGCAAGAGCCGGATGCATCTTCATTTCCAAATGGAGGCATAAGAAATACATTTGAAGCACGAGGTTACACCGCATGGGACCCATCTTCACCGGCATTTGTAATTGGAAAAACGCTTTGCATTCCAACCATTTTTATTTCCTATACTGGCGAGTCCTTAGATTATAAAATGCCCTTATTAAAAGCCCTTCATGCAGTTGATACAGCAGCTGTTGAAGTTTGTCAATATTTTGATAAAAATGTTACAAAAGTTAATGCAACATTAGGATGGGAACAAGAATATTTTTTAATTGATCAAGCATTATTCAATGCACGTCCTGATTTGATAATGACAGGAAGAGCTCTTTTTGGTCATGCTCCAGCAAAAGGACAGCAATTGGAAGATCATTATTTTGGCTCAATCCCAGAAAGAGTTACTGCTTACATGCGTGAATTTGAAATGGAATCGTTGCTTCTTGGAATTCCTGTTACAACTCGTCACAACGAAGTGGCCCCCAATCAGTTTGAATGCGCTCCCATTTTTGAAGAATGTAATTTAGCCAATGACCACAATTTACTTTTGATGGATTTAATGGAGAAAATTGCGCGTAAACATGATTTTAGAGTGTTGCTTCACGAAAAACCTTTCGCAGGAGTTAATGGATCTGGAAAACACAACAATTGGTCTTTGAGTACTAATACAGGCGTTAATTTGTTAGCACCAGGTAAAAATCCAAAAACTAACCTACAATTCCTTACGTTTTTTGTGAATACAATTAAGGCTATTCATGATCATGCTGATTTACTTCGTGCATGTATTGCCTCTGCAGGAAATGATCATCGCTTAGGTGCAAACGAAGCTCCCCCTGCCATAATTTCTGCGTTTATCGGCACTCAATTATCTGGTTTATTAGATGACATTGAGAAAAATGTGAAGGCTGGGAAAATGACACCACAAGATAAAACAGAATTAAAATTAAACATTGGTAAAATTCCTCAAATATTACTTGATAACACCGATAGAAATAGAACTTCTCCGTTTGCGTTTACGGGTAATAAATTTGAATTTCGGGCAGTAGGTTCCTCTGCAAACTGCGGATCAGCAATGATTGTTTTGAATACCATCATGGCAAAACAATTAAAAGAATTTAAAAAATTAGTTGATGCTCGCATTGATAAAGGAGAAGCTAAAGACGAGGCGATTCTAAAAGAATTACAAGCTATAATTAAACAATCCAAAAAAATTCGTTTTGAAGGCAATGGATATGGCGATGAATGGGTAAAAGACGCTGAAAAAAGAGGCTTAGCCAATTTAAAAGATACACCGCGCGCTTTGAAAGTATGGCACGATAAAAAAGTAGCCAAATTATTTGATGAAATGGGCGTTCTTTCTCCACGTGAATTAGATGCAAGACGAGAAATTGAATTTGAAAACTACATCTTAAAAATTCAAATCGAATCGCGACTTATGGGTGATATCACTCAAAATTATTTTATCCCGGCAACCGTTGAGTATCAAAACAAATTGATTCAAAATGTGCAAGGATTAATAAATATTCTTGGTGAAAAAGACGGAAAAGAAGCATCGAAAGCTCAAATGTCATTAATTCAACGTATTTCAGAACATATGAACGCGATGAAATCAGCTTCAGATAACATGCTCGTTCAACGTAAATTAGCAAATAAAATTGAAGAAGCGGAAGAAAAAGCCATTGCATATTGTGACCATGTAAAATCAACTTTTGAAGAAATTCGATACCACGCTGACAAATTAGAATTATTGGTAGACGATGAATTATGGCCATTACCTAAATTCAGAGAAATGTTGTTTACTCGATAATTATCTTAAAAATACATGTAGAATCGCGCAATAAAAGGAATTTATTGCGCGATTTTTATTTACATCATATTACATACTTTTACATCTGAATGAGCTCCATGAAAAAATCAACCAAGGGAAGTCCTTTTACACCATATCAAATAGCGGTTGTTTCACTTCTTGCGTTAACACAATTTTCAGTCGTTTTAGATTTTATGGTAATGTCACCCTTAGGCGATATATTGATGAAATCAATGAAAATGACACCAAGTCAATTTGGAATTGTTGTTTCAAGCTACGCACTATCTGCTGGATTTTCAGGCTTTTTAACCGCTAGTTTCGCAGATAAATTTGACCGTAAAAAACTATTGCTCTTCTTCTACTCAGGATTCATTGTAGGAACCTTACTTTGTGGAATTTCCAATTCTTATGAATTTTTAGTGTTTTCTCGCATTATAACTGGAATTTTTGGTGGGGTAATTAGTTCTATTTCATTAGCAATTGTTGCGGATATATTCGATTTTAATCAACGCGGAAGGGTAATGGGATTTATTCAAATGGGATTTGGGATCAGTCAGATTTTGGGAATTCCTATTAGTTTGTTTTTAGCCAATCAATGGAATTGGCAAGCTCCATTTTATTTGATTGTAGGTTTATCAATGGCTATTTTTGGAGCCGTTTACTTCATTTTAAAACCCGTTACAGCCCATCTATCTATGCAACGTGCAAATCCTTTGAGGCACATGTGGAATACAATCAAAAACAAACAATACCGAATCGGGTTCATTGCAACCGCTTTTATGTCCCTCGGTGGATATTTAATGATGCCATGGGGCTCCGCTTTTGCCGTTAATAATGTTGGAATCGCTGTGGAAGAGCTACCACTCATGTTTATGATAGTTGGTTTAATCACATTTGCTGCTATGCCACTCATCGGATTTATTAGTGACCGTATTAATAAATTCACCATTTTCACAGGTGCATCGGTTCTAATGGTGTTTTCCGTACTCATATATTCTCAACTTCAGCAAACCTCTCTTTTCATTTTGATTGTTGTTAATGGATTTATGATGATGGGTATAATGGCACGAATGATTCCTTCTCAAGCATTGACGGCATCATTACCTGAGATGCAAGACCGCGGAGCATTTATGAGTATTAATTCTTCTTTGCAACAAATGGCTGGTGGAATTGCTGCGATGGTGGGCGGAATGATTGTTCTCCAAAAATCAGAAACAAGCCCACTAGAACGTTTTGATTTACTCGGATATCTTGTAATTGCAATAATTTTAATCAATATATTCTTGACTCATCGTGTCTACAAATACATAAAGTCTAGAGAACATTTATAGTTTTATCAGGAATTCAAACTTCTTTTTTGTAGCTTTGATTTGTGAAATCAATTTATAAGTATTTATTAAACACGCTGCCTCGGCCATTGTTAATTCGGCTTAGTTATATTTTCAAGTTTTTCGCTCCCTATTTATACCGTGGAAATAAGGTAACTTGTCCCGTTTGCGAAAAATCCTTTTCTACTTTTTTATCCTACGGTTCTTCCGTGGCTCATCGAGAAAATGTGCTATGTCCTTATGATTTAACGTTGGAACGCCATCGGTTGATGTGGCTTTATTTAAAAAATGAAAGTGATTTCTTTACGGCTAACAAGATAAAAGTTCTACACATCGCGCCAGAACAGTGTTTTTACAGTAAATTCAAAGCCCAAAAAAACCTTGACTACCTAACAGGAGATCTTGAATCACCGCTTGCTGATCTTCATTTCGATCTTCATCATATTCCACTAGAGGACAATCAATTTGATGTCGTTTTTTGCAATCATGTTATGGAGCACGTGGATGACCCAATTCAATGCATGACTGAATTATTTCGTGTAATGAAAATTGGAGGCTGGGCAATTATGCAAGTTCCTCAAGATTTTTCAAGAGAAACAACCTATGAAGATGCAAGCATTACAAGCCCAGAAGACCGCGAAAAACACTTTTGGCAAAAAGATCATGTTCGACTCTTCGGGAAAGATTACCCTCAATGGCTTGAGAAAGCAGGGTTTTCAGTAGACGTTTTCGAATTAACTAATCATTATGACCAAGAAACAATTGATAAATTTAGATTGATGCAAGGAGAACTTTTATACATTGCACGAAAAAAGTAATCATTAATTTAATTTCCGCGTTCACTTTATTTATTTGTAATAAAGAATTTTAGCAATAAAACCCAAAATTAATTTTCATGAAGTCAATAATAGCTCACCTCATCCTATTAGTAATAAGTACTTCAACTATTTATGCACAGAAGAATATTTTTTTAGAAATCGCTCCGGTTTTTCAGAACGCAAATCTGCAAATGAATGTTAATTACACCGGATGGGATGGAAAAACATTCAAACTAGACCATTTTGATTACTACTTATCTGAACTTCAAATAACACATGATGGTGGTCAGATTACGGTAATTGATTCCGTGTTTTTAGTTGAACCTCAAAATCACACCTTATTAGTCGGTAACTACCCGATCAATCAGATTGAAAAACTTAATTTCATGGTTGGTGTTCCCAAACCGCTAAATACACAAAATGGAGCGAACGCAATTGACATTTCACTTTATCCTGAAAATCACCCATTAAGTTTTCAAACGCCATCTATGTATTGGGGATGGCAAGCAGGATATATGCATATGATTATTGGAGGGTATGCAGACGATAATAGTGACGGGAATTTAGAGGCCTATTTTGAATTACATAATTTAGGGAATAATAATCAGCAACTAGTTGAGATTCTGAATATTGTTCAAACCAATTCAGCCAATGACCAAATTGATGTTTATTTAACTTGTCATGTCGACCGATGGATTAATAATATTCCATTGAGCACCGTTGGAATCTTGCACGATCAGGTTGGAATAAATGCTACAATACTTGACAATGTAGTAACGGAAACTGTATTTTCTCAATTATCAACAGCTCAATTAACGTCAAATAAAACAAATAAAACGGCTTATTTTGTGAATCATTCAGATGAATTAGAGTTTATTTGGCAGTCCATCAATAACCTAAATAAGTTACTTATTATGGACATGAATGGAAAACTTGTAACATCGATTAACACCCAAGAAACAAGTGGAAGTATTCGAATTAATTCGATTCCAACTGGAGTATACACTGTAAGCTTATTTGATAATCAAGCGAATTTAATTGGTCATTTTCGAGCAATTCATTAAAGCAATATGAAATCAGCCACTAAATTTTTACTTTTTATTGGTGTTTGTTTATTGTTTTTTCTGAAATGTTCAGTTATAAAACCATTTTCGGTAGAAATTAGTCAAATTCCAACACCTTCAGAAAATCCAATTACTGCCGAAAAAATAGCCTTCGGTAGAAAATTATTCTTTGACAAGCGATTATCACTCAATGAAACTGTTTCTTGCGCAACTTGTCACGTACCGGAATATGCTTTTACGGATCGTAAAAAAACAAGTGAAGGCATATTTGGTAGAACTACCACCCGCAATTCACCATCCATTTTGAATTCCGCCTTTTTAAAAACGGTAATGTTTGATGCTCATTTACCAAGCCTTGAAATGCAAGTGATTGTTCCTATTCAAGAACATACCGAAATGGGTCACAACATGAAAGATTTGATCCAAAAATTGAAAAACATTCCCGAATACCAAGCTGAGGCTAAAAAAATATTTAACCGCGATTTTGATGCTTACGTCTTGACTCGTGCCATTTCTGCTTTTGAAAGATCCTTGATTTCAATGAACTCTAAGTACGATCAATTCATGCGAGGAAATCAAAATGCACTTACGCCACTCGAAAAAGCTGGAATGAAATTGTTTACTGAAAAATTGTATTGTGTTCAATGCCATCCCCCACCCTATTTCACTACATTTGAAGCTCAAAACAATGGGTTATATAAAGAATTTGGAGAGGATAAAGGTAGATTTAGGATTCATTTAGATTCAGCAGACATCGGAAAATTTAAAATCCCTTCACTTCGAAACATTGAATTAACTTATCCCTATATGCATGATGGTAGTTTGAATACTATCGATGAAATTATTAATCATTATAAAAAAGGTGGACAAGGAAACCAATTGCAATCCAAACTAATTCAACCCATTAAAATTAGTACCCAAGAACAAAAGCAACTGAAAGCTTTTCTTTATGCTTTAACAGATACTAGTTATATGACTGAAATGAATTTTCGTGAACGCAAGTAACAACCCAAAGAATCAACTAAGTAAAGGGTGGAGGAAAAAGAAATAGTAAGTGAATTAAAGCAAGGAAACATTCAAGTTTTCAATTATGTTGTTGATTTGTACTCTGCTATGGTTTATTCTGTATGCTTCAATTTAGTTGGAAATAAGGAGGAAGCTGAAGATATTACACAAGAGGTATTTATTTCAATTTGGTTATCCATTGATTTTTTTAAAGGCGAGAGTCAATTAAAAACTTGGATTTATCGCATTGCAATGAATAAATCAAACGAGTTAATCCGCCGAAAAAATCGTAAAAAGCGATCCGGTAAAATGATACCAATTGAAGATGAATCTCTGCCGCTAACATCCACAGAACAAACACCTTTGGAAGAATTAGAATACAAGGAATTGGAGTTAGCTTTTAAAAAAAATTTGATGAAATTACCAGAAAATCAACAAATTGCTTTTATGCTTAATCGATTTGAAGGATTAAATTATAAAGAAATTGCCACTGAAATGAAAACATCACATTCAGCGGTTGAATCATTATTGTTTCGAGCGAAAAAAAAACTAATTGAATTAATGAAAAAACATTCTTATTAAAACAAGATTTCGAAAAAAATAAACACTAATAATACATGATAGAAAAAGATACTATTTTGAATGATTTCCTGGAAGGCCGGTCGTTCAAAAAAGAAAATCCATCAAATGAACTTGTTCTCAAGCTCAAAGAAATCCCTTTGAAATATGAGCGAAATTTAGGTTCAACTATGAATTGGATTTTATTGCTTGCTGTAGCTTGTTTTATTGGATTTATGGTAGTTAATTTGAGGCATTTGAATCAAACCAATGAAGAAAAAAACCTTTTTGAAGGACAAGTAACCAACTATGATTATTTTAGCATATGAGACCAAATTTACTTTTTAAAATCATCATTGTATTGCTATTAATCAGTAATGGTTTTACGTTGTTTTTATTAATAAAACCTGGCAAACCCCATCACCCGCCATTTCTGTCAGAGAAACTTGGATTATCGGGAGATCAATTGAAAAAAGCTAAGAAAATGGAGCTATCCCATTTCGATCAAATGAAACCACTTGACCTTAAAATCGAGAAATTACATGCAGATTTATTCCTATCTATCACATCAAATGACAAAAGGAAAGAAGACTCATTGAAGTCTTTGATAAGTTCTAATATTATTAAAAAAGACGAACTCTTATTAGCCCATTTCAAAAAAATATATGCACTTTGTAATTCATCACAGCAACAACTTTTTACTACGGAACTAAAAGAGCACTTTTCAAGACGAAAACACCCACCCAGAAAATGAAACTGCTATTTTTAGCTGCCTTTATCGTGGTATCTTTCTATACCATTTCCCAAATTACCTGTAGGTTTGAAATGAATGATTCCACGTTAAAAACCGGCGAGAAAGTTCAATTTAATAATGATACTTCTTGGATTCAAATTGACGAACTTAAATTTTACATCCAGTATTCTCCCTTTTTTTCGGATGAGAAGATCAATGGAGGAAGTGTCATTCATTTGATTGATGTGAATGATTCGCTCACTTATCAACTTCCTTTTACGGAAGATGGCGCGCATTCGAACTCAATGTTTCAATTTGCCATTGGAATTGATAGTGTTTCCACGATGCAAACTCAGTTTTCTGGCGCATTAGACCCCAGCTTAGGAATGTACTGGGCGTGGAATACTGGCTATATTCATTTAAAACTAGAGGGGAAATCTAATTTAAGTATTCAACGAAACAATGAATTCCAACTTCATATTGGAGGATATAGTTTAAAAAACAATACGCAGAGATGGTTGGAAACAAAACTTAAAATAGTAGATGGAAAACCAAAATTAATTTTTGATTTAACTAAATTTGTCTTAGAGACGGTAAATTTTCAGAAATCACCTATGATTATGATACCTGGAATTGAGGCAGTACAAATCGCGAATGGTTTTCATAAATTAGTTCATCCATGAAAGTTGGAAGTATTTTTCTCAGTTTGTTTTTGATTTTAGTTCTCTTTTTATCCTTCCAATCTTTAAAACCAAAAATGGGTTTCGAAATACCCAAAGGATGGCCCAAACCTTTATACTATTTTGATGGAAATGAGTATACAGAAGAGAAATTTCAACTCGGCAGAAAATTATTTTACGATCCAATTCTATCCAGAGACAATACGATTTCTTGCGCCACATGTCATGTTTCATTTTCTGGATTTGCACATACTGATCATTCATTAAGTCACGGAATTGATGGTAGGATCGGCCGGAGAAATGCACCTGCGCTTATAAATATGGCATGGAATCCTTATTTCAACTGGGATGGGTCCATGGGTAATATAGAACGGCAATCTATGGAACCCATTCGGCATCATGATGAAATGGATTTTAATTTAGATTCAGCAGTTGCGCGATTAAGTTCCGATAAAAAATACGCTGCATTATTTCGTGAGGTTTGGGGAGTTGATCAAATCACCGTTCGACGAATGATCCAATCTTTAGCGATGTTCACGGCAAACTTGGTTTCAAGCAATTCAATCTATGATAAGGTGATGCGTAAGGAAGCCGGTTATTCATTTACTACACAACAAGAAAATGGATATCGATTATTCAAAAAAGAATGTGCCTCTTGCCACAAAGAACCTTTATTCACAAACTATAAATTAAAAAGTAACGGATTACCAATGGATCCTTTCCTAAAGGATTATGGTAGAGCGGAATTTAGTGAGTCTTACAAGGATTCCTTTCTTTTCAAAGTCCCAACCCTAAGAAATATTGAATTCACCTTTCCATATATGCACGACGGAAGATTTAAAAAATTGAAAGATGTTCTGAATCATTATGCGAATTTGGATCCTAAAACTAACCATTTGAGCAAAGAGCTAAAAAAGATAAAGAAACTTTCTTCGAACGAACAAAAAGATATAATCGCATTCTTATATACATTAACGGATAAAGAATTCTTATATAATCCGCGATATCAATTTCCTAGGTAATTATCGACTTAACCAAAGCGAAGGATTGAGGCATTGAATGCTTCCACCACTCACCATGTGAATTTCAAAATGAACGATTGACATAGAACCCGATTCATGTGTTAATAAGGCCCCAATGGATTGTTTCGTGCTTACTTTTGAGCCCACATTTACATACGTATCTTTCAAGTTACTGTATACCGTCCTATAATTACCATGTTTAATAATCACAACCTTACCAGCACCTGGAATTGTTAACACGCTTGTAACTTCTCCTTCAAAAACAGCCCGAACACTTGCATTTTTCGCAGTACTGATATCCACTCCATTATTATTCGTGAAAACATTTTTAATGGTAGGGTGAGGATTTGTACCAAATTTCTCAGTAATCGTTCCACTTCCAACAGGAAAAGGCAATCTACCTTTGTTTCCTGAGAAATTAGCGCCCAAGGAGTTGGTCTCAGGAGTTTCAGAATACGTTACAACCTGTTCTTTTATTGCAGCAGTATTCGACTTTTTCTTAGCTGCAGTTGATTCTTTTTTTGATTGTTTTTGTGATGTTGACTTTTTCTTTTTGGGTTGCTGCGATTTTTTTAACTCATCTTGGATTGCAGCATTAATTTTCGATTTTAATACTTGTTTCTCCTTTTCATCCTTTTCCAAGTTACCGCGCAGTGTTGCTTCCTCATTTTTCAATTTCTGATACAAACTTTCCTTAAGTGCTTTATCTTGTTCAATCAATGCTTTTTCAGAAATTTTCTCATTCAAGGCTTGTTCTTTGATGGTTTTTTCTGAACTAATTAATGCAAATTCACCTTGAATGATTTGCTGATTTTTTGTTAGAAGTTGAAATTGTGTTTTTTCAATTTCCTTCATTTTTTCAATGTAATTATTTCTTTGTAATGCCTCAGTGTAGTTTTTGGCAGAAAACACATACATTAATTTGCCCAATTTATTACGATTCTTGTAGGCATGTAGAATCATTTGACGAAATTGTTTTTTTAATATTTGTTGACGTGATTTTATATGCTTTATATCATTCGCCTTACCAATCATGTCCATTTCGGCATTTCGTACTTGCTCATCAAAATTTCGGACAAGCATTTCACGGGTTGCGATTTGAGCATCTACCAATTCTAATTCTTGCAAAGAAGATTGCGCTTTTGTTTTTGTTTTATCGAGTAAACTCTTGGTGTTTTTTATCCGTTTCTCAATTTTTACTTGATCCTTCTTTAGTTTTTCACTTTTCGATTGTGCGAAAAGAATGGATGTAAAAAAACAACAATAGAATAGTAGAAAAAATTTAGTTACACTTCTCATAATTCTCTGGAATTTCAAATTCAATTTTTTCAGGAACATTGATTTCAACAGCATTGTATTTCAGCTGAACATCAATCAATGCCACTCCTCTTTGAATAGAAATAGTAACCAATGAAGGAACACGAAACGAAGAAACATCTTGAGATTCTTCACACTTCCATTTTACTGAAATAGAATCGGATGGAATTTGAATATTCATTTGTTTCATATACGTTAGCGAATCATCAAAAGTATACACTATATCAACCCATTTAGGTGTTTCATTAGACATACGCATGTTTCCAGAATAAGTTACTTGATTATTTCCCACTGAATCAGTTAGAAAAGACAAATCGGATTTATTCAACTTCGGGAAATACACAGGTAATCCTAATAGAAACTCCTCTAAATCACGCAATTCTAATTCAACACCTAATAAACCAGAAAGAAGTTCAGAATTTCCCTCGCTGTAACATTTGGAGAATCTATTTAATAAAACGCCTCTTGAATTTGTGATATGTATCGTTGCTGCTTGAATTCCCATGTAATTAGCATTTGCAAAAACCAGAGAATCTTTTTTAACCCTTGTTGATAAACGCATATCTGCATTAAAATCAGGATTTGACGCGTTCATTTGAATCCCAATTTTTGAGTAAAAAAAATCAGGTCTATGTAGAGATAAATTTTTGATTTGACTACTAACAAATGTTGTGTCAATTGTAAAATTCTGTTTTTGACAAAGAATAGTCAACTTCATAAAAACGAATGCGCCAAACAGGAAAACTCTAATAATTTGGCTCATAATATTCTGTTTTTTCAATTTTTAGATTAAGCGATTTATTTGTTGAGCCTAGGTCTGCCGCCTTTTTCCAATACGTTAACGCATTTTTTTTATCCCCTGTTTTAAAATAAGCATCGCCCAAGTGTTCTGTTAACATATTATCCGCTTGCTCTGTGTAAATCGCAAGAAAAATAGCAAGTGCATCTGCATATTTACCATCTTGAAAATAAACATACCCCTGCGTGTCTTTAAATTTTGAACTTGAGTTTAATCCAACTACCTCATTAATTAAACGAGTAGCCAAAGAAAGGTCGTTCTTATAAAAAGCCAAACGATATGCGAAATTATTCTTCAAAATTATATTTTTAGGATCTAAATCTAATGCCGCCTCATAATTATCTTTTGCTTTGCCAATTTCCTTCTTCCCAAAATAAGCCTCACCCAACTGACCATGAAATTCTGCTAACAACGGATCATTGGGCTTAACAAAGTCTATTCCATTTGTTACTAATTCAATAGCCTCATCGTACTTT
Source organism: Lishizhenia tianjinensis (assembly GCA_943330745.2). Lineage (GTDB taxonomy): Bacteria > Bacteroidota > Bacteroidia > Flavobacteriales_D > Crocinitomicaceae > UBA952. Next base: position 89,427 of record CALQIX020000001.1, read on the forward strand.
TTTAATTGATTGGAAGCTAATCCTGCCATTAAATATACATTAGCCACAGTTGGAAACAACTCCAAACAGGCCAATGCATTGCTTTGTAATTCAGTGAAATTCTTTAATTCATAATCGAGTAATAAAACCTCTTGCCAGATCAAGTACTTGGACTTATCGTATTCTAAGGCCTTCTTATAAGCAAGTAAAGCTTCCTTTTTCTTGTCAATTCGCTGCAGAAAATCGCCTTTAAACGTATACGATTTTGCATTGTCAGGAAAAACTTCGGTAATGTAATTTACCAAATCTTCCATTATTTCATTGGAAGCGTTGACATCAAATAATTGAATGGCCATTTTCATTCGATCATCCAATGCTAAATCACATTTTATTGCCAAAACAAATTCTTGAATACCTTTCTCACGTTGATTTGATCGAAAATAGTAATCACCTAAAAGCTTGTGTGCGTTTCCATTGCCTGGATCTGCTTTAACGAGCAATTCCATGGTTTGAAATGCTTTATCATCTTGCTTAGTTTCAAAATAATAATCAATTTCTGTGGCAATTAATCGTGCATCCTTAGGGAATTTTTGTTTCGCTTTTTCAATTGTTAGTAGAGCCTCTTTTTCATTTTTTACTTTGAGATACAAATAAAACTTTCGGATAGAAATGCTCGTATTAATTCCGATTTCATTCTCGGTTTTTGTCAACATTTCTATAGCTTCTGAAATTTTTCCTGTGTTTTCAAGTAGGGATGCATATTCAAAAAGCCATTCTGCTTTATTGGGTTGAAGCTTTAAAAGTTGTTTGTATATTTTTGAAGCATTTTCTTGATCATTCAACTCTTTGTACATGTATGCTAATTCTTGCAAATACCATGTATTTAAGGGATCAAGTTCTGCTGCTTTTTTAGTGGAAATTGAAGCGTTTTGCACATCGTTTTTCATCAAATAACATTGTGCTAATGCAAAATGTGGAGCATCTTCCTTTGGAGATAATTGACTTGCCTTATTGAAAAAATTAATTGCTTCCTCCAATTGCCCACTCATTTTTGCGCGTAATCCTTGATGAAACTGTTGTATAAATTCTTTATTTTCCGTTGGAAGATTTGAGGATTCCTTATTGGTAGAAACTACCTTACAAGAGGTCAAAACTAAACCGATTAACACGAATTTAAGAACGTGCATACACTTAAATATGAATTGTAGAATAATCTCCCAAGCTAAGATTCGCTTTTTGTCCTTGAACGGTAGCATGTGATCCAATCATAGAATCTTTAAGTATTGAATCCAAAATTGATGAATTATTTTGAATAATAGAGTTTCGCACTACGCTATTTCTCACCTTTGACCCAGCTCCTAATGAAACATGTGGACCAACTACTGAATTTTCTATCACCACTCCTTCCCCGATGAAACAAGGCGGTATAATAGTAGCGTTCAATACCTTAACATCATCATGAACTAGATTCCTATTTTTCGCCCAATCGTATTCCAAAACACGCTGATTCGTATGAACCGTTACCTCTTTATTGCCACAGTCTAACCATTCGGATACAGTTCCTGGTTTCAATTTAAAACCTGCTTCCGTTAACCTCCGCATCGCATCGGGAAGTTGGTATTCCCCTCCTTTCATTACTTGGTTATCAATCAAGTAATTCAATTCTTGTTTCAAGCGATTTCCATCTTTGAAATAATAAATTCCGATCATGGCCAAATCTGAAACAAATTCTTTTGGTTTTTCTACAAAATCGATAATATTGCCCTCCACATCCAATTGAACAACACCGAATGCACTTGGATCTTCGATTTGATTCACCCATAAAATACCATCTACCGTAGGGTCCAATTTAAAATCGGCTTGAAACAAGGTATCGGCAAAGGCAATAACTACAGGACCTTCCAAGGCGGATTCAGCGCACAAAACCGCATGGGCAGTACCTAAAGGTTCATGTTGGTAATGAATGGTTCCTTTTGCGCCCAAACTAGCTGCAACAGCAATGAGTTCATTTTCAACTTGTGTTCCAAAATCACCGATAATAAAAGCGATTTCATCGATAGGATCGGTACAAACTTCCGCTATATCCTCGACTAATCTATGTACAATTGGTTTACCTCCAACTGGCACAAGGGGTTTTGGAATTGTCAATGTATGAGGACGTAATCTACTTCCTCTTCCTGCCATCGGCACAATAATTTTCATAGCATTAAATATTATTCAATTAACTTTTATTTCCTGTACTACCAAAACCACCCGTTCCTCTATCCGTGTTGGATAAATTTTCAGTAACTGACCATTCAGCTTGTTCAACCCGAGCAAAAACCAATTGTGCGATTCTCTCTCCAGGTTCAATAACAACACTTTCAGCCGATAAATTGACCAAAATCACGCCAACTTCTCCCCGGTAATCGGCATCAATTGTTCCAGGTGAATTTAAAACGGTAATTCCTTTTTTCAGTGCAAGTCCACTTCTTGGCCTTACTTGACATTCATACCCATCAGGAATTTCCATGTATAAGCCAGTCGGAAACAATCTACGTTCCATCGGTTTTAACTCAACTGAAGTCTCCATATTCGCTCTGATATCCATTCCTGCAGACAAACTTGTTTCGTATTTAGGTAATTCGAATGCCGAATGAAATTTAACTTTTACCTGCATAAATTAAATTTAAGAAACTGCTTTTAAAATGGAAAATTTAGATTTAGAAAATTGATCCTCAGCAAATTGACGCGTAAGCCTATATGATTTTTTACCCGATGTTGGAAGGTTAAACATAGCATCTGTTAAAATTGCTTCACATATCGAACGGAGACCACGAGCACCCAATTTGAATTCCACAGCTTTTGTTACAATAAAATCCAACGCATCATTATCAAATGTAAGTTTAACATCATCTAAATCAAATAGCTTCGTGTATTGTTTAGTCAATGCATTCTTTGGTTCAGTTAATATTCGACGCAAACTAATTTCATCAAGTGGCTCCAAATAACTTAAAACTGGAAAACGTCCAATGAGCTCTGGAATTAAACCAAAACTTTTTATATCGGTTGGATTTATGTATCGCAATAACGAATCTTGTTCAATACGTTGAGATTGATCCGAAGAAAATCCAATTGTTTGTTTGTTGACCCTTCCCGCAATGATTTTTTCAATTCCATCAAAAGCGCCACCACAAATAAACAAAATATTGCGCGTGTCAATTTGAACCATTTTTTGTTCTGGATGCTTACGGCCTCCTTGAGGTGGAACACTAGAAACAGTACCTTCTAATAATTTTAACAAAGCTTGTTGCACCCCTTCACCTGAAACATCACGTGTGATTGAAGGATTATCCCCTTTTCTCGCGATCTTATCTACCTCATCGATAAAAACAATACCCCGTTGTGCATTTTCCACATTAAAATCTGCTGATTGTAAAAGACGAGATAAAATACTTTCAACATCCTCTCCCACATACCCGGCTTCTGTTAAAACCGTTGCATCAGCGATACAAAAAGGAACATTGAGCAATTTAGCAATTGTTTTTGCCAATAACGTTTTTCCCGTTCCCGTTCTACCAACTAACATAATATTGGATTTTTCAATCTCTACCTCCTCCGCTTTTGAAGGATTATTTATTCGCTTGTAATGATTATAGACGGCAACAGCCAAAACACGTTTCGCTTCTTCTTGACCAATTACATATTCATCCAAGAAAGTTTTGATTTCAAGTGGTTTCTTCACTTGAAAACCACTACCAGAATTGGTTTTAATATCTTTATCACCCTGCTTATACGTAAATTCATCACGAATAATTCGTTCCGCTTGAATTGCACAAGAATCGCAAATGTGTCCTGTAACACCTGCAATCAACATGCCCACTTGAGACCTATTTGAGCCACAAAATGAGCAGTTGGCTTCTTTTTTAGCCATTGAAAAATGAATTTAAATTATTTCGGATTACGTAATAAAATTTCATCGACCATTCCGTAGTCTTTTGCTTCTTCCGAAGTCATCCAATAATCACGATCTGAATCCGCCCAAACTTTTTCATAATCTTGTTTACTGTGATGGGCTATAATATCATATAATTCTTTTTTCAATTTTTGAATCTCACGTGCAGTAATTTCGATATCTGAAGCTTGACCTTGTGCTCCTCCTAGAGGTTGGTGAATCATCACACGAGAATGTTTCAAAGCAGAACGTTTGCCATCAGCACCTGCACACAACAATACAGCTCCCATGGAAGCAGCCATTCCGGTACAAATCGTAGCTACATCCGGTCTAATGTATTGCATGGTATCATAAATTCCCAAACCAGCATAAACTGATCCACCAGGAGAATTTAAATAAATTTGGATGTCTTTTTTCGCATCAGCTGATTCCAAAAACAATAATTGTGCATTGATAATATTGGCTACCTGATCATTGATACCAGTTCCTAAGAAAATAATACGATCCATCATTAATCGAGAGAAAACATCCATTTGCGTCATATTCAATGATCTTTCTTCAATGATATATGGAGTTAGGGAAGATTCAATGTAATGTTCAACATGCATACTGCTAAGGCCCATGTGTTTGGTAGCGTATTTTCTAAATTCGTTATAATCCGTCATAAGAGTGAGTTTTTCAATTTAAGCCTTAAAGGTAATGAAAGAAATCATTTCTCTTTCATTCCTGTCAAATTTCATCTTATTTTTCACACTAATTATCTTTTGATTAGTTTTGAACCTGAATGAATTTATCTGAGGTTCACGAAAAAAAAATTCTGATTTCATGCTTAAATTGGGGCATGGGTCATGTTTCACGGTGCATTGGACTGATTCAAAAATTGGAAAAGCAAAAGAATACCTGTGTTGTTGCAGGAAATGAAGTTCAACTTACAGTTTTTAAAACTTATTTCCCTGATATTCAAACAATTAAACACGATGAATACCCCTTTAATTTCTCGAATGAAATCTCTTTTTTTCAATCATTATGGAACCAAAAAAACAAAATACTTCAATTTATTCGTGCAGAAAAAGCGTTTGCCCAAAAAATCGTCGTTGAAAATAAAATAGACCTAGTTATTTCAGACCATCGTTATGGTTTTGTAACAAAGGCTTGTCCTTGCATTTTTCTCACTCACCAATTAAATCCTAAATTGAAAGGACTAAGTAAACTATTCATTTTTTTTCACAATTATTGGATGAGACAATTTGATTTCACCTGGGTTGTAGATGACCCAAGCATTAATTTAGCTGGAGATTTATCCAAATCAAGTAAGCGCACATGTACCTATTACATTGGATTATTATCGCGATTTGAAAATAAACCAAATAATTCTATTCTAAAAAAACCAAATTCCTTATTGCTCCTGAGCGGACCTGGCGTGCACCATGATTTTTTATTCAAGTCCTTTATTTCGAATTGCCCAGAAAACCAACGAAAAATTATTTTAGGTAGCCCAAAAGCAATTAATTCACTTCAAGTAGAAAATCAAACTATAGAAAAGATAGGAACCAATGACTGGAGAATTATCGATAACTATTTATTGGAATCCGCCAATGTTTATTCGTTCTCAGGTTATTCGACGCTTATGGATCTTTACTTTCTGAAGTGCCAAAAACACTTGATTCCTTGCCCTAACCAGTGGGAACAAATCTATTTATCTGAAATACACGAAGACATTTCATGATGCAAATTTTCGCATTTAACTCTTTTAGTTTAATTTCGTGATTCCATGAAAAAAATCATGCTTTATTCTATTTTAATTGGCTTAGTCGGTTTGACTTCCTGTCAAGAGATGGAAAAAAAGAAAGCGAAACAAAAGACAACTTGGGTTGACACGGAAAAAGACGACCACAGTTATGCCAACGTTACTCAAGTTAGAACAAGCCACTTGCACCTAGATTTAGATGTTAATTTCAAAAACAAAACGATCTATGGAGTGGCTCGCCACACGCTCGGAAAGCATAGTTCTGACACAATAATTTTTGATATCAAACACCTTCAAATTCAAAAAATAACACTTGGAAAAAAAGGATCGGAAATAGAATCCGAATTCGTTATTGGTCCTTGGGACAAAGACTCTATTTTAGGACAACCGTTGATTGTTGGACTTAGTAAATCTACACAATTTGTCAATATTTATTACCAAACTACCTCCCGGACAGAAGCCATTGATTGGCTTGATCCAGTTCAAACAGAAGGAAAGACACATCCGTTTTTATATACACAAGGACAACCTATTTTAACTCGAACATGGATTCCGTTGCAAGATTCCCCTTTAAATCGCTTTACTTACAGCGCAGATGTGAAAGTACCTAACGAATTAATGGCAGTCATGAGTGCTGAAAATCCGATCAAAAAAAATGATAAAGGACAGTACCATTTTGAGATGAAACAAGCAATACCAAGCTACTTAATTGCCCTTTCTGTTGGAAACATAGATTACGCCCCTATTTCCAATAAATGTGGGGTTTATGCTGAACCAGAGTTGCTTTCTGTTGCAAAAAATGAATTTGAAGATTTACCAAAAATGATTTCAGTTGCAGAGAAATTATATGGACCGTATCGATGGGGGAAATATGATTTGTTGGTCCTACCCTACTCATTTCCATATGGTGGAATGGAAAATCCGTGTTTAACCTTTGTTAATCCAACCATCATTGCCGGGGATAAAAGTTTGGTTTCGGTGATTGCACATGAACTAGCACATTCATGGTCGGGTAATTTAGTGACCAATCGCACGTGGAATGACTTTTGGCTCAACGAAGGGTTTACTGTGTATTTTGAGCACAGAATCATGGAAGAGATAGCAGATTCAGAATATGTTGAAATGCTTGCTTTAATTGAGCTTGGAGAATTAAAAAACGAATTAAAACAATTTAAAAAAGAAAATCGATTGGCTGATACACACCTGAAGCTTGATCTAAAAAATCGAAATCCCGGAGATGGTCTAACCCAAGTAGCCTATATAAAGGGTGCATTCTTTTTAAAAACACTTGAAGAAACCGTTGGAAGAGAAAAAATGGATGTTTTCTTAACTAATTATTTCAACACTTTTGCATTTCAAACAATAAGCACCGAAAAGTTTATTGAGTATTTAAACAACGAATTACTTGAGCCGAACCAAATTAAATTCAATACGGATGAATGGGTATATCAACCAGGCATTCCAAAAAACTGCCTAAAAATTCAATCGAAAAAATTCAAGCACATGCAACAACTTGCTAAATCTTTCGCAGCAGGAGATGATATTTTCGAACCCAAAACAACCTATGAACCAATACCAAAATCCTGGCGTAAAAAACGTGTTACCAAGCAAATTCAGCGTTCTGATTACTCTACCCAAGAATGGATCGAATTCATTCGATCACTCCCCATGTTTATGGATCCAGAAAAACTTGCTTTAGCCGATGCTTACATGAATTTTTCACGCTGGGGCAATGCAGAAGTAATGACAGAATGGTATTTGCTTTCTATTCGCAGTGACTACAAGCCAGCATTTTTACCCATGGAACAATTCATTACAAAAGTGGGTAGAAGAAAATACTTGTTACCTATTTATTCTGAATTAAATAAAACCCCCGATCACAGACTCTTAGCATTGTCTATATTTGAAACCGCTAAACAAAACTATCATTTCATTTCACGAAATTCAGTAACAGAACTTTTAGGTTTGTAAACTATTGAGTGTAGATAAATATTTTTAAATTTGCAATCAGACTAGAGTTAAAGTACTTAACTTCGTTGCGTTTCAAAAGTTAAACTACACATATGAATTTCATTGTTTCCAGTAACACCCTATTACGACATCTACAAAGTATTTCAGGTGTGCTCAGTACAAACAGCAGTTTGCCGATATTAGATAATTTCTTGTTTGAAATTGTTGACAATAAATTAAACGTTCTTGCATCAGATTTAGAAACGACTATGATGACTTCATTGGAAGTTCAAATGGAAGAAGCTGGTAAAATTGCTATACCGGCAAAATTATTACTTGATGTACTAAAGAATTTACCAGACCAACCTTGTTCTTTTAGAGTTAATGCTGATTTCGGAATTGAAATAGGGTATGATAATGGTAATTCCAAAATGGTTGGTTTTAATGCTGAAGAATATCCAAAACTACCTGTTTTAGAAAACAAAAGTTCAGTAAAAATTACAGGAGAGATATTATCAAGAGCAATCAATAAAACTATTTTCGCAACCGGTAACGATGAATTACGCCCGGTTATGAGTGGCGTTTACTGCCAATTTTCTGAACAAGAAATCACTTTCGTTGCAACAGATGCTCATAAATTAGTGCGTTATACGCGAAAAGATTTTGCTGCTGATGGTAATGCTTCATTCATTCTACCGAAGAAGCCGTTGAACCTATTGAAATCAAATGTGCGTGGTGATGAAGAATTAACTATTGAGTTCAATACTTCTAATGCTATATTCACATTCAATGACATAACATTAATTTGTAGATTAATCGATGGAAAATATCCAAACTATGAGGCTGTTATTCCAAAAGAAAATCCAAATGTATTAACGATTGATAGACAACAGTTTTTAAGCTCTATTAAACGTGTTTCTATTTTTTCAAATAAAACTACGCATCAAATTAAACTAAAGATTACTGGATCTGAATTATTGCTTTCTGCAGAAGATTTAGATTTTTCAAATGCAGCTAGCGAAAGACTTACATGTCAATACGATGGCGATGACATGGAAATTGGCTTTAATTCTCGTTTCCTTATGGATATGTTGAGTAACCTAGACACAACAGAGATTCGTTTGGCCATGAGCATCCCAAGTCGAGCGGGTTTATTGATGCCTAATTTACCCGAAAACCAAGAGGAAGACATACTTATGTTAGTGATGCCTGTTATGTTGAATCGATAAAGTCAACACAAAGGTCACAACCATTTTATGACATCTTCATCGAAAAAAAATATCCGCAACCTCAGTTTGGTTGACCTTCAAGAATATTTACTTTCGATTGGTCAGAAATCTTTCCGTGCAAAACAAATCTATGAATGGCTTTGGAAAAAGAATGCCCAATCATTTCTGGAAATGTCAAATTTACCAGCTAATTTTAGAGAATTATTATCCGCTGAATTTTACATCGACCACATCCAGCTTTCAGACAAACAAATAAGTAAGGATGGAACAGTTAAATGCGCTTTCTCAATTGGTGAATCACAAGTAATTGAAGGTGTATTAATTCCAACAAAATCCAGATCAACAGCTTGTATTTCCTCTCAAGTAGGTTGTAGTTTATCCTGTACTTTTTGTGCTACTGGTAGATTAAAATTATTACGCAATTTATCTGCTGGAGAAATTGTAGACCAAGTGGTTTATTTAAACGAAGAATCTCTTAAAAATCATGGCAGGTCATTGAGTAATATCGTTTATATGGGAATGGGTGAACCCTTATTAAACTATAAAAATGTCGTAAAATCAACGGAACTCCTTTGTTCTGAGGAAGGGTTAGGAATTTCACCTAGGCGGATTACTGTTTCAACGGCAGGAATTGCAAAAATGATAAAAAAACTTGGCGATGATCAGGTAAAATTCAACTTAGCACTTTCTCTTCATGCAGCAAATGATTCAAAAAGAGATAAAATAATGGAAATCAACGAATCCAATAATTTAGCCGAATTATCTGAAGCGCTGACCTATTTCTATGAGAAAACAAACAGTAGAATCACCTTTGAATATATTATTTTTAAAGATTTTAACGACCAACCAGAAGACGCCTTTGAATTGGCAGCATTCGCAAAATGTGTACCTTGCAAAATTAATATTATTGAATATAACCCGATTGATGATGGCAATTTTCAGCAAGCATCTGCCGATAAAGTGAATGCTTTTGCCTCTATTTTGGAGAGTAAAAATATGATAGTTAATATCCGAAGAAGTAGAGGAAAGGACATCGATGCAGCATGTGGACAATTGGCTAATAAAAATAAAACCGCTGCTATTGACGGCAGGATTTTCAAATAAGAGTTAATCACCAAAATAAAAAATCACACAGTGAAACCGCTGTCGGATTCACAAAACTCTTTGTACATTTGTAAGGAACATGGAAGATTCATTTGATTATCGCGAGGAGGCAGAAAGTAATGGTGAACAAGACTACGACAAAGTCCTTCGTCCCAAATATTTAACCGATTTTTCGGGACAGGATCCCATTGTTCAAAATTTATCAATTTTTGTCCAAGCCGCTAAATTAAGGAATGAGCCACTTGATCATGTGCTATTGCATGGCCCTCCAGGACTTGGGAAAACAACCTTGGCGAATATTATTGCAAATGAATTAGGTGTTGGTTTTAAAGTAACAAGTGGTCCCGTACTTGATAAACCGGGAGATTTAGCTGGACTATTGACCAACCTTGGAGAAGGAGATGTATTGTTTATCGATGAAATACACCGTTTAAGTCCTGTGGTCGAAGAATATTTATATTCTGCCATGGAAGATTACGTAATTGATATATTAATTGATTCTGGAGCCAACGCACGGAGTATTCAAATCAACTTAAATCCATTTACGTTAATAGGAGCCACCACGCGATCGGGTTTATTGACCTCTCCCCTACGCGCCCGATTTGGTATAAATTCCAGGTTAGAATATTACGATTCAAAAACACTCACATTAATTATTGAACGATCTGCAAGCCTTTTAGGTATTGCGATAGATGAAGATGCAGCCTATAAAATAGCAAGTCGTAGCAGAGGTACTCCTCGCATTGGTAATGCCTTATTGAGAAGAGTACGAGATTTTGCACAAATCAAAGGTTCCGGTAGAATTGATGATGAAATTACTGAATATGCCTTAAACGCGCTCAATGTTGATGCAAATGGCTTAGATGAAATGGATATTCGAATCTTAAAAGTGATTATTGAGAAATTCAGTGGTGGACCAGTTGGTTTGACAACAATTGCCACAGCAATTGGAGAAAATGCAGGTACGTTGGAAGAAGTATACGAACCTTTTTTAATTCAAGAAGGGTTTCTGATGAGAACCCCACGTGGAAGAAAGGCCACTGATAAGGCATTTAAACATTTAGGAAAAGACTTAGGTTGGTCACAAGGTGGTTTATTTTAAATGAATGCTAAGAAAATCATTACCAATAAAGCTCATGAATTGGGTTTCTTTTCATGTGGTTTTTCCAAAGCTACATTTCTAGAAGAGGAGGCTCCTCGCTTGGAACAGTGGCTTTCCCTCAATTATAACGGAAAAATGGGCTACATGGCTAATCATTTTGATAAGCGATTGGATCCGAGATTATTGGTTGATGGTGCAAAAACAATCGTTTCCTTGCTTTTCAATTATTTTCCGGAAGAAAAACAAAATGAAAATGCCCCCAAAATTGCCAAATATGCCTACGGTGAGGACTATCATTATGTTATCAAAGACAAACTAAATGAGTTATTGGATTATCTGCGTGAAGAAATTGGTGAAGTAAATGGACGGGTTTTTGTTGATTCTGCACCGGTAATGGACAAAGTTTGGGCCAAGAAATCAGGGCTAGGATGGATTGGAAAAAACACCAATTTAATTCAACCAAAAATGGGAAGCTTTTTTTTTATTGCTGAATTGATACTCGATCTTGATATTGAACCCGATGGCCCAACGAAAGATTATTGTGGCACTTGTACCAGATGCATTGATTCTTGTCCCACTGAGGCTATTGTTCAACCCTATGTAGTTGATGGATCGAAATGTATTTCTTACCTTACCATTGAACTCAAAGACCAGCTAATCCCCCAAGAATTCTCAGGTAAAATGGATCAATGGATGTTTGGTTGTGATATTTGTCAAGATGTCTGTCCATGGAACAGATTCTCCAAAATCACGCAAGAAAAACGATTCAAACCAACCCCTCTTTTATTAGAACTGAAAACGAATGAATGGCAGGAATTAAACGAAGAAGTATTCGAAAAACTTTTTAAATTAAGTGCTATAAAACGAACAAAATTCGAAGGATTGAAACGCAATATTCAATTTCTGAAATAAGTTGAATTATTTTTTACCTATTTCAGATTCGCGCACTGAAAAAGACACATCCAAAACATTATCTAACTGATTTTCGACTGTCGCTAAATTTAATTCGAACGTATATTTACCAATGAGTGGTAATTTCCTTTTGGAAAATTTGATGTAATGCTCAACTGAACTTCCCGTTTTATTACCCAGCCAACGACCAGTTTCATCTGCAATACGAACCTGCAAGGCCTCCTTGGAAGGTTTACCTTTGGGTGCTTTTGAATTCAAATAGATCCACATATTACTATATGCATAGGATGTTGTAGTCCGAATTACAAATACAAAATCATATAATTTGGTTGTATCTTTAATTTGAACAGTAAATATTGGTTTATTTGACTTTTTCCAAGTTTCGTTATCAAACTCATAAGACTGATTCACGATCGAATTATCTCCACAAGAAAATAACACAATCAAGGGTAAGCAAAAAATCAAAAACTTCATAAACTATAATTTAGGAGGTTGTTTTGATTGATTTTGTTGCGGATTATTTGGCCTGGGTGAATTATTATTTCCTTTATTTGGATTGTTAGTGTTTGGATTTGGTTTTTCTCTGTTTGGATTTCCTTTTGGTTGATTGGATTGATTTTGCTGATTCGGCCTATTACCATTATTTTTTGCGATAGGTGCTCCACCTTGACCTTGCGGTCTTTTCTTTTTCTTGTTTTTATTAAAAGAGTTTTCAAAACGATTCAGACTATCTTGTCCAACCACATTTTCGTAACTTGGTTCATCCGATTTCACATTGGACTCCTTGATAATTGTAAAATCTTTCAAGTCTTTGGGAGTTTTTCCGTCTTTATTCAGTTTTATAACTTCCTTCACTTTGTCAGGATCTAAGGCAATCAATCCCATTTCTCCTTCAGTTGCATACCACATTTGACGCTTAAAAACATCAGTTTTTATATGAAAAGCAACCCCTTTTTCGGTCTTTAATCGTATATCAGACCTAGGGAACTCTTTGATTGTATCCAAGTACATGTCTAATTCAAAATTCAAACAACATTTCAATTTACCACATTGCCCAGCCAATTTTTGGGGATTCAAGGAAAGTTGTTGATACCGTGCTGCTGATGTTGATACAGTTCTGAAATCCGTTAACCAAGTTGAACAACATAATTCTCTACCACAAGAACCAATTCCACCCAAACGAGATGCTTCTTGACGTGATCCAATTTGGCGCATTTCGATACGGATTTTGAATTTATCCGCCATATCCTTGATCAATTGTCTAAAATCAACTCTTCCTTCTGCTGTATAATAAAATGTTGCTTTGGATAAATCTGCTTGATATTCGACATCAGAAATTTTCATTTCCAATTTTAAGTTAACAGCTAAAGATCGGGCTTGGTACATGACATCCTTTTCCAATGTTCTACCTTGTATCCATTTATCTATTTCCTCTTGATTTGCAATTCGCAAGACTTTTTTTGCCTCATATGGTTTAATGTCCGGTGCTTTCTTCCGAATTTGCACTCTGACTAATTCACCTACAACAGAAACAACACCCACATCATACCCAGGAGAAGTTTCGACAATAACAATATCTCCCACTTGAAGTGAAATTCCATTTTGATTCCGGTAAAACCCTTTGCGGCTGTTTTTAAAACGTATTTCAACCATGTCATAGGTAGAATGACCATCAGGAAGCGACATGTTGCCTAACCAATCGTAGACATCCAATTTGTTGCACCCACCTGAGCTGCAAGTACCATTATTCTTACACCCTTTTGGCGTACCTCCCCCACTTGAACACGATGAACAACCCATACATTTTTAATTATTGTAAAGATAACAATTTATTGAATTCTCGATAGCGAAATAAAATCGAAATTATTTATTATTCCATTGAGTCATCGCTAAGCCTAAACCAATTGTACAAAACGATTTAATGGCCTCGCTTGCAACCTCAATTCTTTCGGATAAGTCATTTTGCTCCTCCGTTTTCCATTTACCTAAGACATAATCCGATTGTTTACCTGGAGAAAAATCATTTCCAACCCCAAATCTTAACCGTGGGTATTCTTGAGAATTCAATATGGCTTGAATATCCTTTAATCCGTTGTGACCACCATCACTCCCCTTTCCCTTCATACGAATTTTACCAAAAGGCAAAGCGATATCATCTGCAATGACAAGGATATTTTCTCGCTGTATTTTTTCTGTTTGCATCCAAAAATTCACTGATTTTCCACTTAAATTCATGTAAGTAGTTGGTTTGATCACGATTAAAATACGTCCTTTAATTTTCACCTCCGCCCGTTCGGCTAATTTGGAAATTGTAAACACACCGCCTAGTTCAGCTACTAATTTTTCTACAACCTTAAAACCGATATTATGACGTGTTTCAATATATTCGCCACCTGGGTTTCCTAATCCAACAATTAAAAACTTCATACTACCTGAGAATCATTAAATTCCGGAAACAAGGATACTATTCCCATTTCATTGGCCGGACAGATGCCACGTTCGGTAATCAAAGCAGTAATATATTTAGAGGGAGTTACATCAAATCCATAATTACTGGCAGAAGTAGTTTCGGGACAAATTAAAACAGAATCTATTTGACCATCTGATCTTTTACCTGTAATATACTTCACTTCATTTTGATCTCTTTCCTCAATTGGGATTTCGGTAAGTCCGTTACGAATCGTCATATCCAATGTCGTTGAGGGTAAAGCTACATAAAATGGAATTTGATTATCATGTGCAGCTAAAGCCTTTAGATACGTTCCAATTTTATTTGCCACGTCTCCATTTCGAGTTGTGCGATCCGTACCAACTAGCACTAAATCAACCATACCATGTTGCATTAAATGTCCTCCGGCATTATCAACAATCAATGTATGCGGAATACCATGTTTGGTTAGTTCATAAGCAGTAAGGTTTGAACCCTGATTCCTCGGTCGAGTTTCATCCACCCAAACATGAACTTTAATCCCTTTATTGTGAGCCTGATAGATGGGTGAAGTCACTGTCCCCCATTCGATACACCCCAACATTCCAGCATTACAATGAGTTAATATTTGCACGGGTTCGTTCATTTTTTTTGCTGCAATTTCTTCAATAATTGGCAAACCATGAACACCAATCATCCTGCACGTTTCAATATCTTCTTCCACTATTTGTGCCGCCATATCCCAGGATGTTGACAAGAAATCAGATGAATTATCAAGTGCTGACCTCATTTTATCCAAAGCCCAAAATAAATTTACGGCCGTTGGTCGTGATGCACGAAGATCTGAAAATGCTTGATCTAAAAATTCACCTTCTCTTTCATTTTCAATCATTTCGCGCACAGCTAAATAGATACCATAAGCTGCAGTTGCACCAATCAAAGGCGCGCCACGAACAGTCATGTTTTTAATGGCAATTTCTGCGTCCTTATAGGTGAATAATTTCATTGTTTCCAATGAATGAGGTAATTTACGTTGATCGATTATTTCTACAAATCTATCTTCAGTTGTCCAAATAGTACGAAAAGGGCGCATAAATACAAGTTTAGGCTACGAAATTAAGTAAAATGATTCATTTTTTCTGTTTGAAAGAAGATACAAAGACTTCAACTGCTTTAAAAATCACACTAATATTTTTAAAAATTGAGTTCATTCCATATGAACGTAAATAGTTTACGTACAAGTGATAGCATCTTTGTTAAAAATAAAACGAAATGGAAATGAAAAGAAATTTAATTAATCGCATCGAATACAATTCACATGAGAATGAAATTCACATTAATTGTCTCGTGAAAGCAGGTAATCTTTCATTTGAAACAGTAGTAATCTTATCCTCAAATTGGTTTAATCCTATACTCCTATTTCTGCAAAAAGAAAATCCAACTGTATTACTAGACGAGAACATTGAGCGCATATCATTTCCGGACGGTAGCACACAATATTGTGTTCACACAAACTCTTTACTTGAAAAAAATATTTGCTGGGAGAATTTTCTAGGCTCTGATGTTCAACCGAGGCGAATTAGAGCTTAAAGTTTTCTTGCAACCTCAACTTCTTCGAATGCTTCGACGATATCTCCAATTTTAATATCATTAAATTTATCGATATTCAAACCACATTCATAATTGTTTTTCACTTCACGTACGTCATCTTTGAAACGTTTCAATGAACCTAGAACACCTGTATGAACTACAATTCCATCACGAATCACACGAATTTTAGATGTTCGTTTAATTGTACCATCCATTACATAACAACCCGCGATAGTTCCTACTTTGGTTATGTCAAAAGTTTCACGAATCTCAGCAGATCCAACTATTTTCTCTTCGATATCCGGAGACAACATACCTTCCATCGCTGCTTTAATTTCTTCAATAGCTTTATAGATAATTGAATACAGACGAATATCAATTTGTTCGTTCTCCGCCATTTTACGTGCTGTAACAGTTGGTCGAACTTGGAATCCAATGATAATCGCATCGGAAGCAGAAGCAAGATTGACATCCGCCTCAGAAATTGCTCCAACACCTTTGTGAATTATTTTCACTTGAATTTCCTCGGTAGACAATTTCAATAAAGCATCAGATAATGCCTCAATAGAACCATCCACGTCTCCTTTCACAATAACATTTAACTCCTTGAAATCACCGATTGCCAAACGACGACCAATTTCATCTAAGGTAATATGTTTCGTTGTACGCAAACCTTGTTCCCTGTATAATTGTTCTCTTTTAGTTGCAATTGTTTTTGCTTCTTTTTCATCATCCATGATGTTGAATTTATCCCCTGCACTTGGAGCACCGCTTATACCCAAAATTGAGACAGGACGAGAAGGACCGGCTTCTTTAACAGACAACCCATGTTCATCATGCATTGCACGCACTTTACCATAATATCGTCCAACTAAAATAACATCTCCAACCTTCATTGTACCTGATTCAACTAATAAATTAGTTACAAAACCTTTCCCTTTGTCCAAGGAAGATTCGATTACTGTTCCGACAGCATTTTTATTCGGGTTTGCTTTTAAATCAAGAAGTTCAGCTTCCAATAAAACTTTATCAAGAAGTGAATCAATATTTAAATTTTGCCTAGCTGAAATTTCTTGAACCTGATATTTCCCACCCCAATCTTCTACTAAAATATTCATAGCAGAGAGTTGTTCACGAATTTTATCTGGATTAGCACCTGGCTTATCAATTTTATTAATAGCAAAAACCATTGGAACCCCAGCAGCTTGAGCATGAGAAATTGCTTCTTTAGTTTGGGGCATTACATCATCATCTGCCGCAACGATAATAATTGCAACATCGGTAACTTGTGCACCACGGGCCCTCATCGCAGTAAAGGCTTCGTGTCCCGGTGTATCTAAGAATGTCATTTTACGACCGTCCTTAATCGTTACTGAATACGCACCGATGTGTTGTGTGATACCACCTGCTTCACCATCTGTTACGTTGGCGTTCCTAATTTTATCTAATAAGGAAGTTTTGCCATGATCGACATGTCCCATAACCGTAATGATAGGAGGGCGTTCAATTAATTGATCTTCCGTATCTTCCACCACTTTAATTGATTCTGCAATTTCAGCACTCACAAATTGAGTTTCATAGCCAAATTCATCTGCAATAATCTGTATCGTTTCAGCGTCAATTCGTTGATTAATGGATGCGAAAATACCCAACGACATACAGGCTGAAATTACCTGAGTTGATTGAATATTCATCATTGATGCCAATTCAGAAACGGTTACAAATTCGGTGATTTTCAAGATTTTCTCTTCCATTTCAGCGGCTGCCATTTCTTCTTGGCGACGTTGCGAAACGACATCTCTTTTTGCTCTCCGATTTTTTGAAGCCTTAGACTTCCCGCCTTGATTGGATAAGCGTGCCAATGTATCCTTAATTTCTTTTTGGATATCGACTACTTTAATTTCTTGTTTTTCAACTTTACCTTTCTGAGGTTCCTTTGTAAAACCACTTGGTTTTGGTGCGCTCGGAGAAGGTGTTTCAATCTTCTTAATTCGTTTGCGTTTACGACGTAACTCTTCAGCAGATTTATTGTTGTTATTATTGGTATTGGTTTTAGGTCTTTCAACAGGTAATTCAATTTTCCCTAAAACGGTAGGACCAGTTAATATTTTACGTTCAACACGTATCGTTTCAATTTCTATAGGTTGCTCCACTTTTGGGGCCTCCACAGCGACAACCTCTGGTTCAACAATTACAACTGGTTCCGGTTTGATTTCCTCTGCGACTGGCTGGGGAGTAGGCTCCACTTTTTTCTTATCCGGTCGTGTTTTTTGATTCAGAGCATCTAAATCAATTTTACCCACCACATTAATCCCTGAATTTGATTCAATTGGAACAGGCTTAACCTCAACAGGTTCTAGCACAGATCGTTTAATCTCTTCTAGGTTTATAGGTGTTTCATCCTCCTCCTCTATCTCTTCCTCTTTAACCTCTTGTTTTACTTCAATTTCTCGTGAATCTTTTAAACTTAAAGTTTCACGTTTTTCGCGAGATACAACCGTGTTTTTTGATTGTTCCTTCAAATCAACATCTGCTGAAAATTCGCCCCGCAATAAATCGATTTGATCCTCTTCCAATTTTGTATTTGGGTTCGAATCAATTTTCATCCCTTTAGACTCCAAAAACTCTACAAGTGTTGAAACACCTACATTAAGTTCACTCGCAGCTTTTCCTAAACGTATTGGTTTACCAGCCATAATTTTTTAACTCTTCTTTGTTATAGTCTTAGTTCAAGAGGTCTATTTATTCAAATTCAGATCGTAAAATTCGAATTACTTCTTCAACCGTTTCATGCTCTAAATCCGTTCGTTGAACAAGATCCTCAACACCCATTTCAATCACTGATTTAGCTGTATCACAACCAATTGCCTTCAATTCGTCTAAAATCCAGCTATCAATTTCATCAGCAAACTCTTCTAAATCAACATCTTCAATATCCACCTCACCATCTCGATAAACATCTAATTCATATCCGCTTAATCTACCAGCTAATTTAATATTATTCCCCCCTTTTCCAATAGCCAACGAAACTTGATCTGGCTTTAAGAAAACTTTGGCTCGTTTATCACTTTCGTTTAATTCGATTGAAGTAATTTTTGCTGGAGATAATGCACGTTGAATCAATAATTGAACGTTCGTTGTAAAGTTGATTACGTCGATGTTTTCATTTCTTAATTCACGAACAATCCCATGAATTCTTGAGCCCTTCATTCCCACACAAGCACCAACTGGGTCTACACGATCATCATAAGACTCAACGGCAACTTTTGCGCGCTCCCCTGGTTCTCGAACAATTCGTTTAATCGTAATCAATCCGTCAAATACCTCAGGAACTTCCAACTCAAATAAACGCTCCAAAAATTCAGGTGCCGTTCTGGACAATATAATTACTGGCGTTGAATTTCGCATATCCACCTTAGCAACAACAGCACGAACACCTTCTCCTTTTTTGAAATAATCAGATGGAATTTGTTCAGATTTAGGTAAAATTAATTCATTTCCTTCATCATCCAAAACTAAGATTTCTTTTTTCCATACTTGATAAACTTCACCGGTGATAATTTCACCAACACGCTCTTTGTATGCTTTATAAAGACTATCTTTCTCTAATTCCATGATACGAGAAATTAAATTTTGACGAAGGGAAAGAATACTTCTTCTTCCAAAATCAGCAAATTTAAATTCTTCCGTTACCTCTTCTCCGATTTCAAAATCAGGCTCAATTTTTATAGCATCTGAGTAAGCCATTTCCGTGTTTGGATCTTCCACCTCTCCATCATCAACAATTTCTTTATTCAAGAAAATTTGCACATCTCCTTTATCGATATTTACAATAATATCAATATGTTTATCCGTGTTAAATTTCTTTTTAAACATAGAACGAAAAACATCCTCAAGGACATGTTGCATCGTCTGTTTATCAATATTCTTTGATTCTTTAAACTCTAAAAACGAGTCGGTCAATTCAGCATTATTCATAGCATCTAACGTTAATTGAATGAAATTACAATTTTTGTTTCTTTTATTTGATTAAATGGAAGCACAAATTCTTCCGTTAATGTTTCTTTTTTCTTAGTCCCTTCGATTTTAACGATTTTCTCGTTTTCTAATCGAATAAAATCTTGTTCAACTTGCACAAGTTGGCCTTCAATCTTCTTTCCTTCTGTTGTAACAATCTTCACACGCTTACCTTGGTGTTTTTTATATTGATTCCAATGAATCAAGGGTCGATCTAATCCCGCAGAGGAAACATTTAATTCAAAATCTTCTTTTTCTCGATCCAAATTATGTTCAACATTCCTAGAGATAGACATGCATTCTTCTATAGAAACACGTCCTGAAATCTTATCAATAGAAACATGAATTACATTGGATGCACTGATTGTTAAATCCACCACGTAAAGATTCGCGTCCAATTCTTGGATGCGCTCATCAATGAATTTTAGTACTTTTTTCTTATCAATCATAGGTTAAAAAAAGAGGGGACTTTCGTCCCCTCGTTCATTCACATTAAAATCTGTTGCAAATATATATCAATTCTAATGAAAAAACAAATAAAATTAGATTAATTTAGCCGTTTTACTGAAAAGATGCTACTAGAATTAGGAGATAAAATTATTTCGACACAAATTTTTGAGCAAAAGTTCGTTTGTGATTTGAATGCATGCAAGGGTGCCTGTTGTATACAAGGAGATGCTGGAGCCCCATTAAGTTGGAGTGAAGTGGAAATCATTCAAGCTGATTTGGAAAAAATCAAACCATTTATGAGGGAGGAAGGAATTGAAGTTATTGAAAAAACGGATATTTTTTATTTAGATGAGGAGGAAGCACCCGTAACTTCATTAGTCAATAACCAAGAGTGTGTTTTTGTACAATTCGAGAATGGGATCGCAAAATGTTCCATAGAGGAGGCAAACAAACAGGGAGCTACGACATTTAAAAAACC
Source organism: Lishizhenia tianjinensis (assembly GCA_943330745.2). Classification (GTDB taxonomy): domain Bacteria; phylum Bacteroidota; class Bacteroidia; order Flavobacteriales_D; family Crocinitomicaceae; genus UBA952. The sequence goes on from CALQIX020000001.1 coordinate 110,347, forward strand.
CATTTCTTGTCACTTGTATCCCATTCGATTGAAAAAGTTTAATGATTACACTGCCATTAACTACGAACAATGGGATATTTGTAGTCCCGCCTGTGCTTGTGGTGAATCACTAAATGTACCCGTTTATAAATTCCTCAAGGAACCATTAATCAGAGCTTTTGGAGCTGATTTTTATACGGAATTGGAAAACGTAAGCAAGGAACTTTAATTCAGCGCAACTTGCAAATCTGCGATTAAATCATCAGCATCCTCAACCCCAACACTCAATCTAATTAATGAGTCAACCACACCGCTTTTTTCTCTGATTTCTTTTGGTATTGATGCATGTGTCATTGTTGCAGGATGTCCAATTAAAGACTCCACGCCTCCCAATGATTCAGCCAAAGCAAAAAGATGAACTTTTTTTACAATATCTAAGGCATCCTCCAATTTATTTCCTTTGAGTGTAAATGAAATCATACCACCAAAACCTCTCATTTGTTTTTTTGCGACATCGTGATTCGGATGAGATTCAAAACCAGGCCAGTAAACCTTATCTATTTTTGCATGGTTTTTAAGGAAATGAGCTATCTTTTCTCCATTTTCACAATGCCTTTGCATACGTAGGTGTAAGGTTTTAATTCCACGCAAAACGAGAAAAGAATCCATTGGACCAGTTACAGCACCCGATGAATTCTGAATGCGATACATCTCTTTAGCCACTTCCTTATTGGATGTAACAAGTGCACCCATAACAACATCCGAATGTCCTCCCAAATATTTTGTCACTGAATGCATAACAATATCCGCCCCCAAATCTAAAGGTGTTTGCAAATAAGGAGTGGCAAACGTATTATCAACACACAACAACGCACCTGCTTTTTTAGAGATTCTCGACATCGCCTCAATATCCACGATATTCATCATTGGATTTGTTGGGGTTTCTACCCAGATAATTTTAGTGTTTTCATTTACATGCGCCTCTACTTCTAATGTATTTTGCATGTCAACAAAATGAAATTTAATACCATATTTTTCAAAAATGGTTTTGAAAATTCGGTACGAACCACCATATAAATCGTTGGTTGATATCACTTCATCCCCTGGATTTAACATTTTTATGACGCAATCAATGGCAGCTAGTCCTGATCCAAAACAAGCACCAAATTTTCCATTTTCTATGGCTGCAATATTTTGTTCCAATGCATGCCTCGTTGGGTTCAACGTACGCGAATATTCATACCCTTTATGGTTACCAACCCCATCTTGTACATAAGTCGATGTTTGATATATTGGAGTCATTATCGCTCCGGTAGCAGGATCAGGTTGAACTCCCGCATGAATGGCTTTGGTTGCAAATTTCATTGAACAAATTTTTGACAAAAGTAAAATTTCTTTTAAGTCAATTGCAAATTATTTTGTAAATTCAGTATGGAAATAAAACAAACGCATGGAAAAGAATGAACTTGGCTCGTGGGGAGAGGATTATGCCTGTAGGTATTTAAATGAAAATGGTTTTACTGTATTGAGTCGAAATTTTCGATTCAAAAAATATGAAATCGATATTGTTGCAAAAAAGGACAATGAAATTGTTATTATCGAGGTTAAAACAAGACAAACAGCTGAAATTGGTGAGCCCTGGCGCGCTGTAACTCGAGCAAAACAAAAACAAATCATTCATGTTGCGGATTATTATGTCAAACAAAACACCATTTCATTAAATACACGTTTTGACATAATTTCAATCGTTCACAACTCCTACAGAACTGAATTAGAGCATATCACTCATGCGTTTTACCCTAGTTGGTAAGTCCACACTTTTCGCTATCTTTGCAAAACTCAACAAAAAAACCATAAATCATGAAATTCACTCTTTTTCTTTCAGTTCTATTTATCACTTCCCTTGGATTTGGCCAATATGAAGTAAATTATGAAAATATCGGTAGTTTAAAACTAGGAGCAACGGTTGCTGAAGTTTCCAAACTATGTGGAAAAACACTGACGATTCCGGCAGATGAATTCAGTGTAGAATTTGACATTACTATTTCTGGATCTGAATATCACATTACTTTTCAGGAGGAAGAGGTAGAGAAAGTTAAATCAATGTCCTTGCACCGTATTTCTGTTAAAGACCCAAAATTCAAAACGAAAGAAGGCGCCAAAATAGGGATGACAAAATCTGAATTACTTAATTTATACAAGGATTTCTATAGTTTTGAAATGACTCGTTTTCTAGATACCGAAAATTTTGATTACCCAACAAATAAATTAATGTTCGTAATCGATAAAAAAAATAACAACGCAACAATTGATTTTGAAGATTTTTCTGAATTTCGAATTTTGTTTTTAATTGTCGACAATGTTGTTAAAGAAATTCAAATTTTGGATGGATTTTTCATCTAACTAATTTCCAAATACAAAAATGATCAGACGCAAAACAGATTCGCAGAAAAAAACTACGGCATCCGGCACTAAAAAACCGGATTTCAAAAAACCAACGACTTCTGCGAAAAAAGATAGTACCGGAGAGAGAAATGTGAAAACTTCTTCTTCGAAAAAAGATAGTTCCGGAGAGAAAAATGTAAATGCGCGTGACAAGCGAAAGTACATTGAATTTAAACAACGTGTTAAAAAAGGCGACCCTCTCCCCTCCTTTAATGAAGATGCCATTCGGTTAAATAAATACTTGTCCAATGCTGGAGTGTGTTCTCGAAGAGAGGCAGATGTACTGATCCAAACGGGTGTTGTTACTGTAAATGGAGAAATAATCACTGAATTAGGTTATAAAATAAAACCAGAGGATGCAGTTCAATATGACGGAGAAACAATCAATGCCGAAAAAAAACGATACGTTTTATTGAATAAGCCAAAAGGATTCATCACCACCATGGACGATCCAAGAGGTAGAAAAACAGTCATGTCTTTGGTTAAAAAAGCATGTAGGGAACGTGTATACCCTGTAGGTCGATTGGATAGAGAAACAACTGGTTTACTTTTGTTTACCAATGATGGTGACATGGCTAAAAAACTAACTCATCCGCGTTACAATGCTTCCAAGATCTATCATGTCGAAACGGACAAACCAATTAAAAAAGAAGATTTAGAGAAACTGGTTTCAGGAGTTGTACTAGAAGATGGAAAAACCAATTGTGATAAAGCTAGCTTTATTGAAGGGGCAACTGAATATGAAGCTGGAGTTGAATTACACTCAGGAAAAAACCGGGTTGTTCGACGTTTATTTGAGGCGATTGGATACAAAGTGATCAAATTAGATCGCGTTCAATTTTCTGGATTAACTAAAAAAGACTTGCCTCGTGGAATGTATCGTCACCTAACCGAACAAGAAGTTGCATTTTTGAAAATGTCCTCATGAAAATAATAGGCTTTGTTCTTTTTGTACTCTTAATCGCATCTTGCGGAGAAAGTTCCAAGAAAAAACAGGAATTAAAATCGGTGCATCCCTATATCAATTATTTTTACCCATACGATAGTGTTCCTCGAATTTACTGTTACAGAAATATTGCCAATGGTCTTGATGAAGAATTCCACCGTATTTATGGCATCAAGGATTCAAAGGGTCATCACATTGTTGTTGAAAAATATGCATCTACCGGTAGAATAATCGAGGCATTCAATTATAATTACGACTCGTTAAATGTAATTGATCACATGGTTGTCAATAGAAATAACCTAAAAACACAAGCTGTTTTAGTAAAAACCAAACTTTTTCCATTTTCTGATACTGAACAAACCTGGTTTGCTTCAAAATACGCTGGTCACCTTGATTCAACATTGATTTTAGATGAATTAAAGCGTAAAGTTCAGAAGAAAAATGTGGATTACCTGGTGATGGATGAAGAAAAACGTAAGGCGATTTACTTTTCTGATTTTAGGAGATTAACCATGATTAATATTTTTTCTAAAAAAGAAACTAGCCTTAATACTGAGGGATTTTCAATTTTTGCCGAAGGGTTTGGATTAGTTGAATTTTATTCCAAGAATAAAATTGCGCATTACAAACTTGAAAAGGTCTTAACACAAAAGGAATGGAAAGAATTTTTGCACCGATAAACAAATTTATATTGTTTGTGTTTTTTGCTGGAATCATTGCCAATTCAGGGTTTTCACAACGCAATTACAAAAGCAACTATAAAAAAAAGGCGAAAAATTCGATGGCAGAAGGAACCGCTTTTGTTTCCTGGGGCTACAACCGATCTGCCTACACAAAAAGCAATATTAATTTTGTTGGAACTGGTTATAATTTCACTTTAAGCGGGGTAAAAGCAGTTGACAGACCAAGCACGAAAATCAGTGAATATGTTAGCCCAGATAAATTTACGGTTCCACAGTTCAATTTTAGGATCGGTTATAATTTTGCCAATTACTGGAATCTTTCGATTGGTTATGACCATTTGAAATATGTGATGGTACATGGTCAAGAATATTTACTCGATGGTAAAATTAATTCCGGTGTTGACCCAAATTGGTCAGGGAGTTACGCGGATGAAATTGTGAAAACAGAAGAGACTAAATTTCATTACGAAAACACCAATGGCCAAAATTACATACGAGCGGAAATAACGCGTGTTCGAAATCTTGTCAGAAATAATCGCGACAACTTTACATTGTCTGGGTTATTAGGAGCCTCTACAGGAGTTATATTATCATTCAATGACTTCACTTTTGGTGGCGAAAAAGATGTCCAAACCGTTTCGCTTTCTGGTCTTGGATTATCTGGTCACGGTGGACTGCGCTTTGAATTTTTTAAGCACTTCTACATTCAAACAAATGTTTCTTTGGGTGTATTGGCGCAAAACCATGTTAAAACCAGGCCAGCGGATTATAGTGCATACGCGCGACAAACAATCGGTTATGTCGAAGGAAATATGGTAGTGGGCGCATTGTTTTATATACGCCCGACTAACAGTTGTGGAAGTTGCCCTTCTTGGGATTAGATTTTACTCCTTTCCTTTTAATTTGAAATCTATTTTATAGTAGAAAATAGGTAACCTACCTAACTGAGATTTTTGTGCAATTGGGTCAGATGTATCATTTGGATCTAATCTAGGAGCATAAGCTAGGCTTAATAAGTTTTTCGTATTTAATAAATTCACTAAATCCAACCCAAATTCATGCGTTAATTTTTGTGTATTCATCCTCCAACTTATTTTTAAATCCACTCTGAAATAATCTCTAAATGTCAATTCATTGAATAAACTATCTTGAAAGATAATGTCTTTTGACGCCTCGGTTTGTGCTACATCAACAAGACCATAGCGTTTTCCTCCCGCTCGCGTGATTTTTGCCCCTAAACCAATGACTTGTTTTTTGCTAATATTAAATTCTTTACCAGCAAGAACGTTCCATACGTATGAAAGGTCTATTGAATTTGAAATATTAGATCCTTTATAAGAGGTATTTCTCCATTTCCCATCACCTGCTTGATACTTGGAATCATATACACTCGCAGACAACATAAAAAAGAAACTTTTACTGAAATACTTTTGCAAAGTGAATTCCACCCCATAATTCACTCCTTTACCAGCATTTACAAGGGTATCATTTGGAAAAACGCGAGCAAACCCTCCTCCTGCATTCACCAGCGAGAATGAACTGTTTCCAGCGCTAATAGGTAAGTTATAAAGGTATTGATAATATGCTTCTGTTTTGAAATTTAAACCAGGGCCAAAAGATTTTTCATAACCCAAACCTGAATGCAAACTTCTTGAGAAGTCCATTTTTAAGTTATGAGAATTTCCATCGTGATCGGGGTCATACGTATACGTATAGTAAGGTTGGGTCTGACTATGGAGTCCAGCTCCTGCAAATAATGATTGTTCACCTCTCATTCTATATTTCCACCCAAGTCTCGGTTCTGCCGGACTCAAACTATTGCTTAAACTAAAATATTGTGCATGAATACCTGCGGTCAAATCCATGTTCTCATTTATTTTCCATTTCCATTGAGCAAATGGTTGAACTATTAGTGCCTTACCAGCATAATCCCATCTGGTCATCCAACTGTTTCGGTCATCTAAATTGGATAATACAGAGTCTATTTGGTTCAACGAAATGACATCAAAGTTTACACCAGCCTTAATTAAATTCCGTTTATTTATTTTGTGATTAATGGCGAAATAACCGGATAACTTCATGGTTTGAAAGTTAAATCGCAGCATATTAAAAGAGCTATCAACTCGGATTGTTGTATCAGCTCCATTGACTTGCAAGCTTCTATGCAGATAGACATGACGTGCGTGTTGTTCTTCTCTAGAACCTGATATAGTAGCAGAAATATACGTTTTTGGGTTTAGTGATTTCTTGTAACTTAAACCAGAAACATACATGCTTGTCCCAAAATACTGATCTCGATCTCCTTCACCATAAAACTCTTTCGTATATTCTTTTTGTTCTGAAATTAATATATCAATGTTACTTTTTCCACCCATAGCCCACCATGAAAGTTGACCACCTTTTTTTAACTTCCAATTGAATTTAAAAGCCCCATCTCCATATACAGGGACTGCATCTGTACCAATCGTTACGCCAATTTTTTGAAATAATGCCAAACTAGAATATCTCCCCATAACGAGATAACTTGAATTTCCGTTTTTTCCCATTGGACCTTCTGCTAACGCTTCCAATCCAAATAATCCAAATTGCCCTGTAAATTCATGTTTATTGTTATTTCCGTTGCGCAATTTTAGGTCAAAAACTCCTGAAGTACTGTTTCCATATTCAGCAGGAAAAGCACTCATGAAAAAGTCGGAATTCCCTAAAATCTTGTTATTCAGAATAGAAACGGGCCCCCCAGTACTTCCTGACACGGCAAAGTGAGATGGGTTTGGGATATCAATTCCTTCCACGCGATAAACGACACCCAAGGGTGAGTTTCCTCTAACCACTATATCATTTCGAGAATCGTCCGCTCCTTGTACTCCAGCAAAATTAGACGCCATACGTGCAGGATCCATACGCGAACCCGGATAGCGATTTGTTTCTTCAACACTAAACTGCTGTGCCGACAAAACAGCCATTTCATTCAATACTTCACCCTTTTTACGTGCTGTTACCACAATTTCTTCTTTTGTAATGATTGCTTCCATTAATGGAATATTTACAATTAACTCTTTCCCAGAATTAACCTCAATGGTGATGGTATTGGATTCATATGAATTAAATTTCGCAATCAACCTATGTTTCCCAATTGGTATCTTTTTCAGGGTAAACTCCCCCATTGCATCCGTTCCTCCCAAATAACGAGCATTGGTATCGGCTGTCAACACTTGTACTCGAACTCCGGCCAGCGGATAATTAGTTTCAGCATCATACACCTTACCGCGAACGGTTTGGGTTGGCTGAGCATAACAAAGAAAAGTAGAGAGTGAAAGAAAAACAGCTAATACATGTTTCATAGATTCATATTTAAAATTTATGTAAATCTAATCTGATTTCCAATTCACTCTCAAAAAGTAGTCAAAAAGTAATCAACATCTTGTTTTTAACACCCTTGAAGAAATTAAATGGAAATATTTCCACCTTGAAAAACCAAACTAAATTCAATATTCTTATTAATTTCACGACTGAAAGAAAAATTAAACTTATGGAATTCCTAAAAAAAATTGCTCCTCACGCTATAGCAATCGTACTTTTCATCGCGCTATCTAGTATTTACTTTAGTCCCCTGTTCGATGGATATACACTCAAACAAAGTGATGTAAAACAATTTCAAGGAATGTCTAAAGAAATCGTGGATTACCGCATTCAAAATGGTTCAGAACCTTTGTGGACCAATTCCATGTTTGGAGGAATGCCAGCATACCAAGTTTCTGTTACACATGAATCCAATTTATTAGTTTTTGTGGATCGATTTTTAAAATTAGGTTTGCCTATTCCGGTTGGTGTTTTATTTATATCCATGCTCGGTTTTTATATTTTTGCCCTTTGCCTAAGGCTTAATCCATGGCTAAGTATCGTTGGTGCAATCGCCTTTGGTTTTTCATCATTTAATATTCTTTATATCGGAGCTGGACACATGACAAAAGTAAATGCAGTGGCCTATATGGCGCCAGCATTGGGAGGGATGATTCTTGCCTTCAGGGGTCGTTGGCTGATTGGATCGATTATTTTTGCCTTATTTTTTGGACTTAACCTAACATCCAATCACCTTCAAATTACGTATTATCTCGCCATTCTTTTGGGAGCAGTTGCTATAGGTGAAACCATTCGTTTACTGGTTGCGAAACAATTTATTGATTTAGGCAAAACACTTGGAGCATTAACAATTGCGGGAATCATTGGCGTTTTACCTTCTGCTAGCAACTTGCTTACCACTTATGAATATAGTAAATATACCACTCGAGGTGCGACCGATTTAACAATCGAACCAGATGGTAAAAAGAAAGAAGTGTCAACTCAAAAAGGACTAAATACAGATTATATACTAGAATACAATTACGCTCCAGGAGAATTCCTTTCCGTATTTATTCCCAACGCTAAAGGAGGTAAAGATGACTATATCGGAAATAACGAATCTGCTATGGAAAAACTTGACTCAGATTATGCTGACCAAGTTGCTCAAAGTAGCCAATATTGGGGTGGACAACGTTTTAGTGGGGGTGCTATTTATATGGGTGCAATCATGTTTGCTTTATTTCTTCTCGGACTCGTTTTTGTGAAAGATTCCCTAAAATGGCCTTTTTTAGCCTTGGGTTTTGTTATTCTATTTTTGGTTGGAAAAGAAAATTTCATGAATGATCTTTTCCTAAACCATTTTCCTATGTATAATAAGTTCCGAGATTCTAAAATGATCTTGGTGATTCTTCAAGTTATCGTACCGGCTATGGCTTTATTGTTTATTGATAAACTAACAAAAAAAGAAGGGGTTTGGGGAAATCAAAAAACTTGGTTAATTGGTACTGGAGCAATTTTAGGATTATTGGCGATACTTTATATCTCGCCTTCTATCGCAGGATCATTCTTGAAGTCAGAAGAAATCAAACAGTTTAGTGATGCCGCAGGATCAGTGAAAGAAGCCGATAAAATCGAAATGATTAATGGAATAAAATCAACATTGGTAGATGCCCGTATAGAAATATTTAGGGCTGACATAGGTAGATCGTTCTTATTTATTGCGCTTGCCGGTTTATTATTTTTCTTATTCTTTAAAGGTAAAATTAAGCCTTTGTTCGTAATCGCAGGGATAGCTGTTTTGGTATTAATAGACCAAATGTCGATAAGTAAAAGATACCTAAATAATGAAGAAGGAGATATGGGATATTTAAGTTATGAGGAAAAACAAACGGCAGGACTCCCTTATGCTCCTGAAAATGCGGATAAATTCATCCTTGCTTCTGAAAAAAAATCAGTGCCTAATTTTGCGTCATTAAGTTCTTCCTTTGCACAGCAAATGAAATCGTATAATTTATATGAATCCATTGAAGATGATGCATCCTTGAAACAACTTGCTGATTACAGCATTCTAGGTTTAAATACGGATTATCGTGTTTTTAATTTCAATAACCCATTTAATGAGACATCTACGAGTTATTTTCACAAAAGCATTGGTGGATACCACGGGGCCAAATTGAAGCGTTACCAGGAAATGATTGATTTCTATATTGGAAATGAAATGCAAACGGTTAATCGACTTATAAGTCAGGTTAAAATGCAAAAATTACGCGGATTGGATTCGCTAAATATTGATAGCCAAGAAAAAGCCAAAGCGATTTTTGATACACTTTCTGTTTCAGGTATGCTTTTACCGGACAGTACTCCTGTTTTAAACATGTTGAACACTAAGTATATTATTTTAGATAAAACAAAAGAGCCAGTTGTGAACAACCAAGCGAATGGAAATGCTTGGTTTGTATCTAAAGTGATTCTTGCCAACAATGCCAATGAGGAAATGAAAGCGTTGAAAGGATTTGATTCCAAGAATTCGGTGGTGGTAAATGGGAAAGAAACCATTGGGTTTGCTAATGAACTTGGAAAACAAACTAAACAGCCAACGGATAAAATTGTGTTAACGAAATATGGAACAAACCAATTAACCTATAATTCGGATTCTAAAACTTCTTTACCGGCCGTATTTAGTGAGATTTGGTATCCAGAAGGCTGGAATTGTTACATTGATGGTAAAAAAACAGATAAGATTTTTAGGGCCAATTACATTTTACGAGGAGCTATTATTCCAGCTGGGAAGCACAAAATTGAATGGAAATTTGAACCTACATCTTATGCAACTGGTGAATCATTATCCTTATTTAGTTCAATTCTATTGCTATTGCTGTTTGGAGGTGTTTCTTTTATTAGCTTAATGAAGAAAGAAGATAAAGAAAAAACGGAAGCTTGACCATTACAAATAATATAGTTAAACCTGTCAAGCTCTAATGATCGATTTCATACAAAATGTAAAAACAAGAAATGAAACCCTCTTTTACTATGGATTAGTTTGTCTTTTCTTTGCATGTATTTTTTTAATCTTATCTAAATTCACAAGCACTCAAGTCTACAATGTAAATGCTTGGATAAAGCCTTTTAAATTTGCGTTCTCCACGTTTTTGTTCTCATGGGCAATGGCATGGTATTGTCATTATTTACCAACGTTTAATATAAATCTATTCAACTGGACCGTAATTATTCTATTAGGATTCGAGATTGTGTATATTGCCATCCAAGCTAATAAAGGGGAATTATCTCATTACAATTTAAGTACACCTACTTATGCTGTCCTATATTCTATGATGGCTTTGGCCGCTTCCATTGTTACCATTTATACGGCATATGTAGGGTTCCTATTCTTTACCAACGATTTTCCACAACTTCCGAATTACTATGTTTGGGCAATTCGTTTGGGCATATTTATTTTTGTAATTTTCTCATTTGAGGGGTTTGTAATGGGGTCAAAACTCACGCATACCATTGGCGGTGAAGATGGAGGACCAGGAATCCCCCTATTGAATTGGAGTACAAAATTTGGAGATCCTAGAATAGCCCATTTTATTGGCATGCATGCTTTGCAGGTTATTCCCCTGATTTCTTTTTATCTGTTGAAGAATACGAAAGCAACGATTCTTGTTGCTGCATTATATGGACTACTTTCCGTTTTTACACTCGTTCAAGCATTAAAAGGTAGGCCTTTTTTTAAATCAAAGGAAACTCAGAAGGAGCAAGTAAAAAGATAGATCAAAATTGATTCATCCATTGATACACCTTATCTAAATTAAATTTAGCATTAAAACCTTTGGCGGCAACATCGCTATTTTGCTTAAATACAATTATTTCATCTCTACTCATTGAATTGAGTGTATTTGCCAAACTCTGCGCCTCAAAATCAGGTGATATTTTCCCCAACTGATGGGTCGCAACAATTTTCTCCATTTCGGGTGAAGGTCCAATTGCAATGGCTAAGCGCGCTTGTATAAATTCAAAAAACTTGTTTGGTAACGCGTGTTTATTGTTGAAATTAGTGGGTTCCAATAGATAAACTCCAATGTCGTACTGTGCGATAAAAGGAATTATTTCATCCGTGCTAACCGGAGGTATAAGTCGAACATTTTTTTTAGATCCAATCAAACTTTCCAATTCCTTTCGATATTCTTCCTTTCTAAAAACGAGCATGAGATCCAATTCAAATCGATCGTCCACAAATTCCATCATTGCAATCATGTTTTCAATTTTTCGTTGTGGTAAGGCTAAGCCATGATGAATTAATCGAATTTTGCTCCCCACCTTCATGGCATTCATGTTTTCAAAGTAATCCGCTGCATTCGTCACAACCAATGGATTCAATCCAAAAACCTCCTGGTATTTTTGAGCAATCCCATCGCATACCGTCAACATTAAATCCGCCTTTGAAGCAAATTGCTGAATTAAAAAAGTTTTGTACCGTTTAAATAGAATTCTCCAACGGAAACTATCTGCATTTTCTTCCGGAGAATATTCATGTGCATCAAAAATGACCTTTGCCCTACCCTTCATTTTTAGCGCAATAGGCAATGAATCCGCATCATTTGCCAAGATAAAATCAACGGTTAATGAACTCAGAATTTGTTCGGTTTCCTTTATTTCTTTTAGATTCCAATAATAGGAAGAAAATAATCCCATTATCAATTTCGGGAGGCGTGCGGCCAATTTGATTTTATTAAATGGATGTGATACATCAAAATGTGTAATTCCCGAAATCTGAGAATCCGCAAATCCAATAGTAGTGATATCGTAATAGTGTTTGAAAAATTGAATTTCTCGTTTCACACGAGGATCTTTATTCAAATCGGAATAAGAAATAATTACTAACTTTTGTTTTGACATGCGCTTAGTTTACTTTGCTGAATCGTTCTTTCATTTTCAAAAAATGAATTTCAAAATAATAGTAGCTGAGGTAACTAATCGATATTGTCAATCCAATACTTAAGGGAATCAACAACCAAATAGTTGAATCAATTGGTAGAATCAATAAGGCGATATTAATTCCAATCATGTGAGTTAGATACAATCCATAGCTTATTTTGCCCAAATTTGAAAGTGCTTTTACCTTACCTAATTTGAAAAAAGAATTGGGAGAGAAATTTTGTTCCAATAGCACAAAGGAGAAAAATAAGGCCGGTACAAGATGAAATACATATGGATATGCAGAGGAATGACCCACAAGTTTATGCTGAATAAAAATATAACCGAGCGAAAAAACATAGATTAGCAAGGTCCATCTTCTTTTCATTGAGGTTAAAAATGCCACTAATTTTTCTTTCTGAAAAAAAGCAATATGTGCCAAGAGTCCACCGAGTGCAAGGTATTTGAAACAACTAATTAAATGGTAATCTCCCGCTTTAATATGACTTCCAAGAAAAAAGAAATACAACTCTGATGCAATAATCAGCAATACAGTTCCTCCCACAAAAAAACGTGTTTTGGTTAACAGCCAGAAAATCAAAGGCCAAAGAATATAAAATTGTTCTTCCACACAGACACTCCAATGAACTCCTAAGGCATTTAAGGTAGGAAAACCATTATAAATATGATCGAAATTGGCCAAAAACAAGGAGTACAATAAAGGGGAAGCATTCTCGGGTCCCATTGTCTTGAATAAAGGCAGAATGACAAATCCAATGAGTAGAATCAAAAAATACAAGGGCCAAATGCGTAAAACGCGACGCAAATAAAAACTACCAATCGCAATGTGTCCCTTCTTTTTTTTCTCAGCAAAGAGGAGGTAGGTAATTAAAAAACCGGAAAGAATGAAAAAGAAAATCACCCCCAATCGTCCACCTACTCCACCAAAAGAAAAAATCGCTTTTAAAGCAAAAGCAAACGGTTCGTTGGGTTTAATTTGATAGGAAAGATGAGCAAAAATGACAGCAAAAGCGGCAATTGCTCTCCAACCGTCCAAATTTTCAAAATAAATTTTATTCGGTGATTCTTTCATTAAGCATTAAAGGTTAACCAATAATTGAGGCATGCCACCCGCCATACCAACTTAGCAAATTTATTATTTCCTTTTTTAAAATCTGCTATCAAGGCCTCGGTCTTGCGCTTATCCAAAAATGAGAGCAGGGAATAATCCAATTCTAATAGGTAGGATAAATGTCCTCTTAGCCAAAGTACTTCTCCAGGAGTTACAAATCCTTTTTTGTCTGTTCTCCATTGAATTTCCTTTGGAAGCACTCCATCCATCGCTTTTCGTAAGGCATATTTTGTCCAACCTTTATTAATTTTCAATTGATCTGGAAACGAAAATAACAGTTCTACCAATCTATGATCTAAAAAGGGAACTCGACTTTCGATTGAATGAGCCATTGAATTTCGATCCTCATAATGCAACAATGTAGGTAATGAGGAATAATTCATCAAGGCAAAATGAAATTCATTGAGTTTACCCGAATGATAGGATTCAAATGATTTCCAATCGTTCTGCTGATTACCCAAGAATGGTAAATAATTTTTATATTCTACTTTGTAAATGGCATCCTCGCTCATGATAGAACTGAGCGTTGCCTTTAACAGCACATTTGTCAGTTTTGAGTTACTTGCCTCATGTATTTGTTTATAGAAGTTAACTTCCTTTGAAAGTTTACGCAATTGAAAATGTTTCATCCAATCTGCGTATAACCGATAATAGGAATGCATGTATCCACCCATATAGTCATCTGCTCCTTGTCCACTCAAAATCACCTTAATTCCTTTTTCTTTCGCCATTTTCATAACGTAATATTGGGAAATTGGAGATGAACCGGAAAGAGGGAAATCCATTGTATAAGCAATCGATTCAAAATCTTGAGCTATTTCATTTTCTTCAGGCGAGTAATAATTCAATTGAAACTGATTTTTGTATTCACGTTCAATCGTTTTTATAAATGGTCGTTCATCAAACCCTTTGGTTGAATCATAATAAATGGAAAAAGTTTCCAAATTTTGAGACAAGTTATTCTTCAATAAGGAAGATACAATACTCGAACTATCAATACCACCGCTCAAGGTTGCACCGATAGGAACATCGCTTCTTACATGCAATTGAAGTGAATTATCAAATAGTTCCTTGAATTGAAAAACTGCCTCGTCATCATTCAAAGAAAGTTGTTTCGATGGATAATCCCAGTACTTAGTAAGAGAAAGTTGGTTGTCTTTAAAAACTAAGTTATGCCCGGGCTCCAATGATAGAATGGTGTCAAAATACGTTTCATCTTTAAATCCTACCCAACCCAACTGTAATCCTCTATTTACCTGAGATAGATTCAATGAATTACTGAATAAAGGTGTAAGTTTAAGCGATTTTATTTCGGAGGAAAAATAAAAAGAATGAGTATTGGATTGATAATAAAATGGCTTTATACCAAATCGATCTCGCGAGCAAAACAGACTATTATCCTCCCGATTATATATGGAAAACGCCCACATTCCAACAAATTGTTGTACGCAACTTTCGCCATAAAAATCATAACTTTTCAAAATCACCTCGGTATCCGAGGAGGTTGAAAAGGAAATTCCTTTATTTTGTAGCTCAGCCCTTATTTCTTTATAATTATATATTTCACCATTAAAAACTATCCAAAACTTTCCGAAATTCATCGGTTGATTGGCTTCTGGGTTGAGATCAATAATGCTCAGGCGATTATGTCCAAAATAAACCGGATGCAATGCTTGAACTCCACTATAGTCTGGTCCACGATGCAAAGTAGATGATACCATCTTTCGAATCAAGCTTGAATTTTCTTCTTGATTTTGATTAGAGGTAAAAAATCCATGTATTCCGCACATAATTTAAGCTTGTATTAACTGTACAAATTCTTTCGCCAGGTTCTTTCTTGTGTATTTCAACATGGAGTTATCCTGCTCCTTGTTGATATGGGTTGAGGCAAGTAACATAAAATTATACATCTTTTCCGATTCATGTGAATCGACAACGGCAGAAAACGCATGTTCATTTACAATTTTTGCCGCATCACCGTCGGTTGGACCAATCAGTAAAATAGGATTTCTGGTTGCTAAATATTCAAATAACTTTCCTGTTAATATTCCTTTGTTGTCTGCTACTTCTGGGATAATTAATAACAAAATAGTAGATTTTAACATGAATTGTATGGCTGCGGCATGATCCACATATGGAATAAACTCAACCTGTTTCGTTAAATTAAGGTTTTCCACCTTGTTTTTTACTCCAACATGGCAATTTCCCACAAACCTCAATTTCCATCCTTTTTCGCTGTTAACCCGGTTGGAAAATGCCTTTAAAAATCCGTCGATGGGATATTGCTCTCCCAGATTCCCCACATAACTAATTACTTTTTCCTTTGATGGAATTTCAGACAACACCACACTCTTTTCCATTGAAAAATCTGCTTCATCAAATCCATTCGGAATGACAACGATTTTATTTTGGATATCTGGGTATTTATCTGAAAAAGAGCGTTTTATTGCATCGCTAACCACAACAATTTGATCGGCATTTTCAAGACACAATTTTTCCATGTTGGCATCTTGTCGCTCCGCCCATTTTGTTCTAAACAACTCTTTATTATAAAAAATTTCGGTCCACGGATCACGCAAATCAGCAATCAATTGAATGGGAAATTCTTTCTTTAATCGCAAGCCAATTAATTGAGAAGAATGAGGAGGAGAGGTAATGATAACCGTTTCAATCCCATGCTTTTTTATTAACTCTTTGGCTTTACTATAGGCGTATGGATTCCAACCAATGCGTGCATCAGGCAAGAACACATTTCCACGAATGAAGCGAAAAATCTTATCCAATAGCCCCTTTTTTTTCTCTCCTGAAAATCCACTTTGAGGTGCCGGTTTGTTTCGGATTTTCTGATACAGTTCTAATGGGTTTTTTGCCCTAGTTTTGTATACCGTTATAGAAGGATGAATCTCCTTTTCCAAGGTGAAATCGCTTCCGGGAAATGTAGCATATTCAGGATCAACGGTAAGAATTATGGGTTCTATCCCAAATTCAGGTAAGTATTTTGAAAATTTTAGCCAACGCTGCACGCCACTTCCGCCACTAGGTGGCCAATAATACGTTATAATCAGAACTTTTTTCAATTCAATTTAGTTCGTATTGCTTCAATAGCAGTAGAAATTCCAGAAGCATTTTTACCCCCTGCCGTTGCGAAAAATGGTTGTCCTCCACCCCCACCTTGAATGTGGGAAGAAACTTCACGAATAATTTGAGCAGCATTCCACTGATTTGATTCAACTAAATTTTCAGCAATAATCAAGCTTAACCCACATTTATCTCCGTCTACATTTCCAATAACTCCTACAAAATTAGCTGTCTCCCCTTTCAGTTGAAATAAAATATCTTTAACCGAATTTGAATCTAAATTCAATTGTTCACCCAAAAAGTGAATTCCATTGATCTCAGTGATTTTAGCCTTTAATTCGGCTTTACTATTCTTAGCCTTTTCACGTTGAAAGACTTCAATCTCTTTGTTCAATTGTTGGTTTTTACCAATTAAATCTTCTATCGCTTTTTCAATATCTTTTGGATTTTTCAGCATAAGGCTAATGGCATCAAGCTTGGTTGCTTTTTCTTTGAAAAAAGCTTCAGCAACACTACCTGTAATGGCTTCAATTCGACGAACACCTGCAGCAACTGCTGATTCAGATGTAATTTTAAAAAGCCCGATTTTGGAGGTATTGGAAGTGTGAATTCCTCCACATAACTCAACCGAATCACCAAATTTTATCACTCGGACATTATCCCCATACTTTTCTCCAAATAAAGCCATTGCGCCCAAAGATTTGGCTTCATCTATTGGTACGGCTCTTCGTTCGTCCAACTCAATGTTTTCATGAATCGCTTTCGTTACAAGCCCTTCAATTTGTTCCATTTCCTCGTCAGTGATTTTAGCAAAATGAGAGAAATCAAAACGTAAATATTCCGCGTTCACCAAAGATCCTTTTTGCTCTACGTGAGTACCTAAAACAGTTCTCAATGCATGGTGTAACAAATGAGTAGCTGAATGATTCAGCGAAGTAATCTCACGTTTTGTTTCATTTACTCGGGCATCAAAATCTCCTGATAAATTCGTAGGAATTTTATCCGTAAGATGAATGATTAAATTATTTTCTTTTTTGGTGTCAAAAATTGAAATCGTTTCAGAACCATTGGTTAAAATTCCATTATCGCCAATTTGCCCCCCTCCTTCCGGGTAGAATGGAGTTTGGTTTAACACCAGTTGAAAAAATGTTTTCTGTTTTTGCGATACTTTCCGGTATTTTATAATTTTTACGGAAGCAGAAGTGTGATCATAGCCAATAAATTCAGTGGTCACATCCGGATTCACTTGCACCCAATCATCCGTTTCAACGGCAGTTGCAGCCCTCGAACGGTCTTTTTGAATTTGAAGTTCTTTCTGAAACCCATCTTCATCAATTGTCAAGCCATTTTCTCGTGCAATTAATGAAGTTAAATCAACTGGAAAACCGTAGGTGTCATATAATTCAAATACGGCTTCACCGGCTATGATAGTTTCATTTTTGCTTTTGGAATGGTTCATCAAATCATCCATTCGTTTAATTCCTTGTTCGAGTGTCCTGAAAAAACTATTTTCTTCTTCCCGAATCACTTTGGCAATGAGGTCTTTTTGTCGAATCAATTCTTCATATGGATTCCCCATTAAATCACAAAGAACCAATGCTAAATCACTTAAAAAAGATTCTTTCAATCCCAATGTTTGGTAGCCGTATCGCACTGCTCTTCGTAAAATGCGTCGAATAACGTATCCTGCTCCATTATTAGCTGGGAGTTGTCCGTCTGCGATTGAAAATGCAATTGTTCGAACATGATCTGCAATAACACGTAACGCTATATCTGTCTCTTCTGACTTTCCATAGGAGATTCCTGAAATACGAACCATGTGTTGGATCAAGGTTTGAAATAAATCCGTATCGTAATTACTTTGTTTTCCTTGCAATGCCATGGCCAACCGTTCCAAGCCCATACCTGTATCAACATGTGTTGCAGGAAGTGGTTCCAAAGAACTATCCGATTTTCGGTTGAATTGCATGAAAACATTGTTCCATATTTCAATCACTTGGGGATGATCATTATTCACTAAATCTCTTCCATTTGTCCTGATTCGCTCACTTTCATCCCTCAAATCTACATGGATTTCCGTGCACGGACCACAGGGACCTGTATCGCCCATTTCCCAAAAATTATCTTTTTTCGAAGCCAAAATGATTCGATCTTCTGCGATGAATCTTTTCCAGATGGCAAAGCTTTCCTCGTCTTGCGGCACATTATCCTTGGCATCACCTTCAAAAACAGTAACATACAAGCGATCTACCGGAATTTTATATACCTCAGTAAGTAATTCCCACGCCCATGAAATGGCTTCTTCTTTGAAATAATCACCAAACGACCAATTGCCCAGCATTTCAAACATCGTATGGTGGTATGTATCTACCCCAACTTCTTCCAAATCATTGTGTTTACCCGAAACGCGCAAACATTTTTGGGAGTTTGCCACACGTCGATCTTTTGGAACTTGATATCCTAAAAAATAATCTTTGAATTGATTCATCCCCGCATTTGTAAACATCAGCGTTGGGTCATTTTTCACAACCATTGGAGCAGAAGGAACTATTGCATGGCCTTTACTGGCAAAAAAATCAAAAAATTGCTGGCGAATTTCAGAAACCGTCATTGTTTAATATTTGAGCGCAAAGGTAGAAAAATTGAAGGAGATGAGGAATAGATTATAGGGGAAATCTAATCAGCAAGAAAAATCAAAAAATCTGCATTCGAATGTCCATACAATTCAAAATAAATTCAAAGAAGAAATACGGACTACTGTTACTTTTTTATTACTTTTAAGGCAACCTTAACAATTGATTACAAGTCTAAAGACAACTAAACTAATATTCTATGAAAAAAATTCTATGCATTGTATTGTTTTCTGTATCAGTAGCATACGGTCAAAACACAGTAACTGTGACCAAAGCAGAATACCAAGAAATGAAACAAGCAGGGTTAATTGACCCGAATGTTCATTACAGTTTTTCGGATCTTGCTTTTCCTTCTAACATCAGATACAATGGAGGAATGGAAAAAAATGGTACGTGCGATTGTATTGTTCCGTTGGATTCAACTTTTTCTTTGGCTATGTTACCCAATGATGATGGTTCATCCGGATTAATAAATCTTCCTTTCACGTTTGATTTTTACGGAAATCAATACAATTCAGTATACATCAACAACAACGGGAATATTTCATTTGTTTCACCTTATATGACATGGACTTCAAACTCTTTCCCCGATTCTTCCTTTAACATGATTGCACCATTCTGGGGTGATGTAGATACACGTGGCGGAATGGATAGTTTAGGGAATTTACTTGGAAATGGAGGAAATGTTTGGTACAAGGTAACACCAACTGCCTTAATCATCAATTGGAATCAAGTTGGCTATTTTAACATGCACAATGACCTCGTTTCTACTTTTCAATTGATCATTTCAAACGGTTCAGACTCTTTAATTTCAGCAGGAGGAAATGTTTCTTTTTGTTATGAAGATATGCAATGGACAACCGGTGATGCATCCAGCGGAATAGGTGGTTTTGGAGGAACTCCTGCCACAGTTGGGGTAAACATTGGAAATGGAACCGATTATTTTCAAGTTGGACAATTTGTTCAAACAGGTACATCATTTGATGGTCCAACCAATAATTTTGATGGCGTAGATTTTCTAGATGGACAGGAAATTTATTTTAATGTTGCCGGAATAACAACGACCAATACCCCACCATTATTAATCAGCAGCGCCATTTGTGACACGATCAATGTAATTACCGGCGACACGCTAAAAAGCTTAAATTCAACTGATTTCATTATTGGTATTATGACTCCTGAAATCGGACAAAATATTCAAATCTCAACTAATTCAGATGCACCTGCAGGGGCTTTCAGCTATAGCATGACTCCGATTAGTGATCTATACTATGAAGTTCAATCGTCGTTTAATGCTACTGGAGTGACACCAGGTATTTATCATGTTAGTCTAACGGCCACAGACAATGGTACACCAGTCGGTGTAACTACCAAGAATTTTGTATTTGAAGTGATTTATGAAAATTCGGCTAATATTAGCGAAGGGAATTCTTCTTTCTTTTCTGTTCACCCCAATCCAACTTCCGATAAATTATCAATCACGCTTAACGAAATAAATACAGATTATACAGTAATCATTCAAGATTTGTCTGGTAAAACACTCATTCAACAAGCTGTTAAAAATCAAGATCAAATTGATGTTGAACATTTTAAATCAGGAATTTACCTGTTAAAAATTTGTTCAAGCAACCATGTAATTGGAACATTAAAAGTGATTAAACAATAGAAACGTTATACAGGCAACTCCCAAAAAGTTGCCTGTTTTTTTGGGGGATTATTTTTTATTCGAAAAGTTATTTTCATTCATAACCACTTGGCCCCAGTCGCCATTAGTCCAATGCCATTTTGAATCACAAAATTTCATGCAGCTTTCTCGATCTTTAAACTTATAAAATAGATGTTTCTCCAATTTATCAGGTGTAAATTCCCCATAAAATGGTCGTGGATCTTCATTACTTGAAAAATAAATTTGATATACAACTATTCCATTTTTACTGACTGGGTATATGGGTTCATTAGTCATTAGATCTAACAAAGTAAATTCCTGTTTAAAAAAAACATTTGCGTAATCAGGTGCAAGAGAACTTTTTTTGATCGGACTTTTAACTTCTGACCATGCCTGGGCATTCAAATTTACCGCTATAAAAAGTACAAAAATGGGGAGGATTATCTTTTTCATAAAATTTAGTTTTAGTGAGCACTACTCGATTTAGGATTTTCAGCCAACTCATTTAGTTGACTATTCAACACAAATTAAATTTTATCATATCGTTACAATTTTGTCTAAAATTGATTTGATATTCGTAATGTAACCTTTACTGAAAAAAACATTTTCATTTTATTTTGTTATGAAAACTACAATTCTATTTGTCCTTTTTATTAGTGTTTTTGGTGAACTTGTTTGCCAATCTCCTCTAAAACTGAATGGTAAGAAAACTAATTTCGTATCACTTGGTGAAACTACTATTTATGCCAATAAATTTGAGGTTACAAACAAGGATTATTCAGAATTTCTGAAATGGATATTAATTAATAAGAGTGAAAAAGAATATAAAAAACATTTACCTGATACAACTGTTTGGATCAACTCATTAAGTTCCTTGGATGTCATGCTACAGTATTATTTCCGACATCCGGCATTCCAACACTATCCTGTAGTGGGAATTAGCTATGATCAAGCAAAAAACTATTGCCTGTGGTTAACTGAAAAGGAAAATAAAGAAATGAACGACAAGAACATCAAAAAAATAAAATACCGTTTACCAACAGAGGAAGAATGGGAGATTGGCGCTTGTGGGGGATTACCTGAAGGCACTATTTATCCCTGGGGGTATAAAACTTTGCGAGCAAATAAAGGAAAACTAAAAGGATCTTATTTAGCGAATTTCATGCATGGTATTGGAGATTATTTTGGAGTTGCTGGATCTCTTAATGATTCTTATGCTACAGATTTGGTTGATTCATATCAACCCAATGGATATGGTCTATTTAACGTTTCAGGAAATGTTGCAGAAATGGTCGAAGAAAATACCATTTGTAAAGGAGGAGGTTGGATTAGTAAGGGTAATAAATTAGTTATTTCATCACGTGACACCATGAAAATTGCAGAAATGTGGGTTGGATTTCGTGTTTTTGCAGAAATTGAAGAATTTCAGGTTAACACTTCACCTGTTTTAGTAAATGCGAAATTTATTGAAAAAAATGTAAAACGATTTCCTTCTGGAGGCCACATGGCTAGCGGTTACAGCAACTTATTCAATGATACCGTAGATATTTTCGTTCAACAATCTTTCCACATTTCAGCATTTGAAGTTAGTAATAAATTGTATAATTCTTTTATACATTCGTTACAAGACTCTACCTTAAAAAACAAGTACATGCCAGAAGATAAAAATTGGAAACTTGAAACTTCGCTAATACAATATCAACATTATTCATCTCAATTCCCCAATCATCCAGTGGTCAATATTACCCAAGAAGCAATGATTGCTTTTTGCGAATGGATGACTCATTGTTATAATTCCGATTCAAAAAGAGCCTTTCAAAAAGTACGTTTTTCGCTTCCTTCAGTGAAGCAACAAATAGTTGCCAGTCAATGTGGATTATACAATTCAAATTATAGTTGGGGAGGACCCTATCACGTAAATTCAAATGGAGAGTATTTAATGAACTACAATCCACTTTTTGATTACTCCATTTATAATGAAAAGAAATTATTAATTGACTTGAATTACAGAAAAAATCAATTGAATATATTGAAGAAAAGTAGATCCTTGGACGGTTTTGAACTAACAGCGCCAGTTGAATCATATTACCCATGCGGCAATGGTTTATATAACCTAAATGGAAATGTTGCTGAGGCTGTGTTGAATTCAGACTATGTATTTGGTGGATCATTTGCCAGCATGCTCGAAAATTGCCAAAATTTGGGTAGCGAATATGCTTTTTTAGAAAAAATAAACCTACCTTCCCCTCAAGTTGGATTTCGCTTTGTGATGGAAATAATTGAAGAATAATTAGAATAAAAAATAACTACACCTATGAAAATGCTAATCCTTTGCCTCGTTCTTTTTTCCGGATCTTCTTTTTGTCAAAATACTATTCAGCTAGGAACACAAACATGGATGACAAAAAACCTAGATGTTACACAATTCAAAAATGGAGACCCTATTCCGCAAGCACAAACCGATGATGAATGGCAAGAAGCCGGTTTTAATGGAAAAGCTGCGTGGTGTTATGTAACGATTACGAATGAGGAAGGGGTAAATCAAGAATTGAAACGTTACGGTAAATTGTACAATTCCTTTGCTATTAATGATCCCCGCGGAATCGCACCTGAAGGATGGCGTATTAGTACTACAGATGATTGGGGGGAATTAGAACAGTATGTTTCAGTTTCTAATCTTCAACAAACTGATTTGATTAGCGTAAATGATTGGGATACCTTGGGCGGAACAAACAAAACAGATTTGAATATTGAACCGGCAGGATGGCGTGATGTAGGCTGTGGAGGAGTTGGGAGTTCTGTTACCTACTGGTGCGAAGCAATTATTGACCCCTCTTCGGATGAAACATCAACTAATACACTAAGCGTTATACAATATGAAGACGGTTCAATTGGATTCCGATATGGCGAAACCAGTTGGATCATGGGTCATTATGTGCGATGTGTGAAATTAGACCGATAAAATTTAAGCTACAATAGCTAAAAAGTAACGCTTCATTTAAATCAAAGAACTTCATCATAATTCTAGCGGTTATAAGTAATTAATTCTCTAGAAAAATCAATCACACCTATCTATCAAAAAAAAGGCTCCTCAAAATGAGAAGCCTTATCCTAAATCGGTTATTCTATTTAGTCATTTTTTACAACCATCAATTTTACAATGTGTTTCTTGCTTCCATTAACCAATGAAACGAAGTAAATTCCTTCAGATGAATTTTCCAATGCTACTGTATTTTTTAAAATTTGTTCGTCTTTATTTATTTTGTCCAGATAAATGATTCGTCCATAAGAGTCAGTTACAGTAACACTATACTCACCAACCATTTCTGAATCAATTAAATACGTAAACGATCCATTTGTTGGATTCGGATAAACATCGATAAATTCAGTTTGTGGTATTTCCGCCGTCTCTTCAGCTCCTTCAACTTGCTTAAATGCTATACTTGAAATATCAGCACGTAATGTATAACAAGAATTTGCATTGAAAGCTCCATTGTAGCCATATACCTGAATATAATAAGTTCCAACAGGTGCGTTGTTATATTTAATTTGCTCAGTTGTATTTCCACCATTCGCCGAAGTATATAATAATGTTCCTGCACTGTTGTACAATTTCAAGTCATAATCGGCTGGTAAATTGGATAATGTGACACGTATATTTTTCGCCGTTGATGTATTCGAAAACTTAAACCAATCAACATCAGTAGTCGTGTTGAGTAACGCAGTAATATTAGTGTTTACCAAAATTGATTTTGCGGCAGATAACGAATTATTTGCTTCATACGAATCTGTACAAGAAGAAATAATAGCTTGCGTTGTAAAATTGGCGCCAGCAGTATAAGTACTGCTTCCACTTGAACAGTTAGTCCGCACTTGCCAGTTATATATTTTTGATGCTGTTAAACCTGTGAAATTATAACTTGTACTCGCTGTAGAAACAGATGTCCAGGTTGTAGCGGTTGATTGTTTGTATTGCACGGTATAATTAGAAGCTCCGGAAACAGCAGCCCATGAAACTGTAGCTGTAGTTGTTCCAACCGTTGAATTTGTCAAGCCCGTTGGAGCTGAGCAAGTTGTTCCTGTAGTTCCCGGTTGAATTGAAAGTGTATAGTCTTCAACTTCGCCATATGTAAATGACTCACAAGGACTTGTAATTGCTCCGTCTTTCATGATCACACGCATTCTAACACTTCCAGTTATTGCCGTGGTAGGAATCGTAATAGACGAAGTAACTGTAGCGGTTGTTCCTGGTGATGAGTAAACAAGTTCTCCAGCGTCGGCAAAATCTAAATCGCCATTGTAATCCATATAAACATTAAAATATTCTGGATATGCAGTACTCGCAAAACTAGGTGTTAACGTTAAGGGATATGCTGTTCCTTTATTAACTGTAGTAGAAATTGAAGTGTAATTTGCATATCCTCCACTACCTGTTGATGTATTGTTAATTGTATTGAATTTTACATTTGAAATCCACTCAAATTGTGTGTTGCTTCCGGTTGCTGCACAATACGCTGGGGTTGTTGTTCCGCCACCCGTTGAACCTGAACACCCTAGTGAAGTTGCCAAACTTGCGCGTGCTCCACCTGAAACGAATAGTGCTTGCATGCGTGCTTTTTGTCCATTGGAAAACATTTGCATACACGCATCATCCACGTAGTCCATGTAATTCATAAACATTTCCGCGGAAGTTCCACATGAATTAGCTCTCGGATGAGATGGACATGCATAGTTTGATGTATTGTGTACCGGCGTATCAGAAACTAAATCACTCCCACATGTTGCATCACCCCAAATGTGACGTAAATTCAACCAATGTCCAACTTCATGCGTTGCCGTTCTTCCTTTGTTAAATGGTGCTTGAGCTGTTCCGGTAGTTCCAAAACAAGTATAACCGATTACAACACCATCCGTAGCTGCGGCTCCACCTGGAAACTGTGCGTATCCCAAAATTCCACCACTCATATTACACACCCAAATATTCAAGTATTGATTTGTCGACCATGCATTACTTCCGCCTGACGATGCAGACTTCATTCCGTCATTGGTGGAAAAAGAAGTTTGACTCGTTTGCACACGAATTATTCCAGTTGTTGCGTTTCCACTAGGGTCTCTATTTGCTAAACAAAAATTAATCTCTGCATCAGCCACTAAACTTGAAAATGTTGATGGTATTAAATTCAAATCAGTATTTAATTTTCTAAAATCCTTATTCAACACATCTATTTGAGATTGAATTTGTGCATCAGAAACATTTTGAGCTGAGGTATTGTAAACCACATGAACAACCACTGGAATGGTAATCACTGCTTTGTTGTGGCTCACCTTGCCTGAGGAAATTGCGAAATTTGTAAATTGCTCGATTTTCGAGATTCGTTCATAAAGATGCGGGTCTTCCATCAAAAGACGTTCATGATTCTCCATGGTATGGCACGAACGCTGCTGACCAAAGGAAACCAGTGATGTTAAGCTGATTAAAAAGAATAATAGATTTTTCATAATTTATTTATTTTCTCAAAAATAATTATTTTAGAATAATATATAATCAAATAAGTAGTTATTTAATAGAACGTTAATAGAAGGTACAATGAACTAATAATCTATCCAATGTATATTCAATTCGGCGATTCAAACGCGTGTTTAAGCTAATCCAATAATAATTCATGACCAATCGTACACTCATCCAACTTTTGATCAGTTTTTTACTCCTATTTTCTTCGTGTGATTTTAAAAAATCAGATGATTCCAACCGTTCATACGTCAAACCATCTGTAAACTACAAAGGCCAACCCCGCAAAGGCCACGTTCGAAAAAAGGTAAGTACCAGTAAAAACGCTGTTAAAAGCCAGAATCGGTCACGATATTATTATCAAACCAGGGGGAAATATCGGAGGAAGAAGTGAAACACCGATCAATTGATTAAAAAATGTCCTATGTTCAAGCTTTTAGAAAAAAAAACATAACTAGTATTGAGAATTTGATAGTTAAAACCTTTGACTTACTTCATGTAAAGAAGGTGATTGAATCGAAGGAGCTAAAAACGTGTTCAGGGAGTTTAGGGTTTGTGAGTAAAAGGTATTAGTTTATAATGGCAATTCAATAATGAATTTACTAAATATTTTTTCATATTAAATCAAGATTATCTTTTATCATTACGCACTATTATTTTCCGATCCAATCTTATTTTCTTCGTAGTTTTAGGCTTTAAAACCGGCTCATGAAATTTCTAATCGGATTTGTGTTTACTTGTATCTTGGGATTGACTTTTCAGGCTCAAAACGAGTTAAATGTAAAAATTCAGCAAATTGATTCCTTAAGGAGTAAAGAAAAAGAACTTCTATTTGAAATTGAGCAACTTAAATTAGAACAAGGGCTGATGCAACTTAAACAAGTTGGCTATCCAGTTTCGTCAAAACCTCTTGAAATAAAAGAGTATAAAGGATTCGTTATCGGGTTTGATTGCGAATACAAAATGGCATACTGGACTTTTCATCAACTGAATACCGATGTGACTTTTGGATCAAATTCACGAACGAATGATTTTAGAATGGACTCTACCATCAGTTGCGGAACAACTACAGAAGTTGATTATTTTAAATTGAAAACAAATGAAGATGGAACAACTCAGACCAAAGGGTTTGGATTTGACAGGGGCCATCTCGTTCCCTCCGCTGATTTGAAATGGTCGAAAGCCGCCATGAGTGAAACATATTATTACAGCAACATCACCCCACAAAAACCGGATTTTAATCGAGAATCATGGGCTCAATTAGAAAGTTTGGTTAGGAAGATTGCGGATAATGAAAAAAAAACATTGTTCGTTTTAACCGGCCCCATTTTGCATAAAGGATTGGAGGTCAATAACGAATCAGAAAACAAGTTAAAAATTCCCGAATTACACTATAAAATCATTGCCGATTTATCCAATGAAAATCCACGAGGTATTGCTTTTTTAATGCCTAATAAAAAGTGTGATTCCAAAGTAAGTAATTATGTTGTACCCATCGATAGCATTGAACGACTGACCGGACTGGATTTCTTTTCACTGATTTCTGACTCTTTGGAACAAAAAATAGAAGGTAAAGCGGACTTCTTTGCTTGGGACGTGAAATCTTACATAAATAACGTTGAGCCATTAAATCCATTGGAATTACCCAAAGGTTATTTTAACACCGAGCAAGCTGCCTCCAAAGCAGGAAGTACGGTATCCATAGTGGGCAAAGTCGTTAGCACGAAGTTCATTTCAAAATCCCAATCGACATTTCTTAATTTAGATAAAGAATTTCCGAACCAGATTTTCTCGATTACTATTTGGAATAATGCACGACGTAATTTCAGTTTTAAACCTGAAACAGCCTTTGACGAAAAGTATATTGTCGTTACAGGTAAAGTAACTTTAGATAAAAATGGTATCCCAACCATCAACGTAAAAAGTGAGGAACAAATTCAATTGTGGGAGGAGTAAGATCAATAAATAAATTTGTTCTGTTTTTCCTATTTCTTCGGGTTCATAACCATGATTTGGTTATAATACTTTGACCGATTTCGATTGTTTGTCTCAGTTTTATCTGTGCTTACTTTTTTGCGCACGTGTCCTTTGCGTGTTTGCCCTTTGTAGTTAACAGATGGTTTAACGTAACTACCTCCTGCATTGTCTGATTTCTTGAAATCGCAGGAAGGGATTGAAAAAGTTAGAAAACCAAATGAAACCAACAAAAGCAAATTGACCAAACAACCTCGTGATGTTTTGTTGTACACTTTGTTTTAGGCTGCCTTTTTGGGATTGGTGAACCACACAAAACCTTTGGCTGCTTTGAAACCTAAATTGTGGCGAATAACTCGCTTCAATGATGTGTGCGCTGCAATTTGTTTGGAAAAGGATGGTATGCGGAAACCGAATTTCATTTAAATAGATATTGATATGAATTCCAATAAATACTGCATTATTAAAATCAGATAAACACTAATTACTAACGCTATTAAACAATTCGTGCTGCATCATTTATTTTTTGAAACATGGCAGTAATTTCAGGTGAGAAAAAATTTTGTAGTTTTTCAGTTAACTGATTGACAATTATTTTAGGTTTATTACCAGCCACCCAGGCGAATAAATTACTATCTAAGGAAATAGATTCATATTGAAAGATTCCTGCCTCTCTATAGATATATGCATCTCTACCTATTGAAATTTCAGATACTTTAAATTGTTCTTTTAAAGCTACAAATTCATCTTGCTTAATTAAGTTCTTAACTTTCTCAATATCAAATTGATTTTGATTTGCCCATAAAGAAAACTGGTCATTTTCAATCCATAAACCTAACGAACCCTCTTGTTTAGATTCAGATGAAAGAAACCAAACTCCCCCATTTTCTTTTCTTTTAAAATTCCAAGTGTGAGGAACATTAATTTTTATAAGTTCCTTTGAAAAAATTGAAATCCATGATTGTTTTATTTTTGGAAATATTCTTTGCAGTTCTAAAAAAGATTCCAAGGTTTCGATATCTTTAAATAATTCAGAACTCTGACTGATTAATTTGTTTTCCATAATTCAATGTATTGAAGTAAATATTCTCTTAATCTATGATTTTGATTAAACAATGGTAATTGTTCCTCTAACCATACAACTATGTTATCTTTAAAAGTCCATTGTTTAACATGATGGTCTTCAAGTTTTTCTGGCAATCCATCAATGTTTTCTGGATCAATTAAACTGCACTTTTTCAATGAATACTCCGATGGAGTTTTATTTAGATTTGGGGCCAAATAAATAATTTGAAATTTCTCAGTTGCAGTAAGTGTATAATTTGGGTCTTTGTTTTTATTTAAATTTGGCCTATACATTTCCTTATACCAATATCTATAAAGTTGAGAGTCTTGGTCTACAGCCCAATTAGATTTGTTTTCAATTATTATTATATGTCCCGAAGTACTTTTAATTAAAATATCGATCCGTCCAATTTCGGCAGTAACTTTCCATTTATCAGTTTCAGAGTTATACTTGATGCCTAACTTATTTAAAAAAGAATGAATAAAAACGTTTCCTTGACCATGTTCACCAAGCGGATTTAAAAGCATTGCAAGTAATTTACTGTGCATTGTTTCATTAGGCTGGAAATAATTGAAGATATTTAGATTAATGCTTTTTTTCTGATTTTCCGTTCGGTGATTTTCTCTTAATTCAAAAAATTGTTTCAAGAGTTCTTGATTTTTAGGTATAGTTTCTAAAACAATATTTTGATGTAAATATTGGAACTCTTTTAACAAGTTCTCCAAATTATCTAAATTTCCTTCTAACAACACTTTTTATATTTTATACTTCTTAAAGTTCTCAGCTTGTTCAAAAATCTCTTTATAAACCTCATCATGGACAATTGGAGGATAATCATTTTCAGAGAGTAACATTATTAAATCTACTTTTAATTCTGCTTTAATATCATCTCGCTTACTCCAATCGGTGTATTTGGCTTTGTCATCAACTACAATTTTTACTTTTTGTGCTAAAATTATTAATTTATCATTTGGATAGTTGAAATCGTATTTAATAGCTATTGCTTTCAAAATGTCATAAAATGCTTTTTCTTCAAAGTCAATTCCTAAATCTTTGAAGGAATTTTTCTCTTTTTTAAGCGCATAATACAAATCGATAATTTCATCGGTAAAGTCTTCTAAAATTTCACTTCGCAACACATCGCTTTCTTTACGTTCGTTGTATTTTTCAACTATGAATTGTAAACGTTTAGAAAAATCGATTCCAGTAATTTTATTGATTTTTTTCACGTCATCTATGGCTTTTGCTAATAGCTTTTGCAATAGTTTGATTTTGGTATTCGGCAATTTGATTTTATCAATTTTTGCCATATAATCATCGGAGAAAATATCAATTTCAGACTGAGTATCATCACCTAATTTGAAAATCTCTTCAACTCCGTCACTTTCAATAGCATCTTGAAGCATTTGCTTCACTCGATTGTTCATTTGAGCAGTATCAGGTGCAACACCTTTTGTCAATTTGAAAATGATCGATCGAACGGCTAAGTAAAAATGGATTTCATCTCGTTGCGATTCTGAAAATGCACCACTTCCAGAACAAATATCATAAGCCGATTTTAATCGTTTCACAATGTACATGAATCGTTTTTCCAATTCTTGTGTTAATTGCACAAACTCCGCTGCTTTATTCAATGTTTTTAATTGTTCTAAAGGAATACCCGATAAATAACCCGATGTATCAAACTTGTGAAACAATTTACCTAATAAATCCAATTGGTCTTTAACTACAACTATTGATTGCTCAATATCTTCAATATTTTGACCATCTGCATTGTTGTATTGCGCCATGGCTAAATTCATCTGTTTTTTGATGCCGATGTAATCTACAATTAACCCTTTTTCTTTACCTTCAAATTTTCGATTTACACGAGAAATCGTTTGAATTAAATTGTGGCGTTGAATAGGTTTGTCAATATACATGGTGTCTAAGAAAGGAACATCAAAACCAGTTAACCACATATCTACAACGATGGCGATTTTGAAATTTGACTTCTCGTTTTTAAACTGACGGTCTAATTCTTTTCTGTCGTCTTTCGTTCCAAGTGAATTGTAAAATGCTTCTTCATCATCTTTCCCTCTGGTCATCACCATTTTGATGTGCTCCATCGGTTTGATTTCTTTTTTGTCTTTATCGGATAATTCAACACCATCAGCAGCAACCTTCACTTCTCCCCATTCTGGGCGTAAAGCGATTATGTTTTTATATAATTCGTAAGCAATTGGACGGCTACTGCACACAAACATCGCCTTGCCACGAACTGATGCACCTTCAGCTATCCTGTTTTCATAATGTGTAACAAAATCCTCTGCAACAGTTTTCAAGCGGGTTGGATCGCCAATAATCGCATTCATTTGCGCCATGGCTTTTTTACTTTCTTCTATTTGGTTTTCATTACTTCCTTCTTCTGCACAACGATTGTAATAAGCTTCAATTTCAGCTAACTTCTGATTATTTAACAGGACTTTTGCTGCTCTTCCTTCGTACACAATTCGAACTGTAATTTCATCCTTAACCGATTCGTTCATCGTGTATGCATCCACTATATCACCAAACACATCGATAGTGGCATCGATTGGAGTACCAGTAAACCCAACATAAGTAGCATTAGGTAATGAATCGTGTAAGTATTTAGCAAAACCGAATGTTTTTTTAACCCCATGTTCTGACACAACTACTTTTTGGTCTAAGTTGGTTTGACTTCTATGTGCTTCGTCCGAAATACAAATGACATTCGTTCGATCTGTCAATAGTCTTGTATCTTCAGTGAATTTGTGAATCGTGGTTAAGAAAACACCACCACTATTTCTACCTTGTAGCAGTTCTCTTAAATGAGTTCTGCTTTCTACGCTAATTATTGATTCGTCGCCAATAAAACCTTTTGCATTGGTAAATTGACCCGATAACTGGTCGTCTAAATCGGTACGGTCTGTAATGACTACGATTGTTGGACTTGCAAAATGTGTGCTTCGCATCAACAAACGACTCAAATACATCATCGTATAACTTTTCCCACATCCTGTTGTACCAAAATAGGTTCCACCTTTTCCATCACCCAATGGTTTTTGGTGAGTTTTTATGTTTTCAAATAATTTGACCGCTGCATAATATTGAGGGTAGCGACAAACAATTTTTTCATTCTTCTTAGAACTATCAGGTAAG
The DNA here is from genome assembly GCA_943330745.2 of Lishizhenia tianjinensis. GTDB lineage: Bacteria > Bacteroidota > Bacteroidia > Flavobacteriales_D > Crocinitomicaceae > UBA952. The sequence continues at coordinate 142,876 of CALQIX020000001.1, forward strand.
TAAATGAAGTTTTGAATGATGTCTCGTAAACGTTTGCGATTAAACATCCCTTGAATCAATGTAAACAAGGCATCAATACCATCCACTTCATTGGGCATTCCTGCTATTTTTCTCCAGGCGTAAAAGAATTCATACGGCGCAAAAAAAGAACCTGCTTTGGTGTTTACGCCATCGCTAATCACACAAAAAGCATTGTATTTGAATAATTCAGGAATATCTCTTTTATAACGTGTGGTTAATTGTACATAAGCATCATGAATGGTTGTGTTTTCTTGAATAGCTGTTTTAAATTCAAACACTACTAGTGGCAAGCCATTGATGTATAAAATCAAATCGGGAATACGCATTTCGTAGCCTTTTATAGCTAATTGATTGACAATTTTGTAGGTATTGTTATCTGATTCAGAATAATCGATGAATTGGATGAATATATCTTTCTGATTGTGGTCTTCCCGTTTTAGCAAAAAGCCATCGCTAACCATTTTCATGAACGTTTTATTGCTTTCATACAAATCGGAAGAAGGCAAACGATCCAAGTCACGAATAATAGAATTTACTTCTGAATCTGTTATGTTATCTTTTTTATAGTTGGATTTCAAATAGTTTCTTAAATCGTCATCTATCAAGACTTTTTCAGTAACGATATGTCCGTATTGTGCTTGTGGTTCTTCCACACCTTGAAACTCGTTTTTACGCACTTTACCTCCAACAAGATGCGTCATTTGCTCATCTTGTAATAAGTGGATAAAGGCTTGTTCTAATTGTGCTTCTGTGAATTTCATGTTTTATATCACTTATTTTATAAGATTTGAAAAAACAATTCCAAGCATGATTGCAATTCCAAAACTTAACAAGGTACCAATTAATATATATTCCGTCAATTTTCGATCGCTCGCCTTCGTTAAATCGCCAAATCTAAAGACTGATTTTGCGGCCAAAAGAAAACCAATCGCTTCCCACTTATTTAACAAAACAAAGGTGAAAACAAACAAACGCTCTAGCATTCCTATGTAACGTCCTGCGTCTTTCAACGAACTGTCTTCCTTGCTAATTTCTTCCAAATCCTTGCCCCAAAAACTGAACACAACTTTTAAAACGATGGAAGTAACCGATGTTAAAAGAACTGTTGCAAGAAGTAACAATAAATTGCGGGCTGTTACATAAGCTTGTACTTCAAAAGGAATACGCCAATCGTTTGCTGCCCAAAATAGGATGGCAATATGGGCCAATTGATCCATAAAAAATAATATACGATTATTCTTTATGGGTTGCATAAGTTTTATCCCATCTATTACTAAATGCGCCATACTTATAACAACGATTGCTAGCCAATATTTTTTTTCAAATCCTAACACAAGTAACAGGAGCAATGCATGTAGGAGCACATGCAGGTATAAGTACTTGGACTTAAACAGGTATTTTTCTTTGTGTGCTACCCATTTGTTGGATTGAAGCACAAAATCACCTATAAAATGAGCTAACAATAATTTTATGAGCAGCATAATTTTTCTATTTCGCGTCTATAATACGTAATTGCATTTAAAATCTCTTCGTATCCTGATTTTTTAAGACTATAACTTACATTACTTTGCTTTTTATTTAGTTCTTTAGCTATTTCAATTTGTTTTGCTTCAGGCTTTTCCCATTGTTTCTTGAAAATTTCTGCCATTGCAGGTTTCCAATCATTCATGGTTAGCGTTGCTAAATCAAGCATAATCGAAATGACCTCATCAAAATCTTCCCAAGGGGTTTTGATCGCTAAGGTGTTTTTTCCAAGCCTATCGAATGCTTCTCCTGAATGAATAAAAGCCAAACCGTTTGATGCAGATATTTTGTCAGAACGATAGGTGATTGCTCCAATACCTATCGCAATTCGAATGTCTAAGTTTGGAATTTGTTTTACCGTTGATTTTAATACAACAGCACAATCCAATGCGTGTGTTGGGGTAGTAATGATTTGTACACTATCTCCTCGATACATTTCCCAGGTGGTGTATTCCTCTCCGATTGCATTCAGTTCTTTTTTCAATATAGGCAACCAAATCTCTGGAGATACTTCTCTTGAATTGATGATATCAGCTGTTAGGACTGCTTCCATGGTTCTTTTTTTATGTAAATATATGCTTTTTATCATATAAACCAAAATATATGCTTTTTATCATATAAATTATATTATATGCTTTTTGGCATATATAATCACTTTTGTCTATCATCAAACGAACTAATAAGTAAATTCAAACCTGTCTATTTAACCCAAAATGGGCTAAATAAGCTTTTTTTGTGTTTAAAAATGCTTATTTGTCCTATTTCCGTTATTCATTATTCCCTTTCATTTTTAATGTATTGACACCAACATTATAAGCATATAAAGCTGCCGGCAAAAAGGTAAACTCAATTTCCTGAAAGGTTTTATTTCCCTCCTGATTAATTGTAGTTACTAATGCACTTGATAATTTATTTTTATCGCAAAATTGTATCATGCTATTCAATTCATTTGTTTTTTCAACATAGCGGTTACTCCATTTTATTTCAATGCCCCAAATAGGTTTAAAATTTTTATCATCTAGTAAAACTAAATCTACTTCACCTTCTTTTTTGTCTTTCCAACGGGCATAATTAAGATTCAAATTTTCTCTGTGCATCCATTGTGAAAGTATTGCGGTTTCGACCATATTTCCCATTTCTTGATCGCTTTCTGAAATTGGCGAAAACAAAGCTGTGCGCAATGAAGGATTGGTCAAATAAACTTTAAAACTGGTTACTCTTTTTAATCTTTTAGCGTTTACGTCTAATTTATTGAGTACTTTAATTAAAAAAGCAGCTTCTAAATATTCCAGATATTTTTTTAAGGTTTCTTTTATAATACCACTTTCTCTTGACATGGTTTCGTACGAAAACTCATTCCCAGTGTTATAAGCAATATAAGTAAAAAAACGGTTGAGTTCTTGCACATCTTTTATCCCATATAAGCTTGGTAAATCTCTCAATAATACCTTATCTACAATATCATTTTTAACATACCTACCCATATCACTCTGAATTTTTTCAGATAATACTACTTCGGGATAGCCTCCAAAATTGAGGTAATTCACAAATTCTTTGTTGAGTTCGTCTATATTATTAGTCAACTGATAGGCTATTTCTTTTCCGTTGTATTTGATGGCACCTTCTACCATCAAATGGGAACGATTTTTTAAATGAATAAACTCCTGAAAGGTCAAAGGAGGTAACATAAAGTCAGTAAACCTACCAGCGCCACTTTCCGAACTGTGCCAACGCAAAGCAGCAGCAGCAGAACCTGATACTATAAATTTTGTCTTAGGATAAGCATCCACCAATACTTTTAAATGACGCTCCCAATCTTTGAGATACTGAATCTCATCAAAGAAAATGTAACAATCGTCTAGATTTTTAATTTTTAAAGCCTCGGTGCATAAATCCAAAATGTCTTGTAAGCTCAAATTGATATAAATAGGATTATCAATACCTATGAAAAAAAGCTTTTGCGGATTTACATTTTCTTGAATCAATTGATCGATCGTATGAAACATCATTACGGTTTTGCCCACACGTCTTGGTCCCATTAAAACCACCGCTCTTTTAATCTCTTTTTCAACTACAAACGGATAAAAAAGATTAAAATACAAACGTTTAGACATAGTACGGTATAACTCTGGAATAGCCTTGGTTACCCACCAAGGGTTTTCGTAACGTAATCGCTCTTTAATTTTTTCTTGCGGAATAAGGGTTGAAATTTTCATAATATATCTTATTTAGGTAAAAATAATAAAAATAAGAAGATTCAAATCTATCTATTTATGTTAAATTTTGCTGAATAAGGTTTTTTTGTATTTAAAAAATGCTTATTTATTGTTTTGAAACCATTTTGCCGACGTTGGGAAGTTGGTTATTATTACATTTAATTAGTCGTCGTGCCAAGATTGTTTCCATTCTCTATTTTGTGATTCGGTCATAACTTTTTTTTCTACAACTGACTATAATAAACTTTTAATTTATTAGCCATCAATTTTCTACGTTCTTCTAAAAAATCTTCATATACCAAATGACTTGCTTCCTCAATAATACTTGGAATATCATTGTTTACTAAGTTTTCTTGTAAGCTCGTTTCCGTATCTAAAGTACTAATGCCATTGGTTCCTGTTTGTATTTGAGCTTTTACTTTATCTAAATACTCTTTTGGAGTTAACATGCCTACTTTAATATTGGTAGCTTGTTCTGTAAAGACAAAATTAGCTACTTGGTTATAGGCTTTCTGCGAATAACCATTATTCATTAAGTATTTTTTTGGAAAAATATGGTGCACATCACCTCGTTGTTCTATAAGTGTACTAATCTTCATGCTTTTAGATAAAAAAGCGACAGTATTTGAATTTACTTGTGCTGCCAAATATAAATTGTAAGCATTATTATTTACGCTTGAAGTTTCCAAATCGTTAATGATACCAAAATCCCAAAAACCAGCTCCTAAATTTGCTTGTTCCATTTGTATTAAATAAGCAGCAATACCTTTCTCATTAATTTGTTTGATATCTTCATCTATGCGAGATTCTGCTGAACCTGAATAACGACCAATAAACATACTCATTACCATCCAACGTTTTACATAGCCTTGTGTCTCTGCTTCTCCTAAACCATCTTCTCTTAATTTAAGATATAAAGCATAGGCAAAGTTCAAACTGTTTTGAGAAGAGATTAATTTCTTACTTATTAACCCAGTTGATTTAATGATCATTACGAAACGCTGATAATTCGTTTGATTTACAAAAGCGGATAAGCCTTCAGATAGTTTGGCATAACTAGCTTCAGCAATGCTGCCCTCATAAGAACGCGTTTCGAAATTACGACCAGATAACAAAGCCACTAAATCACTAAACTTTCCTCTACTGAATTTAAACGTAAAAGCGACCCTAAGCATATCTATGTAGTCCGGCACATATAGGTCATCACCGCCAGTGGCCATCCATTTAATTTCTTTATAGTAGTCAGACTGCGTAAAGGCAGTATCATTGTCTTGAATGTGTTTTATAAATCCTTTATCAACTAACAATCGGCAGAAGTAATCTACCATTTTACGCATTTTATTCCCACCGTGTTGTTCGTCAGAAGCTATTTTAGACATAACAAAGTCGGCGTTACTTAAAACAACTCCTTTCTGATTGATACGAATAAAAATTTCGGTAACAGTATCAATATCCAAACTAGCATCTAATTCAATAATACCGACTTGTTTGGTTTTAATGCGTTTTAGGTTTTCAATGCGCTCTTCTACCAACTCCTCATCAGCTTCAGGATTATCTTGGCAATATTTTCGAATGGCTTTTGAGATGGAAATTTCATCATTAACAATTGGATTAATATTGTCTATCCATTCTGGACTTTTTTCATAGGCTTTATTGAGCACATCAAACTTTTCCTCTAATGGATTAAACGCAATTCGAATGTTGATTTCTTTATAATTTTTATCTAATACTCGTTGACCAACAATCGCAGCGGTTAAGGCAGTAATGCGCTGTTGCCCATCAATTAAAACTTTTTTGCCTGCGGATAGTTCGCCATTTTTCAGTTTCACATCTGGATTACGCCAAGTGATAATATACCCTACAGGATATCCTTGATACAAAGAATCGATTAAATCTCTTACTTTGGCGCCGTTCCAAACAAAAGGGCGTTGTATTTCTGGAATAGCAATATCGCCAGATTTTATCCAACTTAATAAGGTTTCTACGGGCTGTTGATGTACGCTGTATTTTGCCATTTAATTCTAATTTTTTAAAGGAGGTTTTAGTTCCATATTTATCCCCAAAAATCTGTGGGCTTTATTGTCTTACTATTAGGCTGAAATTCTTCTTCCAATTGATTCATTTCTATTACTACAGGTAATTGTGCAGCCAAACCTGCTAAAATACATGTCCCAGTTGGTAAAATTGGTAATGATTCAAAGGATAATTTATCTAAATACGATATTGTTCTTTCGACCGCTTCAACATCTTTATTGTTTATTAATCTATGCAAGAAATAATTATGCAATTGTGAAATTATTGTGGAAGATATATCTGATGGTCTCTGACTTGCAATAGTTAAAAAGACACCAAACTTCCTTCCTTCCTTTATAATTTCTTCAAATGTTTCTAAACGATAATCCTTCCATGTTTCACTTTCTCTTTCGGAATTAAAAGACAATACATTATGCGCCTCATCAATAATAATATTTAGATAGTTTTTTTCTGATAGCTCTCTTTTTAATTTATGATTATCATAAATATGTTTAGAAAGTATTAACGGCAAAGTTTTTTTTATATCAAGATTAACATCATTAAGATTTATTACAACAAAATTATAATCCTTTCCAAATATATCATTTGAAGTAGATTGAAAATCAAATACTTTATATAAATCTTTAGTTTTGCTTTTTAATTTATTTATTGCCGGTGCAATATGTTCATAAACAGCCTTATTAGTATGTAAATCATACATTAACTGAAGATACAAAAAATGTATTACTTTTTCTAAACAATTTTTGGGGAAATTGTAATCATCAATTGATTTGTAAAAAGCAGTGGTTTTTATATCAGCTTCTTCAATTTGTTTCGATGTTGTCCCTTTTTTAAGTTTAAAAAAACTAAGAGTATTATGCCACTCAATTTGATTACGAAAATCACTTTCGATACTATTATTTGCCTCTTTTAAAATTACAAATGCATAATCTAACAAAGAATTTGCAACATCTTTGTTAGACATTGAAAGTATATTAATACATTGTTGTTTAAGTGAATTTCGAAAATATTCAATAGGATCTGCGCTGTTTATTATTTTATTATATTTATCTAATGTTCTTTTTAAAAAAGGTTTTTGGGTTTTTTCTGTGGCATTAGATAAAATAGACAATAATTCAAGATTTAAGATTACTTCCTCACTAATTGCAATTTTATCCTCCTTCTTAATTTTAGCTAGTTCTTTTCTTGTTGATAAATTAAAGATTGTTTTTTTTTCTGTAATTGATTTTTGCTTTGAATACTCGCCATTGAAATCTATCAATAAAAAACGTGCATTTTCTTTAAATCCCTTTTTATCTTCATATTGTTTGAAAAGCTTATGGTATAAGCTTGCAAGTGTGTATGATTTGCCGCTACCCGTATTTCCAAATATTCCAATATGACTTGCAAATAAACTATTAACACCAATCTTGATTGCTTTTCCTTTTTCATTGGCTAAATTCCCTATTTCAATGC
>CALQIX020000002.1 GCA_943330745.2 Lishizhenia tianjinensis
CTGATATGTTTGAAACAAAAAGTGTTTTTTGTTTTGGCTCCATGGATTGGTTACCTAATCAACAAGCTGTTGTGTGGTTTTTGGAAAAGTGTTGGCCAATTATTTTAAGTAAAGTCCCATCTTGTAAATTTATTGTTGCTGGTCGAAATATCCCCGAATTCATTAAACAAAAAGCGTCAGCAACCATCGAGATTTTGGAAAATGTCCCCACCAGTAATGAGATTTATAGTCGATACAATGTTATGGTCGTTCCGCTGCAGTCTGGAAGTGGCTTACGCATAAAAATTGTGGAAGGATTGAGTTTTGGAAAAGCAATAGTTAGCACACCGATTGGGTGTGAAGGTATAGATGTACAAAATAACCGCGATTTACTCATTGCCGAAACACCGGAAAAATTCGCAGATGCGGTAATAGAATTAGCAGAAAATAATGAGAGAAGAAATTCTATTGAATTGAATGCTAAGTCATTTGCCAATGAATACCTCGACAACACAAAATTAACTGCTACCTTAGTGGGGTTTTATAATTCGATTTTACAATAAGTGCTTGAAAAGGTTCTATATCTCATTGGTTTGATTTCATTTCTTGGAATTGCACAATCCTACATTATATATCCTCTTTGTTTATTTCTTTTTGGTAAAAAAACACAGGTCAAGCCAGCGCTAAACTCAAATTATAACGTGGCCATTGTTATAGCTGCTTATAATGAAGAAAATGTCATAGAAAAAAAAATACAAAGTGTTTTAGTAACGACTTATCCATTAGACAAAATAGTTGTTTATGTTGGGTCAGATGCTTCAACAGATCGAACCAATGAAATTGTCACCAATTTTGGTGCTCATTGTGCGAATGTGCAGTTAAAGATTTTTCCAGGAAGAACAGGTAAATCGGGAATTATTAATTCAATAATACACGATTGCAAAGAAGAGATACTTATTTTAACGGATGCCAATGTTTTTTTTACTCCTTCTACCATTCCAAATCTCGTTCGGCATTTCTCGGAAAAAGAAACCCATCAAGTATGTGCCAACATACTAAAAACATCGGAAAGAAACGAAAATATTCAAGCCCTTGAAAAAGGCTATTTATTAATGGAAAATCAGATTAAACTGCGCGAAAGTGCAAGCTGGGGATTTGTGATGGGCGCGGAGGGAGGTTGTTACGCTATCAGAAGACAGGCATACACGCCGATTCCACCTAATTTTTTCATGGATGATTTTTTTGTTACCTTGAGCGTCATTGCAAATAAAGGCCGTGTGATTTTCGATGCGGAGGCAATTTGTTATGAAGATCTTCCAACAGAATCGGCAGAGGAGTTTAAACGAAAAATTCGCATTTCAATAGGGAACTTCCAAAATTTAGTAGCATTCAAAAAACTGCTTTGGCCTTTTTGGTCAGCAATTGCATATTCTTTTATCTCCCATAAAATTTTAAGGTGGCTAACCCCATTTTTTTTAATTCTCTTATTTTTAGTTTCCTTTCTACTTAGTTTTGATTGCTTCTTTTTTCAGGTATTAGCCATTATTCAATGTGTCTTGTTTCTAAGTCCGTTGGCAATACCCTATTTAAAATGGATGAAACCAGCTTTATTTGTTGCTCATTTTTATAATATGAACCTCGCCTTACTCATTGGATTTTTTCGATATTTGAAAGGTGTTAAATCAAGTGTGTGGCAACCCACACCACGTACTAAGAATTAGTCTTTTTGGTTGGCTTTCCGGTTAAGTACACTCCAACGAAAATCAGTAACATATATATTATTTTCTCCAGGGTAATGGTTGCTGTATAATCTGGCGCAAGGTTTAGATACAAAAACAAATAAGCAAAACCGATTACCATCATGGGTTGAAAATAAATGTATGAACTTGAAACGGAAGGACTCAAGTGTTTTAATCCAAACATCGTTAGTAAATATGTAAGAAACGTAACTCCAACAACTACATAACAAATTTTCATCCAAATATCAGCTGGAATAACGGTAAAATCAGTTACTGCTAACTCTGAAATAACAGGGGGGTAAAGCAATAAAAAGGCTAGCCCAATTGTGAACACCCAGGTAATCACTAAAAGAGGACTGTATTTTTTCATAAGGGGTTTTGCGAGCACCAAATAGACGGCATAGCTCAGTGAATTAATCAATAAAAATAAATCGCCTAAACTTGTTTCTGAAACAGATCGAACACCTGTTAAAGTAAGTAAAATGGCACCAATTGCCCCAATAGCTATTCCAGCAAGGTGTATGGCGGTAATTTTTTCTCTCAACAGGAACGCGGACAAAATAATCACCATTATTGGATTAAAAGCCATGATTATACCTGAATTCACGGAGGAGGATAAATTGAGTCCGTGAAAAAAGAAAAGCTGATTTATTGTTACACCAAATAATCCACACCCCACCAGTCGAAACCAGTCTTTTCGTTCTATTATATTGGATTTAATGAAAAACAAGAGTAACCAAAAGAGTAAAGTAGCACCCAGCACACGAAAAAAAATAAACACAGATGGAGTTAAATAGGTGGGCATTACTCCTTTCGCCAAAACATGACTCGCGCCGTAGAGCGTATTTACCAAAAACAATGCGGCATGTGCCCAAATATTTCCTTTGTTTTTAGCTGTCATTAGAAGAAATTCCACCTCGTTTTGAGGGATGTTTGTCTGTATTCGTCTAATTTTTCGGTAATTCCTTTTGTCAAGAACTTCTTTTTGAGCTTTACTGTTCCTTTGCCTTGTTTGTAATCCATTTCATCACCAAAAATGGGTATAAGCGCCCAAAAATGAATCGTTTTATCCTCTAGTTCAATAGGGGTTAATTCATCCTCCAAAAAGATAGGATTGCTGATAAATAAATGATCTTGTCTGATAGTGGTTGATAATTGTTTACCGTGTTTTGTACAATTGTAGGTATGACCATCGCCAAGCCAAGTGTTATTATTTATCGTATATGTTGTAATCCGATTTAACCATTCAAAAAGCCATCTAATTTCGGGGTTTTCAGGATCTGTTAAATCCCAATATTCGGGAATACAAAAATACAATTGACCGAATTCAAAACCGTTCAGTTTTTCAGGAACGGACATTTGATAGACGTGAAATGAGCTTGTAATTAAAACTTTTATTCCTTTTGCCTTCGTAAAATCTATAAGATAAAAGAGCTCATCCTCAAAAATTATTGGTGTAATTTGATTGTTTGGAAAACGGCTTGTCAGAATCTGTTCAAATGAATTCATTTGCAAAAGTAGTTTAATATCCTTGAGTTATAAAACGTATGTAAAAACAGTCACAAATGGCGAATATACCCAAAATCATGAGCAATTTAAGCCACGGTTAAAATCAATTAATCCCTCTAAAACGGACATTTACAACATTGTTATAAATGGAACCAAATGAATAATTAATTCCCATTGACAGGAAGTAGTTAAAAGCTGATTTTAATTGTATTTGACCTGTTATTACCTCGGTTGATGTTACGTCCTCTAACTTCAGAAAATATTGATCGCGCAAAATAGAATAACTGCCGTAAATAGATAAATTCAATCCTTTTAAGATATTCCATGTAATAGAAGGAGAAAAGTTTAAATTATAAAAATTTTCCCTGTCGTATAAATGTTTAAAGCCTAATCCCAAACCAATATTTCCCCAATTTTTAACAAGTTGGTAGCGGGCAGTGAAACTCTGAGAAAGAAATAAATCTGTCAAGCGATTCCGATAAGTCAAATCAACATAATGTGCTTGACTAAATCCAAGTTGATAATTGAATCGAAATTGTTTTTTCATGGCCTCCGAGTAAGGGAAAATATTATATTCAACAGTAGGGGCTACAATAAAGTTTGATTTAAGATTCGAAACGGTCTCTGAATAAATTCCTGAATTGTACCCAATCGCCCAATGCTTTCCTAGTGAAATAGCATCCTGACTATAGATTCCGTATGATAAGATACTATATTTAATAGGTTCCATACCGTCTAGTTTGTATATCGAGCGGTTCTTGTTGTACCAGAATCCGGCTTCAAAAAGATTTTTCTCTGATGTTCTGTTTGCCGAAAAGTTAGCGCCAAGGGATAAATTGTTCATATACTCCTGCCCATTTCCAAAAATGTTTGCACTTACATTAAAAATCCAGAGATTCCATTTATCTCGAATCGAATCAGAAGGTTGTTGATTATTCATCCCAATAATTTCATAGTGTATTTTGGACGCCAAGGGACTATGAATGAGATAGTGTAATGACCCTTTATTCAGTGCAGACAACAAACCCTCCCGAATATCATTTTGAGACATATTTGGAGTAGAATTAAACTTTTCTTTAACAGTTATCCCTTCATATATATTTTTACCAGTAAATTCTAGTCCGTATTCAGAACCCCCACTTCCTGTATTGATGGCACGAAAAAGAATAGTGAAATCTGCCAAACGTTGATCTCTTACAAAAATTAGATGACTAATTTCATTTTTATAAAATTCTATATCGCAGAAGTCACAGATCAAGAAAACTTTAGGAACACTCGAATTCTCCTTTTTAAAATTGCTGGAGTCTGCAAGTATGTTTATTGTTTTAGTATCAACAGTAGGATTAATGATGTCTTTATTGTTTTCCGTTTCGGTGAAATTTGAATTTGGAATTGTTTGGGCATAGTTAATTTCATTTATAAAAAGCCCCAACAGAAACACTACTATTTTTATAATTTGCATAATTACATTTGGTTCAAAGGTAAACAAATAAGGCAATAACTATGTATCGAATGAATTTACCTAACACCATGTAAATTGCCACAGGTAGGAGTTTAACCCTCATAAATCCAAGAATAACTAATAATGGGTCTCCAATAATCGGAACCCAACTTAGCAGGGCGCACAAACTTCCGTATTTTGTGACATATTGCTTGAGTTTATTTTGTTTATTGTATGCTGCATCACTTTTCTTCAACCAAAGGAATTTACCGAATTTCCCCAAATAATAATTGGTTAATCCTCCAAGACTATTTCCAATGGTTGCCACAATTACAGAAATGACGGGATCATACCCTGAAGCAATTGCTGCTGCCAATCCTAATTCGGAGGCAAAGGGAAGAATCGTTGCTGATAAAAAGCAACTGGCAAACAGGGAGAGGTAAATCCAATTGTCCATAAATAAAAAAGGCCGGAAGAACCGGCCTTAAAAAATAGCGAAATCTAATTATTTTTTTATCAATTTTTTAGTAACTACTGAACCATTCGCTTCAAGAGTAACATAATAAATGCCAGCAACTAAGTTTGCAGTTTGAATCATTACTGAGTTATTTCCGTTTGTTAGATTGTTCAAAGTATTAGTTGAAATTGTTTTGCCAGAAATATCAGAAAGTGTGATTTTAGAATCTGCGCTTGTCGCTAAATCAAAGCTTACTGTTACATCTGTTGAAGTTGGATTAGGGAAAATTGAAACATCGTTAATTTCTACATTCGTTTCAGTGATACTTAAAGTTGGATCAAAGTTTAATGAAATATAGGGAGCAGTTGACCATCCAACATAATAATTTACTGCATTACCAGCTCCAAAAGGGCCATATCCAACCGTTGATAAATCATCATTTCCTTTAGACGTTGACTTAAATTTTACTTTATTAGTTGTCGTTTGGAAGCATTTAACCATGATTAGGTATAGTTTTCCTGCCTCTAGTGTTACAGGAGAGCTAAATACAATATCCGTTGGAGTAGTTGTGTTTACGGTTGCCGGAGTAGTATAAAACGCATCAATTATGAAAACATTATTTGGATCTTGTATTGTTGTTACTACCTCATACAACTCAATTTGAGTTTCAGTATTTGCTGTAGTTCCAGCTCCAAATAAAACTTGAATTCCATTTAATTGTTGGTTTGCAATACACTGATATATGTTACCCATTCCAACAGTAGCATCAACGGTATTGAAACCAAATGTCGTGCTTCCTGAAGTTGGATAGTTGTGGCCGTAAATAAAATCAGTTACTTTAAATTCGTCTGAAAGCGAATTATTTGTTTGGACACCTTGGTCCTGAAAATTAACGATTAAAGCATAAGTACCAACTTGGTCTGGAGTGTAGCTATTTACCATCCAAACAGTGTCCAATTGACCAGGAGCTAAATTAACCATCATTGAATCTAAATAAACACTTGTTGCCGCACGCGTCACTTCAAATTTAATGTATTTAGATACAGTAGCTGCACCCAAATTTTCAACGATTGCACCATAAATCATTGGTGAAACTTGAGTTAATGGAGTTGAATAATAATCGTATGCATTAATAATATCATTAGTGAATGTTTTAGTAATGCTTACTTCATCCAAATATGGCTCTATCAATTTTACATCATCAACTATCCAACCGTATCCACTTCCAAATTGAGAATCCGATGAATCACTTTTCCAACGAAAGCGAATCCTTGTTAATGCACTTTGATTAACCGGTATTGATTTCAAAACGGTGTTTTGTATCGCCGGATCATTTGTTACAATGCCTTCGTTTAATGCATACGACACCCATGTTTGACCTCCATCCTCAGAAATTTCAACCAAAGTAGAATCAAAGTTTAAATGTCTAAAACGTTGGTTAAAACTTAGTGTAATGTAATTCAATGGATATAATGATAAATCGATCGTGTCTGAAGTCACCCAAGTGTCTTGTGGAGTTACGGTTCCTGCGATCAAATACTGCACCCCATTAAAAAAAGCAAAACCGTTACTTGCAGTGGTACCCGTTGTAGATAATGTACCCATATATTGGGTTACATCGGCCATTTGAGGATGGGAGCTATTCCCGATAATAAATGTTCCCTGACCATTTGTGCCAATTGTCCAATCTTGCGGAACAGAAAAATCATTTTGCCAAATTATATCACCTCCATTTTTAACGGAAGAAATGTTATTCTCTGTGTTTTTTCCGAACTCTTTATCTGGATGCATAAGTGCTTTTTGAGTTGGATTCACATTGGTCTGAGCAAATGCTCCTGCCGTAAGTGCTACTAGTGCAATACTAAGTACTGATTTTTTCATATCAAATTAATTTTAGACTCAAATATACTGATTTCAGATTATTTTAAAGAACAATCTTTTAAAAAAGGAAGGTTTTTTCTAGTGTCCATTAATTCATTTCCCGAAAGAGTTCCAAAAACGATTTCTGCTTGGTGGTTTCGTGCCCTAGAAATGCATTGCCCCAGCGCGTCATAAATCACTGTTCCTCCAGCGTATTTCAAGGCATTACCGTCTGTTCCTACTCGATTAACGCCTGCCACAAAACACTGGTTTTCAATGGCCCTAGCTTTTAATAAAGTTGTCCAATGTTCAATTCTTTTTTCCGGCCAATTGGCAACATAAAGTAATAAATCGTATGCTGCTTTTTCTCCTGCCATACGGTTGCGAATCATTTCCGGAAATCGCAGGTCATAACAGATTTGTAAATTGATTTTCCATCCTTTCCATGTAACGATGGTTTCTTGATCTCCAGCTGTAAAATGCTTATCTTCTCCTCCGAGTCCAAAGGATTTCCGTTTGTCATATTTAGCTAGGGTGCCATCCGGAAAAACGAAAATGCCTCTATTGTAAATTTTTTCTTCTTCGCTGATAATCAAGGAGGTATAAATAGCCGACTGAAGTTTGTTTGACCACTGTTTCAGAAATTCAATACCTTCTGATGCTTGCCAGTCTTCAGATAGTTTTTCTGTATTCATGGAAAATCCTGTGTGAAACATTTCAGGAACTAGGATTAAATCCGTGTCAGTTAATTTGTTGAAATAACTTTCATAGAGGGAAAAATTACCCGATTTATCTTCCCAAAGTTGATCTGCTTGAATTAAGCTAATTTTTAAATCTTGCATAGTCGATTGATTGCATCGGTTAACGTTTGGTCTTGCTTTGCAAAGCAAAAACGGATTAGTTTTCTGTCTTCTCCATTGTGATTGAATACAGATAAGGGAATAGTTGCTACTCCAAATTCAGTTACTAATCGTTTGGTAAAATCAATAGCTGGTTCATCTGAAATAGAGGCATATGAAGCTACTTGAAAATAAGTTCCCTGACATGGTAATAGTTCAAATTTACTGTGTTGCATGCCCATTTTAAAGAAGTCTCTTTTTGCTCGATAAAACGCTCCTAACGATGAAACATTAACTTCTGATAAATAGTTGGCAAGACTTGCTTGAGCAACACTATTGACACAAAAAACCAAAAACTGATGCACTTTTTTAATTTCTGTTAATAGTTGACTTGGCGCAATGATGTACCCAATTTTCCATCCTGTAATATGAAAGGTTTTTCCAAAAGAAGAGGTAATAATGGAGCGATGGCGCAAAATTTCAGAACAATTTACGGATAAGTGATCGTTTTCAAACGTAATATATTCGTAGACTTCATCTGATAAAACCAATAAATTTGGATTTTTTTCCACTAGATTTTCTAGTTCAATCATATCTTCCTTCCTCCACATAGTACCACTTGGGTTGTGCGGATTATTGGTGATTATTAACCTCGTTTTTGCATGGACAACCTCATTGATTAATGACCAATCAGGAAGAAAATCATCTTTCAGCGGAATTCGAACCGGTTTGGCTCCCGCTAAAATAACGGGCGATTCATAGCAATCATAACTTGGGTCTAGAATTAGTACTTCTTCTCCCGGATGCACCAAGGCTTGAATAGTTGTAAAAATAGCTTGAGTGGCCCCGGCTGTTACCAAAACTTCTGTCGCTGGATCGACCCTTCTTCCATACTGGTTCAAGGTAAGTTGTGCTATTTGATCCAAAAGAACCGGCAATCCGGCCATGGGAGCATATTGGTGTGTGTTTTCTTTTGCTTTTTCAGACAAAATTTCAGACAATCTGCTATCAATTGGAAAATCGGGAAAGCCTTGGGATAAGTTTATGGCTTGATGCTCAGTTGCCAATTTAGACATCACTGTAAAAATGGTAGTGCCTACATGAGGTAGTTTCGATTCGAAATTCATAGATGTAAAATTAACAGAAAACGAAAGAATCTTGATTAAGATTAGAGAGATTTATTTGTTGTTAGAAGTTGAGAATGAGTAATGGAACACCTTTTCAAGGCAACAAAACAGTAAAATCAATTCTGTAAATAGCTCAACGTTCCATTTTTCATCTGGTGATATGCTTTCACCAAATAAGCCAATTGTATGCGCATCGTATCAAATGCATCTTCTGTTTCCGCACTGATTTCCTGTTTTTTGAGGCGCATGAGCAATTTCATGTACATGGCATGCAACAAAATTTCAATCGTGTTTTTATCAATCAAATTGGATTTTGCTTTAAATTCTTCTAGGGTACTCACTGCTTGATCGTGGAGCATTTTGTATTTTTCGTCGTTATAAACGGTTAACAAGGTGTTGTGCAGATACGATAATTCAATCACAATATCTTGAATATCTGCCAAATGACCTTTTTGTTCTAGGCGTTGAGCTTTCATTTCTCGAATCAGTCCTTCGTACCATGAGCGGTATTCAGCGATTTCAGCTTTGTTCTCTGTTATTGGCAGTACGGTATGTTGCACGATAGTTTCAAGATCGAATTGAAAAGCACGAATAATATCCTCAATTTGATACATGTATAAAATGTACTCAGCAATGTTCTCCTTTTGTTTTTGATGAGCCAGTAACATCTTATTTAAGGTCTTTAGCGATTTCAGCTTGTTTTTCATTCAAGTAATTCACAAATTCTTTAGTGACATCCATATTGGATTCAATAAATCCAATTTGCCCCCCTTTTCCGTGAATCAGTAAAATATCAATTTTATTTTTTTGCGAAAATTCTTTGGCAAATTTCTCTACCTTGTTTCCAATTACGGTCATTTTATCAATGGCCTCTTTTTCCAAGGCTTGTCCTTGATTTTGTTGGTAATCCGCAATTTGCTTTTGCATGGCCTGTGCTTTTTGAGACAGTGCAACTTGTTCATTTTCTGACAAAAGCCCTTGTTTCATCAACCCTTCATTTTTGGTAATGAACGCTTCAAACTCACCTTGTTTCCGTTGCATTTCCGCTTCAAATGATTTTTGTTTAGCATTCATCAAAGAGTCTTGTTCCTTAAAAAAGATAAATTTTTCTTTCAGCGAATCGCTGTTGTAATAGGCAATTTTCAACCCTTTCATGTCACGTTTTTCCACACTGGTGGTGGTGGATGGCGCAGGTTTTTTTTCGGAGCAACCAATAATGGTAAGTGATACCATCGCAGCAAGTACAAGAATTTTATTCATTTTTATTGTTTTTATTTTGAAAGGCCGTTTCCCAATCCTCCCGCATTTGTATAAATCGAGTTAAGCAGTTAGAGAGTAACTGTTGTGTTACCATATTTTCTAATTCATCCAATGACATTAGGTCCGTTTCCCCAATTTTAAACACTTGTTCAAACTGGCCGAGTTCAATTTTAAGCAAATATTTCGCGTTGTAATTATGAACCGTAATTCGGTAATGTTCATGAGGAATTTCTTTAATTAATCGCATTTCGACAAAAGTAATGGAAAAACTTAATTGATTCTAACAATTACTTTTATTTCCAACCATGTTTTGGATAGTAAAATTTAATTACTTTTGCCTCGAAAACGTTAAAATATCAATCACGTATGTCAAGTAAATATCAAGTAGAAATTGACACGTTCATGGATCGTGTTAAAGCAAAAAATGGTGGAGAACCTGAATTTATTCAAGCTGTTCAAGAAGTAGCTGAAGCAGTTATCCCTGTAATTGAAGAAACTCCGAAATACAAAGCGGCTAAAATTTTAGATCGTATTGTTGAACCGGAAAGAACAATCATTTTCCGTGTTCCTTGGTTGGACGATAATGGGAATGTTCAGGTAAATCGAGGATACCGTGTTGAATTTAACTCAGCAATCGGGCCATATAAAGGGGGGTTGCGTTTTCACCCAAGTGTTAATTTGTCTATCTTAAAATTTTTAGGATTTGAGCAAATTTTCAAAAATTCACTTACTACATTGCCAATGGGTGGTGGAAAAGGTGGTTCTGATTTTGATCCAAAAGGAAAGTCAGACAACGAAGTAATGAAATTTTGTCAATCTTTTATGACGGAATTGTGTCGTCATATTGGTGCTGATACCGATGTTCCTGCTGGTGATATTGGTGTTGGTGGCCGCGAAATTGGATACATGTTTGGTCAATACAAACGTGTTCGTAATGAATTTACCGGAGTGTTAACTGGAAAAGCGCGTAATTGGGGTGGTTCATTAATACGTCCAGAAGCAACTGGGTATGGAACAGTTTATTTTGCTCAAGAAATGTTAGCAACTAAAGGAGATTCTTTCGCAGGTAAAGTGGTAGCCGTGTCAGGTTCAGGTAATGTGGCTCAATATGCGTGCGAGAAAGCAACTCAATTAGGTGCTAAAGTGGTTACTTTGTCAGATTCTGAAGGGTATATTTACGATACAGACGGAATAAACGCAGAGAAATTAGCGTTTGTGATGGAGTTGAAAAACGAAAGAAGAGGAAGAATTTCTGAATACCTTACAAAATATCCAAGTGCTAAATTTGTTGCCGGAAAACGTCCTTGGGAAGTGAAAGTTGATATCGCTTTACCATGCGCAACTCAAAATGAATTGAATGGTGAAGAGGCAAAAGCATTAATTGCAAACGGAGTTAAATGTGTTGCAGAAGGAGCAAATATGCCATCTACGCCAGAGGCAATTGAAGCGTTCCAACATGCAAATGTACTTTTCTCTCCAGGAAAAGCCTCAAACGCTGGTGGTGTTGCAACATCTGGTTTAGAAATGTCACAAAACTCATTGCGTTTGTCTTGGTCAGCTGAAGAAGTAGATCAACGTTTACATGGAATCATGGTTTCTATCCACGAAGCGTGTGTGAAATACGGAAAAGGTGCTGACGGAAATGTTGATTATGTGAAAGGAGCAAACATCGCAGGATTTGTGAAAGTTGCTGATTCAATGATTGATCAAGGATTGGTTTAGTTAAAATCGATCTAACAACATATGAAAAGCCACTCAAACGAGTGGCTTTTTTTGTTAATTGGAAATTATTTTAATCTCAACCCGGCGATTGCCAACTCGTTCCTCTTCTGTTTTTTCAGGTACGGGAAAAAGAGGCTGAGAAACACCAAATCCCTTGTAGCTCATACGTGCGGGCTCTATTCCATTATTTATTAAAAATTGATAGACAGTTTGAGCTCGTTCGTTTGATAAATTTGCGTAATCTTCTGGTGCGCAGCAAATATGGCCGTGTATTTCAATAATTAATTTTTTATTGGCGTTCATGGCTGCTAGCAATTCTTTCAGTACACTTGTTGATTGAGGTAATAAATCAGCAATTCCGGGATAGAAATTTAACGATTTCAAGCGAATTTTCTCACCGACTTTTCCAGCTGTTATTTGCGAAGTGATACTTTCTTTTTGGGGTATGTTAGTACTGGGAGTTTTTGAATCATAGATAATTACAACCTTTCTGTTTTGTTTATTGTTTTTTGCAAAAAGGAATTCTTCTCCGAAGGCATAATTTTCATTAATTGATTTTGATTTAAGTTGATTTATTACTGAAGCGATTCGCTTTTCAGCCAACCATTTATTGTAGGTAACACTGCCGCACGTGTCCGTGAAACCATGAATTGACACAATTGTTTTACCCGAATTTTTAAGTTCAATTAACTGACCACGTGATTTTTTGGAAAGTGTGTACTGATCAAACCCAAAGTAAACAATAAGACTATCTTGCGCGTAAATTGAGTAATTAATACAAACGAGAAGAACAATAAGAATTTTTTTCATACTTCCTTAAATGGATTCTAGTCAAATGGTTACATCATTTGTTTTCATCCAAAAATAACTTCCAAGATTCAAATTGCTCCTTTTTCATTACGCGAGGAAATTTGGTTTGAGACCCGGCTTTTCCGAGTGAATTCAAGTAATTGTAAAATTGATCGGCGTGCAATACATGCGGCAATGGATTATTTAAAGTGTATTTGCGAGCATATGCATAATCATCATTTAATTCACCGAGTTTTTTGTCTATAAGGTTCATTATTTCGTTAGCATCCACAGATTCTGCTTGGTTTGTTCCGAAGTACCAATTGTGTAGGCTGGATTCTTCATCTGCGCCAATAGAAAACTCAGTTAATTCTATGGATAAATCTTTTGAAACAGCTAATACAGCTTGGTTGATGTTATCCAAGGTGAGGTGTTCTCCACACAAGCTTAAAAATTGTTTGATGCGGCCGGTAATGATAATTTCTCTTTCGGATACATCTAAAAAACGCACTAGATCCCCAATCATGTAGCGCCAAAGTCCTGCGTTTGTTGTTATCACCAACGCATAATCAATTCCCTCAGTTACT
The DNA here is from genome assembly GCA_943330745.2 of Lishizhenia tianjinensis. GTDB lineage: Bacteria > Bacteroidota > Bacteroidia > Flavobacteriales_D > Crocinitomicaceae > UBA952. The sequence continues at coordinate 13,310 of CALQIX020000002.1, forward strand.
TCACTTAGTGAATACGCTTTGTGTTTGTTTATTAGTTCACCAGATTCATCAAAAAAATCAGAGTTGAAAGGAACAAATTCATAAAAAATCCCCGTGTTTAATAACAATCTCATTCCTTTTCGCTGTGTGGAAGCTTGGTAAGCAAAGTAACCCTCACTAGCCAAATAGGTGTCTAATAAAAATAATTTTTTGGAGCTAATTTTTTCCAATCGTGCTACATAAGGCTCCATAAATACCCCGCCATGTACATATACTTGAAAATTTGGCCACATTTCTTGTATTGAATTCAATTGATAGTGTTTTACAATTTCTTCCAATAATAAAATACACCAACTAGGTATGCCAACCATTGCTCCAATGTTCCATTTTGGTGCTTTTTCAACTATGATTTTTAAGCGTTCGTTCCACTCTTTTATTCCGGTAATTTGATTTCCTGGTCGCGTAAATGGTGTGGCTACAATGGATGTGTGCTTTTTTAAAATGCCGCTCAAATCGCCTTCAATATGCGATTTCTTTTTTACTAATTTAGTGCAGCCCCCAACCGTTAAAACTTGAGTAGAATAAAATGTTTCCGGTAGATCTAGTTCATGTAAAATAGATAGTTGCCTAATACTAGATTTTTGAAACGAACGAATTGTTTTGTCTGTTACGGGAATGCGCTTACTGGGAGATCCGGTCGTTCCAGAAGACAAAGCATAATATTTGATTCTCCCTGGCCAGGTATGATTTTTTTCTCCAGCAATTGTTTTAGTGAGCCATTTTTCATAAAACTCCTCATAATTCGTAATCGGTACGGCACGTTGATATCCGTTCACTAACTCGTTGCTAGATAGAAATGAATGATAATTGTGAACCAATCCAAACTGGGTGTTTTTCGCGAATTCTACGAGTGCTTCAAGGGTTTCAATTTGAATAGTATATTCTTTTCCCTTGTTTTGGTTTTTCCGGTAACTGATTTCAGTTGATTTCTTAATTAACTTTCCAATAATAGGCATACGTTCAAATAGCTCTGGTTTATTTACAAAGATAAATAAAATGCGCTACCGAATGATACTCAAGTGTTTCCCTCTTTTTTATGAAGCTGAAAATAAAATTAGTAACTTCCACCTGTAATTTATGCAATTAGATTTTTACAAACGGCCCTTTCTGCACATTTGCATTCCTTTTATTATAGGGTTGTTCTTTGTTTTTACAACTATTTCCTTTGTTTACTCACTCATTCTTTTAGTTGTAATTTTAATTATAGCAGCCTTTTTTTGGAAATATGTCACGACCAATTTTGGGGTTTTTCAATACTTTACTGTTTATATTATTGGGTTTTTACTCGGCTGTTTTGTTGCCCTTCTTCACAAAGAAACCCACGCCTCTTTTCAGAATTCTGGTTATGTAAATGGAAATTTGGTACAATTGGAAATTACGGAATTAAATCAGGGAACAGGAGACTGGAATAAAGCAATTGGCCGAGTAAATGCCGTTTTCACAAATAAAGGACAGGTTGCTTGTGATAATGATGTGCTATTATACATCAACAAAGACGCCACCAATATTCGAAAAGGGGATGTTTTACTGGTTGGGGCTGAATTTACACCAATTAAAAATAAACATAATCCGGGTGAGTTTGATGCGGAATATTATTGGAAATCCCGCGGAATTGATGTGGCGGCATTTGCCTGCAGGGATGAAATTAGTTGGATTGATGAAAAAGAGCCCTCAATTTTTGACCGGTTTTTAGATGGGTTTTCAAGCTATTTACAGGCTGCCTTACATGAAAATTTAAGTGGTAACGAACTCGCTATTGCTCAGGCTTTGATTTTGGGAGACAAGTCACTTTTAGATGCCGAGATTAAAAATGCTTTTACTAATACAGGAGCAATGCATGTCTTGGCTGTATCGGGAATGCACGTGGGATTAATCATGTATCTGTTTATTACTGTTTTTGGCTTTTTCCCTCGATTTATAACAAAAAAACAAGCGACATGGGTTGTTGTCATTTTTCTCTGGATTTACGCCCTAATCACGGGTTTTTCAGCAAGTGTAATCCGCGCGGTGCTTATGTTTACTTTCGTTGCGGTGTCACAAGTTAGTGCCAAACAATATGACTCCCTGAATTCGTTGTTTTTGTCTGCGTTTGTATTATTGGTGCTCAATCCTTTGTATCTATTAGATATCGGTTTTCAGCTTTCTTACCTCGCAATGGTAGGAATCTTCTTGTTTTATGATAAAATAGAAAAATTACTTCAGTTTAGGCAGGCGCGCTTGAAAGAACTGTGGCAAGGAACGGCGTTGGGATTTGCGGCGCAGCTGATGACAACAGGCATTTCATTGTATTATTTCCATCAATTTCCAAATTATTTTGTGCTAACTAACTTAGGATTGATGTTCTTTTCCACAATTATTATGGGCTTAGGTTTTTTACTCTTTGTGATTAAATGGGTGCCGGGATTATCTAAATTTATTGGAATCATTCTTGGGTTTTCTACTTTCGTAATGTACTGGATTGTTCAACAAATAGAAGCATTTCCGGGAGCAGTTGCCTATGGTTTTTCAGTTCCATTGTGGTTAGTTGTATTTATGATGTTGCTTTTTATCTATCTAATTCTATATGCAGAAAAGCGGAAGCATTTACTGGTGGGTTATTCCCTTTATTTTTTGTCTGTTATTTTTATTGTTTATGAACGAAATGCGCACATGACTAAGTCAGAATTGTGTGTATTCAATCACAACCAATTAGTAATTGCGTTAAAAAACAAGAATGAAATACATTGTTTTTATAAAAGTAAACCCGAACAGGTTGCAAAAATTCATTTATTGATAGAGTCATATTCGAAGCAAAACCCCGGAAAAATTTTCTATCATCCAATCGATAAAAAATCAATTCAATTTAAAACGGGCACCCAAACTCTCAATATTAATGATGCGGGAAAATTTGTAGGCATGGACTGGAATGACCAAAAATACGAGATTTTGTTTAAACCTGAAATTTCTCCCAACTCTTCAATTTATATGCCGTGGGTGCAAAATGGAGATGGACATTTATTAAAAAATGGAGCATTAGTTTTAAAGGCGGGCTTGTGATTGCTGATCTAGATATGACTGCAGAATTAATGTAGCGCTAACCTTGTCGACTAATTCTTTACTTTGCCGTTCTTTTTTCCCTTTACCGGATTGAGAAATAGCGTGTGCTGCCATTTTAGAAGTAAATCGTTCATCTACCTGAACTATTTCACACGATGGAAATTCTTTCCTCAAAACTAAAATTAGTTGATCAATATTCGTGTTTATTTCAAACAAACTATTGTCTAATCGTTTGGGCTTTCCAAGAATAATTGTCGTAACTTTTTCTTTTGGAATAATTGTTTTTAATTCACTCACCAAGACCTTGCTTTCAACGGTGCTATGTCCAAAAGCAAAAATGCGTGCGTTATCTGTTAGGGCAAGCCCGGTTCGTTTTAACCCAAAATCTAATGCGATTGCTTTTCCCATGAACTAGTTGGATTGAACGGTTATTAACCAATCTCCCACTAATTTTAGCACTTCAGGTTGAATGGTTTGTTCGATAGTTCCATATTCCGTAATATTTCCAGTAATACACTCCTGAAATAAGTGATTTAAATTTGGTAATTCTTTAAAAACAGTGTTTTTTTCAGATTTTGGGATATACATTTCCATTGCATTCAGGTTCTCATTGGGTGGAACTTGTAAATCCTTACTGCCATTTAACGCAAGCACATGACAGTTTACTTTTTTCAAATCGATTTTCGGATTGTATTTAATGAAGTAAAACATCCACGGATTGCAAACATTGTTCAATGCTTCTTGAATGAGTTCTTCTTTCGAATTATAGCCTGCTAAATCTTTTTCGTTTGTGTTTTTAAGTGATTTGCTTATTTTCTTTTCAATAATAGGCCTAGCCGTTTGTAGCGTTTTTTCTTCAACTACAATCTTGTATATCTCTCGATTAAATCGTTGCATGGATTTATTCAGTTTTTCTGAAACACCACTCGCTTTGTTGATTAAATATTGCTGTTTTAAAAGCAGTTCTCCACCGGGAATTGCAGGCCCCGCCAATAAAACAATGGAATGAATATCTTTTCGCTTTGCAGCTAATATCACTGCAATCATAGCCCCTTCACTGTGTCCTGCTATGCAAATTTTATCCTTTTTAATTTTTGGGTTATTTCTCATGAAATCTAATGCACTTTCTGCATCAGTAGCCAATTCAACAGAAGTTGCAGAAGCAAAAACTCCTTTGGATTGACCTGTGCCACGATCATCATAACGTAATACTGCAAAACCTTGATTCGTTAAAAAATCGGCGATTATCCAAAATGGCTTATGTTCTAGGATTTCCTCATTTCTATTTTGAGGTCCACTGCCACTTACTAAAATAACTGCTGGAAAAGGTCCATCTCCTTTTGGTAGGGTTAATGTGCCGGCTAAAGTAAATTTTTCAATAGAATTTTCAAATTTTACTTCACTTTCAGTGTAGGAAAATGGACCCTTTGGTTCTTGAGGACGATTCGCTTTTTTTACCACAACCGCTTGCCGCGACAATAGTAGTTTTGTAGTAAACCCTCCTTGTTTGAATGTTCCATCTAGGGTATCGTTTTTAAGCATTCCAGAATAAGAAACTCCTAAGTTTTTAACTTCAAAAACGAATGTGCGGTCTGAAAATTCTACTTTTGTAGCAGGAATGTCTTTTACTCCTTGATCCGGACTATCTAATTTACCTGAAAGACCACCTGATTCTTGAGAAACATGTATGTCCAAGCGTAATTTTTGTCCAACATCTAGCAGTCCGTGCCATGTTCCGGTGATCGCTTGCCCGTAAAATGAGCCAATTGACCAAAAAAGAATAATCCCAAAAAGAAGTTTCATGTTTTTTTATCAAAAGTAAGTTCAATTCTGAAATCTTTGGCGGTTAGTGAATAATTTTTATATATTCACATCAAAATTAAGTTGTTATGAAAAATATAATGTTTTGTTTAAGCCTGTTGCTTATTTCTTATTTGGGTTATTCACAAGTTGTTGTTTGGCAGGATGATTTTGAGACCCCCTCAAATTGGAACTTAAACCAATCAACTGGTATCAATGGGGTTGATGCCAATTCTTGGTTCATCTCTGATGCAGAAGGTGGTGTTGCAGTTGGTGGTTGCGGGCTTGCAACCAACGGAAATAAAACACTTCATGTTGGCTGTCAAGGCACCTGGTGTGTTGGAGCAGGTGCAACGTATAACGCCGGTGATGGAGGTCTTGGTTTTATTGATGCTACAACTCATAAAAGAGTTGTTTATGCAAACGTAATAAATACGACAAACATTCAAAATTTATTATTGGAGTTTGATTATATTGGTGTTGGTCAATCTGGTTCAGACTTTGGAAAAGTAATCTACAGTATTGATGGCGGCAATACTTGGTTGAGTATGCAAACCATTTCTCCTGCCCCAACTTGTGGAAATGGACAAGGGTTATGGACTTTGTTTTCAACAGCTTTACCTCAATCCTGTATGAATATTCCGAATTTAAAGATCGGTTTTGAATGGGTGAATGATAATGATGGAGCAGGAACAGACCCGTCATTGGCAATTAATAATCTACGAATTCTTTCTCCAGGCCAACCAACAGTCTTTGCCGATTTTACTTCTAACTTGAATCAACTTTGTCAAGGTGGGTGTGCAGCCTTCACCAATTCTAGTACTGGAGCTCAAACGTATGCTTGGGATTTTGGTAATGGTGTAGTTTCCACTCTTCAAAATCCATCAGCTATGTGCTACGATGCTCCAGGAAATTATGTTGTTCAACTAGTTGCTTGTAATGCAATCACTTGTGACACATCTTCCCAAGTGATTAGCGTTTTACCATCGCCTAATATTGGGTTGGAGTTTATCAATGGTCAAATTACTTCCTTGCAATCAAACGCTTTATATCAGTGGCTTTTGTGTCCATCCTTAACTTTGATTCCCGGTGCTACATCCGTTCAATATACCCCACCGATAAATGGTCAATATGCGGTAATTGTTACTTTGGCAAATGGATGCTCAGATACTTCTGATTGTATAATTATAGATCAATTAGGAATAGAAGAATCACAATTGGAGATTTCAGTTTTTCCAAACCCCGGAAATGGAAGGTTTGTATTGTCAGCTAATGTTGCTTTAATAACGGCTACAGATCCAAGCGGAAGAAACGTGGAGTTAATTAGAGAGGGAGATTCTATATGTATTCCGGAACGTTTCAGCGGCTTGTTTTATGTGAGTATTCTGAATAATCAAGGAAGCACGTACGTGGTAAGTTATATTAAAGAGTAGTTTACGATTCAGGGCATACTTGCTAATTTTTGTAAAATAAGTTAATCCGGGTAAATCAAGAATAAAACACAACGCTTTTCCGTTATATTTGTTGAGCCAAAAATAGTTATATGAGAACAAATCACGAGATAGATTATTTCATCCAAGGAGAGGAAATGCAATTTGTGGAAATCGAATTAGACCCACAAGAAACGGCCATTGCCGAATCTGGTGCGTTTATGTACATGGATGATGGTATCCAAATGGAGACAATTTTTGGAGACGGTTCCCAACAGCAACAAGGGTTTATGGGTAAGTTGTGGAGTGCTGGAAAACGGCTATTGACCGGAGAAAGTTTATTTATGACAGCCTTTACGCATACGGGTTTTGGTAAGGCACGAGTGGCTTTTGCTTCGCCTTATCCAGGAAAAATAATCCCCATTGATTTGCAACAGTACAATGGAAAAATCATCTGTCAAAAGGATTCATTTTTGTGTGCCGCAAAAGGAGTTTCTGTTGGAATTGAGTTTCAACGAAAACTAGGTACGGGTTTATTTGGTGGCGAAGGATTTATTATGCAAAAATTAGAGGGAGATGGAATGGCTTTTTGTCACGCAGGAGGCCATGTTATGAGTAGAAAATTAAATCATGGTGAAGTATTGCGAGTAGATACGGGGTGTATTGTAGCATATACTCAGGAGATAGATTATGATATTCAATTTGTTGGTGGAATAAAAAACACACTGTTTGGTGGTGAAGGGGTTTTCTTTGCTACATTGAAAGGGCCAGGAGAAGTTTGGCTTCAAACCTTGCCAATATCTCGTCTCGCTTCTCGAATATTAGCCTATGGCACTACCCAGCGAAAAGAAGAGGGCGGTATTTTAGGTGGCTTGGGCAACATTTTGGATGGTGATGGCAGATAGAAACAATAAAAAGCATGCTGGCATAGTTTTCGCAAAAGGACAAATTCTTATAAATAGTTATTAATGAAAACTTGGTTCAAACTAATATTGATCTTACCGTTGTTAATGGTACTAAGTTCGTGTGTGGAAATTATAGATGATTTATCCATGAATCTGGACGGATCTGGAACGTTTAAATATACGGTCAACCTGAGTTCTAGTAAATCAAAAATTAACACTATTTTAAATTTGGATAGTTTGGACGGTAAAAAAGTCCCAAAACTACCTGAAATCAAGTCAAAAGTCGCTGAATTCACATCTTTAATAACGAAACAGCCGGGCATTTCAAATGTGAAAGTAGAAACGAAGTATGATGATTATATTATTAAATTCCAATGTAACTTCACCAATGTTTCAGCTTTACAAGAAGCATTAAAAAATGTAATTACTACTCTTGCTATAGACAAAAAAGGATCTGTTGATTATGCTTATAATTGGATTTCATGGTCTACTACTAAGCTTCAGCGGTCGATACCTGAAATTTCACTTCAAAAAGTATCTGAAATAAAGCAAAGCGAGTTGGATTTACTTCGAACAGGAAGTTACACAACCATTTCTCGATTTCAAAAACCGGTTGAAAAAACAGATAATCCAAATGCTACTATTTCTTCAAGCAGAATGGCCGTAATGCTCAAGGCAAATGCTTATTCCTTGACAAAAAACCCTAAAATTTTAGAAAATACAATTTACCTCAATCAGAAGTGAGCTTTGTGTGATTGAAAAATGATTAACTTCGTATAACTGTTCGGTTTATTTTAAATCTCTTACATGAAAAAAATTCTATTTGCTTGTTCATTGCTTGTTTCTTCAACTTTTGTTGCTCAAAAGTCAGAGGAATTAATACCAAGCGAAGCAATCACTGTTTTTAGTTTAAATAATATTCAGTTACTGCAAAAAATATCCATGGATCAATTGGTTCAATATGATTTTATGGAAGAACTTCAGCAGGAATTATTTGATGGTTCTACCAATAACAAAACGATTAAAGATTCTGGACTCGATTTTGATCAAAAAATAAATATATTTTTAGGAAAAAACCCAGATTATTCTATTTCTGGTGTGTCTTTCGGGATATCAAATATAACAAATTTGTTTACTGTTTTTGATGATTTTTCTCCAGTAGAATCTCCATACAGTGGTGTTGAATGGTATGATTCGTATTTCAACAATCTGCTTATCAAAGGAAAAACAGCGTTATTAATTCGCGTTGAGCCAAACGAAAAAAAGGTAGACAAGATCACGGATTCTATCTGGTACGCAAGAGGAAACAACAGCCCATGGGAATATGATTTTGAGGAAGAAGCGGTTGAAGAACCTTATGAAGAGGGCGATACCTTAGAAGCAATAATTGATGAGGGGTATGAGGCTGCGCCAGAAGATGGTTTTTCAGACACATCGGAGAATTTAATGAAGAATTACTACGAATTACGCGATAGTATTCAGTTTGCCCTTCAAGTGGATTATGAAAAATTGGTTTTAGATGAATTATTTATTAAGAACAAAAAATTAGTTGCAACTGATAGTCGATTTGCCGAACAAATTTCCCATAATTCGGAGGGTACATTTTATTTTGATTATTCCCGTAAAATGGAAAAAACACAAGGACTTGCCTATTTCAGCGGTGTTGTCCCTAGTATTTATTCAGATGTGAATGAGTTATATGAAGGAAATATAATTACTGGAGATCTCGTTTTTGTAGATGATCACATTGAATTTCAAGTCGTTACCAAGTATAACAAGCAACTCGGTGAGATTTATGTGAGTTTAGCAGACGCAAAAATGGATCCTGCGGTAAAAAAATACATCCCCCAAAGTTCTCCTGCGTTCTTTGTTTACAAGGTAAACATGCGTGAAGCATATGAAAAAGCATACGAAATCATCATGCCTATACTTTCTAAAGAAGAAAACAATAATCGGTTGTCGGCAAACGTAATGATGCTTGATTTAATGAATGAATTCATTAATAAAGACGCCCTATTCGATACCTATCGAGGAAGTGTTTTTGGAAGCTTTAACGGAGTAAAAAAAATCAAAACCAAGAAGATTGAGTTTATTTATGACGAAGAGACATACGATTATTATGAAAAAGAAACTGAAGCAGAGGAGGATATGCCTGTTTTCACTGTTGGAATAAGCACCAAAAGGCCTGACATTCCTGAAAAAATATTGAGATACATGACCAAAATTTTATCAACCAGGAAAGATGGTCATATTCAGTATATAAACAACGTAAAAGGCAGTGAATATTATGTTATGGATAAAGCAATATTAAATTCTGCGCCATTATACATGATAAATAAAAACGGGGTGTTTATTTTGACAAATGATGAAGATCTTGCTAAAAACTATACCAATGGGTATGAAAAAAAGGCTATATCCGGTAAGGATTTAAAAAAAGCCTCACAGGGTGGAATGATGTACGCTAAAATAGATTTAAATTCTACGGTTAATTTATTTCCAAGAGATATTTTTTCGCCGAAAGAAAATGAAATTATTGATGCGCTTCGCGGTAAATCCGGAACAATGGAGTTAACCACGTCAAAGACTCTAAAAGACCAAACGAATTTGAATCTAACCTATGATTTTTTTACAGGAAAAGAAGGAACAGGTGAGCACGTCCTTGATATGATAAATGCAATTTATATTCTCACAAAATAACTAAATGGCTAAAAAGGTTTTCTTTATTTTTTTACTTGCCCTCGCCTTGGGCGCTTTTTTAGTTCTAAAGCCTTTTTTTTTAAAAAAACCTGCCGACCCAACCATTGAGGATCGATTGCCAGATGAAGAATTTATTGGGAGGGTTAAACTCATTGATTTTGCTCGAGAATCAGAAAAAATAACTGAAAAAAACCAGGTATCAGTTAAGGATTTTATTGCTCATGATTTTTTATTGAGCCAAAGTAAAAATTATGGAATTGACCTAAGAAAATATTCCTATGTTTTTGGAAATAGCAAAGGAGAGTTTGGTTTAATTACCGAATTAACTGATAGTGCCAAAGTAATGGCAGGAATAAACCGCTTGAAAATCATTTATCCCATAAAAGACACTTTAATTGGCACCAAGAAAGTATATGTATTGAAAAAGGAAAAACTATACTTTTATTATGATAAAACTTACGCATTTCTTTACAAGGGCAATCAGATATCTTCCAAATTTAAACGCATCGTTGACGCTAAATTAAATGATCAAACATCCACGTGGAAAGCCTTCTTAAAAGATAACACCTTTAAAAAAGATTTTTTTGTTATTAGCACACAATCTAAACGACTTACCGAATTTGGACTAAATAAAGCACTGCTTTCCATTCATTGCGATTCGAGTCATTTTTTAATAAAGACAGCCATCAATCGTAAATTCCCTTTAAACTTGAGTATCAAAGAGAAAGGATTTGGTTTCAAACCAAGCGATCAGACATCAAGTTTTTTGAACTTACACCTAGACATTACGAAATTTCGAGAAAATACGGATGATGAATTTTTGATTGCTATTAATAAACTAGCGAAACGCATTAGTTTTCCAACCACTGAATTTTTAAATGCTTGGGAGGGAGATATTTCATTTATTCAAGGTGGTGTAACTTCCATTTCAGAAACGTATATTGAAACGCAGATGGATGAAGAGTTTAATCCTATTGAAGTTCGAAAATACAAAGCGATTTCTGTTCCAAAATATGCCATTATGCTCTCCTTGAACGACAAGAAAGAATCTTTTTTTCAATTATTGAGCAATAAAGGAATATTAAGCCAGGATGGGACAAAATCGCGCTTTTTGTTTTCTCCTCCTTTGGCGCGCAAAGAATATGAAAATTATACCGTTTTCAATTCTGGAGATGCTTTCCCAGAGATACAAGAAACTACTACAAATTCAGTGTTTCATACTTGGGGCGGAAAAAGATATCAGTTCGACCTCCTTGGGCTTGAAGAACAAGCGTTGCTCGGTGAGTTTAAAGTACATTTTTCAGATGTCATAAACTATTTAAAATACAGGTAGTATTAGTACTAATTTGTTCTTATTTCAATTTTTAGTTACTTTTGAATGAGACACATGATAAAAATTACATTTTTCTTTTCTTGCTTTCTACTTGCTTTTGGGTTTTCTGCTCAAGTAATTATTAACGAGGGATGCAATAAAAATTTCCAAACAATTGTAGATGAGGACGGAGATTCTCCTGATTGGATTGAATTGTATAACGCCGGTTCACAAACGGTAAATTTAAACTCGTTTTCGTTAACGGATAATTTAGTTTACCCCAAGATGTGGGAGTTTTTAGATGTTTCAATAGCTCCCGGTCAGTATAAAACAATCTTCTGCAGTGGAAAAAATCGAATGGGAGGAATTCCTTTCCAATTTGGGCTTTCACAAACGGATTATAACCCCTCTGTTGGATGGAATACACACACACTTTCAACTCCTTTTCAATGGGACGGGTTTAGCAATATTGTGCTTAATGTTTGTTCCTATAACAATACACAATATACCGAAAACTCAGTGGTTAATCAGACACCTACACCATATGCCTCTACTTTAGTTTCCTTCGTTGATGGAAGTCCTGCCGCGTGTACTTCTCCTTCGGGTTCTTTGTATAATCAACGCCCAAATCTAAAAATAAATAACATCCAAATAGGTAACGGAACAATTCAAAACACAAATACGGATTATCCTGCACCATACGGAAATTGGTATTGGGGTGCCCGCCATCAAATATTAATTTTAGCAAGTGAATTACAAGCGGCAGGAGTTGTGGCGGGTCCTTTAACAACCATAGCATTTGATGTTGTTTCTACAATTGGTGAATTATACTCCTATGTAGATTTTTCTATCACAACAACAGCATTAACAGAGCTAACTAGTGCATTTTTACCGGAAAATGGATTTCAGTTACATACCAATTTTAAAATAGATACCCAAGGTGAGCCTATTATGCTTTTAAATCCTACTGAGGAGGTTGTTAGTCAATTAGTTGTTGAATCGCCTGTGCGAGATGTTTCAATAGGTCGATATACCGATGGTTTAGATGTTTTAAAGTGGCTAACACCTTCCCCTGCGGCAACAAATAATTCGGCGACAACCTATACTGACACCTTAATTTCACCCACTTTTACCTTTTCAAGTGGTGTCTATGAGGATCCTTTCACGGTGAATATAACCCATCCAAACTCACCCACAAACACTAAATTAGTTTATACATTGGATGGCTCCACACCCACTTTTAATTCCCCTGTCTATAATGTTCCAATTCCTGTAAACACCACAACGGTGCTGCGCGCGCAAGTATACCCGCTTACTACGGATTTGGAATTGCTTCCAAGTGATAATACAGTGGCTACTTATTTGTTCAATGTGAATCATACAACACCAATAGTATTAATTACAACTGACCAAACGAATTTGTATGGCCCATCAGGGATTTTTGATAATTACAATTCTGATTGGTTAAAACCAGCCCACGCGGCATATTTAACGGAAGAGTCGGGTCATCCTTTAGCGTTTGAAACCAATACAGCGATTCGTCCAGATGGTGGTGCCGGAGGGAGTAGGTCACAACCTCAGCATTCATTTCGTCTTTCATTTGCTCATGCAGCTTTGGGAGAAAAACCCGTGGAGTATCCAATTATTCCAGATAGACCCAACAGAACAACTTTTAGCGACGTTTACCTGAGAAACGGAAGTAATCAATACCTTACATTACCTTATAAAGACGCTTCACAGGTTCGAATGATGAGCGAAGGGACATCTAATTATTATTCTTCATACAGACCGGCAAGTGTTTATATTAACGGGCAGTATTTTGGGTTGTATGAGTTGCGCGAAAAATTTAACAAAGAGTATTTTGAAGTTCATGATGGAGCAAATTCAGATTCTATTGAGTTACTTTCCTTAAGCTATTTTTACAATCTCGTGTTGCGAGCAGTTGAAGGGAATGTAGATAATTTTTGGAATTCATATGATTCTTTCCTTGCTTTAAACCCAAGTGATTCCATTTATTTTACTCAGGCAGACAATTACTTTGATTTGAAGCACTATACAGATTATATAATTGGAGAATCTTGGATGGGAAATGTTGATTGGCCAGGAAACAACATAAAAATTTATCGCTCGGATAAAACTCAAAATAGGTGGCGTTTTGCCCTGATTGATTTAGAATTATCTATGCAGCCAAATGGATGGACAAGTTGCACTGACAACCATATTCGCTATATGTTGGATAGAGACCCAAATATTCCATATATCAATATTTGGTTAAGGAGTATTACAAATGAAGCGTATAGAAATTATTTTATTAATCGCTTTGCTGATCAAATGAACACTAGTTATAAGAACGAAAAACTACAAGCTTTCGAAGAAGCATTTTTTAATGGGATGTTACCTGAAATGCCCATGGAATATGCACGTTGGGGTGATCCTAATAATATTCAAGGCCAAATGGATGGGTTTATTCAAAACCACTTAATATTTAAGAGTGAATTAGCTTGTCGGAACGATGTTGTTCGTTCTAACTTGGTTTCTGAATTTAATCTGGAAAAGCAAATAACCTTGGAGCTCTTAGTGTCGCCAGACACAGCAGGGAGCATTCAATTAAACACGATTCAGCCAGAAGAATATCCGTGGACCGGAATCTATTTTGATGGTGTTCCTGTTACCATGAATGCTATACCGCAAGCAGGATTTTTGTTCTCTCATTGGGAGCCAAATGGATATATAACAGACACATTAAATCCCGTATTTGAAGGAAATGTATCAGAGAACACGCCATTCAAAGCCTATTTTAGTGAGATTCCACCCCCTGTTGATGGACCAGACATTCATTTTTCGCTCTATCCCAATCCGGCTAGTAATCAATTGGTTCTTTCTCATGACAATAAAACACAGGCTGAAGGATGTCTTTTTGAGATTTATGACTTAAATGGACGTGTTTTATACCAGGCACCACTCGATTTTGCATCAACCACAATGTCTATTGATATTTCAAAATTGCGGGCGTCGTTGTATTTTGTAAAAATCAAAAAAAACAATGCAACATTGGATGTAATCCGATTCGTGAAAAGCTAATTCCTTTTTTTGTAGATGGGAACAGTTGAACAGGGTTCGCCAAACATCAAAGATTTAACCACGGGGATTAAAAAACGAGTAAGTTCTAGCATAGCAAATTCAGGAAACGGAATATCGGAACAGCCCTTAACAATCACTTTCTCTCCTTGATAAGTCTCTAAATTAATTTTAGCAATTTCCATTCGAATTAATTCCTTAGTAAGTTCCTCTTTACTCGTGTTCGAAAATGTATAAGCAATACCACTTAGTGCGGCCCCAATTAGCATATACGCCCAGGCAGGAATTATGGCATCCGTTGAGCACACAATCAAAACGGCTTTATCCTGATAAACAGACCAGTCTTTTTCCTTGATCCACCCCCGAAAACTCTTTTCTCTTAATACTAAGCCTTGCCAAAGCTGCTCGGATAAGTCAATTATAACAACTTCGTTTTTTGGTGTGAACTCCGCCAAATCCATTGCAATTAGGCCGCTTTGTTGAATTTTATTAATTATTTGTTCCATAAATTTACTTCATGTAAAATTAAGTCTAATTGACCCAAATTAAACTTCTCTCTGCATTTATTTACACAAGAATTAATTTTTATTTAACACTTTTTCAAAAACCAGAAAAGTAAAGTGTGAATTCATTAAATTTGTCTTACTTAAGCCTTACTTCGTTTTAAGTAAGGATAAAAACAAGTTGCAAAATTTAGTTATGAAAATATTAGTTTGTATCAGTAAAGCGCCAGACACCACCTCTAAAATAGCGTTTACCTCAGGCAATACTTCGTTTGATGAAAATGGGGTACAATACATTGTTAATCCATATGATGAATGGTATGCCTTGGTACGTGCCTTGGAATTGAAAGAAACCCTCGGTGGAAACGTAACCATTATTACTGTTGGAAATGCTGTTGATGAGTCCATAATGAGAAAAGCCCTTGCTATTGGTGCTGACGACGCTGTGCGCATTGATGCTGAACCTAAAGACGCCTATTTTACAGCCATGCAAATAGCTGCATTTGCTAAAAACCAATCTTTTGATTTAGTTTTAGTTGGTAAAGAAACGATAAACTACAATGGCTCACAAGTTGGAGGGATGATTGCAGAAGCATTAGAATTGCCTTTCGTTTCATTGGCTTCCAAATTAGATATTGATGGTAATGTAATTAGGTTAGAAAGAGAGATTGCTGGTGGAGTTCAAGTAGTTGAAGTTTCAACCCCTGCGGTTATTTCTTGCGCCAAAGGAATGGCAGAACAACGCATTCCTAATATGCGTGGAATAATGGCCGCTCGCACAAGACAATTGACCGTTGTTCCTGCGGTTGATGTTCAAGAGTTGACATCATATGTTCAGTATGATCTTCCTGTATCTAAAAGCGCATGTAAAATGATTTCGCCGGATAACATGGATGAATTAGTTCAGTTGTTACACAATGAAGCGAAAGTGATTTAATCATTAGAAAATCAATAAAATGACATTAGTTTACATACATTCAGAAAATGGTTTATCGAAAGCAGCTAAGGAAGTTGTTACCTATGCCAAAAAATTAGGAGACGGAGTTTCTGTAATTACGAACGGAAATACTACGGGTGATGTTCTTGCTGAACTAGGTGAATACGGTGCCTCTTCAGTAATGGTCGATCGTTCCGTTTCAAGTGATGATCATCAACAATTACTTGATTTAGTGGTGTTTGCTGCAGAAAAAACGGGTGCGACATCCATTGTTTTTTCACACGATTTAACTGCTAAAGCCATTGCGCCTCGTCTATCTGTAAGATTGAATGCAGGACTTGTTTCCGGCGCAACAGATGTGCCGAACGAATCTGGTGCAATCCGAGTAAATGTTTTTTCAGGGAAAGCATTTGGCTTTGTAAAGGTAAATTCTACAAAACAAATTATTTCTCTTCTTCCAAATAGCATTCAGCCTGAAATTACAGGAGGTGCATGCGGTGTTGAGGAAATTAATTCGGGAGCATCAACAGGCCGCATAAAATTAATTACAACGAAAAAGCCAGAAGGCGAAATTCCTTTACCAGAGGCCGAATTAGTTGTTTCAGCAGGAAGAGGTTTAAAAGGTCCAGAGAATTGGGGAATGGTTGAAGACCTAGCAAAATCGTTAGGGGCTGCAACTGCTTGTTCACGCCCAGTTGCTGATATTGGCTGGAGACCGCATCATGAACATGTTGGCCAAACGGGTGTAGCAATTCGCCCAAACTTATATATTGCCGCTGGTATTTCCGGTGCGATTCAACATTTGGCGGGTGTTAATGGTTCAAAAGTTATTGTGGTAATTAATACCGATCAGGAAGCACCATTTTTCAAAGCAGCTGATTATGGAGTTGTTGGAGACGCATTTGAAGTATTACCAAAATTAACAGAAGCAATTAGGAAGTTCAAAGCTGGCCAAAATTAATTTTAGCGCATGCAAAAAATTAAATTAATCATATCAGCACTATCTTACAGCCAAACTCAATCTGGTGCCTATGCTTTAATGCTTACTGAAGTGGGTGGGAAGCGTAAACTACCTATTGTGATTGGGGGATTTGAAGCACAAGCGATTGCTGTTGAATTGGAGAAAATGAAACCCAATAGACCACTGACACATGATTTGTTTAAAAGTTTTGCCATTGCTTACGAAATTGAAGTTAAGGAAATTATCATTTACAAATTTGATGAGGGCATCTTCTTTGCCAAGATTATTTGTTCAAAAGACGGTGTTTTAACAGAAATTGATTCGCGTACTTCTGACGCGATTGCTATTGGTGTCCGCTTTGATTGTCCAATTTTTACGTATGATAAAATTTTAAAGGATGCCGGCACGCTCATAGATGATGAGTTTGATATGGAGGACATGGACGATCTTGATGATGATGAAGACGAATCAGATTTTGGTTCTGATGGTGGGGCTTTAGGTAATGCAACAAAAGACGACCTTGAAAATATGTTGAAAGAAGCCTTAGACAACGAAGATTATGAGGCCGCTTCTAAAATCCGTGATGAAATCCAAAAAAGAGTGGAATGAACACTGTAAAAGCCCGACTCACCTTAATGAGTTTCCTACAGTTTTATGTGTGGGGAGCCTGGTTAACTACCATTGGAACCTATTGTACAGAAGGCAAAGGTTGGACTTTTGGTCAGTTTGGCGCAATTTTTTCAACCTTAGCACTATCCTCAATTTTAATGCCGTCACTTATTGGAATCATAGCTGATAAATGGATGAGAGCAGAACGCCTGTATGGATTATTGCATATTTTATATGGTTGTTTTTTATTGATGGTGCCAAATCTATCTTGGCTTCAAGGGCAAAACACGTTTTTTTCAACCATGCCAGAATATGATTTACTCTATTGGGTTATATTCGCAGCAATGATTTGTTATATGCCAACAATTTCATTGTCTAATTCAATTTCATATCGCATTTTAAACATGTTTCATTTTGACGTTGTGAAAGATTTTCCTCCGATCCGCGTTTGGGGAACTATTGGATTTATTTTGGCGATGTGGACAACGAATTTATCTGGAAGTAAGGACAACTCAATGCAGTTTGTTATAGCGGGTTCAATTGCTATTTTATTAGGGATATATGCATTTACACTCCCGGCTTGTCAACCAGAAGAAAAAACGACTGAGAAAAAAAGCTTGATTGAATTACTTGGATTAAATGCCTTTAAATTATTTGGAAACTATCAAATGGCCTTGTTTTTTGTTTTTTCCATGTTGTTGGGAGCTGCATTACAACTTTCCAATATGTATGGCGATGCTTATTTGAGCAGTTTTCCGAAAGATTCGATTGTTGAGAAATATTCAACAATAATATATTCTATTTCACAAGTTTCAGAAACTGTATTTATTCTTTCTATTCCTTTTTTCTTGAGACGTTTTGGAATGAAAAAAGTAATGTTGTTTGCCTTGATTGCATGGGTATTGCGTTATGGTTTCTTTTCAATAGGCGGCACAGATTATGGCAGCATTTTTATTGTTTTGAGCTGCATTGTTTACGGAATGGCTTTTGATTTTTTCTTGATTTCAGGTTCAATGTACATTGAAACGACTACAAATCCCCGTATTCGTTCCAGTGCGCAAGGATTATTCATTATGATGACGAATGGTTTTGGTGCTTATTTTGGAACGGTCGCCAGTAGTTGGATGATTGATCATTACTACAAATTCCCGGATGGTTCAACGGATTGGACAGGAACCTGGACATTCTTTGCCGCGTATTCTTTGGTAGTTGCGATTTTATTTTGGTTGCTTTTTAAACAGAATGGGCAGGATTCGTCTAAGAAAGACATTTCAATCAGTCATCATTGATTGATAGGGAGTCGAAATTCGCCTTAATCCCTTTTGTGATTTAGCAAAAAAAGCATACCTTTGCACCTCAAAAAGCAATTAGGTGTCATACGGAGTAAAATTATTTTCTGGTCGAGCTTCTGAAAAATTAGCTCTTGATATATCAAAATCATATGGTACAGGACTTGGTGATGTGAAAGTAACTGTCTTTAGTGATGGTGAATTCCAACCGTCCTTTGAAGAAACGGTGCGTGGTCAAGATGTATTTTTAATACAATCCACAATGCCGCCAAGTGATAATCTTTTTGAATTACTGTTACTTGTTGATGCCGCTCGAAGAGCATCGGCGCGAAAAATAATTGCTGTAATTCCTTATTTCGGTTTTGCACGTCAAGACAGAAAAGACAAACCAAGGGTTGCAATCGGAGCTAAATTAGTGGCAAACATGTTAATGGCCGCAGGTGTTGATCGTGTTATTACAATGGATTTACACGCGGATCAAATTCAGGGCTTTTTTGAGGTTCCGGTAGATCATCTTTTTGCATCTACTTTATTCATGAAAGAATTGGAAAAATTAGACTTGGATAATGTTGTTTTGGCTGCTCCAGATGTTGGTGGTGCAAAAAGAGCTAATTCATACGCTAAAAAATTAAATACAGGACTTGCACTTTGCCACAAGAACAGAAAAAAAGCCAATGAAATTGCTGAAATGACAGTTATTGGTGATGTTGAAGGGAAAGATGTAGTAATTATTGATGATATGTGTGATACAGCTGGTACATTAACAACAGCTGCAGATCTATTTATCTCTAAGGGAGCCAAAAGTGTTCGTGCGTTTTGTACACACGCCGTTCTTTCGGGGCCTGCATACGATAGAATTATTAATTCTAAATTAACTGAATTGGTTGTTACTGATACAATTCCATTGTCACGAGCATGTGATAAAATCAGAGTGGTTTCTGTTTCAGATTTATTCGCAGATGTTATCAAGCGATTAATCAACAACGAATCTATTTCATCTCATTTTGTAATATCTTAAATAAATAAATAATGAAAACAGCACAATTGAGCGGTTCACTCCGAGTGAACGTAGGGAAAAAGGATGCTACTGCGCTAAGAAATGCAGGAAGAGTTCCTTGTGTGCTTTACGGAACGGGTGAACAAACCCATTTCCACGTAAAGTTAAACGACATTGAAAAAATCGTTTTATCTCCAGAAGTGTATCAAGTTCATCTTGATGTTGAAGGTAAAAAAGCGCGTGGAATTATCCGTGAATTACAACAGCATCCAGTTACTGATCGAATCAGACACGTTGATTTCCTTGAAATAACGGATACTAAACCAGTAACAGTTGGTTTGCCAGTAAGATTAACCGGTGCTTCACGTGGTGTATTGGCAGGTGGACGTTTGATGCAAGTGTTTAGAATCCTTCGCAGCACTGGTCTTGTCCAAGATTTACCAGACGCAATTACGTTAGACATTTCTAAATTACGAATTGGTCAATCAATTCGTGTAAAAGCAATTGATATTCCAGGAATAACTTTCTTAGATCCAGCAAATGCAGTTGTTGTTTCCGTTAAAATGGCTCGTGGAGCGGTTAAAGGAGCTGATGCAGATGATGATGAGGAAGAAGAGGAAGCTTAAAATTTCTTTTTAGCTTATAAAAATTAAGTCGCTTTCGGGCGACTTTTTTTATGCTAAGCGAACGGATTAAATCGTTCTGAAAGAACTTCTAAGGTCTTAGTATTCATATTACTTCCAAGTACCTTAGGAACCATTCTCGAACAGTGTCTGGACCACAAACCGATTGAGTTAGATCCAGTATTTACCAATCCAAGCCAATCTCCTTCTGTGGGATCTTGTAATTGTTGATTTTTACTGATATAATCTCCAGCAAAACATAAAGGACCAGCAATATCATAAACAGAGGTGTCAGATTTTTTCAAGTTTCCGTTTCCATCGAAGGTTAAAAAAGTTAGCCCCCGAGGTTTTGAATAGGCATCTCGCATTAAAAAATCTGCTCCTAAATGTATAAAAATTATTTTTTTATCACCCCTTTTTAATGAGTATTCTATCCGAGAATAAGCATATCCCGTATAAAAATAACACCATTGTCCAAACTCTGTTATTAATTTGAAATTGAGAATTTCTGGACAGTTTTCAGTTATGGCTCTTGCATAACTTTGCATGTTTGACGGCTGATTTTTTTCCAAAATTTCCGGTGACAGCCCACCGCCAATATCTAAGGCTGTTATTTGTCGTTCAATCCCATTTAATTCAAGAGTATTATTTGCTTCAATTGCAAGTTCCACCAAGGACTTTACCGCTTCAATTGCACCTTTCAAGTCTGACATGTGACTGCCAGCATGTATATGTAACTGGGTCACAGGGCAACGTATTATTGCATCTATTATTTGCTTTTTTTCTGTTATTGGCACACCAAATTTTGACTCGTCACTGCTCACGTGATAGAGGTCAGGAGCTCCGGTTTCTATCATCGGATTTATTCGAATACCAACAGTGAAGGAAGGATTTTTTGGAATCCGTTTTAATTCCTCCAAACTATTTACGTTCAATCGAATACCGGGCAAATGTTGGTTGCAAAAGTCAATTTCTTGTCTTGTTTTTACAGGTGAATCAAAAATGATTTTAGAATATTCAGCACCTGCGTCAATCGCTAATTGCACTTCTTCAATGGACGCAGCTTCTAAACCAAACCCTAAATCAATGATTTTTTTAAGAACTTTGGGTTGTGGATTTGTTTTAATAGCGATGGCATGTAATGTATTTGTTGGAAAACAATCTTTTAAATGGGTTAAATATACTTCCAATTGATTCCACGATTGAAAAATTACGGCG
Organism: Lishizhenia tianjinensis; assembly: GCA_943330745.2. Classification (GTDB taxonomy): domain Bacteria; phylum Bacteroidota; class Bacteroidia; order Flavobacteriales_D; family Crocinitomicaceae; genus UBA952. The sequence goes on from CALQIX020000002.1 coordinate 34,744, forward strand.
GTGTCTTCTTCGGTGATTAAGTTATCTTGCAATGCTTTTTGTAATGCCCAATTTGCTTCTTTCTCAAGGGGGTTCATGCAAATAATTTAGTAACGGTTTCTTCAATAATTTCAATCATCCGCAAATCATTTTTCGGCTCAAATCTTCGATTCAATAATTGCCTTCTAACAGAATATGAACCGATTGCTAAGCGAATAAAAGAACGATCACCATATTGTACGGGCTGACCTAAAAACACCCTATTAAAACCATCTAAGCCTGTATGTTCTGATAATACTAATTCATCAAACAAGGTTTTTAATTCTGAATGATTCAACGCAATACCATTTGCCAGCACCATAAAAGAAACAATACTATCATTTGTCAATTCCATATTGGGCATAAGTTGAAAGGTATCGCTCTGTGCTAAGCGGCCTGTAACCACTTGATTCCATCTTCTTATCAGTGCGTTTGATTCGTTTTGAGGAAAAGACATATAAGCTTCCATTTCCCTCAAAGCAACTTCCCATCTGAGGCGTAATCCTTCGTTTTTATAAAGGGTTAAATGCTGTTGAATATTTTTCAGTGAATTTGGAAAATCATATGCTGAAAATAGTTTAGAAAATTGTTTTGCCGGTTCCCCTGAGACAAGAGTTAATTCTTTTGTCCAATGATGAGGTACTAGAAGTGCTCCACAAAATGGAGGTGCTTGGTAAAATTTTGACCCCGTTACCATTATCATTACTCCTTTATTGATTAAGTCGTGAATTAGTTTGCGGTCTGTGCGAAATTGACACATATCAACAACCCACATGATCTCTGGAAAATCATCAATGATTTGTAAATCATCTTTGATCCCAGATTTACTACCAAAAACTAAGTTTCCAATAATTGGTTCTCCTGGATTTTGTTCAATAATTGAACGAATTGCTTTATTTCTATCTGCAATATGCCCACTGTCTTCTCTGGCGGCAAGATAAAAAACTTTGGAATCAATTTCTTCTGAAATTTTTTCGCCAAAAGGAATTCGTTCGCTAAATTGATTCCAATCGGAATAGTAACAAAATTCAGCGGCTAATTTGGAACCAGAACCCAATTCTTCCGGGCAAGAAACAATGTTTATGATTGGTTTATTTGGTTTTAACATTGCTTGAAATAGCAAGGGTAGATACATCATGTCGCTTCCGCTTGGTCCATAGTAAACATCGAATTGAATATCCGTGTTTTTCAATAATTCTTGAAGCCGTTCGGTTTGATCTTTTACTATAAATTCAAATTTAGCATCCTCATAATTTTGAACAAATTCTGTAGCAACCTCAAATCCAAAAGGAGTGAGTGTCCCGCACGTGCAAGAACCACGAGTAAATAATCCTTCAAAATGTAATGGATGTAAGTTGTATTTATTTGCGTTCGTTTCTGGCTTCAGAAAAATGCGTTCATCACACCCTGAAGTGATGATGTTAAGCAAATTATTTGAGTTTACCTCCATGTTTCTGTTTTATAACTTTCGATAAAAACGTTTTTTTTCATTCGTTTTTAGACAACACAAAGTTAACCAACAATAATGAGTATCGTGAACTAATTTACATTCTAGGCGTTGAAGTTTTGAAATCCAATCTGTTGAAACAAGGTACTCTGCACAAAACTCCATTTCTCCTGCATAATCGTACCGAGTTAAAAAGAGCTTTAATTCAGTTGTAATTTCTATATTATGCCAAGCAGCCTCTCCAATTCCTCCTAAGTAAATACTTTCATCGGGCAAATTCATTGGTTTTTCATTTGGGATATCTGTTAAGCCAATTTTACTATCTGTAGGAAGATTTTGAGCTTTACTCGATAAAAATGATTCTAGGAGTTTAATAAATAAATCTTTTAAGGCATGATGACGTGGCCTCTTATGATATTCACCTTTTCCATTTTCCCAAATTAGAAAACGCCCATCTGAAGCTGCTGCAACGACATTAAAATAAGGGGTGGGAGCTATTGTTATTGGGGTTTTGAAACGCTTTCTGTATTGCGAATTTGAGTCCCATCCAGCCATCAAAGATTTGGAAACGAATCGAGCACAATTGGAATCTTTTGTTTTAAATGCATTGTACCGAGTATATCCCAAATCAATAACTGATTTTGCATACGTTAAAAGCTTGATTATGTCTGCATGATAATGAATTGATGCGAACATTGGTCCATCACCGTGTGTAGCAATTTTTATCTCCTCCAATTTTTGACAAAGTGCATCTAAATTCAGTAATTTTTTATCGTCAGACCATTCCGGAATTATGTTTAAAACAAGTTTAGGATCAGTTTCTGCAGAACGCGCACGACCAAATCCGAGAGGGGTTATGTATCTGCCAAAGTCAAAATAATGAAATTCATCATCTAAAGCAACAACCATTGCAGCATGTCCGACCTTAAAATTCACGTTTTTAACAATCTTAGCTTTGCGTAAAACATGCCAAATTTTTTCAGGACCTCGAGCTGTTAATTCTGGCCATGCCAATGGAATGACAGCTGAATTTTTATTCCCCGAAAGTTTATCTAAAGTAACTTCGATAGAGTCAGTTATAAGATGAATGGATTGTTTATCGGCCCTCATAAGGGACCAAAAATAACAATTTTATTTATTATGATTCTGATTTATGTCAAACATTAAAAAGGATGACAAGGGGATTTGTTATTTCAAAAATGAAATAAAGTAATAAATGAGTGCCGCTAAAATACCACTCACAGGAATTGTTAAAATCCAAGCCCATAATAAATTAATCGTTACTCCCCATCGAACTGCACTTAAGCGTTTGGTTGCTCCAACACCAATAATTGAACCGGTTATAGTATGTGTTGTGGATACAGGTATTCCCAAATTACTAACGGTAAACAAGGTTAATGCCCCAGCGGTTTCGGCACAAACCCCCTCTAGCGGGGTTACTTTTGTGATTTTAGTCCCCATTGTTTTAACGATTTTCCACCCGCCCATTAAAGTACCCAATCCAATCATTAAATAACATCCAAAGGCTATCCAATAGGGCATTGTTTCGGATTGAACTTTGGTTTTAATTTTGTGCCCGGAAAGCAGTATTCCCTTTTTGGAGTCAATTTGAGAATGGAAAATAGCAGCATATTTGTACGATTTATTCAATGTTTTGTCAATGAATATTGCCTTGTTTAATTTTGCATCAAATAATGTATCTCCTTTGGCATAAACTTCAATTTTATGCATTTTATTTTCAATTGATCTTAAATCAGGAGAATGAGCGATATCTCTATATTTTTTATTAATTTTCTTGTCGGTGTATACAACTTCTTGGTTCGATGCATCAATAATATCTTTACCTAATTTGTAAAAAACTTTCCCATTCAATTCGGCTACTTCAGGCTTGAATTTTTCTTTCTTTCCAGCTTTATTTTCGAATTCGATATGAACTAACTCGGTAATTTGGAATTCTTTGGGAACAGTATTTTCTAATTTTCCCTCACGACCCAGGTTACCATATACTAATAATGCCGCACATATAATTCCCATTACCTTTTGTGAGTCCGCTCCACCATGTCCAAGCGAAAACGCTGCGGATGAAAGTAATTGTAATTTTTTATGCATTCCCGCTTCTTTAACGGCTGAAGGCCTTTTCCCATGAGCAATTTCGAACCAGATGTAAACCAAAATGAAAATACCGATCATTCCAATAACAATATACATCATAATGGGCTTTACGTCTAGATAATCAACCATATAAATCATTCCTTTAATAGTGACTGCGGTGAGTACACCAATGGCGATCATTTTTTTCCAAAACGAACGACTAATGGTAACCAAGGCAATTACAAGCGCAATAAAACCACCAATAAAAGGAGCTAAGAAAATGAACAATGCGACTTTTAAAATTTCTGCACCGGCAATTACGTCAAATCCTGCATGTGCAACCGCAGCACCAGCAAAACCCCCAATAAGTGTGTGAGAAGAGGAGGAGGGGATTCCCAGCCACCATGTTAACAGGTTCCAAAAAGTAGCAGCAAGTAATCCAGCCAAAATAACCCACAAATCTATTGCGTTGTTGTCAACCGTTTTTGCAACCGTATTCCCTACACTCATATCAAACACCCAAAAGGCGATAATATTAAAGGTAGCAGCCCATATAACAGCTTGAAAAGGAGTTAATACTTTTGTTGAAACAACTGTAGCAATGGAATTCGCTGCATCATGAAACCCATTTACTAAATCAAACAAAAGAGCGATTACAATAACTACAATTAGTAGAGTAAACATAATGGTAAGAATTAAATTGAACTAAGCGTATTTCACAACGATGGATTCGATAACATTTCCTGCGTCTTCGCATTTATCCGTAACGATTTCAAGAATTTGGTATAGTTCTCTTCGTTTAATCAATTCTTTTGCATCAACATCAGAATCGAACAACTTTTCAATACAAGAATCAAATATTTCATCCGCCTGATTTTCTATGCTATTAATTTTTATTACACACTCAACAATTTTGTGAGTATTCTTTAAGTTCCGAATTTCTGCAACTGCGCTTTTAACTGCCAAAACAGCCTCTAGTATAGCTTGAGCTGATTTTTGAATTCCGTTATCAGAAATTGGATCAATGTGGTAAAAATTGATTTTTTTTCCGGCAGAATAAATGTAATCAGCAATATCGTCTAATGCTGACGCTAAACTATGAATGTCTTCTCGGTCGAATGGAGTTATGAAATTTCTTCCTAATTCAATAAAAATGTGATGAGTAACTTCATCATTTTTATGTTCTATATCCTCCATTTCTTTAATGATAGAAGCTCTTTTGTTAAAGTCTGGTTCTTGAACAACTTGAAGTAGTTTTCGAGCAATTGATTCTAAATTAACAGAAGCATCCTCGAACAATGAATAAAAGACTTTGTCTTTTGGTAAAAAATACTTTAAAAATCCTCCCGCCATAGTTTCTATTTTTAGCAAATGTATAGCCTAGTTTTTAACTGTACTACTTTTCTTTATTTGTTAACGTAAAGTTAACCTTAGGATTCGGTTCTGTTTTATCACTTTCGCACATAGTGAATTACCTGAAAAGACGCTTCATGTGCGTCGTCTATCAATTGATTAAAGACATTATTTTCTTCCCATTTCGATTTATCGAAGCTTGGAAAAAATGTGTCTGCGCCAAATGATTTATCAATGTAGGTTATATACATTTCATCAATGCGTTCAGATTCAAGTGCCATTTTATATATTTCTCCTCCGCCAATAATAAAAATCGTTTTCTCCTTTTCTTCCTTAAAAAAATCAAAACAAACTTCCAATGAAGTGAAAACTTTGCATCCAGGAGCCTGAAAATCAGGGTTTCTGGTTAAAACCACATTTAGCCGATTAGGCAATGGCCGAAATCTTTCTGGAATGGAGTCATAATTTTTTCGACCCATTACAACAATTTGATTTTGTGTCGTTTCTTTGAAAAACTTCATATCATTAGGCAAATGCCACATGAGGTCATTGTCCTTTCCAATTCCACGATTAGCATCAATAGCTACGATTAGCGCTGTTTTCATGAGTTAAATGGCTACTGCCGCTTTGATGTGTGGGTGTGGATCGTAATTGACTAATTCAAAATCTTCGTATTTGAAATCAAAAAGATCTTTTATTTCCGGGTTGATTTTCAGTTGAGGAAGGGGCCTGAAATCTCTAGTTAATTGCAATTTTGCTTGTTCTAAATGATTGGAATACAAATGAGCATCACCTAAAGTATGCACAAAATCACCCGGTTTCAAACCACAAACTTGTGCCATCATCATGGTTAATAAGGCATAGGAAGCAATGTTAAACGGCACGCCCAAGAAAGTGTCTGCGCTTCGTTGATACAATTGACAACTCAATTTTCCGTCCGCCACATAAAACTGAAAGAATGCATGACAGGGTGGTAGTGCCATTTTATCAATTTCGCCCACATTCCATGCTGAAACGATTATGCGGCGTGAATCTGGATTGTTTTTTAGTTGATCTAATACTTGAGTAATTTGGTCAATATGCCTTCCATCAGCCGCGGGCCAACTTCTCCATTGAGAGCCATAAACGGGGCCTAAATTCCCGTCTTCATCTGCCCATTCGTCCCAAATAGACACATTGTTTTCCTTCAAATACTGAATATTTGTGTCGCCTTTCAAAAACCATAAAAGTTCATGAATTATTGAACGTAAATGCAGTTTTTTTGTTGTTAAACAAGGAAATCCTTCGTTTAAATCAAAGCGCATTTGATATCCAAAAACAGATACTGTACCAGTTCCGGTTCTATCCTCTTTTTTGGTTCCGTTGTCTAAAATATGCTGAAGTAAGTCATGGTATTGTTTCATACTTAATATCTATTCTATAAAACAAAAGTAGAAGAAAAACCTTGGTGAATTTAAACTTTGAATGTTCTTTTTGAAAAAGTTTTCACGAACGAATTTATTTCGAACACTTTTCTAAAAGCGATTTTGCTAATACAAGATCCTTTCCGCCTTTTTCGTTAAAATCACTCGCGTTTGGATATTTTTCTTTGACCAATTTCAGAGAACAATCACAATCAAAAGAAGGTGATTTTTTACAACTATCTAAAAATGCGTTTTCTTGTCCTTTAGACCAACCACCGCAACTAGTTAAAGCTGCGCAAGTTGCTATAATTAAGATTAATTTCATGTTTTTTTCTATTTTATGGTGCGAAAATAGCTAAAAATCTTTACTGAATTGATGGTTTCATAAACAAACCCTGCTTATTTTTGGTTGATTAAAATAAATCTTTCAAACTCGATGCATACCAATCAACTCATTCACGAATCATCGCCCTACTTATTACAGCACGCACACAATCCTGTTAACTGGGTTCCATGGTCTAAAGATGCCTTAGATTTGGCAAAACAAGAAAATAAATTAGTTCTAATAAGTATTGGTTATTCTGCCTGTCACTGGTGCCACGTCATGGAACATGAATGCTTTGAAGACCAAGATGTTGCTGCATTAATGAACCAACATTTTATCAATATAAAAGTCGACAGAGAAGAACATCCCGATGTTGATCAAGTGTATATGACAGCAGTACAATTGATGACTCAAAAAGGTGGTTGGCCATTAAATTGTTTTACTCTTCCGGATGGAAGTCCGGTTTATGGAGGCACTTATTTTCCGAAGGATCAATGGATACATGTTTTAAAGTCGTTGGTGCATACCATCCAGAACGATAAAGAAAAAGTATATGACTATGCTGCTAAACTTAAGGAGGGTGTTCAGCAAAGTGAATTGGTGGAAGAACCGAGCGCGATTCAATCTTGGAATCCTGAGAAATTGCATGAATTGGTCTTGCGTTGGTCTCATTCGTTTGATTCTTCTCACGGTGGACCTACGAGAGCGCCTAAATTCCCCTTACCATCGAATTTGGAGTTTTTATTGACTTATGGAGTTTGGCAAGAGGATGAAAAATCGCTTGGATATGTTGAGCTTACTTTAGACAAAATGGCAATGGGGGGAATATACGATCAATTGGGAGGAGGGTTTTCGCGTTACTCAGTAGATATTTTATGGAAAGTACCTCATTTTGAAAAAATGCTTTATGATAATGGTCAATTACTGGAAGTGTACGCAAAAGCCTATAAGTACTTCGGAAAAGAGTTATATAAAGAAACGTGCTACGGAATTTTGAATTGGTTGCAACGAGAAATGCTTTCTGATAGTGGAGCCTTTTACAGCGCTTTGGATGCAGATAGCGAGGGTGAGGAAGGTAAATTTTATTGTTGGGAAGACGAAGAATTAAAGACGTTGCTTGGACAAGATTTTGATTGGGTGAAGGACTATTTCAATATCAATCAACTTGGATTTTGGGAAGAGGAAAAATATATTTTACTCAGAAACGAAACAGACGAATCCTTTGCCCAAAGAAATGGCTGGGAAGTTTCATTTTTTAAACAAAAACTTCAATCTGTTAAAGATTCACTCTTACATATTAGAAATCAACGAATTAAACCAGGTATGGATGATAAATGCCTCACCGCTTGGAATGCAATGTTAATTTCTGGTCTCTGCGAGGCCTATGGCGCATTTGATGATGAGTTGTTTGTAATTGCGGCTAGAAAAACGGCAACCTGGATTGAAAATGAACAGTTAAAATCGGATTGTACTCTTTGGAGAACACACAAAAATGGGATCTCAAAAATAGATGGTGTACTAGAAGACTATGCTTTTGTTATAAAGGGCTTTATCGATTTATATCAAGTTACATTTGAGGAAAAATGGATTGAAATAGCGAAGAATCTCACAGAAACAGTTGAAACCAATTTTCAGGATACCCCGACTAAAATGTGTTATTATACCTCAGTGACAACGGAATTAATTGCTCGTAAAATGGAATTAAACGACAATGTCATCCCGGCAAGTAATTCGGTTATGGCGCATAATTTCCACAGGCTCTCCTATTTTTATAGGAACCCAGCATGGCGCGGATATGCCGAACAAATGCTTGCCAATGTGTATGAAGGAATGGAACTGTATGGTTCCGGTTATTCGAACTGGGCTTTACTTCTTTTGCAACTCATTGATTCCATGGAAGAAATAGAAATTGTAGGTCTAAATGCGAATGAAATAAGACAAAAAACGAACAAAAAGTTCAAAACAGGAACAATTTATTCTGGAGGCGCTCATTTTTTGCTTCCCATTCTGAAAGAAAAGCAAGTGTTAACCAATAAAACCATTTTATATCGGTGTAAAGGAGAAATGTGCGATGCGCCGCTAGAGTTTGAATGATTTAAGGATTACAAAACGAGCAGTACATCGGATCTTCTACTCGCTTACCGTTGGGGAAATAATCAGTTGAAGTGAACCCACAACAGGAGCATTGAGATTGATGATACAAAGTCGACTGAGTGGGGAAAGAACATAACTCGCAAGGCAATCCTTTAAAACTCTCGGTTACTCCAAAACCGGGTGTTTGACATTCTAGGCACTTACTGCTAATTTTCTCCATCAACTTTATTGCTGCCTTTTGTATGACCTTCATTCTTGATGGATTGTACATGGCACGCATGTCTGTTTCCAAGAAAACAGAACCATATTTTTCCATGCAATCGGTGAAGCATTGTTTCAAATCTTCGTGGTTATTGACCCCCTTTCGGATATAATCAAAAACCTCCTGTTGATTTTTCACAATTAAAGCATGCTGTGGAAACCCATGCCGCGTTGCAAATTCCTCTGCCTCGTTCCAATTTTCTATGACCAGACCACCAAAATTCGTTTCTACTGAAAGTTCACGAGCATAAATTTCCAACTTGTTTTTGGTGTCTATAAAGACCATTAATTCATCATCTGCAGGAGCAAAGAAAAGTGTTGGATGAGGCCCAAATGAACCTTCACTAGCAATTCCTAAATCGCAGGAGTTTTTTTCCATTGCAGCCAAACATTTATTTCGCAAGGTGGTTAACGCATCATTTTTTCTCTCTACTTCACCACAAAATGTTCCCAATAAATCAGTATCAAAGTTTTTATCCACGAACCATTTTGAACCAAGGTGCTCTTCCACGAGCGGACCAATGACTTTTTCTTTATGATGCTTGGTTGCTATGATTAATTTCCGGCCTAAAAAATCCATAAAGTAGCATTAAATCAATTTGGCTAAACTGAAATTTAAACGCAGAAATGATTGCTTTGATTTTGCTATACTTTCAACCCATTTAAGTTTTGCTTGTATGTATGCCATTTCTCTTGCATTGATTAAAAAAAGGGAACTTTCCCCTGTTTCAAACATTTCTATCTCAGCGTCTAATAATTTTTTAGTGTCGGAGGTTGATTGCTCGAAAATGGCAACTTGGTCAATTGCATTAGTATACTCAACGATAGCGTTTTTAATTTTATATTCTAAATAGGCTCTACTGTTTTCTAAATTATAGTTTTCATCTTGAAGTTTTAGTTGAGTTTTTGCTAATTCTCCCCTTTCTTTTCTCAGTAAAATGGGCATTTCAAACGTTAATCCCCACTTGTAATTATTCAGGGACATGTTAGAAAAAGGATTGTTTTGTATGGGTTGATTCAGAAAATTATAATGAATCTCAACTTCTGGTTTTAGTTGTTCTCGTTTGAGTTTTTTTTCAATTTCGAGACTTTTGATTTTAAAATTTGTAATTTGTAGATACGGGTGATTGGCAACAGCTGAATCAATTTCTTGATTTGTTAAAACAGGACTCAGTGGATTTCTAATACTGTCAATTGATAGCGGCAATGTGAGACTGTCTAATTCAAGCGGAATCATTTGTTCGCTCCATAGATAGCTTGCTATTTTGTATCCACTACTCAAGTATTCTGTTTCAAAATTTCGTAACATAGATTCTCTATTTTGAACTTGAATTTGGGCTTCAACGGCATCTATTTCTGGCCGATCTCCCAGTTCTGCTGTTCGTTTTACGGCAGTAAATCGTTCATTCGCTAAGCGAAAAGCGTCATCCAAAATTTGCATGGAATGATAGGCCATAAACCAATTCCAATAAGCATATCCAGATTCATAGATTAGCTCATTGAGTTGTAATTTTTGTTCAAAAAACGTACTTTGATAGTATACTTTTGCTTTAAAAAGTTCAGCTCTACGTTGATCGATAAATAGACCCTTGCCTAAATTAAATGATGCTCCCGCATACCAGAGTCCGCTTGGTGGTGTTTTTTCTTGAGGATTTAAAAAGTTACCTTGATTGGATTCAAACCCACTTTTAACTTCAACACCATACCAGGTTGGCACTTTTAATCCAATGTTCAGTAAATTATAATAAGACGTAGAATTAAAGTTTTTTTGATTGGATTGGGCATATGCTTTTGGGTCAAATCCACCTTGAGCAGACAACACCGCTTTTTCTCCTAGTTGCGTTTCAAGTTTGGCTTGCTTGGCAAGTGGGTGGTTCTTTATCACTACGTCAAAGAATTGTTGGTCAGAAAAACGAATTTGAGCAGTTATCTTATTAGAAAACAAGCCACATACAAAAATAATTAAGCCGAATCGCATGCTCATTTTTCAGTTTTTTTGGTGGACTTATCTGCTTTAGAATAAAAATCAGGAGGAAAACCATTAATCAAACGCCACAATTCATACCCAACTTTAACATCGTTTAGCAGAACCATGGTTTTAGCCCCGCCTCCTACGCGCAATTGCTTTGGCCAGGGGTGATCTTTTTCATCTGGAACAACCAACACTCTAAAATTGCCGTCTTCCCCTGCAAAATTATCGACAGCTAAAATCTCCCCACCAAAAGTCCCAAAACTTTTACTTGGCCATCCTGAAAACACAATCGCTGGCCATCCATCAAACTGAACACGCACATGTTGTCCTTTTTGCACAAGGGGAAGATCTAGAGGTCTTATAAATAATTCGAGCGCTAAATCATAATTTGAAGGCATAATGGTAGCAATAGCATCCCCTTGTTTTATTGTTTCACCAATACCACTAGACAGAATTTTGGTAACCACGCCATCTTGAGGAGCCAAGATAAAATACATTCCATTCCGAACGGAATAGTTGACTACTTGTGTTTGAAGTTTGGTGACATCTATTTCTGCATCGTACATATTTGAAAGTGCAGAAAATTTATCGGACTCCGCTTTTGAAACCTCATCCTTAAATTTGGCTCCGATAGAATTTAATGCAAGTTTTGCATCAATAATATCGTTTTTGCTTTGAAGGTATTTCTGCTGTGTTGTAATTTGATTTGCTGTTGTTCTTTGAAAGGCCAATTTTTTTGCTTCAAGTTCAGTTTGTGATTTAAGCTTTTCTTGTTTTAATTTTTCAAATCGATTGTATTGTTGCTCAGCAATTTTATTATTCTCAACAGCTGTGACAAATTCGATACTGTCCGATTTTACTCTTAATTGGGCCTGTTGCATTTTTAATTGAGCTTGTTGCAACTGTAATTGGCCGTTTTCTAGTAATGCGTCCACCCGATTGTCAAGCGAGTTGATTTTATCCTCATAAGACAAAACTGAAAGTTCTTTATTTTTTAATTGTGATTGGGTTCTTCCGATTAAATTTGGGTCAAAATATTCCTCCTTGATTTCAGAAAGGTATAAAATAGTATCACCCTTCTTGACAATATCACCATCTTTAACAAACCACTTTTCAATTCTACCTGAAATCATAGTATTTATTGTTTGTGGGCGCTGTTCGGGACGCAATGCTGTGACTTTTCCATTTGATTGAATATTCTGAGTCCAAGGCATAAAAAGTAAAATAATAAGCACTCCGAATAGTATGGAAATAGCAACGATCAACTTCCGTGACGATGATTTATTCTCAACTCGGTTATAAGACGTTAATTCGTGTGAATTAAGTAAGACTTTATTTTGCGGCGATAAATTTAACATGATTTCGTGTGATTAGAATATGTTTCAAAGTTTCCGATATATACAATTTCACCCTTTTTAATTTCAATTATTTTATCAGAAAGAGCATGAATTTTTGGGTCTTTGGATACTATTAATGTGCTACAATGTGGAAGGGAAAATAGGGAGTCGACCACAAGCTTTTTATCGCTTTCATTTAATCCTGATGTTGGCTCCTCAAGTAAAAGTAGTTTCGGGTTTCTACTTAGGGCTCTTGCCAAAAGAATTTTCTTTTCTATTTCAGCTGGAATTAAATATGAATCTGGATTTATTTCCGCTTCGAATTTATTAGGCATTGAATCCACAAACTCACTCATTCCTAATTGGTGGGTAATGTTTATTATTTGATCAAAAGGGATATTCGGGTCATAAAAAGATATATTTTCATGAAAGGTTCCAAAAAGTAATTTATCTTGGGCTATTAATGTAGACGTAACTCTTCTAAGCGATTCAATCGTTAGGTTTTCGATGGGTATGTTATCAATATTAATAGTTCCTGTTTGTTTTTCATATATTCCGAGTATTAACATAAAAAGTACATTGCTCGAAACACTGGAGTCTGAAATTATACTCACTTTTTCATTCGGAACCACATCAAAAGAAATGTTTTTTAAAATCGCATTACTAAATTCATTTGATTCATAATTCATGTTTTTAACTGTAATTTGTAGTCCTGAATTTTCGGATGTCAATTTATTCCCCTCCGCCTTGTCATCTAGAGAGATATCGGATACTTGACCTATTTTTTCAATTGCGGTTATTACATCATAAACTAAATCGAGGTTTAAAATGATTTTTTCTACCGATGAAAGGACAAGGACAATAATAATTTCGGATGCCACAAATTGTCCAATATTCATTTGTTGATTAACTACTAAAACCCCTCCTAAAATCAATAGGCATAATGTAATGAGCACCTTAAAAAGCACAAGGTATTTATATTGAGTTACCAAGATTTTAAAATGATTTTTTCTAGCATCTAAATAATCATTCAGTAATGAATCCGTTTTGCGCAATTGTGATTTAGAATCAGTCATTTTAAATCCGGCCCTAGACATATTAATTTCGCTCAACCAATTTGCTATTTTGTACTTAATAGAGGATTCTTTCAAACTTGTGGAATATCCAGCCCTTGATGTAAATCGGATCAGTAAGAACAACAAGGTTAATAAACTTAAGCCAAAAAAAATGAAGAAACTATGGTAAAAAGCCAACAAACCTAGTCCAAAAATTATCTGTAAGGAAGCAGCCATGAAATCAATCAGTAATTTGGAAATTGATTTTTGAATAGTTAATGTATCAAAAAATCGAGAACTCAATTCAGGGGAATAAAATCTTCGTATTGCTTCCATTTTAAATTGTGGAATGCGACACGAAAAATCAAATGCAGAACGCGTAAAAATGCGTTGTTGTAAATTCTCCATAATCCTGAGTTGAAGAATATTCATGATGCCTGAAATACCAATAGCAACAACCACTAATCCAACAAGAAGAAACCACGAAGCACTTAGTTGACCTAATTGTATAAAATTGATGATCATCTGAATTCCCAGTGGAAGACCAAGGGAGAGAACTCCACTAAAAACAGCAAACAAATAACTATTTCTAATTTCAATTTTGTCTGGTTTAAGTAAATTCCAAACACGAGTAACTATAAAATCTGGGGCTCTATTCATTTTTTAATTGCTTTAAAAACTAAGTCTACATAAAAAGATTCAACCATGTCAATGCTATGATGTGAGTTTGTTAATTTGGGTAAATGATCAGCAAAAAACCGTTGTTGGTTGCTTCCTTCAATCATACTGGATACTAACATATTTGGGTAAGGATAGTTCTCGTTTATTTCTTTTATTATTTCAACAATAGAACTCACTATTGATTTATAAACAGAAAAAATACCTGATTTATTATCTGCGTCAACCTCCTTCGTAATTACAACTTTTGATGATTCATTAATTGCAAGTTGTTTTAATTTTTGTTCATTCTTCAGTAATGAATCTTTAGTGGGGTTTGGAAGACCTGTTAGCACATGAATGGCTTTTTTTAACTTTTCCTCTGGAGAATTTATATTCTTAGTTTCGAAAAGCAAGCGGGTTGCAATGCACCCCCAATACCAATTTACTAAGTACAATAAAAGTTTGTTTTTGTTTTCAAAATAACGGTAAATAGAAGCTTCAGTGGTTGCAATTTCCTTGGCTAATTTTTTAAAAGTGAAGTGCTCAAAACCGAGTTGGTCAATTAAATTGATTGACCCATTTAGTATTTTATTTCCTAATTCAGAAGTTATCGGATCTTTAATAAACAAATGAATATTTACCGGAACCCGTATCGATTGATAAAACTGCTGCATAAAAGTAATTTATGCAAAATTAATAGTAATACTATTATCCACGCAAGTAAAACCCTTAAATGAAGTTAAAAAACACCTTTTTTACTCATTTTTCTTCCCCACAAAACGCGGTAGAATCCAAGCTCCAATAAACAAGTAAGGAAAATAAGAAATTAATCTCCAGATAACTGCCATTCCAGCAAGCAATAGTGCTGAACTGGAAAAAGAGATGAGCAATTCACCAAAAGCATACTCAGCAACTCCGCTAGCACCGGGTGTTGGGCTCACGAGCATAAACAACCAAAGCACGAATTGTTTTCCCAAAACCAATGCATGGTCGTACAATGACAAGTTCAAAAAGGCTTGAAGTATGGAATTTATTACCAAGTAACGAGAAATCCAACTTCCGCAGGTAACTAAATAAACTTTAATCCAATTCTGGATGGGTTCTTTCCGCATTTCTGATGAAGTAGTGATAATGTCGTTTCCTGTTTGTTCTGCGGCTACTTTCCATCGTTTTAAAAAAGGGAGTGAAAATAATCCACCAAGTAATTTTTTGGATAACTGCGGCCAAACAAAAATGGCAAGGAAAAGTAATATAGCAGCAAGTGCAATGAGTGAATATCCAGACCAAAAAACAACTTCTATTGCACCTGAGCCCCCAAAATGAGTGGGAAACAAATCCACATGATTGATGAATAGAAAAGTAATTGGTATCATCATTACATAGAATAAGTTATCCATCATTGTCGATATTATTACAATAGCAGTTGACCTTCCCAATGCGATTTTCTCTTTATTTAAAATGAACATTGCAACCGCAGCACCACCAACAACACCCGGGGATAAGGCAGAAGCAAATTCCCATAACATGATTACTGAAAAGCTTTTTTTCCAACTTAACTGCTGATTTGTCAATAACCGTATGCGCCACATGTAAAAAAAATCACGCCCAACCATGCATATAAGCGCGATGAATAGCCAAAAAAAGGTTGCCGAAGACCAATTAATTTCAGATAAAACATCGGTAATTGATTCTATTTTGTAGTCGCCATCACTGGATAATGTAAAATCATAGGTGTTTGATTGGTCTATTACTTGATTTTTGTTCCCATCAATCCAGCGATGTGTTCCTTCACCTTGTTTTACTTTAATAAATCGAATTTCATTTAGAGAACGATGCAACATGAATGCGGCTACCAATACCCCCAAAGCGATAGCTGTCCATATTTTCCATTTCTGTAAAGAATTTTTTATAACATCTGAATCATTCATTTTTAGGTGCTAAATCAACTTTGATCTCCCAATTTGCCCGCACTTTTGTTGGTGTAGTGAACCACATTACTTTTTCGGGAGTTGTTCTTGTTTGCATTTTCCATCCATCCCAACGATAGTTGTTATTGATATCGCGGATTACTCTAAAATTATATTCACCCGGTAACAAGTCTTTAAAATCTAATTGTTTTTTATTTCCGCTATGTTGACTTTCAATAACCTTATTGTTAAAAATAAGTTGCACCAAGTCCGTTGTGTCTAATCTTGAAACATCCACCTGCAAGACGCCTAACTCCCGATCAGAAAAGCGTGTAATCGCTGTTTTAAGTCGCGCAGATTTCAACCCTGTCTTTCCTGTAACAGCGCCTTGCTCTACAGTAAATTCAATTTCTTTTGAATCTGTTTTCACCAACTTAATTTTTAATTGATTGGCAGAAAAATCAATTTGTTCGATTTTAACAGTGTCTTTTGTTGATTTATCTAGAACGAGTATTTTGCTTGAATCAACCGCAGTGATAATATCTGAAATTTCAAATACGAAAGAACTATTCATCTTAACCCAATTTGCATTACTTTTTATCTTTAGCGATTTAATTTCCTCACTATTGGAAACAATTTTAATAGAATCCAAAGATCCATTTTCGGGTTGAAAAAACAACTTTGTACTCGGGGTTTTTATCGAGTTAAAAGGAAGCAACAAACTATCTTTACCCACCCAAATAAGTTCATCATTTTTGATTAAAGTTTCATTTTGGAAATAAAACGCATCGTTTACTGTATGGGTGTTCAGCGCAACACTAACTAATCCGGGCTCGATAAAGGCAGCACTTCGAATTGGTTTTTCAAATTCAGTTATTGCTAGCCGAAGCGGAATCGTATCAGTTATACTATCTTTGATTACTAATTCTTCTGTTCGAAAAGCAACGCGCTCGGTTGAATCGTATTTACCGTTGCTATTTGCATCCTCCCAAGACATTGCGGCATATTTTCCCGGCTTGATGAATGAAAACACGGCCGTTCCTTGATCATTTGTTTTTTGCAAGTATTTGGGAGTTTTGTTCAGTGTGTCAAATAGTCCTAAAAACAGTCTTTTTACCGGCCGAGCAGTAAAGGCATCAACTACCTTTGTACTATAATAGGAGGAGTCTAATGTGTTTCCAGTAGAAAAAACAAAGACCATTAACGAATCATTTCCTTCATTGATATCTTTAATGGCGCTATTAAAAAGCAATTGATAAGTAGTATTTGCTTGAAGTGAATCTAGAAATTCAACCCGTAATTTTTTGCCGATATTGGTCGATTTTATTCGCGCATGATTTGGGGCGATGGATATGGTTGTTTGTGGATTCGATAACTGGAAATACTCATCGAATTGAAATTCTATGGTGTTTTTATTGAAATTAGTTGATCCATTTTTTATAGTAGATTGAATTATTTGCGGTGCTGTGGTATCTTTTGCTCCACCGTCAATCGTTCCGAGTTGCGCACAACTAAGTAGAAGAGTGCATAATCCAAAAATTATAATACTGTACCTAGCCAATCGCATAATTTTTCTAAATATAAAACGTCCACTTCATCAAAGTCATTGAGCGTATCACTATCAACATCCAGAACTCCCATTATTAAGTTATTTTTACGAATGGGAATAACAACCTCACTTTTGGACAAAGAGCTGCAAGCGATGTGTCCCGGAAACTCCTCTACATTTGGTACTAAAAGTGATTTATTTTGATCCCATGCGGCCCCGCAAACACCTCTTCCATAAGCGATTCGAGTACAAGCAATATGACCTTGAAAAGGACCAAGCACCAATTCATTGTTTTCTACCAAATAAAACCCTACCCAAAAAAAATCAAAAAACTCTTTCAACCCTGCCGCAACATTTGCTAAATTGGCAACTGCATTTTTTTCGTCTCCAATTAAATGAACAAGTTGTTGGATTAAAGCTTCATATTGCTCTGCTTTTGTGGTTCCCGATTTCAAAAGTGATTCTGCCATATTAAATACTCTTAAGAAACGTTTCTAAGCGCTCATTCGGCACGAAAAAGTAATCTCCCGATTCTTTCTGATTTCCTTTTTCTTGAATAAATTGGTAGTTATGGATTCCAAATTGTATATAGCCATTTCGATCGAACAGCGCCAACATATTTTCTCTGTTTTCATCTCCAATTTCGAGTTGCACAAATGGTTTGTGTTTAGCGATCAGGAGTTCTAATTCTTGAAAAACCACCCATTCATACCCTTCAATGTCGCACTTTATGTAATCTATTTTTTCCAGATTCCCTAATAATTCAGACCCTCTAACAATGGCGACTTCTTGATTTTGATATTTTTCAAGCTCGGCATCATTTTGCGCTACATGTGGCAAACCCGTTCGGATCATTCCATCATCTGTGGGCAGTACCATAATCGCTTTCCCTTCTTCTGAACCAAGCGCTACATTGTGGACTGTAACATGCTTGTATTTCCTGACCAATATAGAAAGCACGTCGTAAAATAAAGGAATCGGCTCAATGGAAACTACCTTTCCTTGTGGGGTTAATCGCGCAAAATTTTTGGAAAAATAGCCCAGATTTGCACCAATGTCAACGACGGTAAAATCGGGTTGAATTACTTTTTTTATCAAATAGTGGTATTTAAATGCAGGTTTTCCTTTAAGGACATTCCAATCGTACATCCAATAAAAAACAACCTGTAAGACTTGTAAATATTGTTTTGGACTAAGGATTTTATACAATAAGCGTTTAACTAATTTCATGAAATGAATTGAATAACGAAGGTACAATATTTATTGAAGAATACTTAATACAGTTGTGAGTTGTTTACCTCACTTAGTGCTATATTTTAAGTTCTTCTTCCGGATCCCAAAAATGCAATTTGAAATCAATGATTTGGTCAGCAACGACTTTCAACCCGTCTTTTTCTAGGCTCTTTTGCATGTCGTCTGGTGAAGAAAAGTGCATTTTTCCAGTCAAAAGTCCATTTCTATTCACTACCCTATGAGCAGGAATTTCCGGTTGATTATGACAAGCATTCATAGCCCAACCTACCATTCGCGAAGATTTTTTTGCGCCTAAATAATTTGCAATTGCACCATAAGATGTTACCCTACCTTTAGGAATTTCTTTCACAACGGCATAAACTTGCTCAAAGAAATCTTTACTAGTATCAGATAAACGACTAATCATAACTCAAATATAGTAAGGCTGTTAAAAAATGAATAGGAAAAAATGAGATAAATTAACCTTTTCACCAATAGAATTTTCATTTGAGACTATTGAATTACTGAATGGAGCATTCTTTTTTTTAAAATTGATTTGTTTTCGTTAATTTTTTTTATCTTCATAGACTTCATGATAAAAAGAGTGTCAATAAGTTAAATTCAATATGAAAATTTTAAAAATTCAAGCCCTTCGTGGCCCCAATATTTGGAGCGTATCCAGAAAAAAATTAATTCAAATGCGCTTAGATTTAGAGGATTTGGAACAAAGACCTACTAATTTAATTGATGGATTTCGGGACCGAATTGAAAAAATGTTCCCTACAATGATTGAACATCGTTGTTCTGAAGGTGAAAGGGGTGGTTTTTTTCACCGAGTTGAACGTGGTACATGGATGGGGCATGTTATTGAACACATTGCTCTGGAAATTCAGACTCTTGCTGGAATGGATGTTGGATACGGTCGAACCAGAGAAACCAAAACTCCAGGGGTTTATAATGTGGTCTTTAATTACATTGAAGAAAAAGTTGGGGAGTATGCCGCGGAATCTGCTGTTCGAATCGCGGAAGCATTAATTGCTGGTGAATCATACGATTTGAATGTGGACATTCAAAAAATGAGAGAAATCCGCGAAGATGTTCGTTTGGGTCCAAGCACTGGTAGTATTGTTGAGGAGGCCGTTGCTCGCGATATTCCTTGGATTCGCCTGGGCACAAATTCCTTGGTTCAACTGGGCTATGGGATTAATCAAATGCGCTTTCAAGCAACGATCACTTGTAAGACGAGTAATATTGCCGTTGATATTGCGTGTAATAAGGAAGAAACAAAACGCATGTTGTCGGCCGCCTCAATTCCGGTTGCAAGTGGGTCAATATGCGTTGATGAGGAAGATTTGGAAGCAACAATAAAAAAGATTAATTACCCGATTGTTATTAAACCGCTGGACGGAAATCATGGTAAAGGAGCTTCCATCAATGTGATGAATTGGGAAGATGCGGTGGAAGGATTGGCTCATGCTAAAAAATATTCACGAAGAGTGATAGTTGAGAAGTTTATTACCGGTTTTGACTTTCGAATTCTTGTGATAGATAATAAGGTGGTTGCAGCCGCTCAACGAGTTCCTGCTCATGTAATTGGGGATGGTAACTCATCCATTCAAGAATTAATTGATGAAACGAACAAGGACTCTCGTCGAGGATATGGTCACGAAAACGTATTGACTGAAATCACAGTCGATAGAGACACCACTGAGTTGCTCGAAAAATTGGGTTATACTGTGGAAACAGTCCTTCAAAAAGAGGAGGTTGTTTATTTAAAATCAACAGCAAATTTGAGTACGGGTGGAACATCGATTGATGTGACGGATATGATGCATCCTGAAAATATTTTCATGGCCGAACGTATTTCACGTGTCATTGGACTTGATGTGTGTGGAATTGATATCATGGCTCAAAACCTAACAGAATCTTTGAAAGAAAATGGAGGGGTGATACTCGAAGTAAATGCCGCGCCAGGATTCAGGATGCATTTAGCTCCTTCTGTCGGATTACCTCGAAATGTGGCTGCGCCCGTTATTGATATGTTATATCCCCCCGGAAAACCTTCACGCATTCCAATTATAGCAGTTACTGGAACAAATGGTAAAACAACCACAACACGTTTATTGTCCCATATCGTAAAAAATAATGGGTTTAAAGTAGGTTTTACTACTTCAGATGGGATTTATATTCAAAATCACATGATGGAAAAAGGAGATACAACTGGCCCAATAAGTGCAGAATATATTTTGAAAGACCCTGCTGTTGATTTCGCAGTATTGGAAACGGCTAGAGGAGGTATTATACGAGCTGGCTTAGGATTTTCTCGCTGCGACATTGGAATTATCACCAATATCCAAGAAGATCATTTAGGCATAAGCGACATTCATGACTTGGATGATTTGGCGCGCGTAAAGGCCGTTGTTGTTCATAGCATTAAAAAAGATGGATGGGCGGTTCTAAATGCAGAAGATGAAAAATGTGTTGAAATCGCAAAATCTTTGAGTTGCAATGTTGCATTTTTCAGTTTGGATGAGAACAACCCAGTTATTTCGGATCACTGCAATAAAGGAGGGATTGCTGCGATTGCCGAAAATGGATTTATTACGATTAAAAAAGGCGATTGGAAAATTAGGGTTGAACGCATTACTCAAGTACCGTTGACTGTTAATGGAAAGGCAAAATTCATGATTGCCAATGCATTAGCCGCAACTTTAGCTTCCTATTTATGGGGTTTCAAAACAGAAGACATAAAATTATCCTTAAACACTTTTTTACCGAGTGCTGCTCAAACACCAGGCAGATTGAATATTTTCGAATTTTCTAAATTCAAGGTAATGATTGATTTTGCACACAACCCAAGTGGTTATCGTGGAATCGAAGATTTCCTTCAATCAGTGGATGCCACACGAAAAATTGGAATTATTTCAGGCGTTGGTGATAGAAGAGATGAAGACATTAAAGAGTGTGCTCGAATCGCCGCTCGAATGTTTGACCATATAATTATCAGGCAAGAAAAACACCTTCGTGGCAGAACCGAGGATGAGATAATTAACCTCATTTTAGATGGAATCAAAGAAACCGATTCGTCCGTGACCTATGAGGTTATTACACTTGAAGTTGAAGCAATTAAACACGCAATATCATTGGCAGAAGAAGGAACATTTATCACAGCCTTGAGTGATGTGATTGATAACGCAATTGATATTGTGCAAAAGTATTTGGATACTGAAATAGAACAAGTGGCTTTATCTTAATTAAAGGTGTAACAAAATTTCAGGTTTGGGTTTTAGTGTAATAACCTTAAAATCAGCACCATGAAATTCGGAATTTTGTTACTAGTTTTTCCTTTTCTTTTGAGTAAAGAAGAGAGAACCTTTAAACGGTTGAATAAACTGTATGATAAAAACACAGAAAAAGCATTCTTGTTAGCTAAGAAAATGAATGCGAGGGATAAGAATTTGGCTTCTCCTTATTATTTTCAGTTTTTGGTATACAGTAAAAAATCTGATTTATCAAAGGCCGCAAAAGACCAAGCTACGATTTTAGGAAGTGCTATAAGTACAGGTTCGTCTTTTGAAAAAAAAGCGGGTGAATTCCTTTTAACACAAACTGATTGGGTAACCAAGAAGGAACTATTGCGCGAAAAAGTAGTTGCCTGCTTAACTAAGTTAAAAGCTGAAAAGAATGATTCTCGATTTAAGAAACTAAAGGAAAAAGCTACGAAATTCTTTTCAGAGGTCCCTGTTGAGTTGGTGGAACAAAAACAAGTTGAATCCACAAAAAACAAATCTACAGACAAAGAAATTGCAAAAACTACCTTTGCGGCGCCAAAACACTTGTTCCCCTCAATAAAAACAGAATCTACCAAAATTAATTTTTCATTAAAACCAACGGGCAAGGAACAATTTTTTTCAATCAATGAAACCGAAGAACAAAAACTAATTGATCAACTGAATGAAGCTCGATTGTCCCAAAATCTTCAACCTCTTTCTATTGACCCTAATTTAGTTCGTGCTTCTCGCTACCATGCACGGGATATGGCGAAAGAAAATTATTTTGATCACACGACACACAACAAGGTAAATGGAAAATTATCCAAATCAATTGGTGCATTTGAACGCATTGCCTTGTTTTACCCACAAGGAGGAAATACCGAAAATATAGCTGCCGGTAATTCCACGGCCGATGAAACCTATAATCAATGGTTCAATAGTCCGGGTCATTATGCCAATATGTTTAATGAAGCCGCAACTAAAGTTGGTATCGGAGTATATCACGATGAAAACAGTGAGTATGAATATTATTGGGTTTTTTGTACAGCAAGTAATTAATTTACCTTAACTTTAAATCTGAATTTATTAACTGATTTAATTTTGTCTTATGAAAAACTTCTTTTTCTTATTGCTTGCTGTTTCAGGTGCAAGCTTTTCCATGGCCCAGAAAATGTACACGGTAAAATATGAAAGTCAAGCAAACGTAAAAGTGTTTGTTGTGAAATACGAAAGCCAGGCCGATTTAAAAGTGTATAAAGTGAAATATGATAGCCAAGCAGGTAGTAATGACGGAAAATGGTTTTTTGTCGATTATGAAAGTCAAGCTAAGAAAAAACTTTATTTTGTCGATTACGAAAGCCAAGCAGACATAAAAATCTTTTTTGTCGATTATGAAAGCCAGGCGGGTTGGAGAAACACTACAAAAAAACACTTACTCTATTAGGTGATTGGTTCTCTTGAGATTCTAGCTTCCCTTTTTGGTTTTGTATATATCATTTTAATTGTACAGAAAAAGCCAATTGGCTGGTTTTTCGGTTTTGTATCTTCCCTAATTTACATTGAGGTTTGTTTTACCAATGAACTATATATACAAACAGGGCTTCAAGCAATTTATGCATTGGTTGGTGTGTTTGGTTTCTTTCGTTGGCAAATGAAGGGGATATCAATAAGAGCTATTTCATTCAAAAATCGTTTAATTGTTTTGGTGAGTGGACTAGTTGCTTCAATGATTTTGGGTTATTTATTCAGTAAATCAAATCAAGTACTGCCATATTTGGATGCTCTAATTAGTGTCTTTGGTATAATTGCAACCTATCTAACAACTGATAAAAGAGTAGAAAATTGGATAATTTGGATGGTAATTAATGTGTTGAGCATTTATCTGTTTGCTTATCAATCGCTCTATTTTTCAGTAGCGTTGTTCAGTGTTTATTTTATTGTGTCATTTTGGGGTTATTTAAATTGGAGGAAAGACATTGAAGCGAATGAATAAGCTGAAAATTGCCTTTACTGGTCCCGAATCGAGTGGAAAAACAACCTTAGCCAAGTGGTTATCTGAAGAGCTGTCAGCAGTATGTTGTGATGAATACGCGAGAAAACACCTGGAAAAAAAAGAGAAGTATGATCAAGAAGACCTTACGGAAATAGCAAAGGGTCAATTGACGGAATGGGACAAAAACACCGAGTCAAGTCCGCTAATTGCAGACACAGAAATGTTGGTGCTGCAAATTTGGAGTTTGTGGAAATATAGCTCTTGCGATTCATTTATTGTATCCGCCTTGCACAACCAACAATTCAACCATTATTTTTTGTGTAAACCAGACATTCCTTGGGAACCGGATGAATTGCGCGAATCTGAACATGAACGCGATCAATTGTTTGATTTTTATGAGCAAAAAATAATTGAACTTGGGTGGAATTACACGGTGGTTTGTGGCGATTTAAACACCCGAAAAACAACAATAAGAAACGCGTTGAAAAATCTATATTGAATTGCTAACTATTAAAGGTTGAAAAGTTTTTCATAGATTTTTTAGAAAGATTTTGAAGAGTGAACAAATCCATTAATTTTGCCACCGAGAAATTTTAATGAACGATAAAAATGTCAAAAAGAAGATCTATTATTAGTTACGACAAACTGACGATTGAACAAAAAAAACAAATTTTAAGGGAGTTCCCTGATGGTTATATTAATCATTTAACATCGATCAAAACGCCAACGGGAGAAATTCTTGATGCCTTAATTTGGGAAACTGAAGAGGTGATTTATTTGGTGAAAATCAACAAAGTTATGGGCAAACCAAAACCGGTAGCAGATGACGATGACGATGATTTTGAAGAAGAATTGGATGAAAAAGCTCCGGATTTAAAGGATGACGAATTGGACGATGAGGAAGAAGACGAATATGATAAGCCTGAAGATGATGACGACGACGATGAATAAATAGGTTGACTTTCATCTTCAAATCCTCATTATATGACATTCAAATCCGCTCTAACATTTCTTTTTTTATGCTGTGCTATTTCTACTCTTCAAAGCCAAGAGGTGTATAAATATGCGATTTTCTTTAAAAAAAAGGGGATTAATAATCCCTATTCAGTCAATCAACCTGAAGCGTATTTATCAAAACGGGCCATCGAGAGAAAAAATCGGATGGGCATAAAGATATCTAAGACAGACTTGCCGGTAAATCCTAAATATGTGGGAGAAATCAAAAAATTGATTCCGAGTGCTCTAGTGTTGAATAAATCCAAATGGCTAAATTTTGTGGTTATTCAAACCACGGACAGTTCCTGGCAAAAAACAATCAAGCTTCCAAATTATGTAAAGGAAATTAAATTGATTTATGCAGGTAAACCTCCTAAATCTACCAGCCAACGTGTTTTTACTCCTTCCACAGCTGGAAATGATTGTTCCAAAATTGATTTAAAATCAATTCAATATGGTTCCGCTGATTTTCAGGTTAAATCACTGAATTTAAATGATTTACACCAGAAAAATTATCTTGGGCAAGACGTCGTAATTGCAGTATTGGATGGCGGGTTCAGTAATGTAGATAAAATTGAAGCCTTTCATCATTTGCGACAAGCAAATCGCATACTTGGCACGTTTGATTTTGCGGGAAATGAAACAGAAGTATATGGTGACGGTGAACATGGCACGATGGTTCTAGGTTGCATGGCAGGATATGTTGAAAATAAAATTCTAGGTACTGCTCCATTTGCCTCCTACTATCTTTTAAGAACGGAAGAAACAGGTTCAGAAACAGTTTCAGAGGAATATAATTGGGTTTCAGGTGCTGAATTTGCCGATAGTGTTGGTGCTGATTTAATTAATAGTTCCTTGGGTTACACTAAGTTTGATAAAAATAGTGGAAGTTATACATATGCTGACATGAATGGTAAAACAGCCTTAATTTCTAGAGGAGCTAATATGGCCGTTTCTAAAGGAATTCTGGTTGTAAATAGTGCAGGGAATTCTGGAAATGATTCTTGGAAGTACATTGGGGCACCAGCAGATGCTGAAAAAGTTTTTTCTATCGGGGCTACTAATAAAACAAATGAACGAGTTGCATTTAGCTCAGTGGGCCCAACATCCGATGGAAGAATAAAACCCAATGTGATGGCGCTTGGTTCTTATTCTGCAGTAATTAATGCTTCTGGATCAGTAACGAATGCAAGTGGAACTTCATTTTCAAGTCCAATAATGTGTGGAGCCTTGGCTTGTCTTATGCAAAAACACAAATATCTGAAACCAGAATTAATTATGCGTGCTGTGGAAGCTTCAAGTAATAATGCAACGAATCCAAATCCTGAAATGGGCTATGGGATACCAGACTTTACTAAGGCGGATAAACTGTTGTCTGAAAAAAAGAAAAGGTAAAATTATTCCTTTGAAGTCAGATAAACCATTGATTCTTGTATATTTGATTTAATTCTTTTAACTATGAATAAGTCCTTAGCTCTCGAAAAAATCCGTGCGTTTTCTCCACAAATTGATAAGGTTGGTGTGGAAGAAAGAGTGGCTCGATTTCAAACAAGAAGTATTAAAAACGAATCAAAAATGCAAGGCCTAAAATTGGCGCTTAGCATGATTGATTTAACTACCTTGGAAGGAAAAGACACACCAGGGAAAGTAAAACAGATGTGTTACAAGGCAGCCCATTTGCATGATGCATATCCAGACTTACCGACAGTAGCCGCTGTTTGTGTTTATCCCTCAATGGTCAGAATAGCTGCTCAAGCACTCAAAGAAACTCAAATACAAATAGCTTCTGTTTCAACTGCATTTCCAAGTGGTCAAGCTCCTTTGGATGTTAAAATACGAGATACAGAGTTTGCCGTTGCTGAAGGAGCCACGGAAATTGACATGGTGATTTCAAGAGGTAAATTTCTTTCGGGAGAATATTCTTATGTGTTTGATGAAATAGCTAAGATAAAAGAATGCTGCGGCAAGGCTCGCTTAAAAGTGATTCTTGAAACAGGTGAATTAGCCACCTTAGATAATGTCCGAAAAGCAAGTGATATTGCCATTTATGCGGGCGCGGATTTTATTAAAACATCCACCGGAAAAATTCAACCGGCAGCCACCATGCAAGTAACTTATGTTATGCTGCAAGCTATTAAAGATTATTTTGACTCAACCGGAAAAATGATTGGAATGAAGCCTGCAGGCGGAATTTCTACAGCTAAATTGGCGTTGCATAATCTAGTCATGGTCAATGAGATTTTAGGTCCAACCTGGCTCACAAATGAGTGGTTTCGTTTCGGGGCAAGTAGCTTAGCGAATGATGTCTTGATGCAAATAGGAAAATCCCAAACAGGAATTTATCAATCAGCAGATTATTTTACTATAGATTAGATATGACAAAAAAAACTCCTCAAACGGCACCATTATCATGGGATTATGCACCATCTCCTGAAAGCACTTCTCATATTCAATTAAAAGAAAAATATGATTTGTATATCAATGGAAAATGGGAAAAACCAACCTCTGGTAAGTATTTTGACACGATAAATCCTGCAAATGAAAAAATATTAGCTCGAATCGCTCATGCAAATGAAGGAGATGTTGACAAAGCAGTTCAAGCAGCAAGAATTGCTTATGACACTGTGTGGTCCAAACTATCTGGAGCAGAACGTGGAAAGTACATTTATCGCATTGCACGCTTGATGCAAGAACGAGCAAGAGAATTAGCAGTGATTGAAACATTGGATGGCGGAAAGCCAATTCGTGAATCGCGTGATATTGATATTCCATTGGCTTGCAATCATTTTTTCTATTATGCCGGTTGGGCCGATAAATTGGAGTATGCCTTTCCAACGCGCAAAGTTGAATCTTTAGGCGTTGCCGGTCAAATTATTCCCTGGAATTTTCCTTTATTAATGGCTGCTTGGAAAATCGCTCCAGCATTAGCCGCAGGAAATACCGTGGTACTTAAACCAGCAGAATCAACTTCTTTGACTGCTTTAAAATTGGCAGAAATTATACATGATGCTGGTTTGCCTCCGGGTGTAGTGAATATTGTTACCGGTTTTGGCGATACAGGAGCAGCTATTGTTAATCACCAGGATATTAATAAAATCGCTTTTACCGGATCAACAGCTGTAGGAAAAATCATTCAAAAATCAATTGCCGGTACAGGAAAAAAAGCCACTTTGGAACTGGGTGGAAAATCAGCAAACATTATTTTTGAGGACGCTCCAATTGACCAAGCGGTTGAGGGAATTGTAAATGGAATTTTCTTTAATCAAGGACACGTTTGTTGTGCGGGATCACGACTTTTTGTGCAAGAGTCTGTCGCTGAATTGGTTATTCAAAAACTAAAACAACGAATTCAAACGTTGTATGTAGGAGATCCGCTTGATAAAAACACAGATATTGGTGCAATAAATAGCCAGGAACAATTGAAAACAATTGAAAAGTATATAAAAATAGGGATAGCGGAAGGGGCTGAAATGTATCAACCTACTTGTGATATACCTAAAAAAGGATTTTATTGTCCTCCTACGTTGTTTATCAATGTTGCTCAATCAAGTCGTATTGTACAGGAAGAGATTTTTGGTCCGGTTCTAACCATTCAAACCTTCAGAACAGTGGATGAGGTTATTCAGAAAGCAAACAATACGCCGTATGGATTGGCTGCTGGGGTTTGGACAGACAAAGGCTCCAGA
Source organism: Lishizhenia tianjinensis (assembly GCA_943330745.2). Lineage (GTDB taxonomy): Bacteria > Bacteroidota > Bacteroidia > Flavobacteriales_D > Crocinitomicaceae > UBA952. The sequence goes on from CALQIX020000002.1 coordinate 63,396, forward strand.
ATCTTTAATCTAACCACCAAGTTACGCGCAGGAGTTGTTTGGGCAAATACCTACAATAAATTCGACCCAACATCTCCTTTCGGAGGATACAAAGAAAGTGGATTTGGTAGAGAGGGAGGAGTACATGGAATTAGTAGTTATGTAAAACTAAGTTGATTGAATTTTTTATTATAAACAAGTAATTATGTCAAGATTGGAAATTCTAAAAACATACAAAATTTATATCGGCGGACAGTTTCCTAGAACGGAATCCGGTAGGTATTATGTGGTTAACGATCAACAAGATCAACCGTTAGCAAATGTTTGTCTTTCTTCGCGTAAAGATGTTCGGAATGCGGTTGTGGCAGCCCGCAAGGCATTTGGTTCTTGGTCTGAAAAAACAGCATTTAATCGCAGTCAAGTTTTATATAGAATTGCAGAAATGCTTGAGGGTAGAAGGGATCAGTTTATTCAAGAATTAACAAAGCAAGGCTCTTCACCCAGTACAGCGATTCAAGAAATCGATTTAGCAATTGATAGAATTGTTTATTACGCAGGTTGGTGTGATAAATATCAGCAAATTGGGAGCTCTGTTAACCCAGTTGCATCTTCTCATTTTAATTTTTCTGTTTTGGAACCCATGGGCGTTGTAGGGATAATTGCTCCTCAGAATTCTTCTTTAATTGGATTAGTGTCTCTACTTATGCCTGTTCTCGCTGGTGGAAATACTGCTGTAATTCTAGCATCAGAAAATCTTCCTTTGTGCGCCATTACATTTGCAGAAGTCCTTCATTCATCGGATGTACCCGGAGGGGTTGTTAATGTTTTAACAGGGAAAACGACTGAAATGGATACAACATTAGCGGCACATATGGATGTTAATGCATTGGTTGGTGAACAACAATCTTTGGGGTGTGTCCAAGTAGAATCGGTTGAAAATTTAAAACGATTATTTTCTTTCGATGCAGATTGGATGAATTCAAATGCTCAGGGATTACATTTTATTACAGATATTCAAGAGGTTAAAACAACGTGGCATCCTATCGAAAATATTGGTGGGGCAAGCAGTTCTTATTGATATTATAATTAGTTAACATTTTTATCATTTTTTTAAAATCTTTATAGCTATTACTAAGCGTAACTTTGCCGAAAAAAGCAAATGTACTTTTCATTATTCATCGCTAGTTGTATTTCCCTTTTTTCACTTATCAATCCGCTCAGTGCGCTGCCCGTTTTTATTTCCTTGACTTCCAATCAACCTTCGAAGTGGAGGAATTACCAGATTCGTAAAACGGCGATGTATATTATTCTAATTTGCTTGGTTTCCTTCTATGCTGGATCTTATATTTTATCTTTTTTTGGAATTTCCATTCACGCCCTGAAAATGGCAGGAGGGATTGTAATTGCTCGATCTGGGTTTATGTTGTTAAATGCTCAGCATAAAGGAGATGTGAAAGGAAAAATAAAAGAAGAATCACTTCAAAAAGAAGACATATCATTTAGCCCATTAGCGATGCCTTTATTGGCGGGTCCCGGATCTATTTCCCTTTTAATAAACATGTCCATTGACGCAAGATTATGGGAACAAAAGGCGATGATTGTATTGGCAATACTAGCAGTAGCGTTAGCCATTTTCCTTTTGTTTACCGTCGCGCCTCGAGTAATTAAATACATCGGTGAAGCTGGGTTGAAATCCATTTCAAAAATTATGGGTTTCTTGGTATTAGCAATTGGAATTCAGATGGTTACCGACAGTATCATCCATTTATTTAAAATTCCAATTTAAGGAATTAGTAGCTTTTGACCAATTTGTAGGTTATCGTTTTTCAATCGATTCGCCTTTTTAATTTGTGCTACAGAGACTTTGTATTTTGCGGCTAATCCATAAAGAGTATCGCCTTTTTTCACCGTGTGACTTTTCGTTTTAGCTATCGGTTTTTTCACTTCTGGTTTTTTAATTACTGGAGGTGTTTTTATTTCCGTTTTGGGTTTATCTACTTTCTTAGGTGCTTCTAGTGCCGGCTCAATTTTCTTGGGCGCTTCTGCCGTTGTTTGCACAATGTCTTTCGATTCTGTGTAGGCCAACAAAAGCTCAGAAACAGCAGGGTTTTTTTGAATGGAATCCATTGAGTTTTTAATTGCTTCAAAAAGTAATTGTCCTTTTAATTCATATCCCTTGCTGGTTAAATGCACCAAGTCTGTTTGCGCATATCCAGCATCTCTCCATTTAGTCAATGATTTTTTTCCACCAGCTACAGCATACCAATCCCAGAAAAGGCACTTATTTTTTTTTGCTAAGGAGTCAACTAAATTCCGAAAGGTAATTCCCTCGGTTACATGTTTCGACTTGTAATATAAATCTTGTGTACTCGTTAACAAAATCAATGCTTTTGGGCACATAACCCGCAAATCGGTTATAATTTTTTCTATTTGTACGCCTAATTCAGGTTTTACTTGATTGTCATAGAGGTAATTATTTGTTCCAAAGTCTAATACAATCAAATTGGGTGAAAGTGCAGGCAATTGATCATCCAAGAGTTCTTCTAATAATAAAGAGCCGTATTGAGATGCACCAACACCCACAGAATGGTATAACACTCCTTTTTTGGAAGGAGTTTCCAAGGACATTCCGTAGAATTCAAACTGATTTTGAGTTGCTCTATTTTGAACTGTTTCCAATGTAAAACTTGTTTGATTACCAATAATTGGAATTTCAATGTAGGGCAAGGATGACGATAAATAATCAGCCAATTTAATGCGAATTGTTGCCTCGTTCGTGATTAAATTGAAATCAAAAGAGGAAGTATCTTTTTTAATAAATACTTTCAGATTTTGATAGCTTGGAGATGGTTTTTTGAGTGTAAAGATGAGTTTGACATTTTTTTCGTCTGTGCGAACAGTCATTCCCGTTACACCGAGTGGTAATTTGGGTGCACTCTGAAAGCTTTTTGCATAGGTCCAATTCCCGGTGTGACTGGTAGAATATAATACAGAAGAGTATGAGTTTGCGGCAGAATAGGCGAACATCATTCCTTTTCCACCATCTCCGTATTCAGCTTGAAGGGTTTTACGTGTGACTGCAGTTGGGTTTTCCGCTTGAATATGACTATCACCAAAATGTACAATCGTAAATCCATTTGTTTTTGCCCCTTGTAAGCCAGTAACTAATTTTTTCACCAAAGTAGGATCATTGAACTGAATGAAGTTATAGTTTTTTTTAACGTGTAAGGCATCAGGAATTGACGAGGTTTGAGCGAAGGAGCAAGTCCAACTCAATGTGCAAAGTAAGATTAGGAATTTAGTCATGTTGATTTTACAGCAAGTTAAGAAAATGTTAGTCACAGTCAAAATTAGTTTCGAGTATCCAGATTTTTATTTAGTATAATTAACTAAAAATGGAAATGTTACTTTTTATCAGTAATACTCTAAAGAAGATTGAATTGTTTCAATCTTACGCTGTTTTTTACCATGAAAGTTCTATTCGAACTGATACCCCACCTTTTTTGAGACAATGAGGGAAGATAAATAAATTCCTTATTCATTTTCGAGTAACCACGTGAATACGTTCAAGTGTTTAATTCCAAATCGATCCTGGGTAAAACTATCAGTTGTTAGCAAAAATTTCGGGTAATTATCACGGATTTTTTCCAAAGATCGGAACTCACGTTCGCTTGTTTTTTCATCGGATAATTGCCAGGCCACTTGAAAGTAATTAATATGGCCACTTGGTGTTTTACAAACATAATCTACTTCCGAATTTCTATCCGTTCCTGTCCAAATTTTATTCCCCCTACGTAACAACTCCAAATAAACAATATTCTCAAGAATATGGCCCCGGTCTGTTATTCGATCTTTCCCGACGAGAACATTTAATAATCCTACATCAACGAGATAATACTTTTCTTGAGTCGCTAGCTGTTTTCTGCCCTTCAAATCAAAACGATTTACCTTGTAAAACACGAAGCTTTTTTCTAAGTATTCTAAATATTGTTCTACTGTGGTATTGTGTGTAGTTTGGCCATCTTGTTTTAACGTTTTAGCAATGTTACCAGGTGATAATGCACTACCAATGTTGGAAGCAACAAATTTGACAATATTTCCAAAAGCTCGTTTATCATTAATTTGATGGCGTTGAGTGATATCTTTTTCAATAATTGTGGTATAAATGGCTTCCAGATACTCAAAAATTTTGTCGTAACCCCCTCCTCTTAATTTCACGCCAGCAGGCAAAGATGTTTCATTTACATATTCAAAAAACAAGGGTTCATAATTGAGATACTTGTTTTTAACGTCAATTTTCCGTGCTTCAAGATACTCGCTGAATGAAAAAGGCAAAATAGAAATCTCAATATAACGACCACTTAACAATGTCGCTAATTCTCCACTTAATAAAAATGCATTAGACCCCGTTATGTAAACATCAATATTGGGTTTTACGAATAACCCATCTACCAAACGCTCGAACTGATTTACATTTTGAATTTCATCTAAAAAAACGTAACATGGTTGTGATAAATCTAATTGGTCAATGATGTATTTATATAAATTGTCGATATCATCAAGAAATGTCCGCAATTCCATTTCCTCAAAATTCAAAGAAACGATTTGTTTTTTTTTGACACCTTGTTTCTGTAGCTCAGATCGAAACATTTCTAAAAGCGTAGATTTACCAGATCGCCTCAATCCAGATACTACTTTAATCAAGTCCTGATCTTTGTATGATAAAAGTTTTTCAATGTATTGTTTTCTACCCGTGTATTTAATCATGTAGCTAAAATACACAATAAATCATTAAAACTTGCATTTTTTACGAGTTTTAATGATTGTAACAATTCTAATCCAACAAATATCTGCGTTAAGAAAATTACAGAAAACAAAAATTCCCCACCGTTTTGAACGCGATGATAGAAGATACATAAATTCATTATTCATTTGTAAACTACGAATAGAATACACTCTCATTTTTTACCAAACAACTCAATTTCCAATTCTGAAACAGTTGGCATATCTTCTTTTAATTTTTCGCTTTTTTTAACCAACAACAATAGGATATTGCCGTTCAACAAATGCAAAACCCTTACCCAATTCAAGCAAAAATTTTGTGATATTTTCAGTCAGGTTCTTTTCTATTCCTGTAATTTAACATTGAGACATTTTCATCATCTAATTTTTGGTTATTTACAAAAATTAGATTCAATTAATTTTTTGGTACATACTGCTTATTACCCTTACTATTAATTTTATAAATTCCCCCTCGTTTTCCACGATACAAACCCTTTCCACAGGAATTACATCCACCTCCCAAGTAATCACTGCCCACAGTCAATTTTTGAGCCCACCATTCTTGGTATTCCTCAAACGACATCCCCATCTTCACCCATTCTGGATAGTTATCCGAAATAGCCTGATACTTTGCATCAATAGCCGTTTTCTCGATCCAATTAGAAACTTCAATAATTTTTTTTACACTAATATCATAGGTTAATTTATCGAAGCACGTGTCGCGAAAAAACTTAAGTCTGTAAAATTGATTTTCAGCGATCATTTGACCCGCTAAAGCAATGTTAGATGCTGACTTGAACAGTTTGTGTGCTTTATCGATATCTGTGTTAAACTGTTTCTGCAGAGTTGTATTAAATTGGCATTTCAATTTGGATATTTCCTTTGAAAATGAATACCAACCCAAATCGCTGCTTGACAAGTAATAATCAAGATCGTCCAAAAGTTTTATGTTCTCAATAGATACAATGTAGGTTTTGGATTGAATTTCTACCTTGGTCAATTCAATGAGTGTATCCGAAATATAATTTAAATAACCCAAGTAATTAAGCACATTGGTATCGCCTTGTTGAGACCTTTCACTCAAGACCTGAGTCAATTCCTCAAAATTGGATTCCAAAAACAAAGAATCTAGAATAACCATATCAGATGCATCTTTATTTGTCTGGGTAATATTCGCTTCTTTTGCGGTGTTTGATTGGCAATAGGAAGTGAAATGAACTAGAAATATTGTCAAGCACATTAAATGTATTGCAATGATTTTTTCTTTTAGCATTGTTGTTGATTTGAAATTAGAACATAGTTATAACCCAAGTTCTTTTCGTATCACTTCAAAAGCACTAGGATTTACACCGCCGCTTACAAATTCTCCAAAATCATTAAGAATAATTGTTTTGACGTTCATATTCAACTCAGGGGAAATTGCATCTAAAGGAAACTTCAAATAAAGATCTTTAGCCTTTTTCAAGTCTCCGTTTAACAAATAAGCATGTGCCAAATTCAATGTGATCATGATGTTGTCATTCGATACTTTCGTTGCCTCTTTTAAAAATTTCGCAGCAACCTGATACTCAAAATTCAATAAACAACGCCAACCCAATGAATTCAAAATTGATATTGTTTTCTCCCCTTTTATGTAAGCATTGTAATCATTTAAAAACCTTGTTTCACCGTTATTGTAAGAGATAATGAAAAGATCCAGAGCAGTATTATCAACTGTATTCGAATTTTGATTCAAAACAGGAATCAAATCATTCGAATTCGTCAATAATTTATATTTCCCTATGAAGTCTGCTCTGTTTGTCCTTAATGACAATTTGATTATTCTCAGTTCATCAAGTATACTTGACAACTGAATTTTATCCGCAGCCCAGATTGAATCGTTCATTTTATTCAATTGAAGCATATAATCGTTTTGATAATAAGCTTTTAGATTGGTCTTTTCCATTGCCTGATTGTACCAATCTTTCAAAACTTTATCATTAAGACCTGACATGAGGAAATCATTACAAATACTTTTAAAATAAGCAGATGCTAAAATTAAATCATGCTTAATTTCAAATACTAGAAAACTCTCTCTATCAAAATTGGCAACATTTTCTAAATAAACTTTTGGTTTTTCATTTATGTAAAACCAAGGTGTTGAATTCGGTACGATTTTACTCAAGTTCAAAATATTATTTTTATTCTTTAATAAATAGTTGGCACGTGCGTCAGTATTAACCATTTCCAAAGCCACGCTATATTCTAATGCGTCAAAATTAAACTTATCTTTTTTTGGATCGTATGAACTAAAAATCCAAAATTGAGTGTTGTTAAAAAGTTGTGATAAAAGTGAATTCTTAAAATCTAGTGAACTTACCAAATATGCCAAAGCCAAAGCATTGCTCGAATTGGCCATTTCTTCGCTATACATTGCGTTTTGATCAATTAGCATGTTTTTCACCTCAACCGGAACCATCCAAGAACTAAAAATAGAATTATCTACGTAATCCGAAAATACAACATTTGAGTACTTAAATCCTTCGTTTGAAATATCAATTTTCAACTGATTCATTTGCACAGCAAACTCCATTAATTTAGGTTCAAGAGCTAATTTATGACTTACCATATTGTAATTATACATAGGATTGCTATTCGATAAATCTGTGAACTCCTTTGAAATCATTAAATGCCAATTGGCATATGCACATTTCAAATATGCAATAATGGATCGACTTCTGTTCAGCAAGAAAACTTCATAACAGACAGGCCGCAGTCTTTTGAACATTTGAAGTTCTACATTGAGAAAGGATGATGGAAGGAATGCATCTATTACACGAGCATCCCAACGTTTGAATGGCTTTGAATTCACTTCAGTTGAAATCTCTTCAAAATATCGAATTCCCTCTGTCAGCAGTGCATTTTTCTTTTCTTGAATGCTATTCATTTGTTTCAGAAAATCCATTTCTGGTATACCTCTAAAGTTGTTCATCTTGTTGAATTCTACATTCAACACATCTAATCTTTCATAGAAATTGATCAAAAAAAGCTCGTAAACACATTGAAATTCAGTTCGGTCATTGTAACCGTCATGTTCATCAGTGAAGACTAAATCATGAATTGAAGCTTTTATTGTGTTGAATGACTTTAATGTCGTTTCACCCTTCGAGATCATTTTCTTATAATACTCTTGACGTTCTTCCACCGTTTGTGAATATGACACAAAAGGACAAGTCCCTATAATACAGGTCAACATGACAATCTTAAAAAGATTTTTCATTACTGAAAAATGACCAAACTTTTCTTTAACTTGACTAAAAATGATGTCCATTCCTTCTTTAATTTTAATGAGAAACTTACTCTTGAAATTGATGATTGATTCCATATTTACAGTACTATTTAGGGAGATTAAAAAATTAATTTTGCTTTCTTTACCATTTTTCAGGATTAATCCAACTTCAAATTTTAACTGTTCTTCTGGTGATAATTTCTGCATAATCGTTTTTTCGAGAAGCAAATAAACAAATAAAAATCACCCCTATTAACGGCAACTAACTGCAACTAACCTGGGTGCTAAAAAGTAATCGTATTTTCGGGTGTAAATTCTTTTCTTTGTTTCATAAAGGATAAAGAACCTCTTAAAAAGAAAAATTCCCCCACCGTTTTGAACGCGATGAGGGAATGCAGCGATTTGTTAATTTTTATTGCTTGATGAGCTTCGTTACAGCTGAACTATTTTCAATTGAAAGGTAGTATGCGCCACGAGCAACATGTTGCAAATCAATTTGCTCTTGGGTGGAAGTAATTTTTCCATCACGAATCGTTCTACCCGAAAAATCACGAATTGAATACCTTTTTCCAACTAGTTCTAATGAAACCTCAAACGTAATGTTGCTGTTTGTTGGATTGGGGTATACAAGAATGTTTGTGTTCACGACTTCTATCACGCCCGATACGCCATTGTTTACGATGTTTGAACGTGATACTCCGTAATTCACTATTTTAGTTGGATCACAATTTACTGGATTTACGACCTCAATTTGGTAATACAAAGGGCCTGTTGGAGGAGATAAATCTGTATATGAGTTCAAATTGCTTTGAATGGTTGTGAGTAAACTGATATTTGATGGATCTGTTCCTCTGTAAATATTGTAGCTACCAAAGGTTAAACCTTCGTAATGACTCCAAATTAAGTTCCATGCTCCGCCAATTCCTTGGTTGATAGTTAAGTGAATGGTTTTGTGGAAATCACCAACATTAGTTTCAACACCACACGTGTCTTTCGCTGAAATTTTATAGCGATAAGCCTGTACAGCAGGGTTTGAATTTACATCAAGGAAAACTGCCAATTGGTTATAATCCGTTGCGCCAATCTTTGTGTAAATATTGGAAACGTTGGTTTCTTTGTACACATAGAAGGAATCAATTCCTAATGTTAAAGGTTTCTCCCACACCACTCGATTTTCATTGGTTAAGGAATCTACTCCCACGATACAGACTTGCGGAGCTGCCATAAAGGAAGCATTTACAGCAAATGGATTGGAAGTTTGTGAACAGCCATTGGAATTGGTTACCGAAACAGAATAATTTCCAGATTGTGAAACCACCAACGAACTTGCCGTTGAACCGGTATTCCATAAATAGCTACTGAAACCACTAGGAGCAGTTAAAGTCATTGAACCTCCCGAACATGGCGTAATGGTTCCACTAGAGGAAATAGTTGGAACTGATGGAAGTGGATTAAACGTTACCGAAATACCAGCCGAAGTTACAGGACAATTGTTTTGATAAATGGTAACGGTATATGAACCACTTTGAGTTGGGTAAAATGAACTAGTTGTTGCTCCGCTTACTGGAATTCCATTTCTGTTCCATTGATAGGTGAATGATGGATTCGTGTTGCAACTTAACAACAGTGAATCTCCTACACAGCCGCTCAAAGGACCAGTTTGATTAAGCGTTGCGGTATGTGTGCAAGTAACTCCGCCTATCACAAAAATTAGATCATTGAAGGTTTGTGAACTCGAACAGCCCGTTGTTAGGTTATCAGCAACAACGGTGACATCGGCATAGCCGTTTTGCGTATAAATGTGACTCAAGAATGGCGCATTGGATTGCTGAGAGGTTCCATCTCCGAAATACCATGTAAAATTATAGTTGCTCAAGTTTTGTGTTTGATTGGCAAAAGCTACATTGAGTGGGGCATTACCAAAAGCTGGGTTGGGGGTGATGGAGATGTTGTCGTTGGTATTTACATTTAAAGTAAGCGTTACAACACTATCACAACCAAATTGATTTGTCAATGTTTGCGAATATTGACCTGGTTGAGTGTATTGTTGCCCGTTCCACGTGTAAGTGTCGCCGTTGCAGATAGTTGCGGAAAAAGAGGAAACAGAATTTAAGATGGTTAAATTTATTTCTAATATTACACTATCACAGTAATCTTGATAAATTGGATGATTATAAAATAACGCTTCATAATAGATTCCTGTTTCTGAATAGGATTGATTAGTTGGAGAAATATAGGGACTGCAAGAACTAACATTCATTATTTCAGTTGGAACAGTAGGTAATTGTACATTTATATTTAGATAAACACTATCACAACCAGAAATATCGTCAATAACTTCAAAATAACTACCTGGACCATACGTCACTCCAGAAGGTGAAACATAAGGAAAACACCAAGATGCAGCAGTATTTACTGTGTCAGAATATGGTGCACATTGCTTGAGTCTAATAATATTATTTGAATTATTTGAATTGAAAGTTGAAAACGCTCCTCCGGCAATTATTTTTCCATCTGACTGCAAACCTAATGAGTTTACCGGACCATTAAAAGCAAGGCCTGGATTAAACGTATTATCAATTGTCCCATCAGTATTAATACAAATAAAATTTTGATGATTATAGTACATATATAATGGATAATCTCCGGTCTGAATTGCCCAGAGACCCACACCTCCCATGCAACCATTATAAGAAGGGTCATTGCAATTATCATTCATCCATGAACCTCCTATTATAAATTTTCCATTAGGCAAAGCAACAACTGATTGAGAATCTCCGTTAATTTGAACATTGCTTGCAAATGCATTGTCGACTGTTCCATCATTTTGATTTAATAGATATGCAATAGGGTAAGGCCCGCAACAGCCTAACGCTCCGACCACTATAATTTTGTTGTTAGTAAGTATTTTAAAATCATATACGCCTCCCCATGCCAAGTTAATAGGAGCAGAAAATGAATTATCAATTGTTCCATTTGAATTAAGTCTAATAATATCAGAAACAGCTATATTATTGAAATAATTTATAAAACCTGAAACAATTATTTTGCCATCACTCTGCACTGATATGCAATAAACATCTCCCACACTTACAGTTCCAGCGCTTGGATTTATTTGCATCATTATACCAGTGCCGGGATTAAAGGTTGTATCTAAAGACCCATCAGGATTTAGTCTCAAAATAGAGTTGCGAAACGCACCATTATATGCCGAAAAGTAACCACCAACTAGTATTTTTCCATCGTTTTGGACACAAATTGCCCCAATGTTACAAAATACATTTTGATATACATTCTCACTAAATCCCGTTCCAATATTAAATGTTAAATCAATAGTACCATTAGTATTAAGTCTGACAAGGCGATTTCTTGTAAAACCATTAAATTCAGTAAAACGGCCACCAACTAAAATTTTTCCATCATTTTGAACTGCAATGGCATCAACTGTACCATTAAATCCACTTCCAATATCAAATGAATTATCCAGAGTTCCATGTGAATTTAACTTTACTAAGCGATTAGCCGTTACACCATTATAAGTTGTAAAATCTCCTCCAATAATTAATTGGTTATTAGGTAATACAACAATACCACTTCGCCCTGTTGCCCCGTTTAATCCAGCTCCGTTTATAAAAGATAAATCTTTATAAACATTTTGAGAAAAAATAGAAAATGAAACAAAAAAATTAAGTATAAACAGAATTACTTTCATAAAAATATTATTAGTTAAAAATTAAACAGCCCTGAAAGATTCCTCGGATTAGTTTTATTGATTAATTGTATTTGCGGAAAACGTTTCTTGAACAGAAATATCAAATCGTTTTCTAATCGATGTATCGGTTTTTCAGAATTTTGAGAGTTGCTATTTTTTATAAGCACCTCTTTAGAAACTGCGAATAAAACCACTTTTGACTGTAAAAAAACTTGTTGGTTATTTATAAAATAATCTTTGTTAACCTCTTGATGACCGAGCCCTTTGAGGACAGCATTAAATCCGCCCCATCTTCTCCCATCAATATGTTTAGCAATTCGTTCCAGCAAAGTGCAACTACTCGCTTTGCCTACATAATATTTTCCATCTGTAAAACGAAAGATATACATACCATTTTCGTGAAGTTCATCGTCAAATGTGATTCCTCTTGTGTAGTCTAAAAAATTAAAATCTTTTAAAACTACACTGTAATCACTTTCCAAATGATTGATTATACGATCAACCAATGTAATATCTGCAACGTTTTGCCAACTAGGTAAAAAAAGACTTTTCTTCATTTTCAAAATTTCACTCCAAATATACCCCCCTCCAACCACTCTTCTTGCTTCACTCTTGCTTCACTTTATGCTTCGTTAGTGCTTCGATTGATATATCTTCTATTTTTGTTTATGCTAAATGCACTCAAAAGTGAATTGGAAAAGAAAGTGGGGTTTGCGCTCGATTCGTTTAAGAACTGTCGGCGCTTAGAAAACCTACTGCAACACAAAGGGCTCTACATTTCCTACAGCAGTTTGGCGCGCATGTTTTCGGTTGGCAACAAAACCACAGAACCGAGACTTTCCACACTCAACGAATTGAGTGTTTTCTTAGGGTATCAATCGTATGAGCATTTTAACCAATTCAATGAGAATTCAGCCGAAAAGTTGGAAGCCTATACACGCAAGGTCTTGGAAATGAAATCGGAACTGTTTTTCGGTAATCGCCTCAAAGGACTGGAACTATTTATTGATATCCGTAAAAAGTTTGGGTCATTATCTGATTTGCTTTCGCAGGAACTTGCCCTGCATCTTTTTAATAAACAGGATCTACCAAAAAACGAACTGGAACACCTCGTGGCTAAGGGTATTACTGAAGTGAATTTCATGGATTTTTTCATCTACGAAGACGACCCCTTCGGACATTACGAATGGTTTATTCAACATGCTTCTGGAGCTCAAAAACAAAGTCAAGATTTTCAACACTTCAAGAATCTATTTTCACAGCGAAAAGAATTATTGAAAGGCAAGACCACAGTTGAAAAAGCTTTGCCAATCCAAAACATCAATCAATCTGTTCATCTGTATGCTAGAATATTGGAAATCGAAGTCTTGCAAATGGCTGCAAACCAACCTAAAAACTTGTTGGAGTTTTACCAGGAGCGCCTCGATCAAACTATCAGCTTATTGAAAAATCGCCACGAATACGATAAAATAATAGTTCTTGGCAGGCTGTTTCGCGCTGCTTGTCATACAGGAATCGATAAAAAAATACTTCTGGACAATGAAACCAAGCAATTCTGCGTGGAGGTAATCAATTCAAATGCCCTAGAACTTGAATTTCAAGCGCCCATTTACGCTGTCCTGAAAAATGATCCGAAATTAAATTTAAGCTTAGCTTTCTTGCACAACAATTACTGGAAAAACGCACAATTTGAGTCTGAAATGTTAATAGCCAGAGCATTGGGCCTGAAAAAAGTATATGAAACGTATAAGAAAGGAGTGTTAAAGAAAACCTAAATTCATTTGCCCAAAAAACCGGAAATAGTTGGGTGCTGAATGTGTTGAAAATAAGTTGTTACACACTATTTCTTAATCTAATAACCTTCCGTTTAGCGTAAAAATCCCCCACCGTTTTGAACGCGATGAGGGAATGCAGCGCAAATATTTTATGGTTTATTATTTTATTGTTCGGACAGCTCTGAAAGCTGATCTAGTTACACCCCCCACCCAGAAGAGATTATTAACCCAAATTGGCTGTTTACCAGGACTTACAAATTGTAAACATTCATAATATGTATATGTTTCTTCTCTGTCTTGTGGGGCTCTACCTAGACCAACAAGAACATTTTCCTTTACAATAGTTTTAGAAAATGTTTCACTAGTAAAATACAAATTGTAGTTTTTTCCATCATGAAATGTAGATTTATTTGAAACACAAAGAGAATCATAAATTAATTTTAATTCATCTTTAGTGGGCAATCTCCATCCTTCTCCCAATTTAGTACAAGTATAGTTAAGAGCTTCAAAATTAAACTTATCTTCAACATATACAGGAAAATCAAATTCAGCTACTTCTATGTTACCCAAAATAAATGGTTTGCCAATTATTTCTTCTGCGAACTTTTCACCAAAATAAGAAGGGTGCGACCGCTTATCGATGACTTTGCCATCCATTCTGTAATATAAGTGCATCAACACATCTTGTACCCATTGCGAGCCCTTGTAATATCCTTGTTCGTGGTATTCGAAATAATCACCAAAAAAATGATCTTGTGCCTTAGAAAGAGTATCTATATTTCCTTTAGACTTTAGACTACCAGATGGATAATACAACTCAAATGTGCCTTGATTCTTATTGTTTTTTATTGAATTCATTTGTTTTTTTCTTCCAAGAGAATCGTATAAATCTCTTTTTGTCAATGAACCGTAATTGTAAGTTTCAATATTTTTTTTATCTGCATTTCTTCGAGATTTTTCAATTTCAGTTGCATATTCTTCGTTGAGTATTTCTTTTGGTTCTTTCGTTGTATGATTCCAGTATAAAATTTCATCTTTGTGTTTTTTCCCTTTCAAATATGTTGTTTCTCGCTCCAAATTACCTGATTCATAATACGCTATTTCAAATCCATTCTTCAAATCATTGAAATAGGTTGTTTCTAGCTTTTTATAACCGTTTTCGTAAAAAAGTGTCTCCTTTTTATTATGTGCCTCATCATCTCTTTTTATGGTTTTCCCCGTATTATGATCATAATTTGACTCAAGATTTAAAACATCATAAAAACTCGTAGTTTGAGTCAAAGTACCCAACTCATTAAATAGAGATAATTTACTTTTTTTATTTTCTAGAAACTCTTCCACTTTAGAAATCTTGCCATTCTCATAAAATATTGAATCAATACTTCTATTTTCATTTGGTAATTTATATTCTACTCGGTTAATTTTACCGTCCTGGTAGCTTGTTTTTCTATTTTCTGTAACAACACTCGACAGCAAGTTATTTATATAAAATCGCTTTTCTCCATGTATTTCCTCTAAGAGTTTGTTCTCGTTTTGGTCAAAATGCGTTATCGATAATGGAACATATATTTTTATCATTTTCTTTTTTCCATTTTTATGGAACGCTGTATATGGGCCAACTATTCGCTTTGGATCACTTCCACTACCTTGATAATTTTCAATTTCAGCAATAATACCTACATGTACTTGTTTTGATTTTTCTCGTTCAATGGTTGTTGCAAGAACCTGTAGATTGCCTAATTTTTTTTGTTGAATTTCTTTTTTGTCTTTATGATTCTTTATTAAAGACTGACCTTTATCCCATAGTGTTTTTGAATCATCTTTCAAATTTCCGTCATTCGCTTTTGCTTGTATTTTTTCCCATTTTTTTACCCCGCCAGCATCTTCTAATATGAAAAGTGACAACTGATTATTACTTTCAACTGTATCCTTAGTGGCATGAGAGCATTCCTCATCGAGCAAGGATTTTTCGACCAATAATTTAGTTAATAACAGGGTGTCCTGAAACTTTTCTGTACTAAAAGCTGAATCCAAATAAAATGTTTTATAAAAACCAAATAAAACACCATTTTTCACTTCAAAAATTGATTTGATTTGTTGATTATTAAATCGACTGATTACTAAGCCGTTATATGGCTTTTCATTTTTATAATGCCATCCATCATTATCAATTTTTAATTCCTTTTCTTCTGTTATGAGCTGTGAAGTAGCTGTGAGATGAATAAAAACTAAAACAAGAAAAATAAAAAGTGTTTTCATTATAGGATTTGATTTTTAATAACTAATTCATTACTCTGTTATTTAACAAAAAGTCTATATATTAAGATGTAATTATTTTATTTCAAATCTACTTAGTTATCATAAAATCTTGCTTTGACTTTCATTTCAACTTGTTCCAAGTTGCTCTACGCTGAAAAACTGTTAACTTTAAATACCTTTTTTTGTTTGTATGGGCACAGATGCTGGTCTTGATAAGAATATTCAGAAGTTAAAGAAAAACCTTGAGTTCAAGTTGGGGTTTGCTGTCTTGACTTACCATGACTGTAAAAAAGCATCCGCGCGGCTGAAACTGGACAAGATTTCACTTTCACCGCTTACAATTGGTCGTTTATTTTCTGTTTTCAAAGACACAAAACGCCCCTACAATAGTACCTTAGATTTACTCACTCGTTTTTTGGGCTACGAATCTTTTTCTTCGTTTTGCATAGACACTTCCGATTTGGTAGGTACTCGCTTGTACAATCCCTCGTTTGAAATCGTAAATGGATCTTTTCAAGCCTTGGAACTAGCCTGCCAGCAAGCAGATTGGAAAATGGTAAAAACAATCTTGGAAGAAATTAATCCCCACAAAGACGACTATGAATTCCCCATGTTTTTGGGAAATATTGTTAGAAACCACCCAGAGCGCAACGATTTTATTAAAGCACTTATGGATGTAGAAGTAGGAAGAGTTTATTTCTTTGAACGCTTCGTAGATGAAGACGATCCAGACGGCTATTTTTCGCATGCGCTTACTTCGTTTTGTTCGAATTACCGAAGAGATATTGGCAGTCAAATTTTTAAGGTCTGTTTTCAATTGGCTAAGCAGATTTATCAAGAAAATAAATTTAACGTATCTGAATGGAGGACCTTTGAACAGATGGGACTGAATTTGAAAGAGTTACACTTTCATCAAATTTCGCGCTGGTTTGAATTAAAGTTACTCTTTGCTTCACGAGAAATAAATCCTTTACAAAAAACCCAAAAAATTATTGCCGAATTGTTTGAAATTTTACCTCATTACAGCAATGGTGATCAATGTTGGATTCTGGCAAGACCATTGAAAGCCCTGGCACACATGGGTTTATTGAATGAAGTACTGAGCGTTTCAGAAATAAAAGAGCGTGTTTTTAACGTGTTTATTGCTATGGATGGCCGCGTTTCTTCAATTGGAGATTTGATAGTTCAATTTGTTTGCCATGCCTATGTTGATACACAACAAACAGTGAGTAATCCAAAATCTATTTCTGCATCACATTTCAATGAAACATTTAGCCGAATTGCCATTGAATCTGCCACGTCGTTATTGTATGTTCAGGAACCTACAAGAAACCGTATTGAAAAAAACCTCAAACCATTTGCCCAAAAAACGGGAAATAGTTGGGTGCTGAATGTGTTGAAATAAAAAGGAGTGATCTGTTATTTAATGGAATCTGATACTTGTTTTCCATTACTATCACCAGATTTATTTTCTTTTTTGGCTTTTGTATTAGCCGGGTTTTTAGTACTTCCACTATCCGTTATTGCGTGTTTGATGATTCGTTGTCGTTGCGTATGGGAAAGTGTATTGGCAGAAAAAACATTGTGGAAGAAGATCACATCGTCTATGCCTTCTGATTTGATGAGGTTCAATAATCCTTTATTGAAATAACGGTAGTCAACCACATGTACGGTCTCGTAATTGTTTACCAAAAAAGTAGCAAACGGATTCCCAAATGAGTTTTTAATCAACACCACACTTCGACCATTTTTGACAGATGTTTTAATTTTCATGTGTGGTATATCACCGCCTAAAAATACGCCATATGAATTTCCTCCAGCTGCATATTCTGCAAATATTTTTGTTTCTGTTGTCACCGGTGGAATGAAGTATTCAACGGAATCTTTATTGTTTTTGATGGATTCATCTTTGGTTAAATTATACAGCGTCCCCAAAAAATTCTTTTTCACTTTTTTAGTCATTTTTGACAAGGGAGTGGGTTTGAGTCCTGCTGCCTGACAAAAAGCTGTATACGCATAATACGCTCCTAATCCCGTCCAGTGGTGGTCTGATGCAAAATAGATATATTCATCTTGATGTTGCACCAAGGCTTCTTTGGCGCGCACATTGATTACTCCAGATTCAGAAAAAGAATAGGCGTCATCGATATTCGCAAATTCTTTATTCCGTAAATAGTCATATTCTTTCACAAAGACAAAGGAGCTACCGGTTGGCACTACACAATTGAAAACGCGCACTTCGGAAGGGAGTAATTTGCGGTATTCATTGACCACCTCGGTATAGCTTTTCACCGAAGACTTGTTCCCTCCAAACACCTGAAACGCACGCCCACCAATGATTAATAATCCATGTGATGCGGACGACTCAGCATTTACTAAATAGTCAACATCGCGCGCTGCCTTATCTAAATCAATTTTCTTTTCGTCAATTTTTCGCGCTCCTTCTTTAACAATTAGTCGAGCATTGTTGGCAGCCTTCATTCCTTTTCCTTCATTCATTAAAAAAGCCAATTCAACCAATGAACTTCTAAACGGAAAATGATCATCGATATACTTTTGGTATTGATGCATCAACGAGCCATCTAATAATCCAGCAAGGTGTATGCCAGGCCAAGTAGTAAGTTTTCGCTTTTCAGATTCAGAAATTTCCTTTTTTTCTGAAAAGACAAACAACACGGATCCACCGATTAATGTACCAGAAAAGGCGATTGCATGTATGATTTTAAGTGCTTTCATTAAAAACGGAAATATAAAAATGGATTGTAGGTGCTACCCACCAAAAACGAAGTGCAAATTAACAACACACCAATGTGAAGGATGATTTTTCCCGAAAGGAGAACAGGATGTGTTGATAGGGAGGTTAATTTTTGATTCACAAACCCGAACTCATTCCACGGAATGCAAAACATAATGACCAAGCCAAACCAGAAGATGTTTTGTTTTAAATCAAAGGAAAAAGACACGGACTCATTGGGTCCAAAATTCACTAATGCCATACAGAATTCACCAAATTTGGAAAGATCTTCAAAATAGAACAAAGACCATCCAAAGACCACTAAAATTAAAGTTATTGTATAACGAAATATAGATGGTACCATATCATATAATTTTAACAAAAATGCTTTTTCCGCAAACATCAACAAGGCAAAATACAATCCCCACAACATGTAATTCCAGCTGGCTCCATGCCACATTCCCGTAAGTGTCCAAACAATTAATATATTTAAATACATTCTGCCAGCTCCTTTTTTGTTTCCTCCTAATGGGATATATACATAGTCGCGGAAAAACGTTGACAAAGAGATATGCCACCTGCGCCAAAAATCGGTTATTGAATTGGCTGCATATGGGTTTTTGAAGTTTTCATCGTAGTGAAACCCGAACATGCGTCCCAGCCCAATTGCCATGTCGGAATAGCCAGAAAAATCAAAATAAATTTGAACGGCGAACAGTGTTATACCAAACCAAGCGGTTACACTTGTCAACGAATCAAATTGATTAATTAAATAACTATCTACCAGGGCCCCAGCGGCATTGGCAATCACAATTTTTTTGAAAAGTCCCAAGCTGAAACGCCCAATGCCAGAAGAAAAATCGTCCCAATGAAATTTCCGACCATTTATTTCATCAGCAATGGTTTTGTAGCGTACGATTGGCCCGGCCACCAACTGGTGATACAAGCTCACAAAAAGTAAAAAGTTCATCGGGTTTCGTTGTGCTTTGACGTCGCCCCTGTACACATCCACCGTATAGGAAATAGTTTGAAAGGTGTAGAATGAAATGCCAATAGGTAGTGTTACCGTTGGGCGATCAAACGGAAGGCTAATAATGGCAGCTATATTATCATAAATGAAGCCGCTATACTTGAAGGCGATCAATAAACCCAAATTCACTGCAATGGAAAAAACGACTACCCATTTCGCCTTTGCTTTGTTGTTTAATCGCTCAATCCAAATCCCGTTTCCATAATCGAAAAGGGCAGAAAATAAGAGCAAAACAATCCAAATAGGTTCACCCCAAGCATAAAAGAAGAAGGAAAATAAGGTTAAGAGGATGTTTCTGTACATCAAATTCCCTGATACATAATACAATATCAGATTAATCGGTAGAAAGAAATATAAAAAAACGAGACTAGAAAAAACCATTTTTGCTTCACCCTTTTTGGTGGAGCGTTGTCTTTAGTTGTTTCGAATTGCTTTGATACCCGGAAGTTCAATACCTTCTAAATATTCAAGCATTGCACCACCTCCTGTTGAAACATATGAAACTTGATCAGCAAGACCAAATTTATTAATTGCAGCAACTGAATCTCCTCCGCCAACTAGTGAAAACGCACCTTGTTCGGTGGCCTTTACGATATCGTGTGCAATTTGTTTCGTTCCCTGTTGAAAATTTTCAAACTCAAAAACACCCATTGGTCCATTCCATAAAATCAGTTTGGAAGATTGTATGACTTCTTGAAAAAGAATGGCGGATGCGGCACCTGTGTCTAATCCCATCCATCCATCCGGGATTTCATTGATTTTCACTTCTTTTATTGTTGTTTCATTGGAAAATGAATCGGCTATTAAGGTATCTGTTGGTAAAATAATTTGAACATTTCTTGCTTTGGCCTTTTCCAAAATACTCAATGCCATGGCCAAATAATCATCCTCTACGAGCGATGAACCTACTTTTCCTCCCTGTGCCTTGATGAAGGTATACGCCATTCCTCCGCCTATAATGATGTTATCCATTTTATGGATCAAATTTTCAATAATCGTAATTTTAGATGAAACTTTTGCGCCGCCAACAATGGCCGTTTTCGGTTTTTCAGTGCTATTCAATACTTTATCAACACTTACAATTTCTGCTTCTAAAAGTAAACCAAACATCTTGTCTGTTGGAAAATAATTAGCAATCACCGTGGTACTTGCATGTGCACGATGTGCCGTTCCAAAAGCATCATTGATGTAACAATCTCCGAGGGAAGCTAGTTTTTTAGCAAATTCCGCATCACCGGATGTTTCTTCCGAATAAAAGCGCACATTCTCAAGAAGTAAAATTTGACCTGGTTTTAATTCTGTGCTCATTTTTTGAGCTTCTTCACTGATGCAATCAGAACAAAAAAGTACAGGAGCCTGACAAAGTTCTTCAATACTTTTAAGAATGTGTCGCAATGAGAAGGCATCTTCAGGCCCATTTTTTGGTCTTCCTAAATGCGATAATAAAATAACAGACCCACCCGCTGAAAGTACTTTTTGTATAGTTGGAACAGCCGCTTTTATTCTTGTTGAATCTGTTACTTCAAAAGTTGTTTTATCCAATGGAACATTGAAATCAACTCGAATAAGTGCTTTTTTATTAGCGAAAGAATAGGTGTGGATAGATTGCATAAATGGTATTTTCTGCAAAAATAGCTAAATTCATTCATCCATTTGTTGTGTTTTACATGCAAAAAAGCATGAAATTATGTCCGTTTTTGTTTGTGATTCCTTAAATTTGGGACAAAATTGAAGAATGGGAAGAGCATTTGAATACAGAAGAGCAGCAAAAGAGAAACGTTGGGATAAAATGTCTAAAATGTTTCCGAAATTAGGAAAGGCGATCACCATGGCTGCTAAGGAAAGCGGAATGGATCCAAGCACTAACGCGAAATTGCGTACAGCGATTCAAAACGCCAAGGCAGAAAACATGCCGAAGGACAATATTGAATCAGCGATTAAGCGTGCTGCACAAAAAGACGTTGCATCATTTACTGAAGTAAATTATGAAGGCAAGGGTCCGCATGGCGTGTTAATTTTTGTTGAATGTGCTACAGATAATCCAACTCGAACGGTTGCCAATGTAAAATCCTATTTCAACAAAAGCGGTGGTGGATTGGTGCCAACAGGATCGTTGGAATTTATGTTTGAACGAAAAAGCGTTTTCGAAATCAATAAATCAGATGAGATTGACGCCGAAATGTTAGAGCTTGAGTTAATTGATGCGGGGTGTGAAGAAATTGAAGTAACGGAAGACCAAGTGGAGGTTTGGGGTGATTATACCGCCTTTGGAACTTTGGCTAAAGCGCTTGAAGACAAACAAATTGAAGTGAAAAAATCAAGTCTGAAACGCGTTCCAACCTCACCGGTAGAATTTTCGGAAGAACAGTTAGTAGACATTGAAAAGGTATTGGATAAAATCGAAGACGATGATGACATCCAACAGGTATTTACAAACATTGCTTAATTTTTTATTCAAGCAATAAATGAGTAGTTTAGTCGTTTAATGTTAGATTATACCTTGTTACTTTCATGAAGTTTTTTCGTTGGACAATCATTTTTTTATTTATTATTGGCTTGGCAAGTTCTTGCTCTACGGAAAAAAACACCCTAATTAATCGTAAATATCATTCTGTTACTGCTAAATACAATGGGTATTTTAATGCAAATGAATTAATTAATTTATCAATTCGAAGCTATAAAGCATCTTATAAAGAAGATTTTTACGTTCAACTGCCAATAGAACGGCTGCCAAGTGAAAAAGAAGTGGAGGGGATTTTACCAGCAATTGATACGGCTATATCCAAATGCACCAAAGTAATTCAAAATCATAGTATGCCTTCCATTAAAGGAGCCTACAAAAAAGTGGAGTATAATACCTACATTGATGAGAATTTCTTAACGGTTGGTCAAGCCAATTTCTACAAAAGAAATTTTGAAAGTGCTGCAAGAAATTTTGAATTTGTCTCGCGTTTATTTGCGGCAGATAAATCAAACTTTATCGCAAAGTTGTGGCAAGCTAGGATTGATATTGAATTGGGAAATTTTTCTGAGGCATTGATTGCATTAGAGTCTTTAGATGACGTTGTAGAGGAACAATATGGAGAAGACGCGAAGGAAAATAAGCAAAAAGCAAAGTCTAAGTCCAAATCAAGCAAGAAAAAATCGAAATCTAAAAAAGTGAAGGAAAAGGCGCCCGCCAAATTCCCTAAGTATTTACGCGATGACTTGGAACGGGTGAAAGCAGAATTTTACAACAAGAAAAAAGAAACCAAATTAGCAATAGCGGCACTTGAAAAAGCAGTTGTTCTTGCTCCAAAGAAAGAAAAAGCACGATTGCATTTTATCTTAGGTCAGTTACATGCACTAAACAAAGCGCCATCCAAATCAAATGAAAGTTATTCCAAGTGCTTGCAATACCCTGCGCCATACGTCATGCATTTTAACGCAAAAATGAACAAAGCACTTTCCGGAAAAGATAAGGGTATTAAAACTCAATTAGTGCGCATGCTCAAAGAGGCTAAAAACACTGAGTATCGCGACCAGATATATTACGCGCTGGCAGCGATTGAATTGCAGGAAAGCCACAAAAAGCAGGCAACAGTTTATTTAACTCAATCTGCTCAAGCCACAACGACCAACAAGCGTCAAAAGGCAATGTCATATGAAAAGTTGGGAGATTTATCTTTTGATAAAAGTGACTATGTGGCTGCGCAAAAATATTATGACTCTTGTGCGACCGTTATGCCCGAAAATTATCCAAACGGAGAAGAAATAAAAAATAAAGCAGCGAAGTTGAAGTCTTTAGTTCAAGCGGTTGAAACCGCAACATTTGAAGACAGTGTGCAACGAATAGCGCTTTTATCTGAATCTGATCGTAAAGAGTATTTGGAGGATGTATTGGATCAAATGAAAAAGGACCTTGCACGTAAAAAAAGAGTAGAGGCACAAAAAATGCAAGAAATGCAAGAGGCCTTGAACAAACAAAATGAGGCAAGTGGCAAAAAAGGATATTGGAACAATAACAAAACCCTTCAAGAGGGCTTAGCAGAATTTAAAAAGAATTGGGGGGATCGAGAAAATAAAGATGACTGGAGGAGAAGTGAAAAATTGCCCGCGAATTTTGGTGCAAATGAAAATGATAGTATTGCTTCCAGCGATGTAAAAAAAGAAGAAGAAGATTCCTTAACGATTGAATCACTTGCCGCAAATCTTCCTTTAACGGAAGAGGCAATGAAAAAATCAATTGATAAATTACTCAATGCCTGGTTTGATGCAGCTGTGATTTATAAAGATCAGCTGAATGAGGAGGAAATAGCAATAACCTATTTCAAAAAGATACTAGATAAAAAGTACGTTAACGAAATTGATTTAAGCGCAGCATTTCAGCTATATCGAATCAATGATGGAAAATCAATGGCTGAAACCTACAAGGCCCATATACTGAAAAATTATCCAACATCAGATTATGCTTCTTACTTAAAAGATCCTGAATTTTTCTTAAAGTTAAAAAATCAGGCAGTGCAAGAAGAAAAGAAATACTTGGATATATTCGAAAAGTACCAAAAGAAGCAATTTTCAACGGTTATCTCTGCCATTGATGATTTTTTAAAAACTGCGGTTAAGACCGATTTGAATGCTAAATTTAAGTTGTTACGCGTAAATGCTTTGGCAAATATTACGATTGACAAAAAAACGCTCATTCCGGATTTGACTGAAATCACCAAAGAGTTCCCTGGAAGTGACGAAGAGAAACGGGCCAATGAGATGATCCGAATTATTCAAACTGGGTTTTCTAAAAATGATTCACTCCCAATTAAAAAAGAAAGTCCGTATATTTATTCGGATGATGCGATACATTATGCTATTGTTGTTACAGAAAAAGCGGTCAACGTAACGGATGTTCAGAATAAGGTAAACACACTGAACGCAGAAAAATTTGTTAATTTGAAACTTAAATCTTCAACTCTCGTATTGAACGAAGGTAAAAGTTTAGTATTATTAAAAGAATTTAAATCACTAAAAAAGGGAAAAGAGTATATTTCTACATTCAAATCTAGTAAAAGAGAGCTGGGAAAATTCAATGAGTTAAAAATTGTATTGATTAGTGCAGAGAACTTGAAAAAATTACTGGAGTTAAAAAATATAGAAGAATATGAATTGTTTCACGACGAAAATTATTAAATCATGATAAAAAGAGATTTTTTTGGTTCTGAAAACAACGGAGGTTTCAATAAGATTATTGAAGGCACCGAAATCACAGGCGACATCGTTTCTGATTCAAACATTATCATTGAAGGTGATGTAATTGGCAATGTTTCTTGTTCTGGAAAAGTAATTATTGGTAATACCGGTAAGATTTCAGGCAATTTGGTTTGTATTGATGCTGATATCGAAGGAACGTTAGAGGGTGAGTTAACAATCGAGAACTTATTAGTACTTCGTACAACCGCACGAATAACGGGTGATATTGAAACAGTTCGTTTGGCAATTGAAGAAGGAGGATTCTTTGAAGGTGCTTGTATCATGAAAAAACCTGGCGAAACTAGTTCTAGATTGCTTCGCGATAATGCTGAAAAAACAGCGTTAGAAGACGAGGATTAATCCAGGTTTTCTAAAATCATAGGGAGTTCATACCCACAAGACGCCAAATATCTAATGAGTTTGGCTTTTTGTTTTTGCTTGTCTTTTTCAATAAATAGCTCATTCATTTTTCGTTTCATCAAGTAATTCATGTTTTCAATGAAAGTTGAAGAGTCTATTTTTTTAAGCGCACGCTCAATAGAAAGGGGCGGAAGTGATTTTGCTTTTAAACCGGCTTTTATTTTTTGTATACCCCAACGCTTAATTTTAACATGATCGTTAGTAAAAGCCTCGCAATATCTATCATGGTCAATAAATCCTTTTTCAATTAAAACGAGAATAATTTTTTCGCTTTCTGAATTAGGAACACCTAAATCGCGCAATTTTTTGCGGACATCAAACGAACATTTTTCTTGAAAAGCACAATACCGTTCAACTTTTTTATATTCTTCTTTAAATTCAGCGGGAATAGTAGGCATTAAAGCTCTATTTCAATGTTGTCTTTAGATTTGAAGCGATATTCCAATAACTGATTGTCCGTTCGACTCCGAACTGGAATCCATTGTTTGTATTTGAAATACCATTTCCATTGACGTGAAATAAGTCCTTTGGTAAAATAGGCTTGTAAATAGGGGTGAACCTCCAACGAAACGCCTTTTTCTTTCTTGTCAAGCACGAGATAATTGAGATTTAGTTCAATTTCTTCAGCAAATAAAATACTTGCTTGAATCTCACCTGTACCGTTACATGTCGGACATTTTTCAGATGTTTGAATATTTGTTTCTGGTTTTACTCGTTGTCGCGTGATCTCAATAACGCCAAATTTTGAAGGGGGTAAAATGTTGTGTTTTGCACGATCAGATTTCATGAATTCTTTCATTTTTTCAAAAAGAATTCGGTTGTTTTCTTTGTCGTGCATATCGATGAAGTCGATACAAATAATTCCGCCCATATCACGCAATTGAAGCAAACGAGCGATCTCTTCGGCAGCTTCAGTATTGGTGGATAGCGCATTGGACTCTTGTCCATCAGCACCTTTTCTATTTCCACTATTCACGTCTATTACGTGCATAGCCTCCGTGTGTTCAATAATTAAATAACCTCCGCTATTCAAAGGAACTTTTTTACCAAACAATGTTTTAATCTGTTTATTAATCCCGAACTTTTCAAACAAACTAATTCGATTGTCGTGTTGTTTAAGGATTTTTTCCTTGCCAGGAGCAATATCAGAAATATATTCCTTCATTTCGTCTAACATCACTTGATCATTCAAATGGATGTGCGTAAAGTCACCATTCAACAAATCCCTTAAAATTGAATTTGTCTTATTTAATTCACCCAAAACACGAAAAGGAGGAGTAGCCTTTTTCAAATTCTGATGCATTTCTTTCCATTTGTCTAATAGACTAAACAAATCCTGTTCTAAATCAGCTGTTTTTTTCTCCTCAGCAACTGTTCTTATTATTACTCCAAAGTTTTTGGGCTTAATACGGTTCATTAAATCACGTAAACGATCCCGTTCAGATTGCTCTTTAATTTTCTGAGAAAT
Organism: Lishizhenia tianjinensis; assembly: GCA_943330745.2. GTDB lineage: Bacteria > Bacteroidota > Bacteroidia > Flavobacteriales_D > Crocinitomicaceae > UBA952. Next base: position 90,046 of record CALQIX020000002.1, read on the forward strand.
GGAAATTTTTTCGGAAAACGGAACAAGAACCAAATACCTTCCTGCCAATGTAATCTCAGAACAAAGTCGTGGACCTTTGGAAGAAATAGGTTCTTTGGCTACTTGAACTAGTATTGGTTGAGAAGATGATAATATTTCGTCTATTTTACCTTCTTTCTCAATGTCTTTTTCCTGCTTGAAATATTGTAAATCACCAACGTTTTGTTTTCCCTTTAGGGTTTCACGTGTAAACCTATTCAGGGAATTAAACTGTGCACCGAGGTCTAGGTAATGTAAAAAGGCATCTTTTTCATAACCCACATCAACAAACGCTGCATTTAAGCTTGGCACAAGCTTTCGCACTCGGCCCAAATAAATATCACCCACTGAAAAATCTGACTTACCTTGTTCTTCCTGAAGCTCTATAAGCTTTCCATCACGTAACAAAGCAATCCAGACACCACCAGATCGGGCCTCTACGACTAATTCGAGATTCACTTAATGAAATTCTAAGTTAAAACTAAGAACCCACAAACCTTATGTGGGTTGAAAGAAATATTATTTCTTTTTCTTGTGACGGTTTTTACGAAGTCTTTTTTTACGCTTGTGCGTAGCCATTTTGTGTCTTTTTCTTTTTTTTCCGCTTGGCATATCTTATACTTAAAGTGTTATAATTCAGTGTTTTACAAAAACGAGGTAAATTTCCTATGTTTTTGGGAATGCAAAGATAGAATAAAAAACGAAAAAACCCAGAAATATCGTTTATAAACTCCTAAAAGATTAATATAACGATTCTTTTAATGAAGTTCGATAATCTTTAATTTCTTCTCGATTAACTTTGTGGTCAGCGTTTCGCAATAGATTTAGCAAGTATGAAAGGTTTTCTTGATCTTCAATTTCTATTGGATATTCATTTCCTTCTTCATCCTCTTCATATTGAGCTTGAACATCAAAGGCTGTGTTTTCTTGCAAATATTCGTATGTTAACCGCAAGACCTTTGTAACAAGAGGATCTTGTTCTCTTTGAGCAATCTCACGCAGGTCTTTTAAATCTTCAATTAGTCCTGTTGCGGAAACTCCATTCTTTTCAACTTTTTCAAGAATTGAATTTAATTTTTCATTTGCTACGTGCGTTTTCATAAAAGATTTTTGAATTCAGTATGCAAAAGTAATATAATCTCTTAAATAACGGTTATTTTATTCAAATGCACGAAGATATGTTTTACACGCATCCATGTTGATTCTTTTTCAACCTATATTCTAACCGATACATTATCTTTGTGAAAAGCAGGTATGACCTATTTCGATTTAATTTTGAAGGGTTTTGTTACTGGGTTTATTCTCAGCATAATGATTGGCCCGGTATTTTTTGTTCTTCTTGAAACGAGTATTACGAAAGGAATACGCGCTGCCTTGGCGCTTGATTTTGGTGTCTTATTAAGTGATCTGCTCTACATTCTAATTGCATATGTTTTTTATTCTGAAGTTGCGAGTCTTAGTAGCAAAGACAATCGATACATTATGAATATTGTTGGAGGAGGAATGTTTCTGGTCTATGGGATTGTTACATTATTAAAAAAAACACAAACTGATAATGAAGTAATTACGTCACCCTCTATCCCCAATTCGAAAGACATGGTTGTGCTTATGGTAAAGGGCTTTTTATTAAACATGGCAAATCCAATGGTGATTTTTTATTGGTTTAGTATTATGACCTTGGGCACAACTTACGTGAATAACGCTACAAACATTCATTCTCCCATTTTATTCTTTCTACTCGTTATAATTTTCACTTTTTTTTCTTTTGATGTTTTAAAAATAATAGGAGCAAAATACTTGCGGCCCCTTGTAACCAACAAACTGTTAAACGGTTTAAATAAACTGATTGGTATTGTGTTTGGTTTGTTTGGACTCTTTTTAATTCTTCGTTCCATTATTGAAATTTTACAATGAGATTAAATTATTTTGCTTTTATAAGTGCCGTACTATTCATTCCTTTGGTGCTTTGTGGTCAAGTCAAGGTAGATAAAAAAAATCTTTCGAAACTTCAATATGAATTTTGGGATAAAAACAAAACAGTAGTCAAGGGAGTTGGTTCTTTCTACAAAGACAAAGTGAACCGAACAACAAAAAAGCACGGAACATGGAGGTATTACACCAAAGACGGAAAATTAGAAGAAGAAATTAATTATTTCACTGATTCATTGCACGGAAGATACGTGAGTTTTTGGAATGGAAAAATTCCGAAACAAGAATCTTATTTTTATTTAGGCATCCCTGACAGCAGTTATAAGAATTGGAATGAAAAAGGTGTTCTTGTGCTTGACGGATATTACGATTATGGTCGAAAAGCAGATATTTGGTATAGTTATTACGACAATGGTAAACCAATGGCAGAGGAGAAATTTATTTCCGGCATTGGTCTTTTAGAAAATTATTGGCTCGATGATAGTTTGCATAGTCAAACTATAAAGAAAGGGGTGGGCAGCACAAAAATATTTTTCAAAAGCGGAAAATTAAAAGAGATATTTACAGTAGAAAAAGGACTTAAAAACGGTGCTTTCAAAGAATATAGTGCGCGCGGAGCCTTATTAACCGATGGGTTTTTTAAAAATGGTTTTAAAGATAGTTGTTGGACAACTTATTATAATAACGAACGTGTTGAGAAAATCGCGTGTTATAAACAAGACACGCTTTATGGGGAGTATTTAACCTATTACGAAAGCGGACTCCTAAAGATACATGGTAATTTTACGCAAGGCAAAAAAACGGGAAGCTGGTCTTGGTATACGGAAGAGGGCCAACTTGATTCGGAAGGAAGTTTTGACAATGATTTGCAAGAGGGTACATGGAATTATTATTTTGCGACCGGTGACTTATCCTACAAGGCCGTTTTTTCGAAAGGAAAAAAAGAAGGTGAATGGGAATATTTTTACAGTAAAAACCGCCCGTTTAAAAGAGGAAAATACTCAAATGATTTGAAGGAAGGAACGTGGAAAACTTGGTATGAAACGGGAGCGCTATTAATGGAAGGCGCCTATTTGAGAGATAAAGAAGAAGGCGTTTGGAATAATTACTGGGATACTGGTAAATTGAAAAACACAACTACCTTTTCAAAAGGAAAGCTGAATGGCTTGTGGCAGTCTTTTTCACCATTTGGTAAACTGAAGGTAGAGGGGGTTTATAAAAATGATTTGCAAATCGGAAAATGGGTTGAATTATATGAAAACGGCCGGCCAAAGGATATCATCAATTATAAAATAATTCGAACAAAATCCAAAGCCAATGACTTGATTCTTAAAGGCAGGGTAAAGCAATTGTCTGTTCAACATGGCGAGTTTGTTACTTTTTCCAATAAAGATTTTCAAGTTACCGAGGAAGGTAAATACCGAAAAGGGGAAAAGCATGGCGTTTGGTTGGCTTATCATCCTGGCGGAAGATTAATTGCTGTTCAGAATGAATATAAAAATGGAAAATTGAATGGTCTAACGCAGCAGTTTGACCGCCGAGGAAAACGGATTCAATCATCTGTTTATAAAAATGGTCGTTTAGATGGCCCCATGCGCTTATACAATGAAAAAGGGAAGCTAACCAAGGAGATACTGTTTAAAAATGGCAAACGTGTAAGTAATGACCTCAATTTCCGCCCTTAAAAAATTGTATTTACTCAGGCATGCTGAAGCAGAATTGTTTTCTGCATCAGGTAAGGATGTTGATCGAAAACTATCTTCAAACGGTAAAAATCACCTACACAATGTAAGCCCTGTTTATCGAAAAATAATTACTGCTGATGCTGTTTTTTGCAGCGCTGCATCTCGAACAGAGGAAACATGGAAACTATTAAATCTCAATGTAGGACCCAGTTCATTTCACACTGAATTATATGGGGCTTCTACTGATGAATTAATTCAATTTATACAAGAGGTTTCTAACGAGTTTTCACGTGTATTGTTAATTGGTCATAACCCCGGATTGAGCGATTTAGCTACGTACTTAACAGATGAATTCTATTCCTTAAAAACAGGCCAATTGCTTGAATTTGATTTAGAAATATCGGATTGGAGGACAATATCAAGAGGGATAGGAACCGAAAAGAGAAACATCTTTTGAGTTTAGCCGTATGACAGGTGAATCTCTTATGAAAAAAGTAGTATACATCTCTGTTTTGTTTTTTTGCTTGTTGCCTGGGTTCTGCCACGGTCAAAAACAAGTGCCACTATTTCATATTTATAAAAATCAGGTTAAACTCGGCGTTCAAGAAATTTTTATGGGAGACTTATCGGGTTATTACGAGCGTGTTTTATCTAAAAAAGTGAGTGTAGAAATTGGTTCTGGAGTAGTTTTGAGAAATTACCTCCGCGAATTTGTTCAAGAAACCGTTCAGCCTGAAAGTCGCAGAATATTGCTGGGAATGAGCATGAATGCAGGCATTAAATATTATCCGTTTATTCCCGGTGAGGCCCTGTATTTATGTATGGATTATAAAGTGAGAAGGTATAGAACACAATATAAAACCGTTTCAACAATTGGCAATGAAACATTGATTTTTAATGAATACGACCAGAAAAATATTTATCGACTTGGAATCGGTTATGTTTATTGCATGGATGATCATATTTTCATGGATTTTTATAGCGGAGTTGGTTTAGCAGGATTAACCAATCAAAGTATGGTTCCACAAATGAACTATAATACCAATGAATGGGAATTTATAAAATCCCGAACATTTGATGTTAAATTACATTTTAATGTTGGGTTAAAATTTGGTTATCGCTTTTAGATAGTGTAGTTGGTAATGAAATTCGAAAGCACGTTCCGATGCCAACTTCGGAATGTAAGACAATTAATTTTCCCTGGTGATAGTTTCTGATGATTCGGTGAGCTAATGTTAATCCTAAGCCCCAGCCACGTGTTTTGGTAGTGTAACCTGGTTTGAAAATTCGTGCATATTGTTTTTTGGACATTCCCTTCCCCGTATCTGAAATATCAATGTGAATCCAGTTATTTTCTTGTGCAATTTGGACCTGTAGCTTTCCTTTACCTTCCATGGCATCGACACCGTTTTTACAAATATTTTCTATCACCCATTCAATAAGAGAGGGGTTGTGTTTTAAAAAAATTGGGCCTTCATTGATAATGCGATAATCAATGCTTACTTTATCGGAAATGCGGGTTCTTAAATAGTCCAAAATATTTCCGATAGTTACCACCAAGTCCTTTCTCTCCATTTTTGCTCCGGAACCGATTTTGGAAAAACGATCTGTTATTATTTCTAAACGATCCACGTCTTTTTGCATTTCTTTCACAATCATTGGATCAACATGTTGGGTCTCCAAGTATTGTACCCATGCCATAAGTGATGATAGGGGGGTTCCTAATTGATGAGCCGTTTCTTTAGCCATGCCCGCCCAAACTTGATTTTGTTCTGCTTTTCGAAAAGTTGAAAACACTAAATATGCAGTGAAAACGAATAGTCCAATGATAATAAATTGAATGACCGGATACCATTGCAATTTTTTTAGTTCAGCACTTTCATCGTAATAAATTAAGTTTCTTGTACCATCCTTGAAGTCCAAAATAATGGGTGGATTTTTTTGTTTAAAGGCGGTAAGGAAATCTGTTTTTTGACTCGCGGATAACTGATTAATTTTCAAATTATTACCAATCGATTTCCCCGTTTTGGAATCAACCAATAATACAGGTATTTGATCCTGATTTTCAATCAATTCCTTATTAAAAGCATGGATAATGGAATCGCGTTCTTTTTCAAGTTGTAAGAGCTCCCTAGAATCAAAATAGGCACATGTCATCGTCATCCCTTCAAAAACATCTACAGTAAAAGACCTGCCTGTTTTTTTCCAGCGTAACGCAATTTTTTGAAGGGTATCATCTAATAATTTACCCCGTTCAGCTGTTGTTTTTAGTGGATACAATGCCCGTATTTCGGAAGTATCAATGGGCGTATTTTTATAATTAGTTACAATGTTTTGATCATCCAACACAATGACAGGAATGTCCGTGTTTTTGTTTATAATTGAAAAAGCTAATTGGATACTGGCATCACCTTCAATGGGCGATAAAAAGAGAGAGCGTGTTGCATCTATCCACGTGTTCACCTCTTGTTTTTCTCGATTTCGGAGTTTGGTAAACGTACGATTAGTTAATTTAACTAATTCTAATTTCTTTTTTATTGCTTCAGCCCACTGAGTTGCCTTTTCTCGTTCACGTTTACTTAAGTCGGAAACCATTACGTTAGATACATACAAGGAAATAATGAACAACACTAAGGCTCCAATTAGTAGAAAGATTTTCCACCGCTGTTTATTTGAATATAATCCCATTGAGTACATAAAAATAGACAAATTACTTCAGTTTTTAAAAAAGGCTTATTCATTAAATCCAGTGTATTCGTTTTTATTCGTGTTGCTAGGTCTAATTGATTGTGTAAATTTATTACCTTTCGCCACTATTAAAGGATATTTCTGTTATGAAAACACTATTGAAGTTAGGGCCATTAAAAGTATTTTTGATTGCCTTTTTGATTATTTCAATTCCATTATTCATTTTCCCAATAAACTTATTTTCTGGAATAATCGTTTTTGGTAAACTAGGTGTTGAAAAAGAGGTTCCTTTAAGTTTGTCCTATTTTTTGGGCTTGGGATATGAACCAAATGATTTGAAATCATTGGGCATAACTGATTTTTATTTAACAGGAAAAGGTAAAATGATTGCTTTTATTTTCCTGATAGGAATTCCAAGCTTACTCGCTTATAGTGCTTATTTGTTTCAGAAAAAGTAAAATTATAATTGGCCATCTGAATGGTAAAATCCTGCTTTATAGATTTTCACTTTGATTAATATTCCGTCTTTGTCATATTCATACACCTTTCCCTCCCATAATTGACCGTTTTTGAATTGCCCATCTTGCCAAATTTCATCATTGGGGGTATAACATTTGTTGTAACCATTCGGTAAAAATGTTTTTCCACGGGTGCGTGGGGTACCTAAAACAGGTGCTTTAATTGCTGTTTTTGAAGGTGATGCAATGGTGTTAGCTGTACCCGATTCAGTCTTCACGGAGGAAGATATTGCCCCATTTGAACCATAACTAATTTCTTCTTTTATCTTTCCATTTTCGAAATAACGAGTAGCCTTCCCGGTTGGTGCCCCATTCATTGCATCATATTCGTACTCCAAATTTCCGTTTTCGAAGAAATACTTGATTTTACCTTGTTCTTTTCCTGTTTGATTAAAATTTCCAGCATATTCAATTTTTCCATTTTCAAAGTAACGAATCAATGAATCTTTGTATAGATTTAATGCTAAATGTCCTCTTTCCTTTACCTTACCAGTTACATAAAACTTAGAGTACGAGCCCATTGGTCTGTTGTTCTTGTATATCGCTTCGATTTGTATGTTTTTTCCATCGGAAAAATAGCGCTTCCACAACCCTTCTTTTCTTCCCGCAACAAAAGTTCCTTCCTCGTAAATTAGGTTGGTTCCTTTTTGATAAATCACCCATTTTCCCGTTCTTTTTCCGCTGGCATCTTTTTGATTTATACTTTGAGCAAGTACCATTGAGCCAAGTGAAACAAAAATAAAAAGTATGATGAGCAGTGATTTCATTCCGACTAAATTAAGGATTTTAGATTACTTCAAAAATGGAAATTCCAATTGAACTCCTCAAATAGGTAAATATTTTGCAATTTTACACTTAAAATTAGCGCTATGAGTATTTCCTCTTTACAACCAACTGAACTTTGGTCCCATTTTGAATCCTTAAATGCCGTTCCTCGCCCATCCAAGAAAGAAGAACGTGTTCGCCAGTTTATGGTGGACTTTGGAAATTCCTTGGGCTTAGAAACGATAATAGATAAAATTGGGAATGTCATTATTAAAAAACAGGCATCTCCAGGGATGGAAAACCGAAAAACAGTTATTCTTCAATCGCATTTGGATATGGTGCATCAAAAAAATGCCGATCGCGTATTTGATTTTGATACCCAAGGAATTGAAATGATTGTTGAGGGTGACTGGGTAAGAGCAAATGGAACAACATTAGGCGCGGATAATGGAATTGGTGTTGCAGCAATTATGGCAATTTTGGATTCCAAAACGATTGATCATCCTGCCATCGAGGCTTTTTTCACGATTGATGAAGAAACAGGCATGACAGGAGCTATGCAAATGGAGGGATCATTATTTGAAGGTGAAATTTTGTTGAATTTAGATACGGAAGATGACGATGAATTGTCCATTGGTTGTGCTGGTGGAATTGATACAAATACTTCTTATTCTTATTCAGAAGTTCCGGTTATCGCTGAAAGTAAAACAGTGGAGATTTCTATAAGAGGATTACTAGGTGGGCATTCAGGAATGGATATCGATAAAGGAAGAGGAAATGCCAATAAATGGATGGCTCGTATTCTTTGGGAATTAAGTCAAAATCTTACTTTCCAATTGGTGTCTTTTGACGGAGGAAGTTTACGCAATGCAATACCGCGGGAAGCAACTGCTGTGATTGCGATTTTAGCCGCTGATGCCAATAAGTTTCACGCCGAATTTGACAAACAAGTTTCAATTTATAAAGAAGAGTATAAGAGTATTGAATCGGCTATAAATATACAAGCAAAAGAAATTGCAGGATCATCCAAAGCAATGAATGCAGCAGATTTTAAGAAAGTGATTAATTTACTCTGTTCGGTTCAGAATGGTGTTTTTAGAATGAGTCCAGATATTGATGGATTGGTGGAAGCATCATCCAGTTTGGCGCGGATTATCATTTCAACTGGTTCTTTCACAAGTCAATCCTTGCAGCGAAGTAGTGTTGAATCTACAAAATCAGAAATTGCTATGACCATTCGTTGTGCGTTTGAAAGTGCAGGTTGTGAGGTAGTTCAAGGGGGAGAATATCCCGGATGGAAACCGAATCCTGATTCGGCAATTTTAAAACTGATGGAAAATCTATACAAAGAAATGTATCAAGAAAATCCAAAAGTGAAAGCGTGTCACGCAGGATTGGAATGTGGGATTTTGAGCAAACACCTTCCGGGTGTAGACATGATTTCTTTTGGACCAAATATTCGGGCGGCACATTCACCAGATGAAAAAGTTCAAATTTCCTCTGTTCAAAAATTCTGGAAATATTATTTGGAAACCTTGAAGCAAATTCCCTTGAAATAAGATGCAAATCATCAAGGAAACCTATCCTGGTTCAGCGGGTCGTGAAGCCTTGATTGACTTGCATATTCCTGAAAACTTTAACCAAAAAATAGTTGTTTTCATTCACGGATACATGGGCTTCAAAGATTGGGGAGCTTGGAATTTGATGGAAGCCTATTTTGTGAATCGGGGTTTTGGGTTTTGTAAATTCAATTTAACCCACAATGGAACCACCATTCAAAATGCATTAGAATTTGCTGATTTAAACGCATTTGGCCAAAATAGATATTCCTATGAAAAAACCGATGTGCTTTGTGCCTTAGACTGGTTACAAAATAAAGTTGATTTAACGACTTGTACTGTTCATTTGGTTGGTCATTCACGCGGTGGAGGAATTGCATTACTATGTGCTTCGGATAGCAGAGTTTCATCCGTTATTACCTTAGCAGCCATTTCATCCATTGAAAAACGCTTTGATTTGTCGGAAGAAATCATTGAAAACTGGAAAAATACGGGGGTTCGCTATGTGAAAAATGGTCGTACACATCAGGAAATGCCTCATTTTATCGAACAGCTTACCGATTTTCAAATCCATAGCAATGAGTTGGATATTCGTAAAGCCTGTATGGAACTGAAAAAACCACTGCTCATTCTTCATGGTGATCAAGATGAATCTGTTTCAATCGAGGAAGGCAAAGCAATTGCGGAATGGACAAATCAACCGTTGCAGATCATTCATGGTGTTAACCACACCTTTGGTGCAAGTCATCCGTTTCAAGAACAAACCTTACCGACAGAATTGCAGATGTGTTGTGATGAAATTGTTGAATTTATCGATTCGCTAAAATAAAATCAATCAAACTCTTGTGTTAAATGAATTGTTTGAAAGTTAAATTTTTTTTGAATTGAAAATATTCACTACTTTTAATTTGAAATTCTGTTTTTTCATTAACAAATGAATTGCTTTTATGACCTTAAAATCTAATATTTTCTTTGTTTTAATTTTGATTTTATTCAGGTCAAACTTGTTTTGTCAATCTATAATTATTGACGTACAATCAAGTGGTGGCGGCTATTATGACACTCCTTTTGCAAAAGTTCAATTCAATATTGGAGAAATTGTAACTGAAAATTATGATTTGAATTTTTGTTTGGTTAACAGTGGTTTTGAGCAAGGTTTTAAGTCTGTTGGAAATGCTGAAATTACAAACGTTTTCTCCTCTGATTTTACTATTTCCATATTTCCTAATCCAACAAAAGGGAAAGTTAGTGTTGAATTTTCTCAAGAAATAAAGCAAAGTCTATCGATCGAATTATTCGACCTTTTTGGAAAAAAATTGAGCAGCTTTGCTTTAAATCAAGAACGTGTTTTTGATATTTCTGAATTCCCTGATGGAATTTATTTTGTTTCATTAATAATTGATAATCTTCCTTCCAATGAAAAATACAAAATCATTAAAATTGATTAAATCAATCACTTTTTTTCTGTTTATAGTTCCATTTTTAGCGCTTTCTCAAGTTCCTGAAAGCTTTAAATATCAAGCACTTGTTAGAAATGTGAGTGGTAATTTAATTGCGAATCAAAATGTGACGATTAAATCATCCATTCTTTCAAGTGATGTAAATGGAACGGTTGTTTATGCTGAAACACAAAATGTAACTACAACGGATTTTGGTTTGATTCATTTAAACATTGGTCAAGGAACTGTTGTACAAGGTTCGTTTTCTGCTATTCCTTGGGGCGACACTACGTATTTCTTGAAAACAGAATTCGACCTAAACGGAAGTGGTAATTTTCAATTTATTGGAGTTACACAATTATTATCTGTTCCTTACGCTTTGTATGCAAAAACCAGTGGAAGCTCGACTCCGGGACCACAAGGACCCGCTGGACCACAAGGGCCGATTGGGCCTGCTGGACCACCGTGTTTAGGAGATTACATGCATTTTATTGGTGAAGAATTTGGTGGAGGAATTGTGTTTCATGTTTATCGCGATGCTGCTGGAAATGAACATGGATTGATTGTTTCAAAGTATGAGCAACAAGGTTCGTCCTCATTTTGGAGTAATGTTGTTAATAACTCTATTGGTGTTTCTGCGAGATCTATTTGGAATGGAATGGCAAATAGTATTGCTATTGTATCTCAAGTCGGACATACCAATAGTGCAGCTAAAGTGTGTTTGGATTTGGTTGAGGGAGGCTATAATGATTGGTACTTACCTGCAATTTCTGAATTAGATATTCTTTACAATAATCGTTTTAATGTTAATAAAGTATTGTCTCAAATATCAGGAAGTACTGAGTTGATGGGGTATATGAGTAATTACGTTTCTTCAACAGAATTTGATAATCAAATGTTTATTGTACTAACAGGATTCGGTGACACTAATTTTTGTCCAAAAAATGTCGGGTCACTTGGTTCAAGTATCAGACCAATTCGTGGATTTTAATATCCCGTTCTACTGCTTTTACGCCTGCCTTTGCATTCTGAATTTTTTTGAATGAGCACCAACAAAACCGCATCATAAAGCACTTACATTGCACAATTTAAAAACTGAACTATTCAATTGGAAATTTGTAAAAACCTATACGAACATTTGCCTGAAAACACACTTTTGGTCATGAACCACACCAAAGTCGTGGAGGAACGTTTGTTCTTCAAAAAAAGTACAGGTAACACGATAGAAATTTTCTATTTCGAACCGCATCAAAGCTATTCCGACATAACCTCAGCGTTGTTGCAAAGGAATACCGTTTTGTGGAAATGCTTGTTTGGAACTGAAAAAACCACTGCTCATTCTTCATGGTGATCAAGATGAATCTGTTTCAATCGAGGAAGGTAAAGCAATTGCGGAATGGACAAAACAGTCACTTTATGTTATACATGGTGCAAATCATACGTTTGGTGCTAGTCACCCTTATTTAGAAAACACATTGCCAATAGGGTTACAAGACTGCTGTGATAAAATACAGGATTTCATCCATTCGCACGAATAAACGCAATAGAATGTTGATTGAATAAATCGGGTTGTTCTATGTTCACTACATGCCCGCAATTTTCAATGATTTTCAATAGTGTGGCTGTATTTTTTTGAACGATTTCACGAACCGGAGGCAAAAAGAGATGGTCTTCGCTTCCCATAATATATAGCGTGGGAATTGATAATCGGTTGTATTCCAATTTCGCTAAATAAGCCGTTAATCTAGCCGTTAATTTAAACCATCGATTAAACTCCTTGGACATGAGTTTTTGTGCTTCACGTATAAACAAAAGCCTTGATTGCTGGTGGTTTTTATTCGGCATGATGATGCGTGCAAACAGCGAATAGAGCGACATATACGGAATAAACGGATGCAGTATTCGTCCTCCACGTAATAATACCCGCGATTTAAAAGTTAGTTTCGTTACTGCTCCTGAATAAATCATCGTTTTGACAACGGAAGGTTTTACCAAAGCAATTTGTTGAATAATTATTGTTCCCATTGACACACCCACAAAATGAGCATGATGAATTTTTTCTATTTCCAAAGTGGTTAGAACATCATTTGCCAAAAGCTCGAAGGAATATTTTTTGTCGGTTGCATGATTTTTTGATTTTCCATGTCCGCGCAAGTCAATTAATAATACATTGAAATAATCGGAGAATGCTTTTACTTGCTTAAACCAAATAGAAGAACTCCCTCCTGCACCATGAATAAATACAATCCATTCTTTGCTTACAAGATGTTCTAATCGTTTTACATAAAGCATACACAATAAAAAAGGCGCCCAAAGAAATTTAAGGGCGCCTAAAGATATAAATTATTCGTTTACTTCTTATCGTTTACTTCTTCAAAGTCAACATCAGTAACTTCATCTTGTGGATTTCCACTTGGTTCGTTTGTCGCTCCCGCTTCACCACCTGCATTAGACGCGTTGTACATGTCTTGTGACGCAGCTTGGAAAACAGTTTCCAATTTCTCTAAAGCAGCATCTAAATTTTCTAGATTTTTAGCTTCGTATTGCATTTTCAATTCTGCTAATGCATCGTCAATTGGTTGTTTTTTGTCAGCCGGGATTTTATCTCCAAACTCTTTCAGTTGTTTTTCTGTTTGGAAAATAACCGAATCCGCTTTATTCAACAATTCTGCTTCTTGTTGCTTTTTCTTATCATCCTCCGCATTCAACTCTGCCTCACGTTTCATTTTTTCGATTTCCTCTTGACTCAAACCTGTCGAAGATTCGATACGGATTTTTTGCTCTTTTCCGGTTCCTTTATCCTTAGCACTAACATTGATGATTCCATTCGCATCTAGGTCAAACGTTACTTCAATTTGAGGAACTCCTCGTTGCGCTGGTGGAATACCATCTAAATGGAATCGTCCAATAGTTCTGTTATCTTTCGCCATTGGTCGTTCTCCTTGCAATACATGGATTTCAACTGATGGTTGGTTATCGCTCGCTGTAGAGAAAACTTCACTTTTCTTAGTTGGAATCGTCGTGTTAGCGTCAATTAACTTAGTTAATACACCTCCCATTGTTTCAATACCTAAAGAAAGTGGAGTTACGTCTAATAAAAGTACATCTTTCACCTCTCCAGTCAATACTCCTCCTTGAATCGCTGCACCAATCGCAACAACTTCATCCGGATTTACTCCTTTACTTGGTGATTTTCCGAAGAATTTCTCAACCGCTTCTTGTACTGCAGGAATACGTGTTGAACCTCCCACTAAGATAATTTCATCGATATCATTTACAGATAATCCTGCATTTTTTAACGCTGATTTACATGGGTCAATTGTTCTGATTACTAAATCTCCAACCAATTGTTCGAATTTAGCTTTTGTCATCGAACGCACTAAGTGTTTTGGAATTCCGTCAACTGGCATGATGTACGGCAAATTGATTTCTGAAGAAGTAGTGCTTGAAAGCTCAATTTTCGCTTTTTCTGCAGCTTCTTTCAATCGTTGCAATGCCATTGGATCTTTACTTAAATCCAACCCACCGTTTTCGTCTTTGAATTCTTGAACCAACCAATCAATAATTTTTTGGTCAAAATCATCACCACCTAAATGTGTGTCACCGTCTGTTGAAAGTACTTCAAATACGCCATCTCCTAATTCTAGAATAGAAACGTCATGCGTACCACCCCCACAGTCAAAAACAACGATTTTCATGTCAACGCTTTTCTTGTCTAGTCCGTAAGCTAATGCGGCTGCAGTTGGCTCATTGATGATTCGTTTTACTTGTAAGCCAGCGATTTCACCCGCTTCTTTCGTCGCTTGACGTTGTGCATCGTTAAAATATGCCGGAACCGTGATAACCGCCTCTGTTACTTCGTGACCCAAATAATCTTCCGCTGTTTTTTTCATTTTTTGCAAAATGATTGCTGAAATTTCTTGAGGCGTATAATTACGATCGTCTATTTTTACGCGAGGAGTATTGTTATCGCCTTTTACTACCTGATAAGGTACGCGACCAGCTTCTATAGTTGTTTCATCGAATGAGTTACCCATAAAACGTTTAATCGAATAAATCGTTTTTGTTGGATTGGTGATTGCTTGGCGTTTTGCCGGGTCACCTACTTTTCTTTCTCCGCCTTCAACAAATGCTACAACAGATGGCGTTGTTCTTTTTCCTTCTGCGTTTGCAATTACAACAGGCTCGTTACCTTCCATGACAGAAACACACGAGTTGGTGGTTCCTAAGTCAATTCCTATTATTTTTCCCATGTTATTAAATTTTCAAATTTTTGACAAACTGGAAAGTCAATTAATATGCCACCCCCATTTGAGGTAAAAAAAATGACAAAATACAAGATAAGTGCATAAAATCACTGTCAAATCGTCAGAAATTATGACAATTTAGTGTGCCTCTAACCAATTATTGGCCAATTGCATTTCTACTTCCATAGGCACAACTAACGCTATTGCTTTTTCCATGGCTTCTTTCACCAACTTTTGCATTATTTCTTTTTCCGTATGGTGAATGTCAAATACTAATTCATCATGAACCTGCAAGATCATTTTTGATTGAACACCCGCCGTTTTCATCGAATTATGTACGGAAATCATGGCCATTTTAATAATATCTGCGGCCGAACCTTGAATCGGTGCATTAATGGCATTGCGCTCAGCAAAACCGCGAACCACTGCATTGGCAGAATTGATGTCCGGTAAATACCTTCTTCGTTTCATGATCGTTTCAACGTAGCCTTTTTCTCGTGCCATGTGAATAACCCCGTCCATGTAGGATTTCAGTTGACCAAATTGTTCGAAGTAACTATCAATAATTGTTTTTGCTTCGGTTCTAGAAATATTCAATGTTTGGGATAGTCCAAACGCGGACTGGCCATAAATGATCCCAAAATTAACCGCTTTAGCTGCGCTTCGTTGATCTCGCGTTACGGTATCCAATGGAATGTTAAACACTTTTGCAGCAGTTGCCGTATGGATGTCTACTCCTTCTTGGAATGCCTGAATCATGTTTTTATCGCCACTCAGCGCAGCAATGATTCGTAATTCAATTTGCGAATAATCGGCTGCCATCAATTGATATTCAGCTGAACGAGGAACGAATGCCCTTCGAATTTCTTTTCCTTTAGCGGAACGAATAGGAATGTTTTGCAAATTGGGATTGTTTGAACTTAGTCTGCCGGTTGCTGTAACGGTTTGCATAAAGTTCGTGTGAATTCGTCCATCCACTTTATCGCACAGGGTTGGCAGCGGATCAACATAGGTACTCTTCAATTTTCGCAGCTGTCTAAATTCCAAGATAAGGGGCACAATTGCATGGTCTTTTTCGTGCTTCATCAACACATCTTCCGATGTAGCATATTGTCCTGTTTTGGTTTTTTTTGCTTTGCTCGAAATTTTCAAATGGTCAAAAAGTACCTCTCCCAATTGTTTTGGGGAATCTACATTGAAATCTACTCCGGCTAAGGATTTTATTTCTCCATCCAACCGAAGCAAGGTTGTTTCCAGTTCTTTGGAATAATCTTGTAGGGCTTTAACGTCTATCGCAATGCCTTCTTCTTCCATGTCTTTCAACACTTCCACTAAAGGCATTTCCATGCGGTAGAACAATTCTTTCAAGTGATCTTTTTGAATTTCTGGTTCTAGTATTTGTTTTAATTGAAATGTGATGTCGGCATCTTCACTGGCATAATCCGCAATTTCTTCAGGACTTAAATCGCGCATATTTCCTTGGTTTTTTCCTTTTTTTCCGATGAGCGTTTCTATGGAAATAGGTTGATAACTGAGGTAATAATTGGCGAGAAAATCCATGTTTTGTTTCGCTTCCGGATTAATTAAATAATGCGCAATCATCGTGTCAAATGTTGGTTCTGAAACCTTAATCCCATACCGATTCAACACTTTTAAATCATACTTAATATTGTGTGCAATTTTTTCAATAGAAGATGACTCAAAAAATGGCTTGAATTCTTCTACAATTTTTTTGGCTTCTTCAAAATCAGCAGGCACAGCTACATAAAATCCTTCTCTAGCTTTGTAGGAAAAAGAAAACCCAACCAAATCAGCGTGCAAGGCATCAATATTCGTTGTTTCGGTGTCAAAGCAAACCTGTTGTTGTTTCAGCAATAGATCTATCAGTTCACGTCTTTCGGTAGCCGTTGAGATCAGGTGATAGCTCGGTTTTTCAGTAACAATAGTTTTATAAGAAGCTGTTTCAATGGGTTCTTGAGGCTCCAGCATGCTTTGGGTACCAAACAAATCCAATTGATTTTCTGATTGGGCTACCGCAGTGTTTTTTGGAGAGGTGGAAACAACGATTTCTTCGCCGATGATGCGTTTGGCGAGTGATACAAATTCGAGTTCGGTAAAAACCTCTCTAATTTTATCTGCGTCAACTGGTTCAACAAGAAGTGCTTGTTCATCAAACTCAATTTCCACATCGGTGATAATGGTAGCCAACATTTTTGAAACCAATCCTTGATCGGCAAAATTGCGTACATTTTCTTGTTGTTTCCCTTTTAATTGATGCGCGTTATCAATGAGATTTTCAACTGATCCATAGGTTTTAATCAATTGTTTGGATGTTTTTTCGCCAATTCCCGGAATTCCCGGAATGTTGTCTGCGGCGTCTCCCCACAATCCTAAAATGTCAATAACTTGCAGCGGATTTTCCACTTCAAATTTGGTACACACCTCTTTCACGCCCATAATTTCGGGCGGATTACCTCCACGTCCGGGTTTGTAAATCAAGCAGTTATTGGTCACCAATTGCGCATAATCCTTATCGGGAGTCATCATGTAGGTCAAAAAACCTTCTGCTTCTGCTTTCCAAGCGATGGTTCCAATTACGTCATCGGCCTCATATCCAGTGACTTCTAATCGCGGAATATTAAACGCTTCCACAATCCGTTTGATGGGTTGAATCATGGATCGAATATCTTCAGGCATTTCATCTCGGTGTGCTTTGTAGGCTTCAAATTCTTCTTGCCGCATGGTTGAGCCACCCGGAGGATCAAAAACAACAGCAATGTGTGTAGGTTTTTCCGTTTTCAGGATATCAATGAGCACATTGGTAAAGCCAAATGCGGCGGAGGTGTTTTGTCCTTGCGAGTTTATCCTTGGGTTTTTAGCAAAAGCAAAGTAGGCACGATAAATCAATGCATAGGCATCCAACAAAAATAGTTTACGGGGAGAGTCAGCAGATAGCATAAGGGAAATTTAGTGCCCGAAGATAGTGTTTTCGTTTTGAAAAAAGAAACGGAGAATTAGGATCTACCAAACAATTTTGGGCTACAACCAACACAAGCTTGATTCGACAAGCTATTAGATTAGCATCTTTAAATAAGTAGTGTTAAATTAGACATGCTGAGTCAATCGAGGTATGTCGAGATAAGCACATTATTTCTCCAACTGCCCCAAACGCACAGCGAGATCCAACAAGCGATTGGAATAACCGGCTTCGTTGTCATACCAGCCCACAATTTTTATCATGCTTCCAACAACACTTGTCAATCCAGCATCAAATAAACAACTAGCTGGATTTCCAATAATGTCTACCGAAACAATTGGGTCTTCTGTATAGGCTAAAATTCCTTTCAAATGGGTTTCAGCTGCTTGTTTCATAGCTGCATTGATTTGGTCAATCGTGATTTTTTCAGGAGCAACTAAAGTTATTTCGGTTAAAGAGCCATCTGCCACAGGAACTCGAACACTTCCTCCTCCCGTGATACCATGAAGTTCAGGGAAAATTTTAGTAATGGCTTTGGCTGCGCCAGTTGATGTAGGTACGATGGATTGAGCCGCTGCCCGAGCCCTACGCAAATCCTTGTGTGGCGCATCATGCAAACGTTGATCGGATGTGTAACTATGTACCGTAGAAATGTAACACCCTTCAATGGTGCAAAGACTTTTCATTACCTGCACCATGGGCGCAGCATTATTGGTTGTGCACGAAGCATTGGAAATAATTTTCTCGTCTCCGGTAAGCAGCGAGTCATTTATTCCCATGACAATGGTTGGTATTTCGGGAGAATTTGCAGGCGCGGAAATAATAACTTTTCTTGCTCCCCCAGTCAAATGTCTTGAAGCATCTTCCGAAGTTAAGAACCTCCCTGTACTTTCGATAACAAAATCTACTTGATTGTAGGTCCAAGGAATTTGTTCGGGAGATGCTGCAGAATAAAACTCGATTTTCTTACCGTTCTCAAACACAAATGAATTTCCTTCAACGGTAAATGAATGTTTTAACCCGCGATGAATACTATCATATTTAAACAAATGGGCTAAGGTGTGAATATCGGCTAAATCATTCACTGCAACCACATCGATGTCATTTCGATCCAGCGCCATTCGGGTAACGTATCGGCCAATGCGCCCAAATCCGTTTATTCCAATTCGTACCATAGTGTTTTATTTTCAGTAACAACAAAATTACTGCGTATGTTTAAAGAATGGGTAAGAAGAATGAAAATGATTTTACAAAATTTCTTGTTCCTCCACAGCAACAACGGCTTTCACTTCTGGAGCTGCTGCGCGAATGGCGTCTTCCAGTCCGGCTTTTAGCGTCATTGTACTCATGGAACAATCTTTACAAGCACCCAATAAACGAACCCGAACAACATAATCCGATGTAATATCAACCAATTCCATATCTCCTCCGTCTGCATGTAAAAAAGGACGTAATTGATCAATGGCAAGATTTACTTTATCAATCAACAAGGATTCGACAGTGGTATTCATACAACTTCAGTTTTTTGGGATTGAATAACTTTCAATTCCTTCACGAAGTTACGAACTAATTCATCAAATGCTAAAGCTGTCGGGGTATTTTCTTGAAAAACAGCTGGTCTTCCTGCATCCCCTGCCTCACGCACACTTTGAACGAGTGGAATTGCGCCTAGAAAAGGCACGTTCATTCCTTCAGCCAAATTTTTTGCGCCGTCACGTCCGAAGATATAATATTTATTTTCTGGTAATTCTGCCGGAGTAAACCATGCCATATTTTCTACAATCCCAATTACCGGTACTTTTAGTGTGTCCAACTTAAACATGTTCACTCCACGTCTAGCATCGGCAAGTGCAACCTCTTGCGGGGTACTTATGATTACAGCGCCGTCCAGCGGAACTGTTTGAACCAACGATAAATGGATGTCTCCGGTTCCTGGGGGTAAATCGATGAGTAAAAAATCTAATTCTCCCCAATGCGCATCCGTGATCATTTGCGTAAGCGCTTTTGCGGCCATTGGTCCGCGCCAAACCACCGCATTGTCTTGATCCGTAAAAAAGCCTATCGAAAGTAATTTTATTCCTTGTGTTTCAACCGGATTAATTTTTGATTCCCCATCAATATCAATCATAGTTGGTCTTTCTCCCACCACATCAAACATAGTAGGCATGGATGGACCGTAAATATCCGCATCAATAATCCCAACTGAGTATCCGGCTTTAAATAATCCACCCGCCAAATTGGCTGTAAGCGTAGATTTTCCAACCCCTCCTTTTCCGGAAGCAACCGCAATGATATTTTTTACATCCGGCAATACTTTTCTGCGTGCTGCTTTTGCTTCAGCTGGAATTCCTTTTATTGTACAATTGATTTTTACTGTTTCGCCAAAAAATCGATTGAGATTAAATTCCACAGCTTCTTGCATGCGCTTGCGGGCATGTAACGCAGGATTAGAAATCAACACGGTTAAATTGATTTCCTTTTCAGAAACCTCCAAGGATTCAATCAAATTAGATGAAACAAGGTCTTTTTTTAAATCAGGTTCGGTGATGTTTCCTAATATTTCTAGTATGTTTTCGCGTGTCAGTTCCATGTTATTTGATTGCATTAATTGATCGAAACGTTTTTTCTATAATAGCTATTACTTTTTTGGAATGCCCCGCTTCAGGACTTTTAAATTCGTAATAAACTCCATTGATGTTCTTTTGGGCATAAGCGTGATAGGTTACTTCAGAACTTTCTTTTCTAGCTGTTTTTAACCTACGTTCATAAATCAATAGTTCGGGTTCATCCACCACCAATTTCATGGTGTAAATAGATTGTTGTTTGTCGAGTATTTTTGATTTATGCGTTTTAACTAGTTCTTTGACGTCGCCGTAGTCTTCAATTAAAAATGAAAAATTAGGCCCAATGTTCAGTTCCCATAAAAAATCGGCTTCTTTGTGCTTCACCTCTGGCAAAAAACTCGTCCCAATGCCAACTGTTTCGTCTGGTAACATGATGGTAGCTGGAATATCATACAAAGATAAATCAAACTTAAAAAACTGAAAATAATCTATCTTGCTTGCTTTATTTTCAACCGTTTGGTCATCCTTGCATGCCAACAGAACAAGTAATAATAAGCAAAAATAGCATGTTAATTTCATAATTAAACTTTTCTTCTAAGTTCAAAATTTTGCCCCAGATACACTTTGCGTACTTGTTCATCATTGGCTAATTCCTCGGCGGTTCCTGCCTTCAATATGCTGCCTTCAAAAAGTAAATATGCTCGGTCTGTAATAGAGAGTGTTTCTTGTACATTGTGATCAGTTATTAAAATCCCAATATTGCGATTACGCAATTCAGCAACGATACTTTGAATATCTTCCACCGCAATTGGGTCTACGCCCGCAAATGGTTCATCCAACAATACAAATTTTGGATCTGTCGCCAGTGACCTTGCGATTTCGGTTCTTCGTTTTTCACCTCCTGACAGGCGATTTCCCAAATTTTTTCGGACGTGAGTAAGTCGAAATTCCTCCAGTAATTTTTCCAATTTTTCTTTTCGCTGAGGCTTGTTCAAGTTGGTCATCTCCAAAATTGCCATAATGTTATCTTCTACAGATAATTTTCGAAACACGCTAACTTCCTGAGGCAAATATCCAATTCCCAGTTGAGCTCGCTTATACATGGGCATTTTCGTGATGTCGATATCATCCAAGTAAACCTTCCCCTCTTCAGGAGAAACAAGTCCAACAATCATGTAAAAGGATGTAGTTTTCCCCGCTCCATTTGGACCAAGTAATCCAACAATTTCGCCTTGATTCACTTCAATACTCACGGTTTTCACCACTTGCCTTCCGCGATAGGTTTTTGATATTTCAGTTGTATGCAATTTCACTTTGGTAAAGATACAATGAGTTTATTAATGTAGTCATGAAATTATAAAAAAGAGCGGTTTATGTTATACTATATTTTAATGGATGAATTAAAAAATCAATTTATTGAATTATTATTGTACATTTAACAAAAACTAATTCTCTATGAAAAATCTCCTGTGGGTTCTGCTCGTTCTTCTGCACGTTTCTTCTATCTTTTCCCAGAATGGACCAGTCACATTTGAGGATGGTGGAGTGGGTAATTTGTGGACTTGGACTGTTTTTGAGAATGATATTCAACCTCCCCTTGAAATGGTGACAAATCCGAATCCAACAGGATTAAATGTTTCAAACAAAGTAGCAAAGTTTACTGCTATGCAAAACGGAATGGCATGGGCTGGATGCGAAACGCAGCATGGTAGTGACATTGGTACATTTTCAATAAATTCAACGAATTGTGTGGTAAAAATCATGGTATATAAACCGATAATTAGCAATGTGGGAATCAAATTTGCAACAAATGCTGGCGCATCAACCGGAGAATTAGTGGTGGCAAACACCTTAATTAATCAATGGGAGGAATTAACTTTTGACTTTTCTGCAGTAGTTGGATTACCTGCTACTACAAATGTCGATCAAATAATTGTTTTTCCCGATTTTGCTGCACGAAACACAGATCACATCTGTTATTTTGATAATATAACGTTTCAATCTATAGGGCCGCCATTGAATGAACCTTTAACCGCTGCACCAGACCCAACGTTTCCTGCGCAAAATGTAATCTCGTTGTTCAGTAATCCTTACACGAATGTAGGAGTTGACACGTGGCAAACTCCTTGGTCACAAGGCACATTAACTGAAGTGCAAATAAATGGGAATGATACTAAATTGTACAACAACTTAAATTTTGTTGGAATCGAAACCACCGGAAGTAATATTCTCGATGTGTCGGGAATGAGTCATCTTTATTTCAATGCATGGACAGCAAACATGACAAGTTTAAAAGTGAAATTGGTGGATTTTGGAACAGATTTGGCCTATGCTGGAGGCGATGACAGTGAACATGAATTAACATTTGCCCCTACGTTAGAAAATTGGAATACCTATGATGTTCCTTTGGTAAACTTTACATCCCTAAATTCCAATCAGCATTTTGCACAATTGATTTTTTCTTCAGTCCCTGTCGCTGAGGGTGTAGTTTACATAGACAATGTGCTTTTTCATACAATTGCTGCTGGAATATCTAATCAAGTGCAGTCATCCTTTACCATTTTCCCAAATCCAAGTAAAAATTACCTTACCTTGATAGGAAATGAAAAACCAAAGGAACTCCAACTTTTTGATCAATCTGGCAGATTACTACAAACGATTACTCCCTGCGGTACAGAAACCAACATTTGTCTTTCCACGCTGGTAGATGGAATGTACTACCTTACAATTGAGACAGAAAAAGGGTTGAAGGAACGAAAATCACTCGTTAAAAATTAAATTTTTCATCTAAATCCCTATTTTTGTAAGGATGGGTAAAAATTGGATTCTAATAATTGTTTTGTTTGGTTGTTTGGTAAAAATACAAGCACAGACTGTTTTTTCAGAAGTCCATAAAGACAATCACTATCCTTTTTTATTAAGTATTCCTCCAGACTCCATTGACAGCCAAGGGCCATCCCCGCTGCTTGTTTTTTTGCATGGCAGAAGCTTGTCTGGATCAGATTTAACATTGGTTAAAAAATATGGAGTGCTCCATGAAATGGAAAAGAAGGGGCGCTTTGTTCCAGGATATGTGGTTGGTCCACAAGTAAAAAAAGGAGAAAGTTGGAATCCGGATAAAATCTTGCTATTGGTTGAATACATGATCCGAAATTACAACATTGATTCTTCCCGAATCTATATTGCCGGCATGAGTTTAGGTGGGTATGGAACACTACATTTCGCTGGAAAATATCCTAAAAAAGTCGCTGCGGCAGTTGCTTTATGCGGGGGGGGCGATGTGAAAGATGGTTGTCGGTTAGCGGAAGTTCCACTTTGGATTGAGCATGGAGATAAGGACGAGGCTGTTCCTGTGAATGAATCAATCAAGGTAGCCAATGCGATCAAAGCATGTAATGGGGGTAAAAACTTGAAATTCATCATCGATCAAGGAGCCAATCATGGTGCATTGGAAAAGATATTTCGCTCTGATGAATTTTACAATTGGCTTTTCTCTTTTAAGATTAACAGCGATTAAATAGATTCATTCTAAATAAGAACTAAATTAAATCTGCATTGTTCTATGATTTAACTTTGCATCTCTAACAACAAACGTTGAATTTATAATAGGAATATGAGTAAATCAGTTTTATTAAAATCATCCATCGCCAAAAAATATTGGATGGCATTAACCGGATTGTTTTTGTGTACCTTTTTGGTGGGACACTTGGCGGGTAATTTACAACTAGTTTTAAAAACCGGCGAAGAGGGAAAAAGAGCGTTTAATGAATATGCTTATTTCATGGCTCATAACCCAGCCATCAAGCTTTTATCTTATGTCACTTATATTTCAATTCTCTTTCATGCTGTGGATGGAATTATGTTAGCTTTTCAAAATAAAAAAGCAAGACCAATTGGTTATGCATACAATAAGCCAGGTGCAAATAGTTCAATGGCATCAAGAAACATGGCTGTTTTGGGTACGTTAATTTTGGTGTTTTTAGCAACTCACATGGCCAACTTCTGGTGGAAAGCGAAAGTATCCAGTGAGAAATTCCCATTGCATACATACATCGTTTATCCACCAATGTCGGAACGTCCTACTGAAATGTATTATACAATTAAAGGGGATGCAATTCCGAAAGAGGGAGTAATAGTGAAGGAGGGAACTAAATTGTTCATTGATTCCAAAATGTTTGAACAGCAATTGGCTGTTATGAAACAAATGAATCCGGGTCAACAAATGCCTGACATGAGCCAAATGAGTAAAAACCCAGAATTAGGTGAAGGATATAAAGATTTACATTCGCTTGTTTTTGCATTCTTCGGCCACGACAAAACAAAACAAGGTTTCCCTAAAAATGATATGGCCTTGGCTGGATTAATTTTTTACGTCATCAGTATGTTGGTTCTAGGATTCCATTTATGGCACGGATTCTCTTCTGCTTTCCAATCGTTGGGAGTTAATCACCCAACATATACACCATGGATCAAAAAAATAGGATACGGGTTTGCTATTTTAGTTCCTGGCTTGTTTGCACTTATTCCGATAGTTATTTTCATTACTAAATAGATTAAAATTCGAATTTATATGTCAATTTTAGATTCTAAAATCCCAGCGGGTCATATTTCAGATAAATGGACTGACCACAAAAACCACTTAAAGTTAGTTGCACCAAATAATCGACCAAAAATTGATGTAATTGTTGTAGGAACAGGACTTGCAGGCGCATCTGCTGCTGCTTCATTTGGTGAAATGGGTTACAATGTGAAAGCCTTTTGTTTTCAAGATTCTCCAAGACGAGCGCATTCAATCGCTGCACAAGGGGGAATAAATGCTGCCAAAAATTATCAAAATGACGGGGATTCTGTCTATCGATTATTCTATGATACGATCAAAGGTGGTGATTATAGAGCAAGAGAGGCAAACGTGCATCGTTTGGCGGAAGTTTCGGGAAATATTATTGACCAATGCGTTGCGCAAGGTGTTCCGTTCGCACGTGAATATGGAGGTTTATTAGACAATAGATCATTTGGGGGAACGCAAGTTCAAAGAACATTTTATGCGGCCGGTCAAACTGGTCAGCAATTATTGTTAGGTGCTTATTCAGCCTTGTCTCGTCAAATTGGATTGGGGCGTGTGAAAATGTATCATCGCCATGAAATGTTGGATCTTGTAACGGTTGATGGAAAAGCGAGAGGTATCATTGCCCGTAATTTAGTTACTGGTGAATTAGAAAGACATGCAGCACATGCAGTAATTATAGCTTCTGGTGGTTATGGAAATGTTTATTTCTTATCTACTAATGCAATGGGTAGTAACGTTTCTGCTGCTTGGAAAGTGCATAAAAGAGGGGCCTTGTTTTCCAATCCTTGTTTTGTTCAAATTCATCCAACGTGTGTTCCTGTTCACGGAACAAATCAGGCGAAATTAACGTTGATGTCTGAGTCACTAAGAAACTCAGGTAGAATTTGGGTCCCAATGAAGAAAGAAGACGCTGAAGCCATTCGAGAAGGGAGACTAAAACCAACACAAATTGCAGAAGAAGACAGAGATTATTTCTTGGAAAGACGTTATCCTGCTTTTGGAAATTTGGTACCACGAGATGTTGCTTCAAGAGCTGCTAAGGAAAGATGTGATGCGGGTTATGGCATTGAAGCAAATGACACCAACGAAGGAGTTTATTTAGATTTCGCTACAGAAATCAAAAGCAAAGGAAGACAAGCAGCATTTGCTCAAGGAGACCACAATCCATCCGAAGAAAAAATAATTTCAATGGGTAAAAAATGGATTGAGGAAAAATACGGAAACTTATTCCAGATGTATGAAAAAATTACAGATGATAATCCGTATGAAACCCCTATGAAAATTTATCCTGCTGTGCATTACACGATGGGTGGCGTTTGGGTAGATTACAACCTTCAAAGCACGATTAAAGGATGTTTTGTGGCAGGGGAAGCGAATTTCTCAGATCACGGAGCAAACCGATTGGGTGCATCAGCATTAATGCAAGGCTTATCTGATGGGTATTTTGTACTTCCTTATACTGTTTCAGATTATTTAGCTGACGAAATTAGAACTGGAAAAATTTCAACAGATACTCCTGAATTTGAAGCTGCTGAAAATGAAGTTAAAAATTCGATTGAAAAATTCATGTCAAATAAAGGAACTAAGTCTGTTGATTTCTTCCATAAAAGACTTGGACTTATCATGTGGAATAAAGTGGGTATGGGAAGGAATGAGCAAGGGCTAAAGGAAGCGATTGAAGAGATTGGAACTTTGCGTGACGAATTTTACCAAGATGTTTTTGTACCGGGGGATTCAAATGAAATGAATCCCGAGCTTGAAAAAGCAATGCGGGTTGCAGATTTAATTGAATTAGGACAACTTATGGCTGTTGATGCTTTGAATCGCAATGAATCATGTGGGGGTCATTTCCGCGAGGAATATCAAGACGCTGAAGGTGAAACCTTGCGCGATGATGAAAACTTTAAATATGTTGCTGCATGGGAATATAAAGGAATGGACGCAAAAAATTCAGTCTTGCACAAAGAAGACCTCAATTATGAGTTTATTAAAATCGCTGCCCGAAACTATAAATAATGGAAAAAAAACCGAAAGTTTGGAAAATGTTATTGATTAGCTGGTTATTTGTTTATCCAGTAATTAATGTAATGTTCATAGTACTTTTTCCTATGATTCAGGATTTCCATCCTTTAGTAAGAACATTGATCTTTACCGGTATTTTAGTTCCTTTAATGGGGGTTTCAATACCTTTTCTTCACAAAAAATGCTGGAATTGGATTATCAAATAATGAAATTTAGAATTGAGAAATAAATAGATAAAATGGCATCAAAATTTATCAACATCAACCTTAAAATTTGGAGACAGAAAAACGCTAATGCAAAAGGTTCATTAGAATCCTACAAATTGGATAAAGTTTCCACTGACAGTTCTTTTTTAGAAATGTTGGATCAACTCAATGAACAACTTATCAATGACCAAAAGGAGTCTATTGCGTTTGATCACGATTGTAGGGAAGGTATTTGTGGAATGTGTTCTCTTTATATTAACGGTAGAGCGCATGGTCCAGATACAGGTACAACAACTTGTCAACTTCACATGCGTAAATTCAACGACGGGGATACAATTTATGTGGAGCCATGGAGGTCTCGTGCATTTCCTATTATCAAAGATTTAGTAGTTGACAGAAGTGCATTTGATCGAATTCAACAAGCTGGTGGATTTGTTTCGGTAAACACCTCGGGAAGAACAATGGATGCCAATGCTATTCCAATTCCAAAAGCAGATGCTGATAAAGCCTTTGAGGCCGCAGCATGTATAGGATGTGGTGCTTGTGTGGCAACCTGTAAAAACGGCTCAGCAATGCTGTTTGTGGGCGCTAAAGTTTCTCAATATGCTTTACTCCCCCAAGGAAAAGTTGAAGCGAAAGAACGGGTGGTGAATATGGTACGACAAATGGACGAAGAGGGATTTGGTAATTGCACAAATACTGGCGCTTGCGAAATTGAGTGTCCAAAAGGCATTTCATTAGAAAATATTGCACGAATGAACAGAGAATTTCTTTTTGCGGCAGCTAAAGGCTGAGTAAACGCAATTAATTCATTTTAAAATATTAAGCAGCTTTTTCAGCTGCTTTTTTTTTAAAATATTTTTCTGTTATTATATTTTTATTAAATTAGCGTAAACTAAATTAAATCATCAATTATGAAAAAACTTTTACTCGCAGTATCTGTGGTTTTATCTGCTTCTTGGGCAGGTGCACAGGTGATTGTTGCCGGGGTTTCTCCGCAGTCAATCGTTGCTAACTACACGTTCACATGGGCTGATCCTGCTTCATGGGGAGCAACACCAGATTTTAACATTCCAGGTGTTTTTGTTGAAGATACCATTATGTTGGTAGAAGACGGAAGTGCAGGATTAAATGCACAAGGATTCCCGGTTTCTCAAGAAGGATGTAATCCTCTTACAAATGACCTTACTGGAAAAATTGCTGTAATATACAGAAACACATGTAACTTCAGTTTAAAAGCATTAAACGCTCAAAATGCAGGTGCAGTTGGTGTTATTATTATTAATCGTGATCCGGAAGTAGTTGGAATGGGTGCTGGTACAGATGCACCAAGTGTAACTATTCCAGTTGTTATGTTAACTAACTTCGATGGCGCTACTTTAGTAAATGAAATGGCTAACGGTCCTGTTGTGGTTTTTATGGGTAATAAAACTGGTTTGTTCGCTGAGGATATCGCAATTTCTCCAGGAGCTGCCTTAGCACCTAAAGCGGGTCATGTACATTCTTTATTAGCTCAAAATGGTACTGAATTTAATTTTGACTTAGGGGCTCGTATTTACAATCCAGGAAGTGCTGCTCAAGCAACGGTTTCGTTGAATGCAAAAATCACAAACCCATCAGGAGCAGTAGTTTATGATAACACAGTTTCAGGGTTGTCTATCGTTTCAGGCGACAGTGCTGATGTTTATCCAGGAAGTGCCTCTACATTACCTAATTTCGCATTAAGTTCTTACACAGCTGGAACATACACGGTAACTTATACTGCTAATTTAGGTGGTACGGACGAATACGATGGAGATAATACGGTTACGTATACGTTTACTGTAAATGATTCAGTTTTCTCTTATGCGAAAAGAGACACTGCGGCAAATTCATTGAGCGCATCTAACTTCTACAGACCAAGTACAAACAACCAAACATATTCTGTATGTACAGTGATCAATGATCCAAATGCAAGTCGCGTAGCTGCAACGGGAGTGTACTTCGCTGCAACAAAAGCAACAGGTACTACACCACTTGATGGTGAAGAAATGGCGTTATATCTTTATACATGGGATAATGCGTTCACGGACTTAAATGATGCTAACTTCCCAGCGGGTACGGCATGGACTTTAACTGAAGTGGCTTCTGGATTCTATTATTATCCAAGTGATTTACAAGGTGAAGTTGTTTATGGTGCTTTCACTACTCCTTATGTTTTGGTAGATAACCAACGTTATTTAGCGTGTGTTCAAACTGTTAATTTAGATTTATACCTTGGGTATGATGATCAAAATTATACATGGAACACTGATTATTACTTGCAACCAATGTTCCCTAACGAAAGTGATGGTACTCGTTTCGCTGTAGGTTTTGGTAGTGATTTACCATCTGCTCTAGGGGTTGGATTAGTTGATAAAAATTCAATTGGTTTGGCTGAAACTAACGTAATTGAAGGAGTGGCTTATCCTAACCCGGCAGTTGATAATGTTACTGTATCGATTCAAGGAGATGGAGTTGCTAGCTTAACAATCACTGATGTTGCAGGAAAAATAGCAATGGCTAAAGCAATTAATTTAGTGAACGGAAAATCAGATGTGAATATCGCAGGACTTGAAGCAGGAATATACGTTTTCAACGTAGTTCTTGAAAATGGAAAATCTGCTCAATTCAACGTGGTAAAAAAGTAAGTTAAACGAATATTTATTTTTAAGGGTCGACTTCGGTTGGCCCTTTTTTATGAATATTAACAGTGAACAATGCTTATAAATTGTTGTTATATGGAATGAAATTAGTTAATTTGCAAGAGACTAACCTATGAAAGAATACCAAGCAGGTCCTAAACTAAATCAGATTATTACTCCAGCAGACATGAGAGAAAAGTTTTCAATCGAAGACTTACCTCAAATCTCAGACGAAGTAAGACAATATATTATTGATGTTATTTCTGAAATTGGAAATAGTCATTTTGGTGCCAGCTTAGGAGTTGTTGAATTAACAGTCGCATTGCATTATGTTTTTAATACACCAGAAGATCAATTGGTTTGGGATGTTGGGCATCAAGCTTATGGACACAAAATTCTGACAGGTCGTCGAGAACTGTTTCACACCAATCGGTTAAAAGGAGGGATTTCAGGATTTCCAAAAAGATCAGAAAGTGAATATGATACGTTTGGTGTAGGACATTCATCTACATCTATTTCAGCGGCTCTAGGAATGGCTGTGGCAAATCGATACAAAGGCGAAAAAAACAAACAGCACATTGCCGTAATTGGTGACGGTGCCATGACTGCCGGTTTGGCTTTCGAAGGAATGAATCATGCAGGTTTTGAGAAAGATGCAAATTTGTTGGTTGTTTTAAATGACAACTGCATGTCCATTGATCCCAATGTGGGGGCGTTGAAGGAGTATTTAACGGATATCACCACTTCTCATACCTACAATAAAGTGAAGGATGAGGTTTGGAAACTCCTAGGAAAAATATCCAAATTTGGCCCAGATGCACAAACAATAGCTTCCAAAGTAACGCATGCATTAAAAGGAAGTATTTTAAAACAAAGCAATTTGTTTGAATCCTTGAATTTTCGCTATTTTGGCCCGGTAGACGGACATGATGCAATTGGCTTAGCTAAAGTATTAGAAGATTTAAAAGATATTCCTGGCCCAAAAATATTGCATTGCCTTACAAAAAAAGGAGGTGGATATAAATTCTCCGAAGAAGGAGACCCAACGAAATGGCACGCTCCAGGAGTATTTAATAAGGAGACAGGTGAAATTGTTAAAGTAATACCAAAATCACCTCAACCCCCGAAATATCAAGATGTATTTGGATATACAATAGTTGAATTAGCTGAAAAAAATGACAAAATCATGGGCGTAACTCCAGCTATGCCAAGTGGTTGTTCGCTGAACATCATGATGAAAGCTATGCCAGATCGGGCTTTTGATGTGGGTATTGCCGAACAACATGCCGTTACTTTCAGTGCCGGTTTGGCTACCCAAGGTTTAGTTCCCTTTTGTAATATTTACTCCACGTTTATGCAACGCGCTTATGATCAGGTATTACATGACGTAGCATTACAAAATTTGAATGTTGTTTTTTGTTTAGATAGAGGTGGTCTTGTTGGAGCAGACGGAGCAACGCATCACGGCGCCTACGATTTGGCATATATGCGTATGATTCCTAATATGGTTGTTTCGGCACCCATGAACGAGGAAGAATTACGTAACTTGATGTACACCGCTCAACTTCCGAATAAAGGTCCTTTTTCAATCCGATATCCCAGAGGAAATGGTGTAATGACTGATTGGAAAAAACCACTTAGAGAAATAAAAGTTGGAACGGGTAGAAAAGTAACAAGTGGAAATGATTTAGCCATCTTAACTATCGGGCACCCTGGTAATTTTGCACAAGTGGCCCTTGAAGAATTAGCTGAATATGGAGCTTCCGTTGCTCATTATGACATGCGTTTCGTGAAACCGATTGATGAGGTTATGCTCCACGAAGTGTTTTCAAAATTCAAAAAGGTAATCACCGTTGAAGATGGTTGTTTGATGGGTGGTTTTGGATCTG
Organism: Lishizhenia tianjinensis; assembly: GCA_943330745.2. GTDB lineage: Bacteria > Bacteroidota > Bacteroidia > Flavobacteriales_D > Crocinitomicaceae > UBA952. The sequence goes on from CALQIX020000002.1 coordinate 121,782, forward strand.
CGGTTATCGAATTTATGGTCGATCAAAAATACAATTCAGAAATTATACGTCTGGGAATTGCAGATGAATACATTCATCATGGAACGCAAGAAGAACTTTGGGCAGACTGTGGGTTTGATAAAAACGCCATTGTTTCAAGTGTGAAAAAAGCATTGTCTATTTCTTCTTTTGAAAAAAAACATGCAGAGAAAGTAAGCTAAAAATTTAAATTATTGTAATTTGGACAATAATTTAAAATTCTAACGGTGAAAAACACAAACTACGGCGCGTTTGGAACGCTTGTTTTAATCTTTTTTTTCTGGGGATTCGTTGCGGCAAGTAATGATATTTTAATTCCAGTATTTAAAAAAGCGCTTAACTTATCCCAGCTTCAGTCTCAATTGATTTCATTTGCATTCTACGTTGCATATACGGTAGGTTCCATTCTTTATTTTCTTATTTCAGCCATTTTAAAACAAGATATTTTAAATAAAATCGGATATAGAAATGGGCTTGCATTGGGATTGGTAATTTCTGCGTTAGGGACATTATTGTTTATACCGGCGTCCAATCAAGCATCTTTTCCTTTACTTATTTCGGGTTTGTTTACGGTAGGTCTTGGATTTTCATTGCAGCAAATCGCAGCAAATCCCTTGGCAATTCAAATGGGCGACCCTTCTAAAGGAAACGCACGGCTGAGTTTAGCTGGTGGAATTAACAATGTGGGTACAACAATAGGACCTGTAATCGTTTCTTTTGCGATTTTTGGAGGATTGGGTTCAAGTAACACCACCCTAAATTTAGAGGCGGTACAAACACCTTATTTAATTTTGGGCGCTGCCTTTATTGTAGCTGCTCTAGTTTTCAAATTGTCGAATGTTCCAGATAAATTAGAATCAAGCTCAGGAACCGGTACGGGAAACATTCTTGCTTCGTTAAAATATCCGCAAGTATATTTAGGAATGATAGCGATTTTTCTGTATGTGGGGGTTGAAGTTGCAACGGCAAGTAATCTACCTGAATTTATGAATCAAAAATTAGGTACCAGTGAAAATCAAGTAGCTCCCTATGTATCCTTGTTTTGGGCAAGTTTAATGATAGGAAGATGGACAAGTGCCGCTGGGGTATTTAATTTAAGTAAAAACCTAAAATCAATACTGGGAGTCATATTGCCATTTGTTGCGTTTGGAATTTTCTTGCTTGTTAATTGGATTGCAGGAAACGATTTGTCTGTTTTTTACCCTTACTTGGGAATTGTAGTTTTGTTAATTATTGCTGATAAATTGAGTCAAGGTAATCCGGTTAAACAATTAATTCTGTATTCTTTTTTAGCAATAGTTGCTTTGGTTATTGGGATTTTTGCTAGTGGAATGATTAGTGTTTTTGCATTCATTTCAGTTGGTCTTTTTTGCAGTACTTTGTGGCCATGTATTTTTACCCTAGGAATTGCTGGAATGGAAGAAAAAACCAACACAGCTTCCAGTTTGTTGATAATGATGATTATGGGGGGTGGTTTTATTTCGGCTCTTCAAGGAGCTTTGGCTGATGATTCAATTTTGGGAATTCAACAATCGTATTGGGTAGGTGTATTTTGTTTTGTTTACCTAGCTTTTTTTGCCTGGAAAGTTAACTCAGCTCTCAAAAAACAAGGAATTACAAACTTTTCATCTGATGGAATAAATCATTAAAAACTTTTCTTTTTTATGTATAGCATTGACTTTTCTACCTTTTTTACTTCTGCGTTTTCGGTTGATTGTATCATTTTTGGCTTTTCTGAGGGAGAGATAAAAGCATTGTTAATTAAACGTTCTGTAAAGCCATTTGAAAATTATTGGGCTGTTCCTGGTGATTTGGTTTATCCCGATGAAGATTTACCTCAAGCTGCGGAGAGGATTCTGTTTGAATTAACCGGATTAAAAAACATCCAACTACCTCAATCACAAACCTTCGGTAAACCGAATAGACATCCACAAGGTCGGGTGATAACTATTGCTTTCTTCGCGTTGATTCGAATCGAAGATTTTGAAGTTAAAGCTTCTTCTTGGGCTGAGGAAGTTAATTGGGTTTCAGTCAAAAACCTTCCAGAGCTCGCTTTTGATCATAATTTCATTTTATCTTCAACGTATGAAATTTTCAAACAGAAGCTTCAATATGAACCAATTTGTTTTGATTTACTGCCCGAAAGGTTTACCCTAAATGAAATGCAACAACTTTTTGAATTTGCATTTAATATCGAAATGGATAAAGCCAATTTTAGAAAGAAAATTAAAAATATTCCGCTAATCGCACACGACGAAAAACAACAGAATGTGAAGCACAGACCAGCTAAATTATTTTCCTTCCATAAAGTTAATTATGATGAACGCGTGAAAAGCGGTGAATATCAATTTAAGATGTAAATGAACATTTTGAAGTGCTTTTTGTTAAAGAGACAATAATTTATTTTTAACTTATTGTATTTTTTACAATTATTTATTAAGTTTGTCTAACTAAAATTTTTAACTATGAAAAAAATTACTCGATTTTTCTTTTTAGCATCATGTTTATCGCTTTCATCAAACATGATTGCTCAAACAGATGTAACCTTCAAAGTTGATATGTCACAGCAAACTGGATTCACTACGCCTGAAGTGAATGGTACATTCAACGTGTGGTGTGGCTCTTGTAATGCAATGACCGATGTTAACGGTGATAACATTTGGGAAACCACTCTTTCTCTGGCTCCTGGAAATTATGAATTCAAGTTTTCGGCAGATGCTTGGGGTTCTCAGGAAAGTTTAACGCCTGGTACAAGTTGTACTGTTACAAACAGTGGCTTCACGAATAGAACATTGACAGTGGGAGCAACTCCAGTTGTTATGGATGTAGTTTGTTGGGGAAGTTGTACAGCATGTGCCTTAACACCAACGCCTAAAAATGTTACTTTTCAAGTGGATATGTCTCAACAAACTGGATTCACAACTCCAGAAGTGAATGGAACTTTTAACGGATGGTGTGGCTCTTGTAATGCAATGTCTGATGCAAATGGCGATAATATTTGGGAGGTTACTTTATCAATAAATCCGGGTACTTACGAATTTAAATTCTCAAATGATGCATGGGCTGGCCAAGAATCATTAATTTCTGGAAGTTCTTGTACTGTAACAAATAGTGGATTTACAAATCGTATTATTACTGTTGCGAATGATACAGTTTTACCTGCTGTTTGTTGGGCAAGCTGTGGATCATGTAATGTCACTTCAAATGTCACTTTTCGTGTTGATTTGCAAGACTACACAGGCGCAGCGTTTACAGGCGTATTTGTGAATGGTACGTTTAACAACTTTTGCGGAACTTGTAATCCAATGACAGATGCAAATGCAGATAATATTTGGGAAGTAACGTTGCCGTTAAATAACGGAACAATTGAATACATATTTACTATTGATGGGTGGGCAAATTCAGAACAATTTGTAGGTGGTGAAACATGTACACTTACAACTGGAGGTTTCACGAATCGTTATGATACTATTGCAGGTGATGTAGTTTTCCCAGTTGTTTGTTATGGTAGTTGTTCAGCTTGTCCAACAAGCTCAATTGATGAAGTATCCATAAATGCAACCGTTTATCCTGTTCCTGCTTCTGATGTTTTAACTATTGAAACTGCATCAGCAATTCAGTCATATTCAATTTTAAATGTAATGGGGGAGGAATTAATCAATGATGATTTTCAATCTACTATCTCGGTGAAAACGTTAAATGCTGGAGTTTATTTCATCGTACTTAGCACGAAAGGGTCGAAAGAAGTAATTCGATTTGTGAAAGAATAAAGTATTTACCTACTACGAATGTGAGGCTGCTTTTTGCAGCCTCTTTTTTTTAAAAAAGATTATGAAAAACTGTTTAGCACTTCTTATCTGTTTACAATCGCTGTTTTTGCAAGGACAATATTTCTTGTATTGGCATGATGAATTTGACAGCAACCAATTAGATTCAACGAAGTGGAAATATGACATTGGTGCCGGTGGGTGGGGAAATAACGAGATGCAATATTATACGAATTTACCTTCCAATTCGAACATAACGAATGGAAATCTAGTAATAACAGCATTGGATCAAAATTTTGGCACAAGTCAATATACTTCAGCACGCGTTATAACGAAAGACCTTTTCGCTTTTAAATACGGTAGAATTGAAGCAAGAATCAAACTCCCAATGGGCCCGGGATTATGGCCAGCTTTCTGGATGTTAGGTGCAAATATTGATAGTCAAATTTGGCCTACTTGTGGTGAAATTGATATTATGGAGCACATTAATTCAGAATCGAAAATATATGGCACTATCCATTTCGATAGCCTTGGTCATAGATACAGAGGTGGTCAGTTTAATTGCGACCCTACTCAATATCATCAATATGCAGTGATTTGGGATTCTACTAAAATTACATGGTTGGTTGATAATGTTGTATATCATGAACAAGCTATTTTTAATGGTAGCCTCAATAAAGAAGAATTTGTTAAGCCATTTTTCTTATTATTGAATATTGCAGTTGGCGGAAACTGGCCGGGTGGACCGAATCAAAACACACTATTTCCTGCAAGTATGTATGTTGATTACGTGCGTGTTTACAAGGATCAATCAGAACTAAGTATTAATGAAGAAAGTCTAAAGGATATCACAATCAGCCCAAATCCAACAACAGGGATAGTAAACATTGAAGGATTAAATTTATCTTCAATAATTTTGCAAACAATGGACGGAAAAATTGTTTTCATAGATAATTCCATTGAATCAAATATGTTTGATTGCTCAGCACTCCCTAATGGAATTTACCTCATTCAAGTTGAAACGACGTCTGGAAAAAGAATGGTTAAACGATTGATTAAAGAATAAATTTATTTTACTACTTTATTCCAATAGTAATTTTCCCCATTTCGCAGGAGAAAGATTAAATCCTTCTTGGTAAGAACTATTCCAACGTACTTGTTGTTCTCTTTTTTCAAATGTACCTAAGTCGATTGCTGCCTCAAATCCTAACTCTGTTCCAGGAACTAATTTTTGGTTATACAAATTAGAATAAGGTATCATAATTTCCACTGTATAACCCCTTTCATTCATTTTTATTTCCTTTTGAATTGTTGGCATTTCAATATTGGAGCTATAATTCCAGGCAGGATTGTTAGAGCCGCAAAAGATTCCAATATGCTGATCGCTTAACAAATAAAATTTTCTTTTCTCATCCACGTTCGGATTTGTAGAGAAAGCAAGTTCTATTGCGTCACCATTCCAGCAATTTCTTTCTTTTTGTGAATTTTGTAATGGAGTATCATCAACAACTGAAAAAGCAAAAAACAAGGTGTCGGGATTATAACGCACAGCAAATGAATGAATTTCTGATAAGGGAGTAAACGATGTATTCCAATCACTCAAATCACCATCAATTGTTGGACTTTTAGAAATTAAACTAGCGGCCATGTCTAACTTTAATTTACTTGAAAAAGGCACGATTTTAATCGAATTAACTTCAATTGCCCCTTCTCCAAAGAATTGAATGATTAATTGTTTTACACTGGTTAAATCCAATTGATTTTCTTCACACGGAAACAAAGAAAAAGGCAATTCAACCTTGGTCCATTGTTGCGTGATTTCCTGACCAGTTAAAAAGGATTTTGAATACCCCAGCCAGGCTTGTCTGCCCGCATAATCCTCAATTCCAAAAGCCCACGGAAGGTTGGTAAAAGATTTTCCTGTTGAACGCACTTGCAATTCTATTGCAATCGTATCTTGAATGTAGGCAATGTCTTTTGCTGCCCATGAATCCCATCCAAAGCCCATCCCAACCCAATCACACCCATCTTGATCTTTATTCCATTTCAGTTGCAAATAAGAATCAAGTTCATCTTTCCCTTGATGAGCATTCAAACAAGTGGTGTTTTTAGCTGACCAAAAATCGTCACTCAACTCATCTGTATAAATATCCATTTGACTGAAGCCACGAATCGTAAATTTCCCTGGAACCTCTTCATCATATAATCCGACTTTTTTAAATTCTAATCTATTTCCGATAATATCCACACCCTCTAAATTTTTCAAATCTTCTTGTGACCAAGAAATTGAAGAGGCACAAAAAATAATTATAAAAAATTTGTTCATGTTTATGGGATCAAAGGTCCATTTTCTGTGAAGATGACATAATCAATTTTTGCTTTGGCAAAACCGGAAGAAGGGTTAGCTAAATGAAGCATGTTGATCTGTTGAATCTTATCTGAATCATGTGTGCCATTTCCAGCTGGAGTTGAGGTTGCGCCGTTTACCAAACAAAGTAAATCGCTATACTTGACGGAAACAAGCTTCCAACCCACCCAATTTACAGGAATTTCAATAGAATACATATCTTCACTAGTACTAGTAAATAATCCATCGCCATTATCATCTTCTTGAAATTGGAATAAAACTATACTATTTATCAGGCCTGGTTCGCCGTATATCATCACATTAAAATAAACAGCATTTGGATTAGAGGGAAGAGGGAGAGTAGATGCGCCATAAGCACTAGCTTTGAAGTTCACCAAACCAATTAACCAATCCCAATTTACTGTCCCCGCCATATTGAGGTAATCATTTCCTTCAGCAGCAGATGTATCCGTTTTTATTTGAAAATCCATATTTGCCCCAGATTGAGTAAATGACCCCCATCCTGAATTAAATCCATTTTCAAAATCTGCTACGATAAATCCAGAATTTGTTTTAGGCTGAAGTACTTTTACATATACTACAAGCGTATCTGGTTCTCCGGCAAATGTTAACTCAACCTTGCATTGCTCTGCACGAAAGAGGGGTAAATTCGACGTGCTTCCATTCCACAAACTAGAGGATGCATCAAGTGAGCTACTTAAGCCAGTAATGATTTTTTCTGCCCCACTACTTAAGCCGGAAATTCGTAATTTCCAGGCTGTGTTTTTGGATAAACTAGCGGTAAAAAAAACCGTTTCTCCTACAGAAAAATCTACAGAATCCTGGCTCGCCTGCAAGGTGTTTATTATGGTAAATTGTCCGTTTAAATCTTGCAAAGAAGGACCATCTATTTTGTCATGTTCCTTTTTACGACATGCAACAATAGAAATTAAAACGAGTATGATTAGACTTAATTTTTTCATAGGTTCTTAAAATTTCATTATATAATAAATCATCAGTTGATTCAGTCTGTATGGAGCTGCTAAGTTATATGAATTAGAGTTTGATTCATAAAATGCGGCTAAATATACATCCTTTGTAAAAGAGAATTTAATTCCTCCAGAAAAACTATTTTCGATTCCGTCAATGGTCAATTGATTGAAATTAACTATTTCCCCACTGGCATTGCGGACCGCCTCAGTTTCGTTTCCACTACATTGAAAAAGGAATGCATTTCCCAATACCGATAAATTCTCTATTATTTCAAATTCAAATCCAGCGTTAGCGGTAAGGGAATTCAAACGGATTGTTTCAAAATCAAACTCACTTTTCCTATTGGTTTTCTGATAAGCCAATCCAAGCTGAAACACTTGTTTTTTCTTCCATTTCAGCCAATTGGAGAAATCAATTTTTAGGGTCGTGTTCAAATAGTGAAATGTGCGCAGTTGTAATGTCCCCTGACCACGAATTTCTTGGAGGCGATAATACGTAGCATCAAAAGCAACAATTTTCTTTTTGTCTGAAAAAGCCCCCCCCATATAAACCCCACGTCTATTGAAAGTTGCAACCCCGTAGGGCAAAACATTATTTATTGCCGGATTTATTGCCATAATTCGAGTAGAAATCCCCGCTGAATACAAGCTAGGATCATTGTATAAATCATAGTAGGACAAAGGTCTTATTATTTGTGCATTGGTATATCGTTCATAAAAACCATTTACTTGATTAAAATCCATGCGTTTTGATTGTGCCCCAAAACTTCTAAAGTCAGGACCATTATCCATATACCCTAATTTAAAATTGACACCTAATTTTTTTAATTGGGCAGTTCCTTTCACATGAACAAAATAATCCGATAATTTACCTTCCATGTTTTGGGTTGAGTAACTCGATGAAAAACCGGATTCGCCATCAATTCCAATTTTTATTTTGTCATTTGTCCAGGAGGCATCATAGGTGAGCGATGTAACGTTATTTCGATAGGCATTGTCTGTAAGTGCGGTTTGTTTCAAATCGAACGTGCTAACATGATTTACACCCAGCGTAAGGTATTTACTTTGATTTACAACAACATTACCACCTCCAAAGAAACGTTCAAGAATGTTCGTGAAATTTGTTGGATTCAAGCGTGTAATAAACCCATTAAACTTCATTTCCTTGATTCCTTTCGGGAATTTTAATGCAAAGTCAGCTGCAGCACCCTGTTGGCGCCATGTGTTGTTGTTTTTGTAGAACGACTCGTAATTCAAAACTTCCTCTTTGATTCTATTTGTAGAAAAGGAGGAAACCAATAAATCCGGGTTGTGGTTGTAAAAGGTATACGGTGAAAGCTTGTAATCAATATTACCAATTTGATATCGAACTACATTTCCGGCTACTCCTTTCACTTGAATTTGACGAACATCAAAAGTTACACCTCCACCCCAAAATCCACCAAAATCATTTTTAATTCGCATCATCCCTAAAATTTCCGTATTGGAATTTGGATTAATTTTTATACCTAAATCAATTAAGGCATATCCTCCGGTTGATTTCCTTGGTGTAACTGTGTCAGAATCATCAGATGAAAAACCGGTTTGAGAAATTAACGATCGAGCCCCACCAATAAACTGCACTTTTTTACCCTCTTGCGAAAAAGAATCCAATAGAGTCAGCAGAAAAATTAATCCAATTATTACCTTCATTTAAAAAAATATTTTTAGTTCGACAGTGGTTTCTGTTCCTTGATAATGATCCAATGAGAAGTTCAAATCTTGATATTTCATCCATCGATGACGGAGGTATAAACCAGTATTTTTAGCCAGCTGTAAATCCAATCCTATGGAATAACTCCATCCTATTTGATTTTTTGGTTTGAGACTTACTTGATCTAACTCAGTGTTGTTATTGGCAAGAATACGATCAAATCCAAAATAATTAGAAAAAATCACATGCTTGTTGAGCTTATAATAAAACTCCGCTTGATTGTTATAGCTTTGCAAATAGGCTTTTGATGAGTAAATGGGTAACGCTGAAAATCGTTGCTGCACACTATGAAAACTTCCCAAATAGAAAATTAATAAATCTCTACCGAACAACTTTGTTTCTGTCTTAAAACTTACTTCAAGCGTGTTAAACCCTTTGGCTGTTATGGAGTCCGTAATTGTTACTGTTTCATATACTCCCCGGTAAATTTTATTTAAATTTCCATACGGACCAACATTAGCTGGGAAAGCCCACCGCCAAAAACGAGAGAGGGCTAAATTGTTGGCAGGGTGTCCGTAGGTAATTCTATTAGAAATACCACTAATTTCGGAAGCAGCGCTATACCCTAATGTTAATTTGTTCTTTTTGTAATTCAAATCAGTATTAAGTATTAAACCCCTACGATTATTTGTCAGTTGACCAATATTAACAAGAGAACTAGCAAATGGAATTAAAGGAGTCTGACTCCCCGTTGCAGCAAAATTGGTGTTGAATTCTTGAATGGATGAATTCCAAAACGTTCCATTATTATTAATAACATTCGGACTTACTTGAAAAAATCGTACTTCCAGCGGAAAATAAGTCCATTTTTTGGAGAACTGAAACTTGAGATCGATAGCTTCTCCCCATTTATTGGAAGCAGTCGGACTGTAATAATTGCCTAATCCAATTTCACCCAATATAGAAAGTTCTTTCCATTTTAATTTATATTCGGTTGTAATCAGGTTAAATCCAATCGCCAGCCTTGCGAGGCTATCTGTAAAGGTTTGACTTGAAATAGCATTGATGCTCACGAAATTATCTTTGAAATCTTTTTTTATTTTTCCTGCGGTCATCAAATTTGGTCTTGGCAAGGAACCACCATTAAATTGTGATTTACCATGCATAAAAGCAAATGAAAACCCTTGCGGCAAGCGTGCAACATCTAATATGAACCCTTGAAAAGCTTGCTGACCCCACCGTACATCTTGGGTAAGAGCTCCATTTTTATAAAATGTTTTATAGCGGTCATAGGGCTCATTTGTATTAGGATCCCACGGGTTCCGTTCAAAAATACTGAATCGGTTATAGGCAGTATTCGAAGAAAAAGTAAACGGACTCAAGGTATACCAATGAATTCCCCCCATTTTAACATTAAATAATCCGTATTTTGTTGAATGTGAGCCCGTTAAATTAATTCCAAGATTCAACCCTTTGGCATAATCCGTAGTGCTTCCTGTTAGCGGAGTCCACAGATATAAATCTGTTGAAAATGAAGTGGTTTTTGAGGGTTTCCCACCAATAGTCAACATCAATTGCGGAATATTACTGTCATCGCCTAAAAAAACCTTACGCTTAATAGATTCAAATTCCGGGTACGGATTACTCATTTGTGAATAGGCTCCTAAAAAACGATAATAACCAGATATACTAATGTTGTCCAGTGCTGAACTGATTTTTTTTGGAAATAATCCCGAATTTATAGGTGAAAATTCAGAAGTATCTATACGCAACTGTCCAGTAACGTTTTGATTTAAAAACGCAATCATTAATGCAATGAATAGGTGACTATTTTTCATCAAATGAATGTAACGTTTGTTTTTTAAAGGTGACCTTGTTAGAATTTTGGGTGGTATCAAGTTGAACGTAAAATGGCAAATTCGAATAGGCTGTTTTTTCGCCATCACTTACAGAAACAAACAAGCGATACCTACCTTCTAATGTTGGTGCTTGTAGAAAGATACTAGTAGCATCTTTTCGTTTAATTTTTCCGACCAGTGGTGTAGGTTTTGCTTCTGCGTCTCCACCCGATTTTAGGTCCGTGCTTTCTGGAAACAATTCCCATTTTATGGTTAATTTATCGCCATTCAAATCATGAGCAAACACTGAAAATGGATATTTTTTATCGGCAGAACAAATTATATTTTGTGGTGGGTTTGAATGGTTAAAATGCATGGAATCAACCGATGGACTGCGGTTAATCGGATATTTTCCAGACCAACAAAATTCCAACTGGTCAATTGGTTCTGTTGGTTGGCCATTTTCAGCAAATAATCCGTACCAAGTATTAGTATATTCTTGTTTCTGACCCCATAAAAACGCAAAAGAACCGATACATTGCTTTCGTTCAGCAGAAATGCAGCGTTGGTATCTGCTCAGATAAACTGCTGATTTCTCTGTGGATGTTTGCTCAATACTTGAATTCCATTTTGTTTTTGGCGACTCCCAATGACCATTTGGTCCCCATTCAGTTATCATGTAAGGGCCTTGAAAATTCCCATCAGACAAAATTTTCTTTACATTTTCGATATCTCCATATGTATTGATTCCGTAAATGTCAATGTCTTTCATTACATCCATTATGAATTTCAACTTTTCAGGGGTAACTCCAGCTGTAACTGTTGCTGTTGGATGATTTTTGTCCTCCTCGTGAACCATTTTCGCAATGTCATTTACCGCTGCCCACACTTTAGTATTGGAATATTCCAATTCATATTCATTTCCAACTCCCCACATCAATAAGGCTGGATGGTTTTTGTATTTTCTAACAGCGATTCGGAAATTCTCTAATTGATTGGCAATTTTATCGGTATCGTTGTAATCAAATCCGTGTCGCTCATGCTGCACCCACATTCCCAACATAACCTTGAGACCTAAAGATTGAGCTTCATCCAGAATAGCTTGAGCATTTTCCAATCCCCAGGTTCGAATGGTATTACCACCTGCCGCTTTTAATTCGTGCATTTTTACGGTACCGCCCCCACCTTTAATGTAATATGGATTTCCATCAACCAACAGCTCCCATTGAGAATTAATTCTTTCAACTCGAACCAAAGGCGCTTGAGCCATCGAAGTAAACGATAGTATTAAATGAACTATAATTAAAATTCGTTTCAACTAGTTAATATAGTTTTTGTAAGTTGTACAATATTAATTAAAAACAATTAACAATCAAAGAAATTCATTCTTTAATTAAATCACTTGAATTTAATATCTTTTAAACAAGAAGTTAATATAAATGTTTATCTTAGTGTAATAATTACAATATCTAATGAATTTTCTAATATCCTTTTTCATTCTCTGTTTACCTGCTTTGTTGTACTCTCAAATTTCTGAAAATGAGTTGCTTAACAGATCAAAAAAACTGGTAAAACAGCTAACAGTAGAACAAAAAATCGCTCAAACGTGTCAAGTAACCTTAGATGCATTGTTAAAAGCAGATGAAAAAGGAACTGTTCTTTTACCGATTCAAATCGATGAAAAAAAACTCAATTTATTAATCGAAAAACAAGCTATTGGGTCTGTCTTAAACGTTAGTTCACACACCTTAGATCGGGAAACATGGAACAAAATTCTCACTCAAATTCATGCACCTTTTCGTCAAGGAAAAACAAAAACACCTGTTATTTATGGAGTTGATGCCATACATGGAGCAAATTACATAGTTGGCGGCACTCTTTTCCCACAGGAAATTGGTTTAGCGGCAACATGGAATCCTTCTTTGGCTCATAAAATGGGGGAAATCACTGCCTATGAAACGCGCGCTTCAGGTGTTCCTTGGAATTTTTCGCCTGTGTTAGATTTAGGAAGACAACCTCTTTGGTCACGCTTTTTTGAAACATTGGGTGAGGATCCAAAATTAGCCTCAGAAATGGGAACTGAATTAGTAAAAGGCTACCAAGGAACTAATCCGGCAGAATCTACGCGAGTTGCAGCTTGTATGAAACACTTTGTAGGCTACAGTTTACCCCGTTCTGGGCGTGATAGAACTCCGTCATGGATTCCGGAAAGACAAATGAAGGAATTGTATTTACCCTCTTTCAAAGCTGCTGTTGATGCAGGAGCGCTAACCGTCATGATTAATTCCGGCGATGTAAATGGTATACCGGGACATGCGAACAAAAAATTAATAACTAAAACACTGAAAGAAAATTGGGGATTCAAAGGATTTGCTGTTTCTGACTGGGAAGATATTCGTATGCTGCATTCAGTACACAAGGTGGCGAGTAACCAAAAGGAAGCAATTATTATGGCTATTAATGCCGGTCTAGACATGAGCATGGTTCCATACAATGGTCCACACGAAGAATATCTGAAACTTTTTAAAGAAGCTGTGGATGAAAAGAAAATTTCCATGAAAAGATTAGATGATGCTGCAACTAGAATTATTTACGTTAAACTCAAATTAGGTCTTTATGAAAAACAATTTGAGCCTTGGCAATCATTTACAAAATTTGCTTCAGCTGAATTTAAAAATGCGGCTAAAAATGCTGCAGCTGAATCAATTACACTTCTTAAAAACGAAAACAATACGTTACCATTAACTAAAAATGAAAAGATTTTATTAGTAGGAGAGGCCGCCAATAATTTAATATTTCAAAATGGCGCTTGGACGCATACCTGGCAAGGTGTTGATACGAGTTTTAACACCAAAGGAGCATTGAATTTTCACCAAGCGATGAAAAATAAACTGGGATCTAACTTAACTTTTGTTCAAGGTTATGATTTGTCTATGAGGGAGGGTTGGGAAACTTGTGAATTGTTAAACAAAGATCAGGTGCTTTCGGCAAGTAAAAGCGCAGATAAAATTATTGTTTGCTTGGGAGAAATGCCTGGAACAGAAAAACCGGGTGATATCCAGTCACTCAATTTGTGTGAAGAGCAACAAGCCTTAGTAAAAATGCTTCAAGAAACAGGAAAACCAGTGATTTTAGTTTTTATGTTTGGTAAACCACATATTGTTCGGGAGCTAGAACCAAAAAGTGCCGCCATTTTACATGCGTATTTACCGGGAGATTATGGTAGTGAAGCACTTACTGAAATATTGCTTGGTGAGGTCAATCCAAGTGGAAAACTACCTTTTACGTATCCTCGATATGACGGAGTAATTGAGTACTACGATTATGTGAATTCCGAGACTAAGACAAACAAAACGGATGGATTACCCATACATCCACAGTGGGCCTTTGGTCATGGGTTGAGTTACACGAATTTTTCCTATTCTGATTTAACTGTAAAATCAATTCCAAGCGATAAGGGGAACGAGTTTGAAGCAACTGTGACTGTAAAAAATGTGGGACAAAAAACAGGAAAAGAGGTCGTACAATGGTATCTAACAGATGATTTTGCAAGCGTTGCTCCCGCAAATAAAAGACTGAAAGGATTTGAGAAAATTAGCTTAGAACCAGGTGAGGCAATAAAAGTTATTTTTAAGTTCAACAATAAAGAGTTGAGATTTTATGGCAAAAATGATAATTGGGTCGTTGAGCCTGGTACATTTAAAATAGCATGTGGCAATCAAATTTCTTCCTTTGAAATTAAATAATTGCTTCTTTTACTAGTGACACTCATTTCTTTTTTCCAAATTTGTAGGATAAGATAAATTTAATATCCCGCATGGAAAAATTACGAAATTATGTCAATGGAAAATACATTGAACCACTTTCAAATCAATATATTGACAACTTCGAGCCTGCCACCGGTAATGTTTATTCCCTCATACCAAATTCGAACGAAGAAGATGTAAATCAAGCAGTTGAAGCAGCTGACTTAGCATTTCCAATTTGGTCGAACATGTCCATTGAAGAACGCAGTGCCATTTTAGTAAAAGTTTCTGAGGGAATTGAGCGAAGAATGGATGAATTCGTTGCTGCAGAATCCAAAGACAATGGCAAACCTATTTCGCTAGCTAGATCAGTAGATATTCCACGAGCTGTTTCCAATTTTCATTTTTTTGCCACAGCGATTCTACATTTTTCTTCTGAATCACATTATATGGAAGGCGTTGGAGTGAATTATACCACACGAAAACCCATTGGAATTGTGGGGTGTATTTCTCCGTGGAATTTACCTCTTTATCTTTTTTCGTGGAAAATTGCTCCTGCCTTGGCAGCTGGAAATTGCGTAATTGCGAAACCCTCAGAAATAACACCGTATACTGCTTATTTATTGGGAGAGGTTTGTAATGAAGCTGGAATGCCTCCTGGAGTTTTAAATATTCTACATGGATTGGGTTCAACAGTTGGTGATGCGATTGTGAAACATCCAAAAATTAAGGCGATTTCTTTTACAGGGGGAACGGCTACTGGAGAATATATTGCAAGAACTGCTGCTCCCATGTTTAAAAAACTATCGTTGGAATTAGGAGGGAAAAATCCGAATATCATCTTTGCCGATTGTGATTTTGATACTATGATAAGTACAACCGTACGTTCATCTTTTGCCAATCAAGGTCAAATTTGTCTGTGTGGTTCACGCATTTTTGTGGAACGTTCAATTTATGAAAAATTCAAAACAGTTTTCGTTGAAAAAGTATCGAATAGCTTAGTTTCTTATCCCTCTAATCCTAAAACTCATTTGGGTGCAGTGGTTTCCAAATCGCACATGGAAAAAGTACTTTCCTATATTGAATTAGCAAAAGCAGAAGGTGGTAAGGTACTCACTGGTGGAGTGCAAATTCACTTAGAAGCACCCTATGAAAATGGATATTACCTTCGGCCAACCGTAATTGAGGGTTTAGCCTACGATTGTCGTACCAACCAGGAAGAAATTTTTGGGCCGGTTGTTACAATTACACCATTTGATACAGAAGAAGAGGTTCTTATGATGGCTAATTCAACCAAATATGGATTGGCTGGTACTATCTGGACGAATGATTTGAAACGTGCGCATCGTGTTGCAAATAATTTAGAATCAGGAATTGTTTGGATAAATTCATGGCTTATTCGTGACTTACGAACGCCTTTTGGAGGGGTGAAAGCTTCAGGTGTTGGTAGAGAAGGTGGTTGGGAAGCACTTCGGTTTTTCACAGAAGCCAAAAATATATTCATCAAATACGAATAAATGAAGAAGCTTTTGCTGTTGTTATTTGTCTTCAGTTTTGTTCAAATTCAGGCTCAATTGGATTTGAAAGAAATTATGAAAGGGCACGAATTTGTGGGTTATTTGCCCGAAAATCACTATTGGAATGTAGATGGGACGCATATTTTATTCGAATGGAATCCAACTGCGGAACCAGGAAATTCATTGTATGCATATTCACTTAAAGACAAAAAAATTGAAAAGGTAAGTGCTAAAAACATTCAGATTCAAATACCATTTGACGCCAAACAACGTTTTTTTGTAACCGTTTATCATGCTCAGGATGGAACATTGTATGCATATAATACCAAAACTAAAGCACTACAAATAATTGTTCAAACAGAGGAATTTATCTCCGGAATTCAGCGATTAACTGACCCAAACTCAGTTTCATTTCGGATGGGGAATAATTTATTCTTGTATAATGCAGCAAATGGCTCCATTCGACAAACAACCAATATTCATGCGGGAAAAGAAAAAACTAAATCGATAGACACGTCATTTTTGTACAACCAACAATCCGAGCTTTTTCAGCATGTTCAAGATCAAAAAACACGAAAAGACTGGCGTGAAAAGAAAAATATACCCCTTTTTGAATTTCCTAAAAAATGGCATTTTGGAGAAGGTCAACTTGTTGATATGCAAATGAATCCAAGCAATCAATATATGGCCATTCGAACATCCATTGAGCCCGAAACAAAAGGGACACAAGTGGAAGATTATTTAACGGCAAGTGGCTATTCTAAATCAATTCAAGCGAGAGCAAAGGTTTCAAATGAAGAGCCCACGATGAAATTAGCAATCATGAACAGGGAAAAAGATACTGTTCAATGGGTAAATTTTGAAGCGTTTCCAACGATCAAAAAAGAAGGGAAAATACGTGACATTTTCATTCATTCGCTGCGTTTTTCTGAAAGTTCGGCTCAAGCTTTGGTTGATGTGCGCAGTGCAGACAACAAAGACCGTTGGATTGGGGTAATAAATTTAAGTACACTTTCACTAAAATTGATTGATCATCAGCAAGATACTGCTTGGATTGGCGGTCCTGGAATTTCATCTTGGAACATGGAAGAAGGGGTTTTGGATTGGCTAGAGGACGGAAAATCTTGTTATTTTCAATCGGAAGAAACTGGTTTTTCTCATCTATATGTTGCAGATATTGTAACATCCAAAAAAGAAGCGTTGACCACTGGAAAATTTGAAATTCATGGGGTTCAATTAGCCAAAGATCGAAGCCATTTTTTTATCACCGCAAATAAAACACATCCAGGAAATCGTGATTACTACAAGTTCGATATTGCAGCGAAGTCTTGGACACCCGTTTTAACGAATTATGGTTATCACGATGTAGCACTTTCTCCCGACGAAAAACAACTGGCTATTCGTTATTCCTCAGCTGAAAAACCATGGGAACTTTATCTTGCTCCAACAATAATCAGTAACCCAATTTTAACCCAACTGACTTATTCTACCACAGAAAAATTCAAGAAATACACCTGGAAAGTTCCTGAAGTAATTGAAATTAAGGGCTCAGATGATAAGAATTTCTTTGCTCGATATTATGCGCCGCGAAAAGAAGTGAAAAATGGTGCCGCCGTTATGTTTGTGCATGGTGCTGGATATTTGCAAAATGCACATTACTATTGGAGCAATTACTTTCGCGAATACATGTTTCATAACCTATTGGTTGATTTAGGATATACCGTGATCGACGTAGATTATCGTGCAAGTGAAGGATATGGTCGCGATTATAGAACTGCTATCTATCGTCACATGGGGGGGCGCGATTTGGAGGATTTTATCGATGCTAAAAAGTGGTTGGTGGAACAAAAACAAATCGATTCGGACCGCATTGGAATTTATGGTGGCTCGTACGGAGGATTTATAACGTTAATGGGCTTATTAACAAAACCGGGAGAATTTGCGTGTGGTGCAGCCTTGCGTTCCGTAACGGATTGGGCACATTACAACCATGAATACACGAGTAATATCCTGAATTATCCAGAAACAGATCCACAGGCCTATCGCCAAAGTTCACCCATTTATTTTGCCGAAAACTTACAAGATCCTTTGCTGATGCTTCATGGAATGGTAGATGATAACGTTCAATTTCAGGATGTTGTGCGCTTGAGTCAACGATTTATTGAATTGGGGAAAAAGAACTGGGATTTGTCAGTTTTTCCAGTAGAAAACCATGGGTTTAAAGAGTCCTATTCGTGGTACGATGAATACCGCCGAATTTTTGAATTATTTGAAAAACACTTAACAAAATGATTGTCCAAGAATTGAAAGGGATTGAAGAAATGGTAGAACAAATTACCGTTCTGAACGAATTATATCCAGAGTTAAACCAAGAAGAATATGCAGCTGATTTAGCTGAAATGCTTCCACACAACTACGGTCAAGTGGCCGTTTTTGAAGGGAATGAATGTTTGGGGATTTCTGGGTTTTGGATGGGAAGAAAATTGTGGTGCGGAAAATACCTGGAATTGGACAATATTGTTGTTTGTTCAAAACATCGATCCAAAGGAGTTGGAAAAATAATTTTCGATTATTTACGCCACAAAGCACAAGAAAATGGGTGCACCATGATGGCGTTGGATTCATATACAACCAATTATAAAGCGCATAAAATGTTTTATAATGAAGGTTTTGCCCCGCGCGGATTTCATTTCATTAATATACTAGACGAGAAAGGGGTGCGAGGATAAAAATTTGTTGGGTGATGTAAAAACCTTCATAAAATTGACTAAATTTGTCATGTAAATTTATGTCATAATGAAATCTGTAATCCATCAAAGACGAATCGAAAAAAAGATAAAAATCAGTGAGCTCGCATCGCAACTTGGAATTGATTCAAGTTTGATGAGCAGAATATTGGCGAATAAACGAAAGCCAACAAAAGCACAACTTCACCAATTATCCGAAATCTTGGAACTAGATTTTAATGTGCTTCTTAAAGAATATTTAGCGGACGAGATACTGTATTTGCTCAAAGATTATCCCCAAATGGCGCAGGAAGTATTGAGCGTTGCTGAGGAGCGTGTTGCCTATCTGAGTGGCGCAGATAAATTCAAATTGATAGATCTTTCTGCGCAGACCAAAGCCCAATTGAAAAAAATGGATGCACTTCAAGCCAAATGGAAAAAATCAAAACCATTGATTGCAACTCAATTGACCAAAATGGAAGAGTACTTTCAAACCTCATACACTTTTGAGAGCAATCGCATTGAGGGAAACACATTGACTTTGCAGGAAACCCATTTGGTGATAAACGAAGGAATTACCATCGGTGGAAAAAGCATGCACGAGCATTTGGAGGCCATTAATCACAAAGAGGCCATTGCTTTATTAATGGATTTGGTAAGGAATAAAACCCCGTTCACTGCCTTTAGACTAAAGCAACTGCATCAATTAATTTTGAAAGGCATTTACACAAAAAATGCAGGGGTTTATCGCCGGTTGCCGGTTCGAATTTCGGGGAGTGCACACATCCCGCCGGAGCCTTATTTAGTGGATAAATTGATGGAAGATTATTTTTTGTTTTACGAATCACAAAAATCAATAGTACATCCCGTATTGTTAGCTGCTGAAATGCACGAGCGCCTAGTCAGCATACACCCCTTTGTTGATGGAAATGGCCGAACCGCGCGCTTGGTGATGAATCTGATTCTGTTACAAAATGGGTATACAATAGCCAACTTGAAAGGAAATTTAGCAGATCGAATGCGCTATTATCAAGCCTTAGAAAAAGTACAGATCAATCATGAGAACGAAGATTTTTATCAGCTGATTCTAGAACATGCAGAAATATCTTTAACCGAACATTTGCATTTGGTGGGAGGGGGTGATGTTTAATTAATGGGGAAAGAATGTAAGTTAAAAATGCAGTTCCCAATAATAAACAAATGGTTTAAGAGGTTCAAATTAACTTATTAAAAGTAGAGTTTTACTTATTTGAAACAGATGTTGAGGTAGGTAAACTGTTTGGTGAAATAAAAACTTAATAATAAATTTCATCGAGTTTTAACCCCCCATAAACCCAATCGAATGATAATTTATAGCGTTTTGATTATTATTTCATTATATTAATTTAATATTGTTGTTGTAAATTTGACAGATTATTCAAAGATTGACAAGCATGTTATTTCGTTTTTTTATTTCCATAGGCCTTTTATTTTCATTTTCTGTAAGTTTTGGTCAAACATTTACTTTTAATTTTACAGGCGCGCAACAACAATGGACGGTTCCTGCTGGAGTAAATAGTGTTACGTTTACTGTTGCCGGAGCAAAAGGCGGTGGCAGCAATGGCGGTAATGGAGCAATAATTACGAAAACGTGTTATTCAGTGACTCCGGGTCAAATTCTGTATATTAGAGTAGGTGGAATGGGAACTCAAGGAAATCTTTCTGGAGGTTGGAATGGTGGTGGAAATGGATATGCTTCAAATGGTTCCGCAGCCTATAGTTCATGGGGTGGCGGAGGCGCTAGTGATATCCGTATTGGAGGAACAGCATTGGCAAATCGAGTAATAGTTGGTGCAGGAGGAGGCGGAAGAAGCGGTGGATCCGGTCCTGTTTGTGGCGGTGCTGCCAATTGCAATAATGGTGCTGCAGGATGTGCAACATTTGGTGCAGGCGGTGGCGGAGGTACACAAACTGCAGGCGGTGGCGGTGGCGCTCCTTGGGCGGGAACACCTCCCGGTGGTCAAGCAGGTTCTTTAGGACAAGGGGGTAATGGCGGTTTGTGGCAAACTGCATCTGGCGGTGGTGGAGGCGGCGGCTTATATGGCGGTGGCGGTGGTGGAAATGATGGATGTTGTACGGGTGGAAACGGAGGTGGTGGCGGTGGCGCTGGTTCTTCGTTGGTTCCTGCCGGTGGGACTTGCGTTGCGGGTGGAAATGCCAACAATGGGTACGTTACCATTACCGTTTCAACAATAGCAGGTGTAACAGCTTCAAATACTGGCCCTTACTGTCCAGGACAAACAATTCAGTTAAATTCAGCGGGTGGTGGCACTTACAGTTGGACTGGACCGAATGGATTTACGTCCACTCTTCAAAATCCTACCATTCCCAATTTAACAGCAGCTAATATTGGCACTTACACAGTTGTTGTAAATAGTGGAGGTTGTTCAGCTTCTGCAACAACAACAATTGTTTTAAATACTGGACCAACCGTTACCTTGACTCCTACAACCGCGGCATGCGCTTCAGCAACCAATGGTTCTATTAATGTCGTTTCTACTGGTTCTACGCCTGGTTATAATGTTTCTTGGACTGGGCCCTCAACTGGAAATCCAGCCGGTACCGAGATTGCTTCTTCGGGTGGTTCCTATGTAATTCCTTCATTAGGAGTTGGAACTTACACGGTAACCGTGGCTTCCGCCAATGGATGTAATACGATTACCACCACCACAATTACAGCTAATGCGGGTGTAACTGGTAGTGCAACTTTTGTTTCTCCTCTATGTGCCGGTTCATCTAACGGAAATGCTACAGTTTCTGCCTCAAATGGGGTGGCACCATATCAAATAAGCTGGACAGGAACAAGTACAGGAAATCCTGCTGGCGATGAAATTTCAAGCGCTAATGGAACTTATCTTATTTCGAATTTGTTGGCAGGAAATTATTCCATTACAATAACGGATGCGGTAGGTTGTTTTTATACTTTTCCGTTGACAATTTCACAACCGGCGATTTTAACTGCATCAGCGTTAAATACTTCCACTTTATGTAACGGTAGTTCTAACGGAACTGTAACCGGAACAGCAACCGGAGGGACTTCTCCGTACGACATGAGTTGGACAGGACCAAACACCGGCAATCCGGCAGGTACAGAAATTAATGCCAGTGGAGGTTCATACACGGTAAATGGTGCGCCTTCAGGAGCCTATACCTTGACAATGACCGATGCCAATGGTTGTACTGCAATAACAACAACAAATTTAGCTCAGCCTTTGCCTTTGAGTGCTTCAACAACAAATACTCCTGCGTTGTGTAACGGAAGTGCAGACGGAACAATAACGGTTACAGCAACTGATGGCACCGCTGGTTATAATGTTTCTTGGACTGGCCCAGTAAATGGTGATCCAGCTGGTACAGAAATAGCTACGAGCGGAGGAAATTATACGATTACAGGTGTGTCTAATGGTTCATATACAATTACAATCACGGATTTAAATGGATGTACTACCACAACTACAAGTACAATAACGCAACCCGTTTCCTTAACCGCGAGCGCAACAAATACGGCTGCTCTGTGTAACGGAAGTGCTGATGGTACAATAACGGTGACATCCACAAATGGAACTCCGGCATACAACGTGAGTTGGGCGGGACCAGTAAATGGTGATCCAGCAGGCACAGAAATAGGAACAAGTGGAGGTAATTACACAATTACGGGAGCTTCAGCCGGAACTTACACGATAACTGTGACAGATTTGAATGGCTGTACGGCCACGGCCACATCAACAATTACTGAACCTGTATTATTAACTGCGACAGCGACCAATACCTCAGTTTTGTGTAATGGAGGAACTACGGGGAGTGTTTCAGCTACTGCAACAGATGGTACAGCACCTTACAACATGAGTTGGGCAGGACCGGTTACAGGAGACCCGGCAGGAACAGAAATAGCTATATCGGGAGGAAATTACTCCGTAAATAATGCGCCAGCAGGTTTATATACCATAACCATCACGGATGCGAATGGCTGTGTAACAACAACAACAACAACAATAATAGAACCCGTACTTTTAACAGCCACATCAGCAAATACTGGCGCATTATGCAATGGTAGTTCTGATGGAACTGTAACTGGAACAGCAACCGGAGGGACTTCTCCGTACGACATGAGTTGGACAGGACCAAACACCGGCAATCCGGCAGGTACAGAAATTAATGCCAGTGGAGGTTCATACACGGTAAATGGTGCGCCTTCAGGAGCC
>CALQIX020000003.1 GCA_943330745.2 Lishizhenia tianjinensis
ATGGACCCAGAGGAAAATACGCCCATTCGTATTCCGTTATTTTTCCAATCCATTAATCTACTCGGAACATCTTCAAAAACATGTCCTTTGATTTCGCTTGTTTTATAGGCTGTTTCCCACAATATACCTTGAACCGTTTTTAATGGTATAACCTTGCGGTCTTCCTTGCTCCATTGTAATAAATACGCAATAATCTCATCCACTGAAAAACCTTCTTTACCTTCCTCTTTTAATACAATCTCACGCACCTGATCAAAGGCTAATTTAACCTGTTTTACATTTTTTAGCTTCGCCAATAAATGGATATTCTTTTGAAAATAAGGAAATAACACTTCATACACGAATGAAACTGATGTTGTAGTCCCTTCAATATCCATCAACACAAATTTGACATCTTTCATTTTCTTTCTACTTTAAAGTCCAAGTAATTTAGTTCAATTTTTGACTCTGTATAATGAGGAACCCATCCACTCATGTCAATAAAAATTCGAATTGCTTTAACAAATGGATTTTTTTCGCCGGCATCAAACCAATGTTTACTACCTGCAGGAACACTAATAAGATCTCCTCGTTCGCACAATACATTGAATACAGGTTCCGTTTCTAAATTGAACCAAAACAATCCACTACCATCCACAAAAAATCGAATTTCATCTTCCGTATGTGTATGTTCTGCTAAAAATTTAGTGCGAATGGCATCGTAATTATCTGTTGTTGAATTAATTGAAATAACATCAGCCGTTTCATACCCTCCATTTTTCATAAAAGGCAAAAGATCTTTGTCATAGGCTTTTAATATTGACTCAGTGGATGCATTATCTTCAAAATGAATATCACATGACCATTGATCGAAAAAAATACCTCGCAGTTTTAAAAATTGTTGTATTTCTTTTGGTTCAGAAACTTGAATATTTCTATCCGGAACAGAGAGTAAAGCCATAGTACAAAAATAGAGTTTTATTTCAATTTCATTTCAGAGGAACTCATAAACTTCTACAATATCGACTAATTACAGCCAAAAAAACTACTGTTGATGCATTTCATTCAATAAATCGAGTACCGTTTTTACCGGACTAAATGTTTCAGCTGGAAGCTCCACAAAAACCGTCAACCAATTGGCCATGGAACCATTCCACAAACCAGGATTTTCAATAAATTGAATGTCTTTTCCCTCGTGCTTTTTGTGAACAATAAAATAAGATTCATTATCACAATAGTCCTCCAAGTTATAATTGTTTCCTGTCATATCTTTCACCGAAGCAATAATCATTACTGGATTAAAATGAGTACTTTGCTTCATGATTTGCTGTTGAGAATCTATGGTTGAAATTTGCGCTTGTTCAACAATCTGTTTCGATACAATTCCATTTTTTTCAATCCAAAACGGTCCTCCACCTGGTTGTCCACTATTCTTTACCATACCACAAACACGCAATGGCCGATCGATAAAATTGCGAATTTCATCCACGTTTTCAAATGAATTAATCAAATCACCCGAATTAAATTGGTAGATTTTATTTAATTCATTTAACCGAAGAATACTTGGATTTTTAAACAAATCAATTAATTGACTTTTAATTAGTTGAGTGAATTTAAGCAAATGATTCCATGAAGTTATAGCTAATTCACTTTTAGCCTTGTGTTGTATATTGTCAATGTTTTTTAGCAACACAAAATCTGCTTGAATTTGATTCAAATTTTCCAATAGTGAACCGTGTCCAGCTGGTTTTCTTAAAGGTAAAGCATCGTTGGTTACTATGAGTTCCAATTTGTCATTAAAAACAAATGAATCAGTTTCAGAATTTTGTACTGAAAAGCTTATTGGAAAATCATTTTCATTCCTTACTCTTTGTATCGATTCTTCAATTTGTTGTTGATATTCCTCTTGAATGGTGAAATGAAATTCCAGTTGGCTGGCTTGGATTCCTTTTCCCTGAAGATACTGATCCTGAAAAGCTGTTGTCATTCCTGTTTCCGCAGTATGAAAGGGAATCAACCCTTTCGGTAAATCACTAAAATTCAATCCCTTATGAAATAAAATAAACTCAACTAAATCAATTAATTCTTCCTTATTTTCAACGGAAACATTCTTATATTTTTCTTCAAGTAATTCAAAAAAAGGAAATCGATTCAAATTTTGAATGAAGAATTTTAGCTCAGCTGTTATAAGGTTGTTTTTCAAGAAATCATGTAAAAATTGAAACATGCGAGAACCCGATCCAGATGAAGGGATAAACCAAGTGACTGATGCATTTAATTTTATTTCTGGTAAAATTTCCGGAAGTTGAATAATTCCATCGTTCAGTGAACAAGGCTTAATTAAGCGAATAAATTGATTTCCATTAGCAATTTTTTGGCGTTGAAAAGAGATTGAATCGGAAGAATGAACTTTCATGCTTGAATATACCTTATTTTTGTGTTGTGATATTGCCGTTCGAAATTATCAAATATTTTGTTCATGCCAAAGGCAGGCATGGAATTCATTCACCTTTTGTATATGATTTTGTGGATAAATGCTTGAAAATTGAAGTAAATCCTGAATTTATTCAAAAAAGAAATGATCTTTTCTCAAAACTCAAAAGCTCAAAAAAATTAATCACAGTTGCCGATTTTGGAGTAGGTTCAAAAAAATTATCGAATTCAAGAGAAATCAAATCACTCTTTAAAGTTAGTTCAACTAAAGGCAAATATGCTGATTTATTATTTCGCCTATCCAGTTTTTATAAACCAGCGAGAATCCTGGAATTGGGAACATCGTTAGGGATTGGAACAATACATTTACAAGCTGGGAATCCTACATCAAGAATAACAACAATTGATGCATGCCGGGAGACAATAAATCAAGCCAAGTTGAATTTCAATACTTTTAAATTTGACATTAACTGCATTAATGAAACTTTTGAAACATTTTTAAACCAACTAGAACTTGAAAGATTCGACCTCATTTTCATTGATGGTCACCATGATGGAGAAGCCTTAAAAAATTACTTGGAGAAATTATACGATTATGCTCATGAAGAAACCATTTTTATTTTGGATGACATCCGATGGAGCGCATCCATGTTTCGTGCATGGACTGAGATTATTCATTCAGAAAAATACCATGTTACTCTTGATTTATTTAGAATTGGGATTATTATTCCAAAGAAACAACAGACAAAGCAACATTTTGTAATTCGATACTGAACCTACCTTTGTGAGTTCGTAAAGTTCTGTAGCCTCACTTTTGAATTCAATCGAATATCCTCCCAAAATAAATTCACGTCTCCCAAATGATAATCATCCATTGTAAACGCCATCCTACGATAAGGAAAATGTGGGGTTGAAATCCACACAGCTCCATCAATTAAATTTGTAGAAAAACTATTTTTATACATTTTACCGTTCCAAAATAAAAATCCTTTGTGATTTTCCCGAGCAGCACAGGTAGTCATATCCCATGTTACTGGATTTACAACTAGCTTACCCCGATACCATAAATCAAATTTTTCTTTATTTACTTTTTTCTTGAAGGTATTCCAGGTTACAAAGCCATTTATTTCGTCAGGAGAATTCATTAATTTCAATTGGGTGTAATTATTTTTATCAATTCCAATTCCGGGAATATATGCTGCAACCAACTGTTTTTGTAAAGGTGTTCCATCAAACAAATCTTTCAACAAAAGGGATAAATGAGTTGAACCTTGACTATGTCCAGCTAAAATTATCGGTCGACCGTTGTTGTAATGCTCTAAGTAATACAAAAAAGCACTTTTGATATCCGAATAAGCCAACAATAGCGCCTCTTTCCCCCCCTCTTTTAATTTTCTATAAGATCGAATGTGAGCTTGACGATAAAACGGGACAAACATGCGACCACTCTCTGCCCATGCTGAAGCTTGAAATTTAACTGCTTTGTTAAGAACTGATTTGCGTTGCTCTTCATTTTCAAGAGTAATATTCCATGCCGTATCGGATTTATCAAGAAACAAAGTAGGATAAACATAAAAAACGTCCGCTTTACCGATCCAAGAAGAATCTGTAATAAACTCGGAAATTGGTGAATTCATTTGATTTGGCAGTATCGCCCAATTCGTTTGAATAGAATAGTCCACTTGTGAAAAGAGAGAATTGTTGACAAAAATTAAGAAAAGAAATAGTTTGAGTAGATTGTGGAACATTTTCATGAATTACCTTTGTTTTATTGAAGAACAAAATTAACATACCAACTAAAACTTATCTTGTATTAATTGTTATTTTTTTTGCATTTAACTATTTTTCTGTTTTCGCTAATGATACGCTTCCTGTAAAAAAGGACTCCATACTCATCGAAAAACCTTGGAAATTTAAAATGATTTATCAATTAAACGGTACACAATCCACTTTTGTGAATTGGAATGCTGGAGGACGAAATAATTTGTCATTAATTGGTACAATAAGTACAGGGAATTATTATTCTAAAGGTGATTCTAAATGGTCAACAGACCTACTTATTGCATTGGGAGGAATAAAGTATTTTGACAATTTAGTTGGGAATTCACTTCAAAAAACGGATGATCGAATTGATTTCAGTAGTATTTACGGTCAAAAATTCTCTAAACACCTTTTTTTTTCACTGAATACTGGTTTTAAAACACAATTTTTATCAGGATTTAATTTACCCAATGATTCCGTTAGAGTTTCTACTTTTTTGGCGCCTGGATACCTTAATATAGCCTTTGGATTAGATTATATTAAAAATGAAAACTTTTCAATTTTCGCATCTCCTTTCGCTTTCAAAGGAACCATAGTAATGGATCAATCATTGGCCGATGCAGGGGCTTTTGGTGTTGAAAAAGCAAGTAAGGATGTTAATGGAAATATCGTTTCTCCAGGTCGAAATTTTCGCGAAGAATACGGCGCCTATATCAAGATGAAATGGAATAAAGCACTGATGAGAAACATTGATCTAAAATCCAAACTTGAGTTATTTAGCAATTATACGGACCATCCAGAAAATATAGATGTCAATGCTGAGCTAATCATTCTATTCAAAGTAAACAAATTATTTTCGGCCTCCACTCAATTTAATATGATCTATGATGATGATATTAAGGTAAAGGACTCTAACGGGAATTATGGCCCGCGTACACAGTTTAAATCAGTATTAGGACTAGGCTTGCACTACAAAATGGCAAATTAATACAACAATTAATCCTTTTGTATGTTATTCGGGTTGAATTCATATGAATCTAAATCGTTATTTTTGTCCTTCAAAATCATATAAGATGAATACACCAGAAAAAATTAAATGCTTAATAATCGGTTCAGGTCCTGCGGGTTTTACTGCTGCGATTTATGCTGCTCGTGCTGACATGAGCCCTGTTTTATACCAGGGGATGCAACCAGGAGGACAATTAACTACAACAAATGAAGTAGAAAATTTTCCCGGCTATCCGCAAGGAATCAGCGGTCCAGAAATGATGGTAGAATTAGAAACTCAAGCGAAACGATTTGATACGGACGTACGTTTTGGATTTATAAATAAAGTAAACTTTACTGGCCCAATTCATAAATGTTGGACAGAAGAAGGTCACGAAATTCATGCTGAAACTGTTATCATTTCAACCGGTGCATCTGCAAAATACCTTGGTTTAGAAAGTGAACAAAAATACCTTTTAAATGGTGGTGGGGTTTCTGCGTGTGCAGTGTGTGATGGTTTCTTTTATCGTGGACAAGAGGTTGTAATTGTGGGTGCAGGAGATTCTGCTTGTGAAGAAGCCCATTATTTATCAAAGCTTTGTACCAAAGTAACGATGCTTGTTCGAAAAGATGATTTTCGAGCGTCTAAAATTATGGCTGACCGAGTAAAGAAAACCGAAAATATCATCATTTTATACAACACCGATACTGATGAAGTATTAGGAGACGGAAATGGTGTTACTGGGGCTCGTGTAAAAAATAACGTCACGGGAGAAATTACAATAATTCCGTGTACAGGATTTTTCGTAGCAATTGGACACACACCAAACACAGATATTTTCAAGGGTTATATTGATTTAGATGAAACAGGATACATTAAGTATGCTCAACCAGGAACATCCAAAACAAATGTGGCAGGGGTTTTTGTAGCGGGAGATGCTGCTGATAAAACATACAGACAAGCAATAACAGCGGCGGGAACGGGATGTATGGCAGCACTCGACGCTGAAAGATATTTAGCAGCATTGGAACATTAAAAATAAAATTATGGAAAATCAAGAAAATCAAATGAACATTGAATTATCTGAAGAAATAGCTTTGGGTATTTATTCAAATCTCGCTATAATTACGCACTCTCCTGCCGAAGTTGTATGCGATTTCATTCAAATAATGCCAGGAATGCCCAAAGGAAAAGTACGATCAAGGGTAATCATGACCCCTGAAAATGCGAAGCGTTTTCTTCAAGCATTAGCAGAAAATATTGAGAAATACGAGGAGAATATTGGACGAATCAACGAAAAGAATTCGAATAATATGCCACCAATGAATTTTGGCACACCGAGTACCATGGCCTAAAATCCTTTAAAATATTATCTAAAATCGTTAAAGCCAGCTGAAAATCTGGCTTTTTCTATTCTACCTAAAATAATTCTGATTATTTGACGTTCAATTCATAACTGCCTATGATAAAAAATTACACAACCAGAACCAAATCGATTAACTTAAAAAGTAAAAAAAATAAACCTAGTAAATCTTCATTGGATTTTATTTTGGGATATAGCGCATCGATTGATCTTATTTCAACTTCTCATTTATGTTTTGTTTTGAATAAAAACTAATCCAACTAACTAGTTTATGGAAAATATACTCGAGGTGAGGAACCTTAGTAAACGATTTGGGAAAATCAATGCCGTAAATTCAATTTCATTTTCAGTTGAAAAAGGAAATGTATACGGATTACTTGGCCCCAATGGTAGTGGGAAATCAACTACATTGGGGATTTTACTTTCCACGTTAAATCCAACAGAAGGAAGTTGGTCATGGTTTGGACAGCCTGGAACGCCTACGGATGTTTTAAAACGAATTGGAGCTATAATAGAACACCCCAATTTTTACACCTTTCTTTCTGCTGAAAAAAATCTGAAAATTGTATGCGAAATTAAAAATGTTAATTACGATAGAATAAATGAAGTTTTGCAACTAGTTGGCTTGGCTGAACGGAAAAATGATAAGTTTTCTACCTTCTCTCTAGGAATGAAACAACGGCTTTCTATTGCATCAGCCATGTTGAGTAGTCCAGAAGTGCTGATTCTTGATGAACCAACCAACGGACTCGATCCAGAGGGTATTATCCAGATAAGAGAAATTATTCGTTCTATTGCAGCTCAAGGAACAACTATTTTACTTGCTAGTCATTTATTGGATGAAGTTGAAAAAGTCTGTAGTCATGTAATCATATTGAAGAAAGGAGTTTCCCTCTATTGTGGAAAAGTTTCAGCAATGACAGCAACCAAAGGATATTTCATCCTTCAATCTTCTAACATGACTGAATTAAAACACGAACTTGAAAAGATGACTGAATTTAGTGAAATCAAAACGGAAGATAATAAACTTATCGCTTCAATTGAACATGATATTACCGCTGAACAACTCAATAGACACTTACTAAGTAAAGAGATTTACCTAAGTCATTTAGTCAAACAAAAAGAATCGCTGGAAGAACAATTTTTAGAACTAGTAAAGCAAAATCAATGAAAAGACTGATTCGAATCGAATGGCTGAAAAACTTTAGCTATTTTCCTGTAATATTATTTTCCAGTATCTATTTTAGTTTAGTAATCGGTTTTACGCTGATCTGTGCCCAAACAATACCAATTTTTGGAATTTCTATTAAATTATTAGATCAAGGATTTTTGGACTTTCCGCAAATCTGGAACTTTCTCACCTACTTCACCGGTCTTCTAAAAATCTTTCTTGGACTCATTGTTATTTTCACGATTTCAAATGAATTTACAAACAAGCTATTTAAACAAAATATCATTGATGGATTAAGTAGAAAGGAATTTTTATTTTCGAAAGTATTAACTATTACCTTGTTATCATTGTTATCTACAGGTATTGTAGTATCCATGGGGTTGATTTTAGGCTTTTCCTTTTCAAAATCAACAGAACTCAATTTAATTTTTAAAGAAAGTTATTTTATTCTCGGGTATTTTTTAAAATTGTTCTCATTTTTAACGTTTTTGCTCTTTATAACAGTTCTTTTAAAAAGAGTGGTATTTGTTTTCCTTACTTTCTTTATTTGGTGGGTAGTCGAGATAATTTTAACAGTTATTGAATACCAATCCAGGGTAATCGAAAAATTTGATGAATCAGGAAGAAACGTAACGGAGAAAATTCAATTATTAACTGATTATCTACCTTTAAATACAATGTCTAAACTTGTTGAAGAACCTTTTCAACGAATTCGACTAATAGAGTCAATGACTGGAGGAAAATATACGTTCGAAATTCCTTATTTCGCAGTTATAACTTCGATTGGATATTCAATACTATTTCTATATGGTACTTTTTATATTATGAAAAAGCGCGACTGGTGATTAGTTACTTGTTTTAGCGATAACAGAAATCAATGCCATCATAGAAATAAACAATTGAACACCTGTCTCATCATCCAAGGTTGTTCCATCTTCGTCCGGAGTTGATATTTCAACCAGCATAAAATGAATTAAATCCGCTTGACCAGTATATTCTTCTAATAAATCCAAGTTATCATCCTCAAAATAGGTTTCTAGGATGGATAAAAATTCTTGTTCAAAAGATTCAATATCGGAAATCTCTACCTTATTCAAGGTGCATTCTGCATGAGTATAAGCCTCCATTAAAAGGCAGAAATAATAAATTAGAAGTCCTTCTAAATCAGGGTTTTCATATTCAACCGCTGCAGATAAAATATAATCAATTAATTCCGGTTGTGCAGTGGCATGCTTCTCACACAATACTCCTAAACCATCATCATCTATGTTATCAACTATCTCGATTGCTGCATCGATCGACGTAAAAGTAATTTGTTTCATTCTTATTTATTAATGTAATTAGGACAGGTGCATAAAATTCTTCTTCGCCAACAGCTCTTCTTCTGTTTCTCGATAATCAGGATCATCAACACAACAATCAACTGGACAAACGGCCGCGCATTGAGGTTCATCATGAAAACCAACACATTCGGTGCATTTGTCATGTGCAATGTAATAAACATCCATATTCACTGGTTCAAAAGGATTATCCGCAAGAATTTCATTGCCGTCCAAGGTTTGTATTATACCTTTTAGACTGGTGCCATCAGAGTACTTCCATTCTGCTCCACCTTCATAAATCGCATTATTCGGACATTCTGGTTCGCAAGCTCCGCAGTTGATACATTCGTCTGTTATTGTAATTGCCATTTTTCCAAAAATTAGAGTACAAAGATACAAACGGATTATAGAATCTTTTGTTCCAATTCAGAAAAGTTTTGGTTTATTTTATTTTTTAGCCTGTCTTTCGATAAGTCAAATTATCTTTGGATTATGAAAAGAAAAGAAATTCTACAAGCCATTAAATCGTTGCATGAATTATTCCTAGCACTCGGGTCGAATAACTTCGATAATTCTAAAACGCATAGATTTACCTCGGAAGAATTCAACGTTTTTTCTCAATTAATCCAACAACAAAAAAATTTCAATGGTTGGTTCACAGAGGAGAATGTAAGAAAGGCTATTTTAGAATTAGCTATGATGATTGAACCTGACAAAGTAGATGAATGGATTCATAAATTTTCGTTTTCTGAAAATCCAGTTCGTGTTCTTATTATAATGGCTGGTAACATCCCATTAGTTGGATTTCATGATCTTCTCTGTGTGATTTTATCCGGTAATAAAGCCATTGTAAAATTAAGTTCTGAAGACAGCACATTGTTACCCAAAATAATTAACTGGTTAGTCACTATTCATCCTGTTTTGGAGGATCTGATTTCTATCGAATTTGGTTTAATAAAAAACATTGAAGCGGTTATCGCAACTGGGAGTGACAATGCTAATTTACATTTTGAAAAATATTTTGGTCATGTTCCACGATTATTTAGAAAAAACAGGACTTCAATTGCTTTACTAACGGGATCAGAATCCAAAGAGCAGTTAGAATTACTGGGATCAGATATTTTTAGCTATTTCGGAAAAGGATGCAGAAATGTCACTTTTTTATTGATACCGATTGATTTTAATCTCAATTTATTTTTCGAATCAATTGTTTCTTATGGTGAAATAATTCACAATAAAAAATATGGTAATAATTATGATTACAATAGAGCAATTCATTTGTTAAATCAAGAGAATGTCTTGGATAATAATTTTGTTCTGCTCAAAGAATCATCTTTATTATTCTCGCCTATTTCTATGATACATTATCATAGATATTCAAATAATGAAGAGTTAGAAACTATCCTGGAGCTAAACAAGGAAAATATTCAAGTAATAATTGGAATGAACCACGTTCCTTTCGGAAACTCACAAAAACCAGTATTATCGGATTTTGCAGATGGAATCAATACGATGCAATGGCTTGAAAAATTAACGTAAAACGGTTACGTGACCAACTGATGTTAATTTTTTATCGTTTTGTTTCCGTTTAAATTTGATTTTCCAAGTATACACACCATCTGGAACTTTCATTCCGTTGTTGTATGTCCCATCCCAACCAACAGTTACATCATGACTTTCCCATACTAACTCACCCCATCGATTGAATATATCCATTTCAAAAGAAAAAGGATCATATCCAGAATAAAACACAGCATGAAAATTCTGATTATATTCATCATTATCAGGGGTAAAGGTATTTGGCACCCAGAAAATCACTTCCTCTTCATCTAAACAATCAGTTATTACTGTAACAATTACTGTATCAGAACCAATACATCCCGCATTTGTACTTCCTATTACTACAAATTGAGTTTCTCCTATATTCGGTAAATAAGGAACTCCATTTTGCATTCCATAATTCCATGAGTAATTAACAGCTCCTGAGCCTTCTAGCGTTATTTGATTTCCAACGCACAAAGTTAAATCTGAACCACCATCAATAATAGGGAAATCTTCAATAGTTATCGTGTATGCGTCCGTTCCAGGACATAATGGTCCCGGAGTAGTATAGGTTACTGTGTAAACACCTGGTGTTGAACTAATCAAATCAATCAATCCAGTTGTTGCATTTAGTGTTAAACCTGGTCCACTAGTAAAGGTTCCTCCTATTGTCCCTGAAATTTGAGCTATTGGATTTGGATCATTTAAACAATACAAATCATCTACATAATTTATGGATGCAGTTTGAGCTCCAGTATAAGAACCAGATATTGTAACCGGACAACCATTTGCATCTTCCACAATAAATGAATAAGGTCCAGTTGCAAGATTTCCAAGAATGATTGTACCACCGTTGCTTGTTGTACTATTTACGGCCGTAGCACTTGCAGGAGTAATGCTTGAAGCAACTACTGTAAAATTCGTTCCATTTAACTGAGAAGCACCTCCTGAAATAGTTGCAGATACTGTTCCATTAGCACAATTCTGGGTTTGTGTAAATGTGACCTGAGGTAAATACTGAATAGCGATTGGTGTTCCCAATTCAAAACAAGGATCCGCTGGTAATATAACATAGCTATATATTCCATCTACCAAACTATACATCGTTATTGGTACTAAATAAACCGTATTATTGGTAAATGTACCAGCTGGAAAAGCATTAATTAGAGATAAATCATTCGGATCTGAGAAATTTGGCGTAATACCTACAACCCCTTGTAAACATGGATCATCTGGAATTGACAAACCTGTGGCTGTTGACATAGCTGGATTTAATGATACGGTTGGTGGACAACTATAAACTAACCATGCAATGCCAGGATCGTAAGATGGTGCTGTTGGATCATAATTAGGTGACAAAGGATCTGTGGCACCAAGAATTTCACTTGGTGGAGTCCAGTTATTATTCGAAGTAATATCAATTTGGTCACCGTAACACAACATCGTTAACGCATTCGAATTACCCGTTACTGAAGTTACGTAAGTGCCAACTTCTGCTGGGCAAGTACAGGATGGTGGTGCTGAATAATTCAATGTAGCCGAACAAGAGGCATCTGCGGAGAAACTAGCTGAGATAACACAAGCAGCCCCATTAGAACTTCCCGAAAAAGAATAATTTTGTGATGTTCCAAATGGAGCATTGAACGTTTGAGTTCCACCACAAGAATTTGTTAAAGTCAATGTTCCAGTGGTTGGCGCATCTACATAACTGATGGTTCCAGTTAGAGTATATTGGTTCGTTATACCATCACATGATGAAACAGTTCCAGTAAACCCTGTAAAGTTGCAAACTGGCGCAACTATCGAACAATCCGTTGTTGCCGAGCCACTGTTGTTATTAGTAAAGCTGATATTTGTGGCAGAGTTGGAAAAATTTGTAATTAACAAAACATAAACATCACCTGGCTGAGCATTGGTAATAAAAGCAGATTCAGTAGCTGCACCACTAAAACTACAGTCGATCACAGTATTTGTAGCGGCACCATTACCCATGTTATTACAATTGGCATTTGCATTTGCTAAATCAGTATAAGGTCCGTATAAAATATAATCAATATCAACTCCCGAAGAATTGGTCATGTCAATACCCAAGCCACCACCACTAGCAATCTGAAAATAAAACCAAGCAGGATTCGGTGATGACCCTAAACATCCGTAGTTATTATTTGGATAAGTTATTGATGCATCCGTTTGATTTGTCCCTGCAGGATATGTAATGGTTGTACCTGTACAAAAAGGATCTTGTATACAGCCAGGAGTTGCACATGCCGCCGGAGCGTTAAAATTCTGAGACAAGGTACATGCAGCATTCGCACTAAAAACTGCTGTCACAGTACATGTTGAACCATTCGCATTTAAATTAGGAAATGTATAGGCTTGTGGTGAAGTGAAAGGTGCATTTACTACCAAATTCCCTCCGCAAGGAGATGAAATAGTTAGTGTTCCTGTTGTTGGGGCGTTAACAAACGAAAGCGACCCTGAAACATTATACAAGTTATTTGAACAAGCCGTTGGAACAGCTGTTAAGGTTGTCATAGAACAGTTACATGATGCAGGCGCTGTGAAATTCTGTGTGAATGTGCAGGCAGCATTGGCGCTAAATGATGCTGTAACCGTACACGCTGCTCCATTTGCTGTTAAACCTGCCAAAGAATAAGCCTGTGGTGAGGTAAAGGGTGCATTGAAAGTTTGGGTACCGCCACAGCTACTGGTTACGGTCATTGTTCCTGATGCAGGAGCATTAGCAAAAGTAACATTCCCACTCAAGGAATATTGATTTGCTGAACAGGCAGTTGGAGTTGCTGACACAGCTGTAATAGCACAGTTACACGAAGCAGGTGCTGTGAAATTTTGAGTTAAGGTACAACTTGGCGTTGCAGAAAATGTTGCTGTAACTGAACATGCTGCTCCGTTAGCATTTAATCCAGTTAATGAATACGCTTGAGGAGAAGTGAATGGGGCATTAAATGTCTGAGATCCACCACAACTATTTGTAATTGTCAATGTACCAGTTGTTGGGGGATTAGTGAAAGTTACACTTCCATTTAATGTAAAAAGACTATTAACACAAGCCGTTGGAGTTGCTGTAACAGCCGTTATTGAACAGTTACACGCTGCCGGGGCAGAATAATTCTGAGTAAAGGTACACGCAGCATTCGCACTAAATGTCGTTGTTATTGTACATGCGGCACCATTCGCTGTTAAACCAACAAAGTTGTAAGCTAAAGGAGAGGTAAAAGGTGCATTAAATGTTTGCGTTCCGCCGCAAGAACCTGTAACGGTTAATGTTCCTGTTGTTGGTGCGTTTGTAAATGAAATCGAACCACCAACCGAATACGTTCCGTTAGAACAAGCCGTCGTAACAGCAGTAACAGATGATATCGCACATGGTGTTACGCAAGAAGGTGGAGCAGTATATGATTGAACTGCATTACAATTTGGAAAGCCAGAAAAAGAGGCGGTGACGGTACAAGCTGCACCATTCGCAGCTAGGCCAGGAAAATTATAAGAAATATTCGTAAAAGGTGCATTAAATGTTTGACTTCCTCCGCAACTATTTGTTATGGTTACGGTACCAGAATTTGGAACAGAAATACCTGGACCTCCCGTAACGGTTAAATTCCCCGATAAATTATACGTATTATTTGAACAAGCCGAAGGATTTGCAGTGAGGTTCACCCCACAGGTAAACGAACAATCTGCAGAGCCTGAACCACCCGTTTGATTAAATGTAATTGTACCAGGTTGATTAGCAAAATTGGTGAGTAATACCACATAGACTTGTCCAACTTGCGCATTTGGAATTGAAGCGGTTTCAACAGCAGCTGTAGAATAACTACAATCTACCGTTCCACTTCCAGCAGGAAATGGATTTGCCCCGGCACAAGCTGCGTTTATAGATGAAAATGGACCCCAAATAGCAAAATCAACATCAATTCCGGTTCCAGAAGTATTAACTTGACTTATATTAAAGTTCATAGTACCATTCGCATCAATCTCTAAATAATACCAAGATGGATTTGGTGTACTTCCTAAACAATCTACTGCGCCTAAATTTGTTACATTGGTGCTATTTTGAAAGTTATACGTTGTTCCTGTACAGAAAGGATCGGCTGTAATACATTGCGTGAAAGAAAAACTTGCACAAAAAGAAAACAAGAACAGAAATAGTAAATTTCTTATCATAGAATTAAAATTAGGGTTGGATTAATCCTCAAACTTAAACCAAAATTCTTTTTTGATCAATGATTTATTAGACCTTGCCCATGTTTTCGCAATTGTTTTATTATCGTCGTATGTTTTGTACTTATCGTACTTTGGGAAACTTGTTGGTATTGCACCATCAATAAAGAAAGTCTTCAATTTTTCTGGCTTTACAACATATTCGCTGTAGTATTTCCCCCCCGATTTTTGTTTTGTATGCGTTTGAGATTTTAATTCAGATTTAGGTTTCACTTGAACCGAACTGTTTGAATTTACTTGAGCGGTAATTGTAAGTGAGCTGCAAATA
The DNA here is from genome assembly GCA_943330745.2 of Lishizhenia tianjinensis. Classification (GTDB taxonomy): domain Bacteria; phylum Bacteroidota; class Bacteroidia; order Flavobacteriales_D; family Crocinitomicaceae; genus UBA952. The sequence continues at coordinate 15,070 of CALQIX020000003.1, forward strand.
AAAATAGCTACGAAAATTATTCTCATAATATTTAGTTAATTTAGTTAAGACGAATTGTTGACGACGAATATAATAAAAAGTTGCCAAAATTAAAAATTAAATAGTTTTACTTTTAAAAAGAATATTAAACAAATTACAATATTAGTTTTGCATTTTTAAAATTATCTTTACTTCAATGAGTTCTAAAATTGAACATATCAGTTATTATTTACCTCCAAAATCATTGGGGAATGAAGAATTAGCTGGACTTTTTGAGAATAAATCGAGTGAAGAAATCCTTGATCTATTTGGTGTAAAAAAGCGTTCGATCAGAAATCCGGGTCAAATTGGTTCTGATTTAGCATTCGAAGCGACACAAATACTATTCAAGGAAAATACAACGTTTGATAAAAATACTATTGACTTTTTAATCTTTTGCACAGAGGGGCTTGATTATAAAGCTCCGACAAGTGCCAGTGTGCTTCATCATAGGTTAGGTCTGAATGAAAATTGCGGGTGTATTGATATGCCAATGGGTTGCTCAGGCTTTATTTACGGTTTAAGCTTGGCAAATTCCATGATATATGCGGGAAATGCGACAAAAGTTTTATTTTTAGTAGCCGACATTCCGAGCTCCGTCATTCACTCTTCTGATTTTGAAATGAGGTGTATATTTGGAGATGCCGGGGTAGCAATTTTGGTTGAAAAATCTGAACCCAATCACATTGGAAAATTTATTTTTGGTAATGATGGATCTGGCGCTCAAAATTTAATTGTTGAGCGCGGTTCAACACGTTCTCCCATTGACAAAGAATGGCTCGAAAAATACAAAAATGAGCCAGAAAATCTGTCACAAGGAAGAATGAAAATGAATGGGTTAGAAATAGCTCGTTTTTCCTTACAGCGAGTTCCTAGATTAGTAGAAAATACCCTTCAAAAAAATAATATCTCGTTTGAGGATATTGATTTATTTGTTTTCCATCAAGCAAGTAAATTTATCCTGAATTCGCTTAAACGTAAATGTAAAATCCCATCCGATAAATTTTACACCTACTATGAAGAAGTTGGAAATACGGTTTCTTGCTCAATTCCAATCGCGTTGAAACATGCCGAATTGGAAGGTAAATTAACTAAAGGAATGAAAGTAATGCTTTTGGGTTATGGTGTTGGCTACAGTTGGGGTGGAACAATAATAACTTGGTAAATTGATACACATGTTTGTTTTAAAAAAAATGTCCTCTACCCTATCTCAACCTATTCTCTATTCCGCAGATTGGGCACCAAATCAACTAGTAAACGAAATAATAGGTGAAAAAATTCAATTTCATTTTACCGGTAATTTATTTTGCCAAGTTTGCGCTAAAAACACAAAAAAATTCTTTGGTGAAGGCTTTTGCTATACTTGTTTTATATCATCTTCACAAGCTGCACCTTGTATTTTACGCCCTGAATTGTGTAAAGGTCATTTAGGCGAAGGGCGGGATCCTGTCTGGGAAGAGAAAAACCACAATCAGCCCCATATTGTTTATTTGGCGCAATCGGACAGTGTCAAAGTAGGTGTAACTCGCTCAACTCAAGTTCCAACCAGATGGATTGACCAAGGTGCGAAATCAGCAATTTATTTTGCAGAAACGCCTAATCGATTTGAAGCCGGTGTGTTGGAGGTTGCTTTAAAATCATTTTTCACGGATAAGACCAATTACAAAAAAATGCTTCAAAATGAGATTGATGAATCCATTGATTTGATTGAAGAAAAATGGAATGTGGTTGATCAATTGCCCTTGGATCTCCAAACGTATGTGTCTGAAAATGATTCACTAACAGAATTAATTTATCCAGTTGTATGTTACCCGACTCATCCAAATTTAATTAACCTTGAAAAAGTTGGCTCATTTGAAGGTGTTGTTACTGGCATTAAAGGTCAATACTTATTATTTGAAGGAGACTTCGCGTTGAATATCCGCAGGCATACAGGATACGAAGTAGAAATTAGTTTTTAACCAAATCTTCTATTTTCAATTGAATTTGATGACAACCAAATGAGTCTATTTTGAGTCCATATCGAGCTTCATCTATTTTATCAAAAATTTCTCTAAGAAGTCTTGATTTTTGTTCCTTTCCTTGAATTGATTCTAACCGATTGATTTTTTCTATGCGTGACAACAATTTATTTTCCTCAAAATTTAATTGACTATCCATCCAATTATCCAAAGTACTAATAACAGCCTGGATGTATTGGTCTGGATCATTCATTTTATCCTTCAACGCATTCAAATTAATAATCAAAGAGGTTGATTGATGATTTATTTCATTTGTGGGCTTCACTATGGTTAAGTCCTTATTTGTTGAATATTCCTTTTCTTCTGAATGATTTCTATTTTTTTTATTCTTCCATTTAAATAAAAGAAAAATAAGCGCTAACAATGAAAAACCAATCCCGCCAATCAAAAAAATTGATTGTGTCGTACTCATAGTATTCTCATTTTCAGAAACAATTTTCTTAGATGCTAAACGTAGACTTGCTTGTTCCTTCGCTTTTGCTTTATTGAAACCGGGGGTTCTTTCCACATTGAAAACAATTGAATCTACCTGTAATTCCACATATTTTAGGGATTCCAAATCGAAATAGGAAAAAGCAAATTGGGGTAAAATCAAATTTCCTGGATCCAATAATTGAATGTTGTAGTCAATTGTTAATTTTCCCACTGCTCCCTTCTCAGAAAATTCAAACTCTTCTTGAATGATTGGATCTCCATATAACTGAAGACTTGGTGGTAATTTTAATTCTGGAATCTCGATGCTATGCAAATTTCCATATCCTGAAAATGTTATGCTAATTATTGCTACCTCTCCTTGTTTTGAGGCCGATTTTTTTATATTTCGTTCAATATTCATTTTTCCAACAGAACCACGAAAGGTTGTTGGAGCATCATCAGGTAAGGGTTTCACGGTAATTGATGTAGCTTCAGAGTTAATACGCTCTTGATCAAAAAAATGTCCTAAAGTTAATTGGAAAGGTTGAATAGCAAATGTCCCTGCCTGCGCCGGAAAACTAATGCATTTATCGTAAGAAAAGGAATAATACTGTTTGTTTTGAAACGATTTTAATTCAACGTTGGTTACTTCGGGATTCGGGATTTTGTGTTTATCAGGCAATCCTTTGGATGTATATTCTTTATAATTCTCAAAAGTTTTGGGTTCAAACTGAGCAAAAACGCGCGCTGTAATTGCAATTGGCTCACCCACAAAAACACTTGATTTATTGGTTTCAATCAACCCAAAAGCAGGTTTGTTTGCTAAGGACTTTGAAATCACACTATTTGTTGATGTACTTGATCCAGATGATTGATTGGGGTTTTTCACCTTAATAACAACCTTGTTTGATGTATAGCTTTTATTACCTTTTCGAATTGTTGCGGGTCCGATAGTAAATTCTCCTTCCTTTTGAAATGAGCCATTCTCACTGCGATAATAAATCGTGGTATAACTGGAGGCAGTGATTTGCCGTGACATACCATTCATTACACCTCCTCCCGTTACAAATTCACGAGGATACGCAATTTGAATATTTCCATTGATATTTGTTTTAACTATAACTTCAACCATTTCTCCTTGAACGGGAGAAGTGTTATCCACGGAAACGGTTAATATAATTTGTTGGGCATACAAACAAATGCAAGGAAACAAGAACGCTATAAATAATATTATGTTTTTCATTACCAATCTTTACCCGTTGAGGAAGAGCCTTGACCATTACTATTCTTGTTATTTATTTTCCTTTTCGTATCTGCCTCATTTTTGGATAACTTGTCCAACATTCTATCAACTGCTCTTTTCGGTAAATTTCCTGAATTTGAATTTTTATTCTCTTTGGGCTGATCCGGTTTTTTCTTTTTATCAGACTGAGGTGGTGGTGGGTTGTTGTTTGATTGATTGTCTTTGTTGCTGTTTGAATTCTTGCGCAATGCTTCAGAGAGATTGTAACGGGTTTCTTTATCCGTTGGATTTTTTCGTAATGCTTTTTTATACGAATCTATTGCTTGTTCGTAATTTTTTGATTTCATGTATGAATTGCCCAAATTATGATAATCATTCGCACTTACTTTTTTATTTTTTGGGTTTTCCGTGAAAGCGTTAAAGTAGTCTATTGACTCCTTAAAATTACCTGATTTATAGGCGGCTTGACCAATTTCATTTGAAAAATCGATTGATTCAGGAGCGAGTTTTTTTGCCTCTAAATAATGCTGGTAAGATTCCGAAAAATTCTCAGCTTGATATGATTTTCGTGCTTGTTCCAATTTACCTTTCCAATCTTGGCTAAAGGAAATAAAAACACTTAAAAAAACACTAACCGAAAAAATGAACTTTTTTACCATGGTTGCTTCTTTAAACTAAACGACATACTGAAAAATAAAATTAAGTTTATCACTGCCAAACCAACCGGGATTTGATACCAGGATTCTTTAATTTCAATTTCCAAATTTCGGGAATTCCCTTGCTTCATTTGGTTAATTTCTGTTAAGACTTCATTCATGTTGGGAAATGCACTAGTAGTCACACTCGCGCTTCCATTTAATTTATTCGCTAAATCCTTTATGAAAGCTGAATTTACACGACTAATAATAACTTCTCCTTGATCTGATTTCTTATATCCCAACCCAGGTTTTTTAACATCAATTAATAGTGGTGCGCCTTTTTCTGTTCCGATACCAACAACTGAAATCTCAATTTTATTCTGTTTTAATACGTCAATTATTGAATCATTTAATCCTTCATGATCTTCGCCATCCGTTACCAATAAGATTCCTTTAGATGTCTTTAATTTGGTAAACATCTTATTAGCAGTTGTTAATGCTGATGAAACATTGGTTCCTTGAGTTGATATCATGTCTGTTTCAATCTCCTGTACAAACAATTTAGCAGCATGATAATCATTGGTTAATGGCAGTTGTACGAAAGCCGTACCCGCAAAAACACACATTCCAATGCGCTCACCCTTTAATTGATTTACTAATTGTGAAAGAGCTCTTTTAGCAACTTCTAACCGAGATGTATTTTCGATATCTTTCGCATTCATAGAATTGGAAATATCCAAACAAATCACTAATTCCAAATTATCAGCTTTTGTGTTTTGCTTCATTTTACCTAAAAGTGGATTCGCTAGCGCCAGAATTAGAAAAACGACAATATTTCGTAGGAAAATAAACTGAAGAAATGCTTTATTCGTTGAAACAGGTTTAAATAAAATATGATAAAATTTTGATTGAACATGATTAGCCAACATTTTATTTCTTCGTTCTAGCGAAAGAATTTGTAGAAACGCCAGAACCGGAATAATACAAAACAGAAAAAGATTTGCAGGATGTTCCAAAATTAATTGCTCATCTGAATTCGTTGTTGATTGAAAAAAATCGAAGAAGTAAAACAACACAAACAGGAGTGCAAAAAACACCAATTCATAAATCAACCAAATGAAAATAAATCGTTTAACTGAATATGTGAACGTTTGATTAATCATTTGATTTAAAAATTATCTTCTCAAGACTAAATGAGAGTAAAAAAAATAATAAACTAAAATTGAGGAATCCATTCGGCGTAGCTGGTGGAGTTTTTTGAAATCTAGTTGACAATTGTTTTTTTGTTTCCATTTTATCAATTTCAGCATAAATGGCTTTCAAACTTTTTTCATCGGTTGCCCTAAAATACTGCCCACCGGTTATGGTTGCAATATTTTGCAGTGTTTCTTCGTCTATATCAACTTTAAACGTTCTGTTGACAACTCCAAATGGGGTGTTTTCCGGAATCGTTGCTGTACCATTTGATCCAACTCCGATCGTATAAACACGCACATTTTTTGCCTTTGCTAAATTCGCCGCAGTAATTGGATCAATTTCACCCGCATTATTACTTCCATCAGTCAATAGAATAATAACTTTTGAAGGTAAACTATCATTTCTCAATCGGGCTACTGCTGTTCCTAAACCAACTCCAATTGCCGTCATTTTCCCCATATCATTTGGGTTTACCTCGTCAATTTGTTTTTTCAAAACCTCATAATCCAAGGTGGCAGGACATGCTGTATATGCTTCCTTCGAATAAGCAACCAAACCAATACGATCACCTCTGCGTTCATCCACAAACTGTTTTGCTACTTCCTTAGCAACCACTAACCGATTAGGTAAAAAATCAGTTGCCATCATAGAACCACTCACGTCTATAGCTAAAATTATATCTATTCCATTTTTATACTCTGTTTCAGGTGTATTGTAGTTTTCCCAGCTGAAAGGCTTTGATAAAGCAAGAATTAGAAAGAAAAATGCCATAACACGAAAAATTACTAGAGCTAATCGCAATTTTTTCACCCATTTCAATTCTACTTTTTTTTGGGTTCGCATGGAACCACTGAATTTAATGTCACCCGTGGACCTTCCTTTTAATCTCCAAACTAGGAAAAAGTATACTGGAATCAACAAAAGAAATAGTAACCAAATTGGTTGCAGAAATTCATATTCCCAAAAACGTATGTTCCAATTGGTTAACACGATCTATTTTCCCTCCGTATTTTTTATGCAATTTCTTGCTTGATTGTCTAAATCCAAAATATAATTCTCCTCTAAACTAGCCTTGGCAAACTTAACCATATCGGCATGTTTCAAAATAATCTCAATCGAATTAATTTGTTCAATTGAAACGTTTTTTTGCCTCAACAGTAATAGGGTTTCCTCCGATGTTTTCTCTAATAAATTTAGTTGAAAATGGGATGAAAAGTAAGACCGTAAAATGAAAGACAATTCAACAAAATGATCCTTATGTCTTTCTAATTTCCATAATTGTAATTTCTCTAATTCATTTACCGCTATGAGTGCACGATCACTTAAACTCATCTCCATTTTGCTATCTCCTTGATTTCGTTTCCGAACTTTACGAATAAGTAAATAAATTATTAGGAATACAACAAATACAACAACGAGTACAATTATATAAAATATCTTGTTGGATTCTTCCTGCGCCTGTTTTTCAGCTGCATCGACGTCAATAAATGATTCCCGAATTTCATATAGGTCTTTACCTTCAATTTTCGCCTCTAACTCACAATTAAAAATAAGGCTGTCGGTTTGAAAAAAATTGGAATCTACTTTATATGAAAAAGCTGGAAAAATAAATGTTCCACTATCCCAAAGTATTGCTTTTGCTAAAACTATCCATTCAATAGAATCATTGATGGTGTTAGATTTTTTTGTCCAAGAGGTGATTTCAAATTTATCCTCAGCTAGGATTCTTTTACCAGATATATTTTTAAACATAACGGGTAAGGTATCCCATTTATCTGAAATTTTAAGTTTTGATTGAGAAGGAAGAACAATAGAAAGTTTAATCTCAATAGGATCAGCAACTTTCACTGAATTTTTGGATACAGTAATACGAGATTGCTGACCTAAAGCATGATAAAGAGAACAAATAATAAGTATAGTAAGTAAAAACTTCATCGTTTTTTAAAAAATAAATAAAGTGGTTTCACAAAATCATCAGCTGTATTCAATAAAATATGGTCAGCACCCATTTTCCGTAATTCAAACTTCAATTTTTCGAAGCGATAATGTACTTGTTTCGAAATATAGCGCCTCACTTCGGGAATACTTGTATCAACCCAATGTGTTTCACCTGTTTCCGCATTTTGAAACTCAATAATTCCCATGTTCGGAAAAGTCTTTTCAAACGAATCAACAATTTGAATTGCAATTGTATCATGTTTTTTAGCCAAAAATCTAAATGATTCTAAAAAATTAGAATCGTCGATAAAATCACTAATTACAAATGAAATCGAACGTTTGCGTATGTGTTCTCGGACATGCTTTAATCCTACAGAAATATCTGTTTCTTTCCCTACTGGATTTATGGAAAGTAACTGATGTAAAATATACAAAGCATGTTTGCGGCCTTTTGATGGAGCTATGTATTTTTCTATTCGGTCTGTAACTAAAACAGCTCCAAATAAATCATTATTAGCAAGCGCAGAAAACAAAATAACCCCCATGACCTCTAAAGCCAACTCTTTTTTCGTTCTGTTTTTACTACCGAATTCGCTGGAAGCAGAAATATCAATTATAAACATAACCGTAAGCTCGCGCTCTTCTTCAAATACTTTAACAAAAGGCTGCTGAATTCGAGCGGTAACATTCCAATCTATGGAACGAATGTCATCACCAAACTGATACTGTCGAACTTCACTAAATGCCATCCCCCTTCCTTTGAAAGCAGTATGATATTCACCCGAAAAAACATTTTCGGACAACCCTTTCGACTTTATTTCAATTTGACGAATTTTTTTAACAATTTCAGTAGTGTCCACTTTTTTCAATTACTTATGGAACTTCCACACGTGCAATAATTCGCGATACCACGTCAGCATGTGAAATATTATCTGCTTCTGCTTCATAGGTTAATCCTATTCGATGTCTAATAACATCCGCAGCAATTGATCGAACATCCTCGGGAATCACAAAACCACGGCCGTTTAAAAAAGCAACCGCTTTTGCTGCCAAAGCCATGTTGATACCTGCTCGAGGTGATGCGCCATAGGAAATCCAAGGTTGAATTTCAGACAATCCATAATCAGCAGGCTTGCGAGTTGCACAAACCAAATCAACAATGTATTGCTCGATTTTTTCATCGACATAAACCCTTCTAACTAAATCGCGTGAACGTTGAATGTCTTTTTCTGACCAAATTTTATTGACTTTTGGCAATCCACCCGGTTGCACATTAGAACGGATTATTAGTTTTTCTTCTTCTTTTGTTGGATAATCCAATAGAATTTTCAGCATAAAACGATCAACTTGTGCTTCAGGAAGAGGATATGTACCCTCTTGTTCAATTGGATTTTGTGTAGCTAAAACTATAAAAGGTTTAGGCAGGTAAAAAGTTTCATCACCCAAAGTAACCTGTTTTTCTTGCATGGCTTCAAGTAACGAACTTTGGACTTTAGCAGGTGCACGATTAATTTCATCCGCTAGCACAAAATTTGCAAAAACGGGACCTTTTTTAACCGTAAACTCTTCCTTTTTCTGATTAAAAATCATTGTACCAGTAACATCGGCTGGAAGTAAATCAGGTGTAAATTGAATTCGATTAAAAGTTAAATCTAAGGTGTCGGAAAGGGTTTTAACTGCCAAAGTTTTCGCTAGTCCAGGAACTCCTTCCAAGAGAACATGACCATCGGCCAATAAAGCAATTAACAATTGATCAATCATTTGCTTTTGACCAACAATTACGCGGGCAACCTCTTCTTTTATTTTTTGAACTCCTATTGCTTCTAAATGAATTTCTTCAGATAGCTGTCGAATTGAATCAGCTGGATTAATTGTCTCTTTCTGGTCTTCCATTTTATAAATTTTGAGGTATGCAAAAATGAGAAAGTTCGTAGGTGATTTTTTAGAAAAGCTTGTTAATTAATGTTAAGCATTAACATCCATTGTGTTTTGTAAATTGAGAAACAATTGTTTAATTTGTGAATATCTTATGGAAAATAGAATTTGTCAAGAATGTGGTGATAAACTTTCTGGGAGAAAGGATCAAAAATTTTGCAGCGATTATTGCAGAAATGGTTATAACAATAAACGGAATGAAGACGCTAACTCAACAGTTCGAAAAATCAATGGGATCTTAAGGAAAAACAGGCGTATTTTAGCAAAACTAAATCCAAACGGAAAGTCAACAGTTGATAGTTTAACACTTGCCGATGAAGGTTTTAATTTTCATTACATCACAAATACGTTCGTTACTCAATCTGGGAAAACCTATTTTTTCTGTTACGATTATGGTTATTTAAAATTAGAAAATGGCCAATTTATGTTGATTCAAAAGCAAGATTACGTAAAATGATTAATTTTCATTGAAGCCAACGGAAAAATAATGCCTTATTTTTTTTGCCTCCTTTGCCGTAAAAACAGGCAATCCATCCTTATTTAAACGCGGATAATGAGGTGTTTTCCTTTGATATTTTCGAGGTAAAAAAGGTAAATCATGGAACAAGCGATTTTGTACTGTATTTCTAATTTCTTCACTATCCACTCCAACCTTCATTTGAAATAATTGTGCATTAGCAAGGCTCAATTCACCATCAAGATACCAAATCCCATGACTGGTTCTTCCATACGATAATGTCGAAATATCCTTGTATTTTTTATCTATTGAATTTGGAATTCGTTTAACTGAAACACCGGTAGTTTCGCCTGTCCAAATATAGATTCCAGATCCAATATTGAATAATGAATCTTTATACTTCATGTGAAAAAATCCGGTACGAAATCGATCAGTTGCAATTCCTGCAAAGGCATCATTTTCAAGAATAAGGCTTATTTTTTTTACTTGTATCCCAAAAGCACCTGATCGCTGTGAAGTCCGCGCATTATCATTGTACCAAATCGAAGCGAATGAAATAGAATAATCATGCCTAGATTGATGAGTTAAAACGGTAAGTTGATTTGAAAGAAATTGATTCTTATTACCAAAAAAGCAAACAACCCCTATTTCATTTTTGTTTTGAATAAAGTTCCTCCTTTCCCCATAAGATTTTGGAAAGAATGTCAAGGAAGAAGAACCATTCACTTGAAAAAAATAGGATTGACAAAATGCACTAACTCGAATTCCTATCGATTTTTGATGCGTTCCCAATTGATATATTACAGAAAATTGGCTCCCAAAAACTAATGGTGATTGATTTTGACCAAACATCATTTTAGAAAAAAGGAGAAAAAAACAGAAACAAAATTTATTCACAGGAAACATTAGAATTCACCCGTAATCATAAATGAAGCCAAAATACCTATTTACCAGCTAGATGATGTAGTTTATCCGATTTCAAAATAATTACTTTACGTGTTTGGGTTTCAATAACACCTTCATTCTTAAATTCTTTTAGTAATCGGATTAACGTTTCTGTTGCGGTACCAACAAAATTGGCTAAATCTTCACGCGATAAATTAATTGGTTCGGTTCCATAAATTTCTTTCAATTGTAGTAGGCATAAAGCAAGTCTTTCTCTCACTGATTTTTGAGCCATATCCGTAATTGAAACAGCACGTTCGCCCAATTCTTTTGAAAGTTCTTTTATAATTTCATTTCTAAATTCTGAATTGGCATCCATCATTTTAAAAAATTCATCCTTGGAAATAAAACAAACTGCACATTCTTCAATTGTTTCTGCGGAAACTAAATATGGATCGCCGCTCAACATGGCTCGAAAACCAATGATTTCACCTGGTTTTGCAATGTGTATAATTTGCTCTTTCCCTTCATCCCCTCTTTTAAAAACCTTTACTTTTCCATGATTGAGACAATAAACACCTCTGGGATAAGAGCCTTCCAAAAATAAAAAATCACTTTTTTTATAGAATGAACATCCTCTATTGTGCTCCAAATCATTTAATTCTTCTGGATTTAATTTTTCAATAAATGAATGGGATTTTGCTTGACAATTGGAACAAGAAATATTTTTATATGTCTTAATCAACATAATGAACTGTAATTTATAGATAAAGTTAATCTGATTTCTGCACTTTTCTTTACTCATTCATGAAAAGTTAAAAACTAATTAGAATTAATCTTGTTTTTCAGGAGTCGGTTGTTGAAAAACTGAACTATTTGGGAGGAAATAGGGCAATTGCTCTTTGTAAAGATATTTTTTTTGAGTGGATTCAAATGGACGATAAACGTAATATACAAAATTGTTGTTAACCCTTATTTTATCTACGTATTTAAAAGCAAGTTTCACCTTATTTGTAATTTTACCTGACAGTACATCGATTAAACCCAGATAAGAAAACCCATTTAATTCAAATACACCATAGAACGCACCAGTTTCTTTATCCTGAATTATGTTTTTTTTCCATCCAGTTTTAGCAGGGTTATAATGGTGATAAATTGGTATCGTATCCAAGGCTCTTCCCCAAGAGGAAAAAATAGTTAATCGATCATGTGCATAATCAAAAATAAAAAGCGAATCATTTCGATGAAACAGTGGCGCGTATGCTTCCTTGTAGTATAGTGATTGAGTAAAATAATTTGCACCTACCCAGATTTCCGCCTCAATTCCTGTTTCATACTCCTTATTCTTTGCCCATAATTTGGTTCGGACATCCATCCATTTATATTCTGATTTATAGAGTTCCATCATCCACTCATCTTCGATATGCATCAATTTTCTGTAGGAAGAATCAAATTTATCAAATGTAAAATAATCAAAGGCTGGATATACTTCATTGAAGTTATTGAGGTACATTTTTGTGCGATTGGTATCAACAATTGGAACAATATATTTAATGAAATAATCCTTCTCAATACTTGCTAAGAATAAATTATTTTTTTGACTTTGTAGGGTGAAAATACTATTCTCACACAACACGTGCGTATTGCCTCTGAAATCACGAATCAATTTTTGAGGCTTATCCTCCACGGGGAAAGTTGCCAATACATCTTGTCCATCAAACAACAAAATATCCCCTCCTTTTTTCAACTGTTTGGGATAGGTTAATAAAATAATACGCCCATCTTTTTGAATCTCAAAATCTGCAACACTTAATTTTTCCGATTGAAAAACTGTATCAGGAATACCAGGTGCTTTAATAATTACTTCTTTGATCTGCTGCTGATCGTCCGACTTCATCTCAATTTCAATTGAAAGTGTATCAGTTTTAAATATTCCAATTCTTTTACTCTGAATTACATCTTGGTAGAGAGGATGACTCGCTTTCAAACTGATCAATGAATTCAATAAAAAGGTGTTTTTCGGGAAAATTACTTTCCCCTTTTGGTTTGAAATTAGCGCAAAAGAGGTATCTTTTTTAATATTATTTGCTGTACTCCAAATCTGAAAAAACACTTTTACATTCTGAATATCTTCGCCTGATTTCTTATCAATAAAATGATATTCAAGGACTTGAGAATTCAAGTTAGCTCGAATAAAGAAAAATAGAATGAGAAGAAGTCTATGCATCATAGAAGAAAGATGCAAAATAATTTAATTTCCACAACTAAACCCTAAAACACCAACCATTTACATCTGGTATTCTACCCAGTTTGATGTCCTCCATGTGGTCTTTAATCTTGTTGGATAATGTTCTAGTTTCAAAAGGAGGCAGTTCAAGACGCTCATCACGGAAGCCAATAATAGCAATTTGTGCGATAGTCGCAGCGGTTCCGGCACCAAAAGCATCCTCTAAAGTACCATTTCTTGCTGCATGAATAATTTCCTCTACGGAAACTTTTCTTTCCTCTACTTCAACACCCCAACTTTTTGCCAATTCGAGCACAGATCGTTTTGTAATCCCTCTCAAAATGGTATCCGAATCTTCCGATGGCGTTATTAACTTTCCATCTATTTGAAAAACAATGTTCATTGTTCCAGACTCTTCAATGTATTTATGCTCAACAGCATCTGTCCAAATCAATTGATGAAAACCTTCTAGTTGGCACTGTTTGGCAGGATATAAAGAAGCTCCATAATTCCCAGCAGCCTTTGCCCTACCCACTCCACCTTTCGCAGCACGTGTATAATACTCCTCAATTTTAACTCGCACAGGTTCAGAATAATACATCCCGACAGGTGAAGTTATTATCATAAATTTATAGGTCTCAGCAGGTTTAATCCCTACCAACTCATCAGTAGCAAAAATAAATGGTCGGATATACAAAGAATAACCTGGTTTAGTACTTACCCACTCTTTATCAACCTCCACTAATTTACGCACAGATTCAATAAATAAATCTTCCGGAATTGGAGGCATACACATCCTTTCGGCAGATTCGATAAACCTTTTTGCATTCATGTCTGGTCGAAAAATAACCGTGTCATTGTCATCATTACGATATGCTTTCAAACCTTCAAAAATAGATTGACCATAGTGAATAGCAGACATGGCAGGATGCATCGGAATTGGCTGAAAAGGTAAAATTTCACCCGCTTGCCATTGTCCATCACTATATTCCATGAGGAACATGTGATCAGAAAAAATTTTACCAAAAGCAAGATTATCCCAATCTACATCTCCTACACGAGACTGTTGAACCGGTTGAATTGAAAATGAGGTATCAGAAAGTGACATTGTTGATAGTTTGTAGTGCGAATATAACCTAAAACATTGACGAAACAATGAAAATATACAAATTAAATTGAGATTTTCTGAATCAAATTTTGGAGCCGAATTTGAACTAAAAAATATCTCAATTTTTAAACCAGTTTTCGCCGTTTTTTTTCTCGTTGAATAAGCGAAAGTTCTCTACCAGTTTGGCCCGCAACAGATGTGTTTTCATCCGCTCTGCGCAACAAATAAGGCATCACCTCTTTTACAGGTCCATATGGGACATATTTAGCAACATTATAATGCGCATGCGACAAATTAAATGAAATATGATCGCTCATACCTAATAATTGAGCAAAATAAAATCGATTGTTTGACGGTTCGATTTGAAATTTATTCATCAACTCGGTCAATCGTATTGAACTTTCCTCATTGTGAGTTCCTGCACACAAAGCAAATCTTTCATTATTTTCAAGTATAAAGTCCAGCGCTAAGTTAAAGTCTTTGTCCGTCGCTAATTTATCGGCCTGGATAGGAGACGGATAGCCTTCTTTTAGTGCGCGTAACCTTTCTTTTTCCATGTAAGCACCTCGCACGAGTTTCACACCGTATACGAACTTGTTATGTTCTGCAATTTCCAAACAATTTTTTAAATACGCCAATCGATCCCATCGATACATTTGAAGAGTGTTGTAAATAATAGCGCGGTCATGATTAAACTCTTTCATCATTTCAAAAGCCAAATAATCGATTGCATTTTGAATCCAAGATTCTTCTGCATCAATAAAAACAGGTAAATTACAATCGTAGGCTCTCTTACAAATACGCTTAATTCGAGCAGCAACCTGCATATATTCTAATTTTTCACTATCTGTAAGATGATTTCCTAATGAAACTTTTTCAAGTAATGAAAAATCAGCGATGCCCGTAATTTTAAATACAGCGAAAGGAATAAATGGATCTTCGGCACCGCGTTCTATTGTATGAATAATTTCTTGCACGGTATGTTCTACTTGCTCAAAACTATGTTGTCCTTCCACTGAATAATCCAAAATTGTCCCTACCTGATATTTACCCAGTTTTTCTATCGCGTTTTTACAATCGTTGATTGATTCACCACCGCAAAACTGACTGAAAATTGTTGATTTTATTAACCCTTTTATGGGCAGACGCATTTTTAAGGATAAAGGCATCAAAAGTTTACCTACTTTGACAATTAAGGGAAATGAAATAATTTTAAACAGCCAATAGGCCTTATTTAATTGAGCGTTTGATTTGCTTTTAAAAGCAATTTCTGTGTTATCGAAAGAAATCATTGTCCAAAATTAAACTGATTTTTTAAAAATCTGTCATGATATTTCGAATAAAAGAAAATAAATTACATTTGTCAGACTAAAAAAAATGTTTCAAAAAAAATTCTATGACATTTCAATCCTACCAAGAATATTTCAAAACTATCACAACTCAAGAACAAACAATTTCACCTTATGATTCTGAAGAATACGTCGGGTACGTAAAAATGAATGAAGTAAGGCAAAATCGATGGTTAAAAAAAGGAATCATACAAACAGAATGTATTGATGCTATCTTATCAATTTCTGAACCTCAAGATTGGGTGATAATTACAGAACCTTGGTGTGGAGACGCCGCTCAAATAATTCCATTCATCATAAAATCAGCAAGTTACAATTCTTTAATTGATGTTACTATTCAATTAAGAGATGGTGATTCTGAAATTGAAAAATACCTTACCAATGGTTCAAAATCAATCCCTATTCTTGTTGTACGAACGAAAGATGAGGAACTTTTTCATTGGGGATCACGACCAAAAGGAGCGCAACAATTGGTCGATGAATTGAAAAATAAACAATCTGGTTTTGAACAAATAAAAGAGGAGCTTCAAAAATGGTATAATCAAGACGCTGGAAATGCGATTCAAAACGAATTAGTGGATTTACTCCTTGGGAGATAAATTTACCGAATGAAAATCTTTTGTAAGTTGAATATACTCGTCAGTGTAAGTTCCATCAAGATTACGAATTGTTAATTTATGTCGCTTCGTTAAAGAATTTTCAGTTGAAAAAACAGCAATAGTTCGTATAATTTGATTCGGTTTGCCTAAAACATCAATTCTTTCCACTAAAAACAACTGATTTTCTAGAAAATTATCAAGCCACATCTGAAAATTAATTGCCGGAAAAATGAGATAAACTAATCCTTTATTGGAAATGCATTCAACTATTTTCTCTACAAATTTTTTCAAATCATTCCGACTTAAATGCCTCGAATTAGCTTGACGTCGATCATTATTTTCAAGGGAATCAATAAAATAAGGAGGATTGGAAAAAATTAAATCAAATTTTTTATCGAAAGAATAATTCAGAAAATCACTTTCAACAATACTCAATCGGTCGGAAAAATTACTCTCTGTGAAATTATGATGCGCTAAGGCACAATTTTGCTGATCCACCTCAATAGCATCAATAAAAATAGTTGGATGAGTTTGAGCAACCATTAAGCTAATCACTCCTGTGCCAGCACCAATATCTAATGCAGTTTTTGCATTACTTGAACAAATGAAGGATCCTAAAACCAATGCATCCGTTCCAATTTTAAAGGAAGCACCTTGCTGCTCAACTTTAAACTTTTTGAAAGTGAAAACCGTTGACAACTTTATCGATATAATTCAATTAATCCTTCAGGTGAATTAATCACCAAAATTTTATCCTTTCGATTTACACGAGAAACTAATCCAGGAATCAATGGAACTAAAATCTCCTTTTCTCCGTCCAAAATTTGTAAAAGCGGATTCGATGGAAGGTCAATAACTTGTTCAACCACACCAAGCCTCCCCTCTTTTTCATCCATTACCACAAACTGTAAGATTTCATGGTCATAAAATTCTGTTTCACCCAATTCGGGCAACATTTCAAGAGGAAGATATGCTCTTTTCTTTACTAATTCTTTGGCCTTAGCTTCAGTATCAATTCCTTTCAGCCTAATCGTTGCAAGGCCTTTGGGCATAAATTTAATCTGTTCTATGGGAAAGGGAATTAGTTGATCGTTTAGTTCAAGATAAATCAACTTTAAATCTTGATAATTAGTAAGATCAGTAACGTCCAAAAACAACGAAACTTCACCTTTAAATCCGTGAAGTTTCGCAATATAACCAAGATTGAAACAATCTTCAATAAACATAATTCAATTAATTATTCCTCAGTTGCAGGCTTCTCAGGAGCTTCTTCAACCGCTGGAGCCTCTTCAACTGCTGGAGTTTCTTCAACTGCTGGAGCTTCTTCAACTGCTGGAGCTTCTTCAACTGCTGGAGCTTCTTCAACTACTGGAGCTTCTTCAACTGCTGGAGCTTCTTCAACTGCTGGAGCTTCTTCAACTGCTGGAGCTTCTTCAACTACTGGAGTTTCTTCAACTGCTTGAGCTTCTTCAACTACTGGAGTTTCTTCAACTGCTTGAGCTTCTTCAACTGCTGGAGCCTCTTCAACTACAACATTTTTTGCTTCTAATTCTTTTGCTTTAACAGCATTTGCCTCAGATTCAGCTTTAAAACGATTAGCTTTCTCTTGATCCGCTTTTTTCGTTAAGTCTTCTTTTTTTCCTGTGATTTTGGAATCTTTTTCAGCTAACCAAGCATTAAATTTTTCTTCAACTTGATCTGCATTCAATGCACCTTTTTTTACTCCGTTCAATAAGTGATTTTTGTACAATACACCTTTGTACGATAAAATAGCACGAGCTGTATCAGACATCTCGGCACCATCTTGAACCCAACTTAATGTTTTTTCAAAATTGATATCAATTGTTGCAGGATTTGTATTTGGATTGTAAGTTCCTAATTTTTCAATAAACTTACCATCTCTTTTTGCACGACTATCAGCTGCTACTAAATGAAAAAACGCTTTGTTTTTCTTACCGTGTCTTTGTAAACGAATTCTTGTTGCCATAGAGTTTTACGTTGTGAGGTGCGAAACCTCGATTCATAAATTAATTTTTAAGGGTGCAAAGATACTACAATTTACTTGAATTGCAATATTTTCAATCGATTTTAATAATAATCACAAAATCATTCAATCAAAAAAACATTGAACTGTTAAATTTATTACATTTGTTTAAGATTATGGCAGGAAGTGTAAATAAGGTAATTCTAATTGGAAATCTAGGTAAGGACCCAGAGATTCGCAGACTCGAAAGCGGTGTGACCGTTGCTAGCTTTACATTAGCTACGTCAGAGAATTATTTGGATAAAAATTCAGGTGAACGAAAAGAAATTACGGATTGGCATGACATCGTTATGTGGAGAGGTTTGGCAGATGTTGCCGAAAAATACCTTAAAAAAGGAATGAAAATTTATATAGAAGGAAAACTCAAAAAGAAAAATTGGCAAGACAAGGAAGGAAATGTGCGCTATTCAACCGAAATAATTGCGGAAGAAATGACCATTT
The DNA here is from genome assembly GCA_943330745.2 of Lishizhenia tianjinensis. GTDB lineage: Bacteria > Bacteroidota > Bacteroidia > Flavobacteriales_D > Crocinitomicaceae > UBA952. The sequence goes on from CALQIX020000003.1 coordinate 33,584, forward strand.
TATCTGCCAAAAACGATTTTCAAAGTGGCAATGTAACACAAGAACCATATCCGTCAACAGGAACTCCTACCCCACCTGAACCGCTCGGAAATTTAGAAAGTTCACCCGAAGATATTTTACCTTTTTAAACTATGTCTATCACAGAGCCTCCCAGTTATAATATTATTGACCAGTCTGATCATTTGATTCTTTTAGGCATTTCCAATTCAGTGGGAATTTATTTTTCTGTAATTGTAATCCTATTATTGATTTCGGCAATGATGTCTGGTTCTGAATCTGCATTTTTCACATTGGGACCAAAAGAACTGGACGATTTGAAAGAAGATGAAAGTTCAAGTGCAAAACTCATTCAAAAATTATTAGATAAACCCAGGGACTTATTAGCTACAATATTGATTACCAATAACATGGTAAATGTCGGTGTAGTTATATTGAGTTCATTCATTCTAAATGAGTTTTTTCCACCAACTGCCGAAGAAAATCATCTACTCCGATTTCTGTTGGATGTAATTGGCATAACATTTATCATATTGATAACGGGTGAGGTCGTTCCAAAAATTTATGCAAACAAAAACCCTTTACTCGTTGCAAAACTCACTTCCAAACCTCTTTATTTTTTAAGTAAACTGCCTCCAATTTCTTGGATACGTATTGTTTTAGTTAATGGAGGGTCTTTGGTAAACAAACTCAATAAGAATGCATCAATTAAAATAACCTCGGATGATTTAGAACAAGCACTCGCTCTAACCAAGGAAGAAAATGGATCAATTGAAGAACATAAATTATTGGAGGGAATAGTTCGATTTGGCAACACGGAGGCCTGTCAAATCATGAAATCGAGAATGGAGATATCAGCTATTGAAGAAGATGCAACGGTACAACAATTATTTGCTTTCATATTAGATTCTGGGTATTCAAGAATACCAGTCTACAGTGAATCACTTGATAATGTTATTGGAATTCTTTATATAAAAGACCTATTACCTTATTTAAATCAAACCGATGAATTTGATTGGAAAAAAATGTTGCGCAAGCCGTTTTTCATTCCAGAAAATAAAAAAATTGATGATTTATTGAAAGAATTTCAACAAATGAAAATGCATTTAGCCATCGTAGTGGATGAATATGGTGGTGCATCCGGAATTGTTACATTGGAAGATATATTAGAAGAGATTGTTGGTGATATTACGGATGAATTTGATGAAACGGAGTTAGTCTACACGAAAGTAGATAATCACACGTACATATTTGAAGGGAGAACTGCTTTGGTAGATTTTTATAAAGTAACAAATATTGATTCTAAAGAATTTGAACAGTTGAAAGGTGAATCTGACACACTTGGCGGATTTTTAATTGAACAAGCAGGTAGAATTTTGAAAAATAATGAATTTATCATTTGCGATGACATTAAGTTGGTTGTTGAATCTTCTGATAAAAGGCGTATTAAAATGATCAAGTGTATTCTTTCTCAAACTATAGAAAATGATATATAATCGATTTAAGGTAGGTTTCTATTCACTACTCATTTTATTAACTTTTAGTAGTTGTGACAATGATGTACTAATTCCAAAGCCACCAACGCACTTAATGGTAGATTTACCAGAGCATTCCTATAAGAAATTTAAGGATAGTACAAACTACACTTTTGAAATGTCTAATCTATGGGACATACGTTTCAATTTCACAAAACAAGATTCACTCATCCTTTATTTGGGTAAAAACATAGATGGAGATTTACATTTTCAATATTTTAAAATTGATACAGTGAATACACTTTCTAAGTTGATTAATCAAACTTTTGCGAAAATAGATTATCATAAAATCCGAGCGAAACAAATGGTTGACACATCATTTATAATGAACAAAAAACGAGTATTCGGGACACTTTATGAGTATATTGGGAATTCAGCAACCAACTTTCAATTCTATTTAACCGATTCAACAAATCACTTCGTTCGTACTGAATTATTGATTCGAAGAACACCGAACTATGATTCCTTGCAGCCCACTTTGCATTACATCCGAAAAGACTTGGTTCATTTAATTGAAACATTTGAATGGAAAAGACAGTGAAAACTGTAATTATTGCTTTAGGTAGCAACCTTGGAAATCGATTGAATACTATTAATTCAGCAATTCATAAAATTGAATCTGAAGTTGGTCCAATAATCAACATAGCCGATTGTATAGAAACAACTCCCTTCGAAATGGAGTCTGTGGAAAACTTCCTGAATTCATGCATAGAAATTGAAACTAAATTAACTGCATGGGAGGTTTTAAAAAAACTGCAAAAAATTGAAATTCATTTAGGAAGACCTGAGAAAACGAAAGGAAAAAATGAATCAAGAACAATTGATTTAGATATTATTTTTTACGATTCTCAAGTGATAGAAACTACCGAATTATCTATACCACACAAAGAATATCACACGAGAGGTTTTGTTTTGATACCACTCCTTCAAATCGCACCCAATTTTATTGATCCTTCAAAATATTTAACGGTAAAACAGTTAATAAATTAAAAAAGTATAAAGGCAGTTTGGTTTACAATCAAATAGTTGCTAATTTTGACCGAAATATAATATTACGATAATAGTAAGAATATGAGAAATACAACTTTTAAAATCACATCACTAGTATTAACTGCATCTGTATTAAGCAGTTGTGATGTTCTTAAGGAACTAGATTACAAAGTAACTCCAGATCCTTTGGAAATGCACGGTGATTCAGTTCGAGTTAGAATTGACGTTAAAGTACCTGAAAAGGGAATAAAAAAGAAAGTTGTAGCCGAAATTACTCCAACACTTGGTAATCAAACATTGGAATCGATTAAAGTTGCTGGTGAGAAAATTCAAATCGGAGAAAAAACAATTTCCTACAAGGCTGGTGGAAAAGTATCTTATGATAAAACATATGCATACAACCCAAGTTTTGAAAACAGTGAATTAGTTATGACTTTGAAAGCTTATAAAGGAGCTGTTGGAACGAAAGAAAAAAAGAAAGAGACTATTGAATCTAAAAAATTAGCTGATGCTACGATTGTAACTCCATTGTTAGTTCAACCAGATTTTAGAGTTGTTTCATTAACTCAAGATTATGTTCAAACGAAAAATTTCTCAACATCATTTACTATAAACTTTGATAGAGGTCGTTCCGAATTACGCGCGAATGAAATGAAAGATGCTGATGTAGTTGCTTTCAAAGAATGGTTAAAAACAAACGCAACTAATTCCAAAATAGCTATAAAAGAAATTTCAATCAATGGATATGCTTGTCCGGATGGAGTTGAAGGTAAAAATGTAACGCTTTCTGATAGTCGTGTTTCAACTGCTTCCAAAGCAATTGAAACAATTTTAAAGGATGCTAAATATCCAAAATTAGACCTTAAGTTACTGGAAAAAACCAAAGGATTAGGAGAGGATTTTGATGGTTTCCAAGCTAAATTAAAAGAAAGTAAATTAGCCTCAGACGAACAAAGCATGATTGTGCGTATCATCAAAGAAACATCAGATTTAGATTCACGTGAGAAAAAAATCAAAGACATTTCCAAAGTTTACAATGAAATTGAAAAAGATATCTTCCCTAAATTAAGAAGAGCTGAAGTAGTTATAACTTATTCTGTTATTGGTTATTCAGACGAAGAATTAAAATCAATAAGTGCTTCTAATCCATCTTCTTTGAAATTAGATGAATTAATTCAGGCTGCAAGTTTAACAAATGATTTAAAAGCAAAACAAGCAATTTATTCAACAGCTTTAAATTCAAATCCAGATGATAAATTGGTGTTGAATAATTTAGGGGTTGTTTTATTTGAACAAGCTAAATATGATGAAGCAAGAACGAATTTTGAAAAATCTAGTAAAATTGATAATAGCGCAGAACTAAAAAATAATTTGGGTGCAGTTGCTGCCAAAAAAGGAGAGCATGAATTAGCAAAAAAATTATTTGAAAAAAATAGTTTAACCGAAGCAAAACATAACTCTGGTTATTATTCAATCAAACGCGGAAAATATGCTGATGCAGTTGCTCAATTGAAAGGTTACCAATCTTACAACCTAGCTTTAGCACAGTTGTTAAACGGTAAATCAGAAGATGCAATCAAAACAATTGATGCTTCACCAACCAAAGAAACAGCTGAGTCTTATTACTTAAAAGCAATCGCTAATACTCGTTTAAATAATGATGATGCAGCCCTTTCAAATTTGAAAAATGCATTATCTAAAAACTCAGGTTTAAAAGAAAAAGCAACAAAGGATAGAGAGTTTTTGCGTTTTGCAACAAATTCAACTTTTACTTCTTTGATTAAATAATTAAATCAAGTTATTGATTGAAAAGACTATCTTCGGGTAGTCTTTTTTTTTTGCCAACAACTATGAAAACAGAAACTTTTCCAAGAAACATCTTTCCGTATTATAATGACTTACAAATCAAACTTGCGGAGGAACAACAAAAATTAATCGATTTTATAGGTCTTCCTTTTAAACAGGAAAATATTACTGAGCAAATAAGACGTAAAAAAGCTCATTTTAGCCTCTCAGATAGAGTAAGGCTTCAAGATGTGTTTAGAGATCAATATTCAACCGTTCAAACTTCAGAAAAAGTGAAGAATAATATTGAACTGATTGAGAAAGAAAACACATTTACTATAACTACAGGCCATCAATTAACGCTTTTTGGTGGACCAGCTTATTTCTTTTATAAAATCATACACATAATTTCACTTTGTCAAAAGTTAAAGGAAGATCATCCGACTTGCAATTTTATACCCGTATTTTGGATGGCTTCAGAAGATCACGACAAGGAAGAAATAGCAGAGACAACTATTTACAGTAAGAAACTCAGATGGGAAACAAATGAAACAGGACCCGTTGGTGCATTTCATTTAAATGCCGAATTTGAAGCTTGTAAAAAGGAATTCCTTCAATTGTTTTCCAACTCTCAATTTAATGAAATAGAACAAAACCTATTATCTTTTTCAGGTAGTACTCTATCGGAAGGAATGTTTCATTTTCTTAATTCAATTTTTCAACAATATGGCTTACTAATTCTTGAACCAAATCGAATTGAACTTAAAAAAATATTAATTCCAATTTTTGAAAAAGAAATCACACAATCAATAAGCTATCAAGCTGTTTCTACTACTAATGTAGAGCTCCAGCAGATTGGAATTAAACCACAAGCTCAAATTCAACCCATCAATTTCTTTCATTTACAAGCTGGGAAACGGGCAAAAATTAATAAAGTTGAAGATGGATTTACTATTAACAACCAACATTTCACGAAAGAAAACTTGCTTTTGGAAATAAATAAGCATCCTGAATGTTTCTCACCGAATGTATTTTTAAGGCCACTTTATCAAGAACTTATTCTTCCAAATTTAGCCTACATTGGAGGGCCCGGTGAATTGAGCTATTGGATACAACTTAAAGGTATTTTTGATATTTATTTAGTGCCCTTCCCGTTTCTAGTAAATCGAATTTCTATTTTCCAAATGGATCATTCATTGCATGAAAAATTAGTCAAACTAAATATCCCTTTTTTAGATTTCGCGACAAAGACCAAAGAGGAGATCAAAAAAGAATTTTTATATACAAATAAAGAAGCGATCGATTGGACTGAAACAAAAGAATTGATTGATTTAGCCCATAATAAAGCCCGTTTTTTATTTGACAAACACGCTCCTTCGAACCAGAAAATGTTAGAAGCGGAATGGAAATCAATCCAAAAATCGCTCGATCAAATAATACATAAGCTTGATAAACAGTTAAATGTTAAACATGATGTAGCATTAAATCAAATTGAACAAGTTAAAGAGAAATTTTTTCCAAATGGATCTACACAAGAACGCGTCTTTCATTTTTTTCATTTTTGCTCAAATGGGAGTTTGGAAAAAATCAATCTCATTATATCCGCTATAGATCCTTTTGAATCCGATATTCTTCTTATTCAGGTATAAAAAAAAATTGTAAATTTACTACCAAAGAATTTCTTCATGAAACTAATTTTTATATTATTCCTTGGACTTCCATTTTTACCGAATGGATTGTTTGCTCAAAAAACAGACAATAGTTGGTCCATAGATGTTTGTATAGGTGGAACAAACCCTGTAAAACCTTATTCACCAGGTTATTGGTCCAATACAGTTTCTTTTTTACATACTTCAGCGGGTGGACGTTATATGTTTAATAATAAATTCGGATTAAAATTAGATGCTGGATATGATCGCGTTAAAAATGACGTTGTTGGTCAAAATGGAAATAGCCTGCCATTTAAATCGAATTATTATCGCACCTCAATTCAAGGTGTATTTGATTTAGGAAGGATTTTTACATTTGAAAATTTTTCAGAAAGAATAAGTTTGCTTTTTCATGTTGGTGGCGGATTATCCATCTTAACGAATAAAGAAGAACAAAAAACCGATCGTATGGTGAATTTTCTTTTTGGTTTCACGCCCCAATATAAAATCAATGACCGTATAGCTATTAATGTTGATGCATCTTTCATTTGGCATATCTATCAGCAATTCACATTCGACATGAAGAACTCTGTTTTTCAAAGAGGCTTTGATGGTTTTATTGCAAATGCAACAGTTGGTGTTAATTACTACCTAGGAAAAAACAAAAAACATTATGATTGGGCATTTTCGCCTTGTTATCCGGATATGCGTTATCTGGAGGATGAAAATGCGAAATTAAAATCACAAAACGACTCTTTATCGAAAAAATTAGGTGATGATGATAAAGATGGTGTAATCAATTATTTGGATTTTGAATTGGATACAGAACCAGGAGCCCTTGTTGATATAAAAGGCAGAAACCTTAAGAATATTGATACAGACGGAGATGGAATTAAAGACTTTTATGATGAATGTCCAAATGAACCAGGTATTCAAAAATTTAATGGTTGTCCTGATAAAAACAAAGGAAATGACTCTATAGTTAAAGACAATTTACCTAAAGACAAAGATAAAAAAGATTCATTGAACCCTATTCCTGTTGTTGATTCGGTAAAACCATATTTCAATAAAGATTATAATTTTGTTGCGCCAGAAGGATATTCTAGTTTAGCCGATATTCATTTTGGAAAATGGCAAAGTGAAATTCTATCTCAAGAGGAATCAACAATAATAGAAATCAGTTCCTTACTTAAGGCAAATCCAGATGCTAAAATAATTATTGCCGGTCATGCGGACAATGTAGGAGACAGAAATCGAAATTTTGAAATTTCAAAGAAACGAGCAAATACAGTTAAAAATTATCTGATTTCAAAAGGAGTAAGTCCAGATAAAATTCAAATCAATTTCTATGGAGATGGAATACCTAAATTCCTGAACACCACTGAAACTGGAAAATTCTTAAATAGACGAGCTGAAATATTAATCGATTACGGTAAGCAATAATATGACTGATTTTGATCCAAATGGAGTTGGTATTTCAAATGGAAATTTATTTGGATTTCCTGTAACAGAGAATGAAGCCGACATACTTGTTATTCCAGTTCCTTGGGACGCCACAGCTTCCTATGGCAAAGGAACTAGCAAAGGTCCTCAGGCCATTTTAGATGCCTCAACACAATTGGATTTTTATCACCCAAAATTGGATGAAGCTTTTCGGACACGTGTGTTTTTAACTCCAATTTCCAGCGAATGGGAGAAGATCAACGAAGAATTTTGTTTGCAATCGATTGATTATATCCAACATCTGGAATCAGGTGCCACTGATGTTAAAGGGTTCGAATTGTTTTTACAACAAATAAATGCTGCACAACATGCGATGAGAATTCACCTCAAGGAAAGAGCCACTGAATTAATTAAACAAAATAAAATTGTTGCAGTTCTAGGCGGGGAACATTCGACCCCATTAGGACTTATTGAGGCAATTGATGAAAGTTATGCTGATTTTGGAATTCTTCAAATTGATGCACATGCAGACCTAAGAGATGGGTACGAAAATTTTGATCAATCACATGCCAGTATCATGTTTAATGTCACCAAAAATTGCAATAACCTTTCTAAATTAGTTCAAATTGGGATTCGAGATATTGCTCAGTCTGAAATTGATCTAATTGAATCTAGTAATGGCAGAATCAAAACATTTTTCGATTGGGATATAAAAGAAAGAGCATTTAATGGAATAAATTGGTCTAACCAAGTTGATGAAATCATTTCTGAACTTCCTCAACAAGTTTATATTAGTTTTGATATTGATGGATTAATTCCCTCGTTATGTCCGAATACAGGTACGCCGGTTGCAGGGGGATTTCAATTGGATGAAATTACTTTTTTGCTTTTCAAACTTGTTGAATCAGGGAGAAAAATCATTGGTTTTGACTTGAATGAAGTTTCACCTGGTGATTCTGGAGATTGGGATGCAAATGTTGGAGCACGCGCACTATGGAACTTAGTTTGTGCCGCTGAAAAATCACGAAGAGAAAATGCGTAATTTCTTTCAAAAATCACCTTTTTTTCTTTTAACAATATCAATTATTCTTGCCCTAATTTCTTGTTTTTTTATGACTCAGGAAATAACAACATATTCCTTTGTAGCTTTGTCTTTTTCATTTTCTTGGTTGATTCAACTAGTAAATATCCACCTATTGGGATTTGAAACTGGCACCAGGAAGAAACTTTCATGGCTATCTTTAATTATCAGTTTTGGGACCTTTATTAATTTAAATAATCATTGGCTAATCGTACTATGGAAATATGAATTACTTTTCTTTATGGGTTTATTATTTGGCTATTGGCTAGTAAAATTCAAGCGTCAAATCAATGCCTATTATTTCATATTTCTTTGTTTAACAACGTGTTGCATCTTTTTTTATATTGGACTGCTAATTCATTACAACCAGTTCGATACCGCTTATTTCAAAAGTGCTTACATCCTATTGATTAGTTTGATAAGCCTCTATTTTATAATAGCTTTTCAACGGTTATTCAAAAAAGTTCCGTAGGCAAATAGCCTTTGTTTCCAATACGTAGATTGATTGATTTCAATTATACTAATTCCTAAACTCGAACTAGCATGGATCATTTTAACTGGCTCCCCTTTATTGGAAATAACCATTCCAACATGTGAGATTCGACCATCATTTTTAAAAAATACCAAATCACCACATTGAACAAGCAAAGCATCTACTTTGGTTGATTTCGAATATTGATCACCGGCGGTTCTCGGTAATATCAGTCCTTCCTGTTTCATGACAAATTGTGTGAAACCGCTACAATCGAATCCTGTTGGGTCCTCTCCTCCCCATACATATTTAACGCCCAACTGTTTTTTAGCAAATTTGGCCAAATCAATCCTAGTTTTTGACACCCCTTTGAAAGAAGTGTAATCTTCCACATTTGAATATGATCCCTCTACGTAGTTATCAAGTTCAATTCCTGCAAAGAATGAATCAATTAAAATGGAATACCCCGAAACATTTTTCTTTAATTTGGATTCATTCAATTCAGTTAACCAATTGGACAAATCTTGTTTTAATCCGTATAATTCGTACAAATGGCTTTCTAAAAATTGCTTTCCTGCAACCGTTTTTTTCATTTCATTCAACAATTCAATCGCTTGCCTTGGTTTATCCAAATTTCTTTTCAACCAAAAGATGGTGGCGCTTTTCTGCAATGTTGCCATAGCGAAATAATAGGTAGGTGCTAAAAGTAATTTTGTTTCCTCATTTTCTCTAAGTTTTTTTGATTTTCGATAAACAATATCGTAATGACCTTGAAAATACAATTGTTCTAACTTATCTCCAATTGGATGTTGGGCAAAAGTTGAGTTAACTAAAAAACTAAAAAAAAACACAAACGCACACCGTTTCATTCTAAATATCATTGTATTATCCTTAAAGTTAATCATTCAGTTTAGAATAGAAAAAAAGACTATTTGATTATTTTTTAGAATTTTAAAATTGTTTGTTTTTCGTTAATAAAATTAGGACCTAGGATGCGGAATTCATGCAAAAGAACATTAATTTTATAATCAAATTAAATCATGGGAAAAGTAATTGCAATTGCCAATCAAAAAGGGGGAGTAGGAAAAACAACTACTACAATAAATTTAGCGGGTTGTTTAGGTGTATTAGAATATAAAACACTAATAATCGATGCTGATCCGCAAGCAAATGCAACCTCTGGTCTGGGTTTAGACCCAAATACTACGAGAAACATTTATGACTGTTTGGTGAATGATCAAGATCCAAAAGAGTTAATCATAGAAACATCAAGCCCCAATTTATTCATCCTACCTTCAAACATTGATTTGGTGGGAGCTGAATTGGAAATGATTAACCTGCCTAATCGTGAAAAAATGCTTCGATTGGCAATTGAAAAAATAAAAGATGATTTTGACTTTATTTTAATCGATTGTTCCCCTTCTTTGGGTTTGATTACTGTTAATGCTATTACTGCTGCTGATTCTGTAATGATTCCAGTGCAATGCGAATTTTTTGCCTTGGAGGGATTGAGTAAGTTATTGAATACCATTAAAATTATTCAAGGACGATTGAATCAAGATTTAGAAATTGAAGGGATATTATTGACAATGTATGACACAAGATTGCGTTTGGCAAACCAAGTAGTGGATGAAGTAAAGACTCATTTTCAAGAATTGGTTTTTGACACAATAATTCATCGTAATACTACGTTAAGTGAGGCATCAAGTTATGGAACTACGATTATCATGCATGATGCGGCAAGCAAAGGAACGACAAACTACCTTAATTTTGCACGCGAAATTCTTCAAAAAAATAACTTAACCCGAATTGGTAACGACGATAAAAAAATAGAATTTGACCATGAGCTCTAACGCTAAAAAACGTCCGGCACTTGGAAAGGGACTTAGTGCCCTGCTTGAAAACTCCAACACTGATATTACTACAAAAGCGAGTCATTCGGGATTAGTTGGTTCCATTTCTATGCTTTCTGTTTCTGAAATTGAAGCAAATCCTTTCAATCCAAGAACGAATTTTGAGAAGGAATCACTGATGGAATTGGCTGAATCAATCAAAACACATGGCATTATTCAACCATTGACGGTAAGAAAAATGGGACGCGATAAATACCAATTAATTTCAGGAGAACGCAGATTTAGAGCTTGCCAACTAGCTGGAGTGACTGAAGTCCCAGCCTATGTACGTGTTGCAAATGATCAAGCTATGTTAGAAATGGCATTGGTTGAAAATATACAACGTGAAAATTTAAATGCGATTGAAATTGCACTTTCTTATGATCGATTGATTCAAGAATGTAACCTCACTCAAGAACAACTTAGTCAAAAACTATCGAAATCAAGGTCTGGTATTGCGAATTTCTTAAGATTATTGAAACTTCCAGCAACCATTCAAGCAGGGGTTCGCGATAACAAAATTTCAATGGGGCATGCTAGAGCGCTTTTGAGCTGCGAAAGTGAGGAGGAGATGGTAGAAAAATATCAACAAATTCTGGACGAAAATCTTTCAGTACGTGAAATTGAGTCATTAACAAAAACCTCTTCAAAGTCACCCGTTTTTCAACCTGTTGAAAAAATTGGACTGACCAAAAATCAACTTGTATTTAAAGACTTTTTATCGGATCGTTTATCTACCAAAGTGAGCATTGTAAAGTCTCAAAATGGTTCAGGAAAAATATCCCTGAATTTTAATTCAGAGGCAGAATTAAATCGTATTATTCAAACTTTGAAAAGCTAATGCGCCTTGTTTTTGGCTGTTGGATTTTTCTTATGTTGGGCTTTTGTAGTACGGCTCAAGAAATAGTAATGGAAAAAAACGACCTGGATACCGCTCAAAAACATTCTGTAAAAAAAGCTGTGATATTGTCTGCTTGCCTTCCTGGAGCAGGACAAATCTATAATCATTTAGCGATGCCAAAGGGTAAAAAAAAGGCCTATTGGAAAGTTCCTATTATATATGGAAGTTTGGGTGCAGCAACTTATTTCCTTATACAAAACCAACTTACTCAATCGAGTATCAAAACAGAATATAAAAGCAGATTAGCGGGTGGACTTCAAAATCCAACCTGGGAAGCCTATGACAATCAAGCACTTTTAACTTTACATAGACAATATTTGGATTGGAGAGATTTATCCATGTTGGCTTTTTTTGCCTTATATGGATTCCAAATTGCTGATGCTGGAGTGGAAGCACATTTTGTAAATTTTGATGTTTCAAATGACATAAGTTTGCTAATAAAACCAAAAATGCTTCATTTCAATGGCGTTGGAGTGTCTTTACAATTCAATTTTCATTAATTTAGTAATCAAATAAATATGAAAATCGCTCTAATTGGATATGGTAAAATGGGGAAAGCAATTGAGCAAATTGCTCAAGAAAGAGGACATTCAATTGATGCTATTGTAAATAGTTCAAACAGCATTGATTTTGTTGATTTATCAAACTGTGATGTTGCCATTGAATTTTCCACTCCAGAATTAGCCACTAAGCACATTGTAAATTGCTTCAATACTAAAATACCAATTATAGTTGGAACAACCGGATGGCTTCATGAATTGGACTCAATCAAAACAATTTGTGGAGAGTTAGATGGGAGTTTGATTTATGCTCCTAATTTTAGTTTGGGAGTAAATATCTTTTTTGAATTGAACAAAAGGCTCGCTGAGTTAATGTCAGGAAACCTTGATTATCAAGCTGAACTTGTGGAGGTACATCATCTTCAGAAATTAGATTCTCCCAGTGGTACTGCTATTGAATTAGCAAACGAAATAATTTCCTATAACAAAACGTATACTGATTGGAAATCTTCAAATGGAATAAAACCCGAAGTTTCATCATCCATATTACCAATTACTGCAATTCGGGAACCTGAAGTACCTGGAACCCATACCGTAATGTATCAATCAGAAATTGATTCGATTCTCATGACGCATCAAGCACATAACCGCAAAGGTTTTGCTTTAGGAGCCGTTGTTGCCGCAGAATGGATTATTGGAAAAAAAGGGGTTTTCACCATGTCAAACGTATTAAATTCATAACAGATTATGGCCTTTATTTATTTTTACAGTCTTATACTAATCCATCCTTATTTAGCTTGTTGGTGGATGTCATTTCCAGCAGCAGGAAGAAAATCATGGGAAGCTTTAGTTCCAGGATATAACTATTATGTCGCATTTGAAATAACATGTAAAAGACCTTGGTGGGCTTTTTTAATGTTAGTGCCAGGAGTTCATTTAATCATGTTAGCCACTGTGAACATTTCCTATTTTAGAAAATTTGGATATTTTTCATTTTTTGATGCGATTCAGGGAATTGTTTTTCCGTATTATTTAATGTATCAAATTGGTTCAAACAATGATCCATGTGTTCCAGAAACAAATTGGGCAAGAGAAAAAGATCGGGCAGATCGAGCATGGAGCGATCATTTAATTTTGTTTTTAAGTCTGCCAGTTATTGGTCATTTGCTAACCTATTTGGTTGGGCTTTTCAAAAAAGAAAAAAGCGGTGATAAAACGTTAGTTAAGGAATGGGGAGATTCTATTTGGTTTGCATTAATAGCCGCAGGTATAATTAGGACATATGTTTTTGAACCTTTTCAAATACCGACTGGTTCCATGGAAAAAACATTACTTGTGGGTGACTTTTTATTTGTAAACAAAATAGCCTATGGTTCAAAAGTTCCGGTTACACCCCTCTCCTACCCTTTGGTTCATAATACGGTTCCGTGGGTGAACATTAGGTCATATACAACTTTAGAAAAAGGGTCTTACTTCAGATTACCAGGTTATGTTGAAGTACAACGAAACGATGTCGTGGTTTTTAATTATCCATCGGGAGATACTGCCGTTTATGATCCACGAATGCCTGATGGTTTAATGGGGCATGACTACCATGGAATTGTCAATGATGAAGCAAAATATTATTGGCAAGAAGAAAATGCAGCTATCATTTCAGAAATAGCTCAAAAATATAAGTATCAATATGAATTTGAAGCGAGGGATAAATTTATTGATTCTTTTGGTCAAGATTTCATTAAAAACAGTTCAATCTGGAAAGAAAAGGCTCGAAACGGTATGAAAGAAGGGATCACCTATTGTAGGGGTGGAATTCCAGGTTCTGATTTGAATTACATTGAACATTTTGGTTTAATCGATAGACCAGTTGATAAACGAGAAAATTACATCAAACGCTGTGTGGCCGTGAAAAAAGATTGGATTGAAATAAAAAATTCAGTGCTTTATGTCAATGGAAAAAAAGCCTTTGTTGCAGAAAATCAATGTTTGATGTACTTTGTAGATAAAACTACAGCAACTTTCCCTTCAGCTGAAATAATGTTTCAAAAATATGGCTTAGAGTCTGAACGAGGAGATTATAAATCACCTCAAATGATGGATTTTTCAGATAAAATGGAATATTCAATTCAATTCAATATTGATCCAAATAAAGAATTCTATTCGTTTAACATTACCAATACGGAGAAAACACGAATTTTAAAAGATTTCCCTAAAGCAAATTTCAAGTTAGCAATAGCAAATAAATCAACAAGCAAAAATAAATTAGCGTTGGATAACTTACGAACCTTCCCTAATGATTTTGCCATTGATAATACAATTACTGATTTTCATCGTGTTCAAATACCCTATCGAGGTAAAGTTATTGATTTTAGAAAGGAAAATATTGCCTGGTATCGCCGAATTATAACAGCATATGAAGGTCATACGTTGGCAGAAAAGAAAGATGGGATTTATATTGATGGTAAAAAGACGAATACATATACCATAGAAATGGATTATTATTGGTTAATGGGAGATAATCGATATAATTCTGCTGACTCAAGAATCTGGGGATTTGTTCCAGAAGATCATGTTGTTGGACGTGCTTCATTAGTATGGTTTTCAAAAAGTCCATATTTAGGAGTTCGCTGGGCTCGAATTATGAAGTTGATTCACTAATGGATTTTTTTCCAACGAGTTATTTTCCTTCAACGTCCTATTTACAATTGCTTGCTGCTTCTAAGAATTCTTGTATTATTGGAGGAGAGCCCTATCTCAAACAATCGTACAGAAATCGGTGTGAAATATTAGGCGGTAATGGCGTACAAATCTTATCAATTCCTGTTGCAAAATCGGCAGGATCTAAATCATTAACTAATCAAATTCATCCAGTTTATTCAGAAAACTGGCAACAAGATCATTGGAAATCAATTGAAAGCGCCTATAAAAACGCACCCTATTTTGAATTTTATGATCAAGAAATAAAATCACTTATTTTCACAAAACACGATACTTTGTTGGAATTAAACCAGTCAATCATTCGATTTTTTGAGCAATGTTGGCAGCTCCCACACAGTAAACTAGCTATTGATTTTTCGGATTCGTTCGCCCCTTTTGAATTTTTAGGTCGAAAATTGAATTATAAATCATACATTCAAGTATTTTCAGATCGATTTCCTTTTCAAAGTAATTTAAGTGGGTTGGATTTACTATTTTGTGAAGGACCATTGGCAAGAAATTGGATACTTTAATAGGAATTATTATTCGTTGTAACTATGGAATTACTCAAGGAACTCATTGAAATACAAGGCTTATCCGGAGATGAAAGTGGAATCACTCAATTTATAAAATCATACTGTGAAAGCAACATGAAAAATTGGAAGTGCCAACCTCAATTAATCGTTGAGCCTGAAAAACATGATTGTTTGATTTTGGTTTTTGGGAAACCTAAAACAGTTATTTATTCACACGTAGATACTATTGGTTATACTGTTGGATATGAGAATAATTTAATTCCTGTTGGAAGTCCTGTATTCTCTGAATCCATGGTTCTTACGGGAACGGATTCTAAAGGTGAAATTAACACTGAAGTCATGTTGTTTGAGTATCCTGATGGTGAAAGTGAACTAAAATGTGTATTTGATCGGCAGATAGAACCAGGGACTTCTCTAAGTTTTAAACCGAATTTCATTGAGAATGAACGCTACATACAATCTCCTTATTTAGACAATCGATTAGGGGTATATGTTGCTTTGCAAGTTGCAGAAACGATCGAGAATGGGGCAATCGTATTTTCTACCTATGAAGAACATGGTGGAAATTCTGTGGCTTATTGCGCAAATAAACTTTATAAATTACACGGTGCCACACAAGCACTAATTGCAGATATTACATGGGTGACAAATGGCGTTAAACATGGCGGTGGGGTTGCTATTTCGCTTCGTGATTCGTTAATTCCACGCCGAGTTTATTTAAGCAAAATCCTCGATATCTGTAAATCTTCTGATATCAACTACCAACTAGAGGTCGAGTCGAGTGGCGGTAGCGATGGAAGCACATTACAAAAGAGTCATTTGCCAATTGATTGGTGTTTTATTGGAGCACCCGAAAATCATGTTCATACAAATCGGGAAACCGTTTATAAAAGTGATATTCAAAGTATGATTGACATCTATAAATTACTCATTGACAAACTCTAATCATGGAAAATTCAAATCATCCACAACATTGTCAGTTGTACCAATTTAATAAAGAATTTTATTTATTAAAAAGAGAAACACCTGTTTTTTTCAAAGAGCAATTTCATCAAAGTGAATTAGACGAGGACTTTGTTTCTTGGTTGAATTTCCATGGTTTAAAAGATAAAGAGAGTATTGAAATATTGTGCCGAAACCTTGGAATTGAGAAATTAAATATAGAAAATGTCTATTTCCCATCGAGGAGGCAAAAAGTAGAGGAATATTCTACCTATATGTTTTTCAGTATTAAATCCGCATTACCTTCTGAATCATTTACTCGATTGTTGAACCAAGAAACAATTTCTTTTATCTTGGGAAAAAACTACCTTATATCGTTTCAGGAACAATCTTCTGATCATTTCACTGATGTGCGCGATAGAATTGAAAATGCTCGAGGTAAAATCAGAACAAAACGCGCGGATTTTTTATTGTTTCGATTACTTGAAGCAATCATTGATAATTATTTTGAAGTAATTGAGAATATTGCAGATAAAATCGCTGAATTAGACTCAATTATTCTAACTAGAAACGGGCAAAATATTCTGAAGGAAATTGAAGTTGAAAAAAGAAAATTAATTGAATTACGAAAAATTGCTCAGCCTATGCGCGATATTACCTATCAACTTCAGTCAGCAGACAGCAATTTAATTGAACAAAGCAATAAGTTGTATTTTAGGAATTTAAAAGACTCTTGCTTGACTGTTTTAGATGAAATTGATGCGAACAAGCAAATTTTAGAAGGTATGGCTAATCTCTATTACGCTGTTCAAGGTCAACGTATGAATGAAATAATGAAGGTTCTCACCATTGTAAGTTCTATCTTCATTCCACTAACGTTTATTGTTGGTGTTTATGGGATGAATTTTGAAAACATGCCAGAACTAAAATACAAATATGGATATTATACTGTCGTTGGCGTAATGTTTCTTGTCGGTATACTCTTATTGAGTTACTTCATTAGAAGAGGCTGGTTGAAACGTGATATTTAGATTACTTCTGACGGAAAAAATAAGGTTTTGAAGGACGAACTTCTTCCCATCGAATTTGGAAATCACTAAAGCGCAAATCTGGCTTATAATAGTCGGTTGAAATTATTTGGGCGTTACTGGTTAAAACAGATTTAAAGCTTGTATAATTATTTTCTCTAGCTTCAATTGTACCTGCATCTGTCCGGGTCCGAATGATATATCGCTTTGTTAACTCACGAATCTCATTTTCAATCCCAAGGCTATTGTTACGAATAACAAATGCTGTATTTTCGCCTTCCGGTTCGTCGTAAACAAACATGGTTCGATCCTCCCCTTGCAACAAACTTTTCTTATATAAATCGTCATTATCTCCTTGCAAAATAAAAATAATTTTACCAAAGCAATCTGATAGTAGTGGCCAACCTTGAAAAGCCAATCGTTCTTTAATTGAAGCAAAGGATGCTTGTAAGTCCTTCGGCGTTAGTAAGTTTTCCTGATTGAATACTGCATTGATCTCCATATCAAGTTGACGATAGGCAATACTATCCATTCGAAGTGCTTTTTTAAATCCGATAATGCGCAGAAATTTAGATTCATTTGCGGCAGAACTTCCCTTCGCTTCCACGTTTACAAAAATCGGAGAATGGTTAGGGTTTTTAATCGACCAATTTTTTAGCTCTGTTAACGCTTGTATAAACGTTAAATAATTTGTTTCAAAATCAACATCCGGAATATGAAGGACTTTAAATCCTGGTTTTTTCATAAGAGGATCTTTCACCCTTACTTTTTGTCCACAAATAAATCGATTTAATTTCCTTTTTCGATACAACCCACCTTTCGGATCATAATAAACGTCTAATTCAAATCCACGAATTGAATAATCATTCAGTTGTTGTTCCAACGTTAAGTGACCATAATCGAGTTGAATAGGGTCGTTGGAAGAGCCCAATTGCTTTCTAAACTTAGTTAAAAAACGAATAACTTTGGGATCAGGCAATTTTTTGTAACTGTTGTGCGAAGCTAAAATCCGTATATCATTGAGATGAATGAGGCTGTCTTGCGCATGAACAAGCGACAAAAAAAACAGCCCCATTGGAATGGTAAGAATATTAATTTTCATTGGGATTAAGTGGGAATTGAGATATAATCTTGTACTTTTCACCTTGTTTTTCCAAGCAATACTTCCAAAATTCTGATGTTTTGGTGTCCAAAATCTCTTCTTTTGTAATATTGTCAACAACGATCCACGCATTTTCTTTCAATTCTTCAATAAGTTGAGATGCTCCCCATCCAGAATAACCAAGAAAAAACCGAACATTTTTTTCGTTTTCCTTATTTTCCAAAATTAGTTCTTGTAATTGAGAATAATTTCCACCAAAATATAGGTTGTCTTTAATTAAAATTGATTCCTCGACCAACGAACCAAAATTGTGAATATAAAATAAATGCTCTGTATCGACAGGGCCTCCAACGCTTACCTTTGCTTGAGGGATTGGAAACGATGTATCTAGGGTTGAAAAATCGAATTCCAAATAATTCGTTAGGACAAAACCAAAAGCACCTTCGTTTGAATAATCGCACAGAAGAACAACCGATCGTGTGAAGTAGCCATCGGCTAAAAACGGATCGGAAATAAGAACACTTCCTTTTTTGGGAAATCGATTATTTCGAAAAGATAAATCCAACATATTATATTTTCACTTTTGATAATTCTGACAATGCAATTCCAGTTGCAACGGAGGCGTTCAAAGATTCTGCTCCACCCATTCGTGGTATTGTAACTGCAATATCTAACTTTTCTTTTACGGCTGATGAAATCCCTTGCCCCTCGCTCCCGATTACCAAAACAAAAGGTTCATTAATTTGAACCGAAAAAATATCTTTCCCCTCTAACAAAGTACCCACTTTCAATCGAGTAGAATTTTCAAGCCATTCGGGTAAATCGACGTAATTGACTTGAACCCTGAAAATAGATCCCATACTAGATTGAATGACTTTTTGATTGTAAAAATCAACCGTGTTTTTTGAAGCTACAATCGTTGAAATACCAAACCAATCTGCTGTTCGTATAATCGTACCGAAATTTCCTGGATCCTGAATGCCATCGCAAACCAAAACTATTTTTTCAGATACAGTTTCTATTCGACTACAATCTAAACCTTCTAACACAGCGATTGAATGCTGGGGAGATTGTTGAGAAGAAATTTTCATTAACTCGCTTTCGGATATATTAAACACTTTAAACCTTTGAAGATCAGCAGAGTACAAATCCGATTTTTCGGTATGTAAAATTATTTTTACTTTTTCTGGGACACAGCTTATTGCTTCGTGAACTAATTTATCTCCTTCAACAATAAATTGATTTTCCAATTTGCGGAATTTATTCAATTTCAATTTCTGAATTGTCTGCTGTATGTTTTTCGATGCGTAAATCAAAGCGAATTATTAGTATTTTTGTTCGAGTATGCCGTTTAGGAATTGTAAACTTACCTATTTTTATTTTACGTTGTTACTACTTCTAGTAGGTTGCAACCTCTCAAAGAATGTACCCAAAGGAAATTATTTACTTAAAAAAAATAAATTATCGATTCGTTATTCAACTTATGACACAACTAAGGGGAAATCTAATTCAATCGATTTATCTAGCTTAATTAAGGAAAACAACGTTACAAAAGAAGAATTACTTTTATTGGTAAAGCCTCAACCAAATTATCACACACTTGGTTTTCGCTTTAAATTATGGGCCTACAATCAGATAGATTCGGCAAAAGTCGCCCAAAAGAGAATAAAATTAAATAAGAGATTTGAGCGCAAGAATGACAGAAAAAGAATTAAACAAGCCTCCATCAATTCAAAAAGATTAGCCCGAGCGCTTAAAAAAGGTCATGAATATTACACCGAAAAAACAATTGATACCGTATCTTCTCGACTATTTCTTCGAGAGTGGTTCAAATACAAATACGGTGAAAAACCGGTGATTTTTGATAGCGTGTCATTTACTAAATCGAAAGAGCAAATCAAAAATTATTTAAAGAAAAAAGGATATTATTTTGCTCATATTACCGCTAACGTAGCTTATAAAAAAGAAGCTCAAACCAATTTTGAGGTTACAACTGGTCCTTTGTTTAAAATTGATTCTATTTATTTTGATTTCACCGATAGAAATTACATTTATGTTGTTAATAAGTATATTTTAGGGACACAATTAAAAGAAAAGGAGCATCCATTTATCGGAAAACCGTTCGATAGTTTTTATTTAGACGAAATCCGTTCATCATTAGCAAAAAAAATGCGGGATGAAGGGTTTTATGGTTTTACCAGCTCAAGTATTAGTTATAAAGCTGATACGTCCTTAAAAACGAATACAGTGAAGCTCGGGATAACTATTACCGATCGTATTTTATCCAAACAAGACGGAAATATAATAACAACTCCTTACAAACAATTTGGAATTGGAAAAACCTTTTTTCATTTGTGCGACACAGTTCATGTTGATAATTTTAATGTAAAAATTAAAGAGTTAGGTTTGCAACCAACTGATGCTATTTTAGGACAATTTGTGAATACAATTGAAAGCTATCGTTACGAAAAAATTCCCATGACTCAAAAACAGAAAAAGGAAAAGAATATTAAGGAAAAAGGAAAGGTACTAAATCCTATAAGGCATGTAACTGTTACTTATAATGGTAAAAAACCATCTATAAAACCAGGGTTTCTCGAATTACAAAATTATTTGGAAGAAACAAATCTATACAAAGAATATTATCAAGAGCGATCGTATAAAAGTTTATTACAACTGGGATTATTTAGTTCAATTAAACCTTTTTTAGTAGAAATACCCGGCAAAAACCAAGTAGATGTTCATTATTACCTTATTCCAGCAGAAAAACAGTTGGTTCGTTTTGAACCTCGATTTAAAAACTCTAATGGATTTCTTGGTTTATCAGCATCTGTGAATTACACAAACAAGAATTTATTCAGAGGCGGTGAAAAATTAACTTTATCCTTTGGTGGTGGTTTTGAATCTCAACCTGCCGTATTCGATAGAACCGAAAGTGGTGATGTGATACAAACCTCTAATCGTAGTTTTAATACATTCGAAATTGGTCCATCATTGAAGCTGGAAATTCCTGGATTATTTCCTGTTCCTGTAACCAAACTTTCAAAAAGGCAAAAGCCACAAACAGTAATTAATTCAGCCTACAACTTTCAAAAACGAGATATATTTGATCGGAAAATTTTTCAGTTGAATTATTCCTGGCAATTTATCGAAGACAAATGGCAATTAATTCAATTCGGACTTCCTTTTGCTTCTTCGATTAAATACGTTCTTTTCAATCCGAGTCCTGACTTCGAAGCAAAGATTAACCAATTAAACGATCCTTTCCTAAAAAACACCTATTCAAACCAATTTATCTGGCAAGATTTCCGCATATTTTATGAGTTGAATAATACAAAAAGAGATGAGGGTAAACGAAAAAACAACGATGACATATATTTTAGTTCCTCGTTAGATTTGGCTGGAAATACACCCTGGATGTTTCGTGCTAATCAAGAATTAAATGCACAAAATCAATACAAAATATTTGGATTGGGTTATTCTCAATTTGTTCGATTAGACAATGAATTTATCTACTCGCATAAATTAAATGCGAAAAGTAGTTTACATAACAGAATTCAAGCTGGTTATGGATTGCCGTATGGAAATTCTTCCACATCACTCCCTTATGATTATAGTTTTTATGCCGGTGGAGCAAATGACAATCGTGGATGGAAAGCACGGAGCTTAGGCCCTGGTGTGTATAAATATTACCTGGATACAAATCGAACATTAACGCAGGTTGCAGATATTAGATTGGGATTATCGGTGGAATATCGATTTAATATTACCAAAACATTTAAATCTTGTTTTTTCATGGATGCCGGAAACATCTGGACAAATAAAGCTGATCCGCAACGTGTTGGTGGGAATTTTACCCCCGATTTCTATAAGCAAATTGCATTTGCAGCAGGTACAGGAATTCGTATTGATTTGAGTTTCTTTGTTATAAGATTTGATGTTGGAATTCCAATTTACAACCCTGTTTTCCCTAAAGGATCTCGTTGGATTTTTGAGAATAGCACGAATTACATCAACGATGCTAATCAGTTTTTTGACAGCGTGACCAACTTAACTCCTGAACAAACAGCTATTTACACCTTACAAAAATTACCAAAACGTTTTCCTCCGGCTATCCACTTCGGATTAGGGTTTCCTTTTTAATTTATCGATTATTTATAGTCGTATATGGTGAAAATCTTTCGTCAGTAAACTGCAATAATTCAATGCCTTCCTCAGAAATCTTTAAAAATGTTTGTTGCGAAATCCATTCTCCTAAATTTATATAGCGCGAAGATTCAGCCACTTGAATATCTAAAGGTAAATGACGGTGTCCAAAAATAAAGCAATCAACCTGTTCGTGATTTAAATGTTCTTGGCAAAAATGATAAAGTCGCTCGTTTTCTACCCCATTAAATAATGAATCTTCATTACCTGTTGCTGCCCTGCTTGATTTAGAAAAATAGCTTGCCAGTCCTATTCCAAAATTTGGGTGTATTCGCGTAAATAGCCATTGACAGAAGGAATTGCGGAAGATCTTTTTCAGGATTTTGTATTTTAGATCGCCAGGACCTAATCCATCGCCGTGACCTATCAAATATTTTTTACCAAAAAATTCCTTTTTCAGTGTATCGGAGTGAAGTTCTATTCCCAATTCTTCCGAGAGATAATCAAACATCCACATATCATGATTTCCTTTAAAAAAATGAACCTTTATGCCGCTGTCCGTTAATTCTGCAATTTTTCCTTGCAATCGAATAAATCCTTTCGGAATCGCATGACGGTATTCGAACCAGAAATCAAAAACATCTCCCACTAAATATATTTCAGCAGCATCCGTTTTAATCATTTCAAGCCAAGCGACAATTTTTTTTTCGCGTTCTAAACTTCTTTCATAGGAAGGAGCTCCCAAATGAAAATCGGAAGCAAAATAGATATTTTTCTTATTAGACAAATTAAAACCCGAAGATTTTCTGAAGTTCTGTTTCCAACGCTGGCCCGCGTAAATTGGTATTGACGATTTTCCCTTCTTGATCAATTAAAATAGTAAGCGGAATACTTTTAACTCCATATTGTTGAGCTACTTTGCTATTCCAACCACCTAAATCTGATACATGATTAGGCCAAACCAATCCATCTTTTTCAATGGCACTCAACCATTTTGTTTTATCACTGTCCAATGAAACACTCATCACAGTAAACCCTGCATCTTTATATTTGGCGTATGTTTTAACTACATTCGGGTTTTCGGCTCTACATGGACCACACCAAGATGCCCAAAAATCGATTAATACCACTTTTCCTTTTAAATCAGAAAGTTTCATTTTCGTTTTTCCATCTGTTTTTACTTCTTGAAAATCAGGCGCCATTTTACCCTTTGCTAGTGGATTATCATCAATTAATTTCTTTTTAAATTGCAGATACCTTGTATTTTCAGCTTGTACAGATGGACTTTCAGAAAATGCATTTATAACTTGAGTTACAATAAGTTGATAATTGTCAAAATCTTTGTTCGGATCAATCATTTTAATCATTGGAAACAAGGCTGAGGAATTTTGATTCAGTTGAACGTAATTTTGTTTAAACTGCTCAAACTCCATATATCGCGGTGTAATTTTATCATAAATTTCTTTTTGAAGTGTTGGATTGATTTGAATGGCTTTATTGGCAGAATCTAAAATACGCAACCAATTATTTTCTGCTCGTTGAAATTCCATTAATTGTTGAGACTCATCGGAATTGACGATGTTGCAGAACTTATCTAATTTATTTCCATCTCCATAAATTTTTATTTCTGAATTATTCCGTAATACTAGTGGAATCAATTGATTATTCAATTTTACATGGTAATAATCGGCACTCGGAAGTTTCCCAATGAATTTAAACGAACCGCTTTTTGATAACTCTGAGTCAATCAAATTTGTTGCTACACCATTACTAATCTTCACCAATTCAATCTTCTTGAATTCCGTATTTGCAATTGTCCCCGTTACAGAAACTTGAATTTCAGTCTGTGCTCTCCCTGAAAATAGAGATACAATTCCGAAACAAACTAAAAGGATATTTTTTTTCATTTATTAAAGATTTTTTTCAATTTATTTTCCAATGCCAATCCGCGCAGACCTCTACCAATTATCTTGCCTTCTTTGTTCACTAATACGGTATGAGGAATTGAATTGAATCCATATAATTGAGTTAGTGGTGTTTTCCATCCTTGTAAATCACTCCCATGATTGGGCCAAATCAATCCATCCTTTTTAATCGCTTCTTTCCATTTATCAGCGTTTTCGTCCAACGAAACAGAGAATACGGTAAATCCATCTGCTTTGTATTGATTATAGAGCCTTACCACATTTGGACTTTCTTGTCTGCATGGTCCACACCAAGAAGCCCAAAAATCAATTAAAACTATTTGGCCTTTCAGCATAGACAATTTTATTTCTTTACCTTCCGGTGTTTTTAGGGTGAAATCCGGTGCTTCCATTTTTCCTTCTTTCATCAAAATTTCTTCCTGGTAAATTCGTTCAATTTGCCCCGTTTGTTGTTCAATCATCTGCACACGAGGCGCTTCAGGATGTTTCGCCTTTAAATTTGAGACAACTTCTTGCATCAGTTTTAAATGAGTTGGATCCCAATCATCCATTGACTGAATTGGAGCTAAAAATGAAAATAGCACTAAATTGAAATCTGATTTTTTATTTTGTTTGACCAAGTTAACTGCATTTGAGTCTAGTTCCTTCATTATAACATCTAAAAAAACCTGAGATTCTTCTTTAGTAATCCTCGGATTTTCATTGCGTAAGGACGTTTGTTTGGCTAAAAAATTATTCTTTAGTCGCGTAAATTCATTCGCTTGTTTTGCCCACGAAACGCCGCTTATATTGGGTTCAACATCAAATTTTTCAAATGAGGTGTTTAATTTAATTTTATCCGTAGGGGCAATTACCAATTCAAGTACTTTGGATTCATTTTCTAGAATTAATTGAAAAGCATCAAAATGGTCAATGTGTCCAATTAACTGAAAATTCCCATTACCATCTATAACTCCTTTAGCAAGCTCCTTTTGATTTCCTTCGGGATTTGTGCTTACTAAGAAGATTTTTTTATTCGATGCTTTTTTTATTGTTCCAGAAATTTCAAAGTTGTCTTTTATTGAATCGTCTTCATCTTCGGATTCAGAGCAAGAAAACCCAATTAAAAGGAGCAATAAACTCGCTATTATTTTCACATTCTTCATTCTTCTAATTTTGATCGTAAAAGTGAATTCGCAGATTTAGGATCTGCCTTTCCTTTGGAAACTTTCATCAACTGCCCCATAAAAAATCCTGTTAACTGCTTTTCACCATTTTTATATCTATTCACTTCAGAAGGATTTTCATCAATTACTTGCTGAATAAATGCCAAAATTGTTCCTTCATCGGAGTCTTGCACCAGATTTAACTTTTCTGCTATTTCGATTGGAGACAGGTCGTTTGAGATCAACAATTCCGGGAAAATGCGTTGAGAGGCAATTGAATAAGAAACTTTCCCTTCATCAATCAAAGCAATCAATTGAGCAATTCGTTTTACGTCAATCGGAAAGGATGTAATATCAACACCATTTTCATTTAAGTATGATTTAACATCTCCCATGACCCAGTTTGCCGCAGCTTTATAATTTGCTGTGTAAACCAACAATGATTCATAAAAAGAGGCTATCGCTTTATTATCCGTAAGATTCGTTGCATCGTAATCAGTTAAGCCATACTGCGATGTATATTTTTGTAATAATTCACGCGGTAAAGCGGGCATTTCATGTTTCACTAATGCAATTTGCGACGGAGAGACAACTAATGGCTGTAAATCTGGTTCGGGGAAATACCTGTAATCGTTGGCCGCTTCTTTTGTTCTCATTGAAATCGTTATGCCTTTGAGAGCGTCAAAACTTCGCGTTTCCTGCGCGAGTTCACCCCCATTTTCAAGTACTTCAATTTGTCGGATAATTTCAAACTCAATAGCTCGTTGAACATTTCGAATCGAATTCATGTTCTTAACCTCCACTTTGGTGCCGAATACCTCTTGACCAATCAAGCGGACGGAGACATTTGCATCACAACGCAACGATCCTTCTTCCATATTTCCATCACAAATATCTAGGTAACGAACGAGTTTACGAACCTCTGTTAAATAAGAATATGCATCTTGGGAGGAGCGCAAATCGGGTTCAGAAACAATCTCTAATAATGGAACTCCAGCACGATTCAAATCAACTAGCGTATCAAAAACATCGACATCATGAATGCTTTTTCCGGCGTCTTCCTCCATGTGAATTCGAGTAATGCCAATGCTTTTTTCAGTTCCATTTTCGGATTTAATCCAAATTTGTCCACCTGTACAAATAGGTGTTTTATCCTGTGTAATTTGGTAGCCTTTGGGTAAATCCGGGTAAAAATAGTTTTTACGTGCAAAATATTGTTTTTCAGCTATCTCACACCCACACGCCAAACCTAATTTAATTGCATACTCAATGGTTTTTTTATTCATCTTAGGTAAAGTCCCTGGATGACCAAGCGTAATTGCACTCACATTAGAATTTGGTGATGCTCCATATTCATTCACATCATTTGAATACGCTTTTGATTTGGTAAGCATTTGCGCATGCACTTCCAAACCAATAACTACTTCGTATTTTTCTCTGATAGCTGATTCCATAAATTATATTCGAGCAATTAATTCACGCATAATCAAGGTCATTTTTGGTTCTTGACGGCTCGCAACTTCTATTACATCCTGAACACTTACTTTTTGAATTTTTCCAGGAACCCCCAAATCGGTAATGATTGAAATAGCAAAACAAGGAATTTCCATGTGACGCGCCACTATTACTTCTGGAACGGTTGACATACCAACGGCATCCGCACCAATATTACGTACATACATATATTCAGCAGGAGTTTCAAGCGTTGGTCCTGTTAATCCAGCATAGATTCCAACAGAAACTTTAATGTTGTTTTCAGCAGCAATTGTCTGAGCCAATTCAATCATGTGATGATCGTATGGTTCACTCATGTCTGGAAATCGTGGACCCAATTCATCAATATTTTTTCCAATCAACGGATTTCCTGGAAACAAATTAATGTGATCATCTTGTATCATGATTTCACCCACCTCAAAATCAGGATTTACACCCCCTGAGGCATTGGAAACAAAAAGTCTTTCAATTCCTAATAGTTTCATTACACGAACGGGAAAAGTAACTTGTTGCAACGAATATCCTTCGTAATAATGAAAACGTCCTTGCATAGCCACAACCTTCTTTCCTCCTAATTCTCCAAAAATTAATTTTCCTGAATGACTTTCTACTGTTGAAACAGGAAAATTCGGAATGTCTTCATAAGGAATGGTATCAATGATATTGATTTCTTTTACTAAACCTCCTAATCCTGTACCTAAGATTATTCCGACAGTTGGATTTACAGTTGTTTTTGAGCTAATATAAGCTGCAGATTCTTTAATTTTTTCTAACATAACTTTGTATTAATTTAATAAATTCAGTTTCATTATTTATTGCGACTGAAATGGGCAAAAAGTACCATGGAAACGAGTCCAATCCCCAAACAGAAACATTCTTTTTTAATCGCATGTAATCCTTGTAGGTAGTAACAATTGCCTTATCAGACTGTGCAAAGGTATCAAATTTTCGATGAATTTTTTCGATGTCATTCAATGTAAATTCATGGTGGTCTGAAAAAGGAATGTGCTCTACGAAAAAATTAGTTTCCAAATAACTCACTAAATCAATTGTTTGAGCAATACCAGTAACTAAAAGAATGTTTGACACCTTTGGTATTTCCATCGTAAAAGAAATCAATTCACCATAAACAATGCGTGAGAAAAAAATAGGTTTGTGATAGGGCAAAAGGGATTCTCTATACTTATTTTGCGTTTCAACATCCAAATCCCCTGGACATTTCGTCACCAAAATCACATCCGCTCGATTTGCACCAGAGCGCGATTCTCTCAGGTTACCCGCTGGTAGAATAAAATCGGTGAAAAAGGGCGATTGAAAAGTTGTTAACAAAATATTGAATCCTGCTTTTGTTTGTCGGTGTTGAAATGCATCATCCAAAAGAATTAAACCTGTTTGAGGGCGAATCTTTATTAATTTATCTATTCCTTCATTTCTACTTTCGCAAACTGCAACAGTAATGGCCGCACCAAAAATATGATGAAACATTAATGGTTCATCACCCACTTGTATGGATTCAGCATCTTCAGAAACTTCCATAAACCCTTTGGATTTCCTTCCGTATCCCCTACTCAATATCGCTGTATTTAATTGTGAAGATAAAAGATTTGCAAGATAAATCGTTACTGGAGATTTGCCCGTTCCACCAACAGATAAGTTACCAATTACAATGGACTTAACAGGGACCACTTTAGATGAGAGAATTCCCTTTTCAAACAGAAAATTACGTGTAGTCGTGATGCATTGATAGAGGAACGACAAAGGAAATAAAAACAATCTAAATTTGAACACAAACAAATATAACTAAAATTCAAGGAAATAAAGGCATCAATTCTATTTACAAAATGTTCAAAAATTCCCGCACGCACACGCTGAATGTAGTCTAATTATGCTGAATTTTGATTTATGAACAAGAAATTAATTTTGTTTTTTCTGTTGTGGAATGTATCAACTATTTTTTCACAATGCCTTCCTCATGAAAAAGAGCTTATTGTTGTCATTCAGCCTGATTTGTTTCTCAGTGAAATTAGCTGGGAATTATTTGAAAACAACGCGTTGGTCTCCTCCGGCAATCATTTAGGCGATACAGTCTGCGTAGACTCAACAGCATGCCTACTCTTTGTAATGAATGACTCTGGAAACGATGGATTATGTTGTGCATACGGCAATGGATATTTTGAGCTTTTTTTGGATCAAAATAAAATAGGAAATGGGGCCGTGTTTCTAGACACCGACACAACACGATTTAATTGTCCAATAATTAATGTTCCGACAGAAAATGATGGGATTTTTATTCCAACGGCATTTAGTCCCAACAAATATGGGAATACCCAAAACGAAAATTTTTCTATTATTGCCAATGAAACAGTAGAATCCATTGATTTTTTCATTTATGATCGATGGGGAGCGCAAATTTTCTTTAGTTCTTCACTTTATTTTTCCTGGGATGGAACCTACAAAGGTGTTGATTGCTCTTCAGGAATTTATGCGTTTCAGGCCCTGGTAATTTATGTGAATGGAAACAAAAAGATTAAAACTGGAAATATCTCTTTGCTCCGTTAATGAATAAATTATCTAATTTGTTAATAAAAAATAGGTAACCTTCTCTTTGGATGTATTAACTTTGCGCCCCGTAGTTACAAATTAGTTTCATGTCCAATTCAACCAAATATGTTTTTGTAACCGGGGGAGTAACATCATCTCTGGGCAAAGGAATTATTTCCGCATCGTTAGCCAAATTACTTCAAGCAAGAGGTTATTCAGCAACAATACAAAAACTCGATCCCTATATCAATATTGATCCCGGAACGCTTAATCCCTATGAACATGGTGAGTGTTTTGTTACCGACGATGGAGCGGAAACGGATTTAGATTTGGGGCATTATGAACGCTTTTTGAATGTTCCAACCTCTCAAGCCAACAATGTCACCACAGGTAGAATTTATCAAGCGGTTATTGAAAAAGAACGACGCGGCGAATTTTTAGGGAAAACCGTACAAGTTATTCCACACATAACCGACGAAATAAAAGATCGAATTCAAGCGGTATCGAAAGAAGGTAAATTTGATATCGTAATTACCGAAATTGGTGGAACCGTTGGTGATATTGAATCTTTGCCATACGTGGAATCAGTGCGACAAATGCTTTGGGAGTTCGAAAATGATTGTATCGTAATTCATTTAACGTTAGTTCCCTATTTGGCTGCTGCAGGAGAATTAAAAACCAAACCTACTCAACATTCTGTAAAACAAATGATGGAGCTAGGAGTTCAACCCGATATATTATGTTGTAGAACCGAGCATGAATTAGACCTTACATTAAGAAGAAAAATCGCTAAGTTTTGCAATGTGTCGATGAATGCGGTCATTGAATCACGCGATGCTGAATCCATTTATGATGTTCCTTTGCTCATGCAAGCTGAAGAATTAGACAAGGTTGTTTTAGAAAAATTAGGTTTACCAACTAAATCTACTCCAGACCTTTCTAATTGGACTTCGTTTCTAAGTAAATTGAAGAATCCGGTTCATGAAATAACGATTGGGTTGATTGGAAAATATGTTGAACTAAAAGACTCTTATAAATCAATCAGTGAATCTATCATACATGCTGGAGTTACCAATGAAACGAAAGTAAATGTCAAATGGATACATTCTGAAAAGTTATCAAAATCAAATATTTCGAATGAATTAAGTGAGTTGGATGGAATCCTTGTTGCACCTGGTTTTGGTTCACGAGGAATTTCCGGAAAAATTGAAGCTGTTCAATACGCACGCGAAAACAACATTCCATTTTTTGGTATTTGCTTAGGTATGCAATGTGCCGTTATTGAATTCGCTCGTAATGTGTTAGGGCTTGAGGAAGCACATACCACAGAGATAAATGAATCGACTAAGCATCCCGTTATAAGCATGATGGAAGAGCAAAAAACCATTGCAGATTTAGGAGGAACAATGCGTTTGGGAGCATACAAATGTCAGTTGAAACCAAAAACGAAAGTTTCCAATGCCTACAACACCGATATTATCTCAGAAAGACATAGACACCGTTTTGAGTTTAACAACTCCTACCTCAACGATTTTGAAGAGGCCGGAATGATGGCTACAGGAAAAAATCCAGAAACGGGATTAGTAGAAATTGTTGAAATCCCAAATCATCCTTGGTTTGTTGGGACACAATTTCACCCAGAATATAAAAGTACAGTGGATAGACCTCATCCACTTTTCGTAGCTTTCATTCAAGCTGCACTACACAATAAAAAATAAAAATAATGGAAAGAAATACCGTTGTTGGAATCGTTTTACTTGGTTTATTATTAACTGTTTATACCATTGTAAATCAACCATCTGATGAAGAGATAAAAGCAGAGCAACAAAAAGAACTTGCAATTCAAAAAAAACAAGCTGTTGAAGCAAAAAAAGCAGCAATCGCAAAACAAAACAGCGTACCCAAAACACTCGTTAAAGACAGTACCGATACAATTGCAAAAGCAGTAGTCAAAAAGGAAGAAACTCTAAAAATCGAAAACGCCAAATTAGCCATTGACCTAAGTACTAAGGGAGGACAAATCGAGGCTGTTTACTTAAAAGAATTTAATTCATATTCCACCTTCGCATCAAAATTAAACGGTAGTAAAACAGCTAATGATCGTGGATTATGTTTGTTTAAAAAAGGTGATCAGTCAACAGGAATTCAAGTAATGGATGGAAATAAATCCATTTCAACTTCTTCGCTATTTTTTGAAAAATCAACGGTTACTTCATCAAAAATTGTTTTTACGGCCAAAACACCTGCGGGAAACGAAATCATTCAAACCTATTCCATTAGTAAGGATAATTACACCTTGGATTATTCCATTAAAATGGTTGGTTTTAAAGGAAATACCGGATCAAATGTTCAATTAAAATGGAATACAAACTATTTAAAAACAGAACGTTTATTGGATGAACAAAGACGCGTTTCAACCATTTGTTACAACCAGAAAACAGATGGGTTTAGTTATTTGAGTGAAGCAAGTGATGACGATTTGGCTGCGGAAGATGATTTAACGTGGATTGCATACAAACAAAGTTATTTCTCTTCCATTTTACGC
This sequence comes from Lishizhenia tianjinensis, assembly GCA_943330745.2. Taxonomy (GTDB): domain Bacteria; phylum Bacteroidota; class Bacteroidia; order Flavobacteriales_D; family Crocinitomicaceae; genus UBA952. The sequence continues at coordinate 65,927 of CALQIX020000003.1, forward strand.
CCAGAAAAACCAATTTTAAAAACGGGAAGTAACATGGCTGTTCAAAACTATACAGAAACAGACCCTAAATTTCAATCACACATTAAAAACTACAGGTCTACACTTGTTTTGGGAACAATTCAGGGGGGGGAAACTACCTTTAATATGAATTGGTTTTTTGGACCAAATGATTATGAAGTGTTACAATCTATGGGTCAAGATTACGACATCATATTAAATTTTGGTTGGGGACTTTTCCGATGGATAAATATTTACGCCGTTCAGCCAATATTCAGTGTATTAGTTGATAATGGCGTTAGCGTGGGTATTGCCATATTATTACTGACTTTAATATTGAAATTAATATTGATGCCGGTGCAATGGAAAATGTTTACCTCATCAGTTAAAATGAGAATTTTAAAACCGGAAATTGATGAATTAAATGCCCGTTTCCCGAACAAGGAAGATGCAATGAAAAAACAAATGGAGATGATGAATCTCTATAAAGAATCCGGTGCCAGTCCATTGGCTGGTTGTGTTCCAATGCTCATTCAAATGCCGATTCTACTTGCTGTATTCCGATTTTTCCCTGCAGCGTTTGAGTTAAGACAACAATCGTTTTTGTGGGCAGAGGATTTATCTTCTTTTGATTCCATTCTCGATTTTAGTTTTAGCATTCCTCTTTATGGTGATCACGTGAGTTTGTTCACTCTATTGATGGCAGCCGTTACACTACTCTACACTTTCATGAATAGTGGAAATATGCAACAGCCTCAGCAACCGGGAATGCCGAATATGAAAATCATCATGTATATATTTCCTTTTATGATGATCTTCTTCTTCAATAATTACTCTTCCGGTTTGAGTTATTATTACTTTATCTCCACGCTTTTCTCCATTTTTATCATGCTAGCTATAAAATACTTCTTTGTGAATGAGGAAAAACTGAAGCTAAAAATGGCTGATCGAAAAGCAAAAAATGTGGCAAGCGGTGGAAAAGAAAAGAAAAAATCACGCTTTCAAGAAAAATTGGAAGAGATGCAACGCAAGCAGCTGGAAATGAATAAAAACAAGAAAAAATAGGTTATGCAATTTTTTATCGATACAGCAAATTTATCTGAGATTAAAGAAGCGAATGACATGGGAATCCTAGATGGGGTTACGACCAATCCATCACTTATGGCGAAGGAAGGAATTACCGGAAAGGAAAATATTTTAGCGCATTATGTAGCCATTTGTAACATAGTTGATGGTCCCGTTAGCGCAGAGGTTATTGCAACGGATTTTGAGGGAATGGTGCGCGAAGGAGAACAATTAGCGGCTTTGCATAAAAACATTGTGGTGAAAATTCCAATGATTCCTGAGGGGATCAAAGCAATCAAGTATTTTTCGGGTAAAGGAATTAGAACAAATTGCACCTTGATTTTTTCAGCCGGACAAGCACTTTTAGCAGCAAAAGCTGGAGCATCTTATATTTCTCCGTTTTTAGGAAGATTAGACGATGTTTCTACTGATGGTATTGCGCTGATCGAACAAATAAGAACGATCTACGACAACTATTTGTTTGAAACGGAAATTTTGGCGGCTTCTGTTCGTCATCCTATGCACATTATACATTGTGCGGAAATTGGAGCAGATGTAATGACCGGACCACTAAGTGCGATAAAAGCGTTAGCCAAACATCCTTTAACAGATTTAGGCTTGCAACAATTCTTGGCTGACCACGCTAAAGGAAACAACTAATTCATGTTATCAAAAGAAGAACGAAAAGAACGCAATGAAAAGTTCTGGTCGGCCTTCAAAGAGGTTATGCGCAGAACCCAGTCATCTGGAGGAAGGCGTGTTAATTGGGCAACCTACCCCACTCAAATTAAAGATGTGTATGTGAGGTTAATTTGCGATGGCAAACAAACTGCTATGTGCTTAGATCTTCAATTCAAAGACACCGGAGTGCGCTCAATTGTATGGGAGCAATTAGGAGAATTGAGGAGCATCATGGAAAAAACCATGACAACAAATGGAAATTGGATGGAAGAATATCATACTTCCGAAGGATTAATAATCAGTCGAATATGTTGGGAATTGGAAGATGTTGATTTTCATCGAGAAGCGGATTGGCCTAAAATTCATTCTTTTTTCAAACAACAGCTTATTGAATTTGATTCTTTTTATCAAGAATTTAAAGATATTTTAATACTATTAGTTGAATAACCGTATTTTTGCTCTTATGAATAAGCTAGCTGTGTTACTTGTATTTAGTTTCATTTTAATGAATGGAATTTCTCAAAACATTTTATTATCTACTGATTTTCAACAGGGTATACCAAGTGCCTACTCCATCGTAAATAATGACAATTTCACGCCGGATGCTTCCATGACTGATTTTTTAGGTCAAAATGCATGGATTGTACTACCCGACCCAGAAAATCCATTGGATACGGTTGCAGCTGCCACTTCATTTTTTGAGACAGCCGATTCAGCAGATCGCTGGTTAATCACCCCTCCCCTTGCATTAGCATCATTTGGAAACTACCTTTCTTGGAATGCAAAATCACATGATCCTTCCTTTCCGGATGATTACTTGGTACTTGTTTCCACCACAGACAATCAATTGGCCAGTTTCACGGATACGATTGGCAATATCGAACAAGAAAATTTTGAGTGGACCAATCGCGAAGTGAATTTGAGTACATCAGGATACAATGATTCGACCATTTATGTAGCATTTGTTTTGAGGACATTTGATGGATTTAAATTGTATTTAGACGACATTCAAGTGCGCAGCGAAGATCCGGTTGGCATCAACGAAACAGCAGCTCTTGATGTGGTTGTTTATCCCAATCCTACATCAGGAAGCGTGCATGTAAGCACGGATGCAATGGTAGAAAAAATTCAAGTTTTCTCTGTAAACGGACAATTATTAAAAACAGAGTTTCAATCCGAAATCAGTTTAGCTGATTTGAACACGGGAAGCTACCTTCTTCAAATCACCACATCAAAAGGCATCACAAGCAGACGAGTAGCTAAAGTTGATTGATTTTAAAATCCGGAAAACTTGTAGGAAATTAAATCAGCTTCCTAGTTAGGTAATATCGGTTCATGTTAGTTTAAAAACAACTTACAGCGAAGCAGCATCCATGTTAAATATACACACACATTAGCACGACAATTTAACAACAATTTCGTTAGCCTATTCATGATTTGTAAAAATTATTATTATTTTAGCCTAACGAAATAAACCTACGCACATACAACAAGATTTAGTTTATTGAAGAAGGTTTGTAGCGTGTATAAGTAAGTTAGGCACAATAATTAAAGACAACATATCAATGAATCTAAATTCGAGAAGAACATTTCTAAAAAACGGCATCAAGGCGACTTTCTTTATCGCCTTTTTGTCTCCATTTCGACTACTCTTCGCTTCTTCGAAAAATGAAACTAAATTTCCATCTTGGACAGAATTAGTAGAATATGCCCGTTGGTGTCCTAATGTTCATAATTTGCAACCACATAAAATCAAAATCATTTCAGAAACTGAAGCTGATTTATATTACGACCCGACTCGACTTTTGCCAGTAGGAGACCCTAATGCGATTTTTGTTACTGTTGCAATGGGTATTTTTGTTGAGCATCTTTCTATTTCTGCTGCTTCTTATGGAATGAAAGTTGAAATTACCGAAGTGTATAATCCAATAACAACAAGCGCAACAGTTCAAACCCTATTTGCGAAATTAAAACTCTCCACCGCTCTTGAAAAAGAAGAACTCGACAGAGAACTAATTACAAAAAGAAGAACATCTCGCTTACATTACGATGGAAATCCGCTTAAACAGGACACCCTTGATAAAATGAAAAAGCAGTCAGATCATTTTGAACATGAATTCTTTTCCTCATGTGACAAAGAGTTAGTAGATTTTGTAATAGAACTGAATCAGCAAACATTATTTGAAGACCTTGAATCAAAAGCAGATAGGGACGAACTTTACAAATTGTTTCGTTATACGAAAGAAGAAGCTAACATGAAAAAAGACGGGCTATGGGCGAAGTGCATGGGTTTTTCAGGCTCGCTGTTGAAATCAGTTCTTCTGCATCATGAAAGATGGACAAAGGGTTTGAGAAAAAAATTATTAAGCAGTCATTATAAAGATTCATTCAAGGGAACTACTACAATTTGTTGGATTGGCGGAAAATTCAATGACACAAATGACTGGCTTCATGCAGGGAAAATGTTAGCTAGAAATTGGCTTTTGCTAACAAAAGAAGGAGCTTATTTGCATCCTTTTGGCTCTTTAATCACAAATACAGGGGCTTACAAAAAAATCAATGAGAAATTTACTCAACCAACAAAAGGAAAAAATATTTGGATGATTTTTAGAGCAGGGTATTCTGATGAACCTACAAGAAGTTATCGACTCAGTACTGAAGAAATAATAATCAAATAGGAAATATGCGACACTTACTCATTTTGTTTTATGCATGGTTACTTGAGCTTTACCGTAAACCTCTTATGTTATCTAATGCAACTATAAAACTGCTTTTCATTCCTGGGTTCAATAAAATTCGTGCTTTTAATTCTAAGGCAAGGGCTTATGCTGAGTTTGTTAAAGCAAAGAGAAGGGTTCCGGCTTATCGGGAATTTTTAAGGTCAAACGGATTTTCAAAACCATCATTCAGCGGAATGATTCCCAACATACACGAAATACCATTTACCGATAAGGAAAATTATGTAAAAAGATATTCTATGGATGAACGATGTGTAAATGGAAAAGTGCCAACGACAGGTGTCATTATTGATGAATCATCGGGCAGTAGTGGAACTGCAACAAATTGGGCAAGGGGGAAAAAAGAAAGAAAAAGAAATGCGAGAATCATAAAATTTGGAATGCGCAACTTGCTAGGCAACGAACCTCTCTTTATTATTAATGCTTTCGCCTTAGGCCCTTGGGCAACTGGAGTAAATATTACAATGAGTTGCGTAAACTTTTCTAAATTAAAATCTCTTGGTCCCGACAAAATTAAAATTGAAAATACACTTAAGCATTTCGGCAAGGAGCATAAATATATAATTATGGGTTATCCTCCATTCCTGAAATTGTTAGTCGACAATTCGGAAATAAACTGGAAAGAACACGATGTTTCATTTATATTTGGAGGAGAATCTATGTCTGAAGGCATGCGGGATTATTTAATGGAAAAGGGGATTAAAAAAGTGTTCAGTTCACTTGGCGCATCAGATTTAGAACTTAATATATCTGCCGAGAATGATTTTACTATAAGCTTAAGAAAATTATTACGGTCAAATATTGAACTAAGAGAAAAAATATTAAAACATGCGGGAGCTTTGCCTATGCTGTTCCAATTTAATCCTAGCGACTTTTTAATTGAATCTTCCGAAATAGGAGAGCTAATTATCACTATTTGCCGCCCAGATTATATTGCTCCTAAGATTAGGTACAACATACACGACAGGGGTCATGTAATGCAAATAAAAGAATTGTATTTGATTTTGAAAGAGTTAAATATAAAAGAAACAGAATTAACAAAACCTTCAACTGACTTGCCAATACTTTTGCATTATGGCAGAACTGACATGACTGTTTCTTTCTTTGGTGCTAATATAAGTCCTACAGATATTCAGGAAGCACTCTATACTTTGCCTGAATTAACAAATATTGTAAATTCTTTTTGTCTTAATGCTATTGAAGATAAAGATGGAAATAAACAATTAGTGGTTTCTTTTGAAATACAGAAAAATAAAAACCAAACACAAATTGATTTGAAGCAAACACAAATTGATTTTTTTGAACAACTTACAAAAACGAACCAAGACTTTAGAGAAGCAAAAAAAATGACAACAAATAGCGACCAAACAGTTATTCGATTTTATGAGTTTGCACAAGGACCATTTGAAAATAATGACATTAGAATAAAAGCGAAATACATAAACTAAGACAAATAGTTTATTACCTTAGGAAAATTACTACGCAACAGGATTTACCCAATACGAGAGGTTTAGCTTAGCTGATTTTCAATTCGTGTTCTAAGATAGTTTGTGGTTTATGAAAATTTTGTTTTTCACGCCATCGAAATGCTCCACAGACGCATCCTCAAATCGAACAACATTTTCCTTATCGATAAATTCTTCATGCTACGCATCTAAATTTGAAACCGATCCGGAACAACTAAGTAACTTGTTTTTATAGATTTATACTGACTGAAATAAACAAAGTTTGTAGCTCGTTTTCACTCTTTAATTCCTATATTTATCAACCGATTAGAGTTAGTTTTTCACAGAATGGTGTTATTGGCAAGTTTAAAAAACGACACGACATGAGCAGACTAATAAGGGACCACCGAACACAATAATTCTCGACAGTTCTTAACGGACTTCTATTGTGAAAAATGTGGAGAACAGCGAACAACAATAAAAACAGGACGATAATAATTTTCAACAACAAATAAAAAATTAATAAAATGGCAGTAAGAAAAAGTAAAGAAGAAACCTTTTCAGTAAAAGGTAATACAGAAGAGTGGTTATTGAAGGCTGAACAAGCTTTGCATAAGGGAGGTTTTGCAAATGTTAAAACCAACAAACTACTCAATCAAATTACAGGGGATTATAAAAAATTGACCGTTTGGGGCCAAATAATTGTGACGCTTTTGCCGGAAGCGGACAATGTAAAAATCAATGCCAAATCAACTGCTAACACTGATAATATCTATGCATTATTCCGTAGTCCTAATCAAAAAATATTAGACCAATTCAAAAATAATTTCTGACAATGAGTGGGCGAAGGCAAGCTTAAACCAAAATATTACGGCTGTTGCCGAAAATCCAATTTTCTTCATTTCCGCGCAACTGGATTTAGTGGGTTTAACGAGCACCTTTCCGGCTTTCATTCAATGAATTATCAACTTCAATTTGGTCTTCCTTGATAAAAAACAGTAATGTCGAATTTTGACGAATTTGGGTGGTGAAATCATTCTTAAAATTTTAAAGTTGCCTCCTGTAAACGATAAATACTTATCTTTAGATAATGGAAACACGATGCAAACTGGCGAAGCTTGTGGTCAACAGCATACAAGCGCCATAACTCTACCTAAGCTGCCACACAGTTAACGATCGCCTAGAATAAGTCGTTATTGTATAGCTAACAAAGGTCATTTAGTAGCCTACTCTACAGACAAAAACAAATTAACAATAAAAAAAGTAGATCATGAACGAAATTATTTGTCCAAATTGTAAAAAAGCCTTCAAAGTTGATGAAGCAGGATTTGCGGATATTTTGAAACAAGTTAGAGACCATCAATTTGAGGAAGAGTTGGAAAAACGACTTAAACTTGCAGATAATGAAAAAGAAAGTGCGATAAAACTTGCAGAAGCAAATCTTAAAAATAAAATGCAAGAAGATCTGGCTAAAAAGGATAAAGAGTTACTAGAATTAAAGGCTAAAACTGAAAAAGACTTCGCCGACCAACTTGCCAAAAAAGAAACCGAACTTGCTAGTGCTAAGGCGAAATTAGAAAATGCTGAGACCGAAAAAAAACTTTCAGTCACAGAGGCGGTTCAAAAAATTGAAAAAGAACGAGATGCATTTGCTAATGAAGTTAAGAACAAAGAACTAGAAAAAGTAAATTTGGAAAGTACTTTGAAGCAACAATTTGCTACTGAACTAAAGACCAAAGATGAAATCATCAAAATGAAAGATGAAGAGATTACTTTGCGCAAGGACATGAAATTGAAACTGTCCACTAAAATGATTGGTGAAACATTGGAGCAACACTGCGAAACAGAATTCAACAAACTAAGAGCAACTGCTTTTCAAAATGCTTATTTTGAAAAAGACAATAATACAAGTTCAGGAAGTAAAGGTGATTTTATCTATCGAGAAAATGATGAACACGGCAACGAAATCATTTCCATTATGTTTGAGATGAAAAATGAATCGGATACAACAGCCACAAAAAAACGAAATGAGGATTTCTTCAAAGAATTAGATAAGGACAGAAACGAAAAGAAATGTGAGTATGCAGTATTAGTTTCATTATTAGAGGCAGAAAGCGAATACTACAACACAGGGATTGTAGATGTTTCTCACAAATTCACTAAAATGTACGTAGTTCGACCACAATTCTTCATTCCCATTATTACATTGCTACGCAACGCGTCGATGAACTCAATGCAATACAAAGCGGAACTTAGTTTGATGAAAAATCAAAATATCGACATTACTAATTTTGAAGAAAATATAAATTCATTTAAAGTAGGATTTGCCAAAAACTATGACTTGGCAAGTAGACAATTTAAAACGGCAATTGATGAAATAGATAAAACAATGGACCATCTTCAAAAAACTAAAGATGCTCTTCTGGCATCAGTCAACAATCTGCGATTAGCGAACAATAAGGCTGAAGACTTAACAATTAAAAAACTGACTTATAACAATCCAACGATGAAAGCAAAGTTTGATGAGCTTAAATAGATTTATTTAATACATTTACCGTTAATTTTCCTAATGAACATCAAGAACAAAAATACACTGCCCATCCTTCTCGGGATAATGCTATGCGCACAAAACGTAAGTTTTTCTCAAAACTAATTCATCACCTTATCAAAGGATACAATCGCTTGTAAACAGATTAATTTTTTCGACACAAACGCACAAGGAAAAATGATTGACATTGAATACGTTAATCAAAATAATGAGACCATTCGACTTAAGAAAAAGGATGTGCCTGAAATTAACCTTTTGTGTCAAGATGGGGCAATTTACTTGCGAATGCCATTAAAAATTAAAAAAACAGATGGGTATTATCGGTATGGTAAACGAATGGTGAAAGGTAAAATTACTGTGGACGTGTATGATGATGTGCAAACGAGCTATATATTGAAAGAAAATTTTAACGGGTCGTACAATGCACAGGGTGTGATGAAGGAAAGTAGAGAGGGGCTTTATATGCGCCACGTTAGAATGCCGAATGGTACTGTTTACGAAGTTTCTGGGCTAAAAGGAATTAAAGCATTAAAATCCATCCGAAAATACATGTTTGAATGCGAGCAATACAAAAAAGAATATTTTTCAAATCCTAAATATCAAACTTGTACTTTTGAGGAAGCTGTGAGTGATTATAACCGAATGTGTCCCTGAATAATTTAACATCTAAGGATTCAATTTTTTGAAATATACTTCGCTGGTTAAATTTGATAAACTAATTCGTTTTACCGCGATTTCGATCTTCGCGTATTTGGTTTTTTGTTCGCTCCTTTCAGGTTGTTCTTTTTGGGAGTTCCACCAAACTTACCCGCGTCCGAGTGTGGTTTTTTAGATCTTGAACCGTGCGTTGGTGAAGAATGACTGCCGGTTTTGGCTTTTTGAATACTCGACTTTTTTACTGGTTTTCGCGCGTCTTCGTTCGACGAACCTTCCACTAATTTGTTAATAACCTCCATTTCCGCATCTGTCAAATCCCTCCATTCTCCCAAAGGCAATCCTTTTAATGCGATGTTCATTATGCGCACTCGTTCTAACTTAATTACCTCATAACCAAAATGTTCGCACATGCGCCGTATCTGGCGATTTAATCCTTGAATCAATGTAATCCTAAAAACAGTCGTTGCCTCCTGAACCACTTTGCATTTTTTTGTATTTACTCCCATTATAGGAACACCTTTTGACATCGCAGCAATCATTTCTTGCGTTAAAGGCTTATTTACAGTGACCACATATTCTTTTTCATGCTTATTTCCTGCACGTAAAATTTTATTAATGATATCCCCATTATTCGTTAAAAAAATGAGCCCTTGAGAATCTTTATCGAGTCGGCCGATGGGGAAAATACGTTTACTGTGATTGACAAATTGAACAATATTATCACGCACACTTTCTTCTGTAGTGGACGTAACACCGACGGGTTTATTAAAGGCAATAAAAATGATGTCTTCACCTTCCCGAGGTTCCAAGTCATTTCCGTTTACGCGCACTCTATCACCTGCATTGACTTGATCACCAATGGTGGCTTTCCGATTATTAATGAATACTAAACCACGTTCAATAAATCGATCTGCCTCGCGACGAGAACACAAACCACTTTCACTAATGAATTTATTAAGTCGCATGTACTATTTGTCTTAGTTTAAACCTAACTCTTTAGGTTGTGAATTTACTAAATAAATTACTCCCCTGCTTTCAAACCAAACCACTTAAAATCTTTTAGGCTAGGAACGGTCTCAAAATGAATTTCAATTTCCTTCTTACCGGGCAAAATGGTCATGTCATTTTCCGAATAACCGATTCCTTTTTGAGTAGAATACAGCCAAAAATGTTGAATCGGATGCTTTGCCTTTAGTTTCAAAATCAACGATTTGTTCTTTCGGTCAATTTTCGAAATTTTCAGTTTAACATCACGATAAGCCACTTTGTGAGGAGGTTGATTTTTAATCCAAAAAATGCGATTGTACTTTTGACCATCTAGTTCCCAACAGACTTCTAATCCATGCGTGGAGTTAGAAATAAAATATTGATTCAGCTCATCTCTGCTAAAAATAGATTTATTGTTCAAGAATTCTAGTTGTAGCGAATCAGAAATCAATTTGTTATTAATCCACTTACCATTAATTTTTCGAATTGCGTTAATTGAATATTTAATACTGATACTTTTTGAAACATCTGAAACAAAATGCAAATTGAACCCATTTTTATCTTCTTCGTGTAAAACCGTAACAGCTTGCATGACCTGCTTCATCCGATAATGCATGATTTTACGATTCCCAAGGTAATCTACACTCGACCAAGTAGGTGCTGGATAACAATCGTTCAATTGCCAATAAATTGAACCCATGCAACGAGGAGCATTCAACCGGTGAGCGGAAATAGCTTGTCCCATGGCGTCTGCTTGTATCAGTTGTGAATAATAGACGAATTCCATGAATTTCTCTGGTTGTGGAAAGGACTTTTTGATTTCGGTTAGAATTTTACCATTTCCAACATAGCTTTTCTGGTGCTTTTTTATCGCTAAAGAATCTAAATTCCAGGAAGATTCTAGAGTAATTTCAGCCATCGTTGAATGCTCTGGAAAACTCTGATAGCCGAATTCAGCATTGAATCGACCAATGTTATTGGAAAAATCAGCAATCGGATCATTCCCGTGCCACACTCCCCAATAATGCTGAGAACCGTGATTGTATCTTTCAGGTGCGCCCCAATTGCTTAAAGGCGATGTATGAACGTATGGAATATCTGTAAAAGAACTTACCCACCCTGGAATTTGCTCTTGAAATAAAGTACGGTAATCGTTGGAAATATGAATGGAATCAGATTCAGTTATTTGATATTGTTTTTGCAAACCCCAATTCTTCCATGCGACATCCACCTCATTATTACCATTGAAAAGTACAACCGAAGGATGTTCTGCAATACGTGGAATTTGATACTTCATTTCAGACTTGACATTCAGTAAGAACAAGGAATCTGCCGGATAAAGGGCACAAGCAAACATGAAATCTTGCCAGACCATAATTCCTTCCTCATCACAACGCGTCAGAAAATAATCATTCGGATACAAACCACCACCCCAAACACGAACCATATTGAAATGCTGTTCTTTCATGAGTTGGATTTGCTCCTCCCAAACAGCATCCGTGATTTGTCCCGGAAAAACCGAAGGTGGAATTAAATTTGCTCCTTTACAAAAAATTGCTTTGTTATTGATTTTCAAATAATAACTTGTTCCCCATTCATCTTTTTCTTGAACCAATTCTGTTTTTCGAATGCCAAATTGGATAAGCTTGGATTCGAGTAAAACTCCTTTTTTAGAGAAAATTTGAAGGGTGTCCTTGTATAAAAAAGATTCGCCTTGACCGTGAGGAAACCACAATTTGAGTTTATTTAATCCATTTACCCAAGAAGCAATTGTATCATTTGATTTCAATGTTAATGAACCAAAGAGGGTACTTTTAATTTCAATTTCTTCATTCAAGGAATTGAAAAGGAAGTGATACTTTACCACAGCAGAATCTGCACTTAAAAATGTGGTTTGAAGGTGAAAATCTTCGAGTTTATTGTTACTTTGAATTCCCCAATGAACCGGTTCTAAAAAACCAATGGTGTTCATTCGCGCCACCCAATCCCATCCAAATTGATATTGAGGCTTGCGGGTTAGGTTTGAAACGGCTATTGGATTTGGATCATTTGGGGCAGGATAATGAAATGTTTCATCCTTAAATCGTTTTTCATGATACAAAACGGGCGGCGTAAAGAGTGCCTTCAGTACATTTCTTGTATTGGGAAGCAATATAACTTGAATTTTATATGGTCTGAAGGCATTTTCGGTTAAAAGAACCAATGAATCATTCCAATATATTTTAGCATATGTATCCACCGATGGAAATTGAATATCGATAACTTTTGATTCGTTAAATCCTCCAAAAATAGGTTCAGAAACCAATTCCCAATTATGATTTTCAATCCAGTTGAATTTTTCCTCATTTAATTCAAAAAAGGGCGAAGGTAGCTCCTTTGATTCAATTAATTTCTCTTGTATCGAGCCATGTGTTTGATACGGAAACCACGTTTTTTTAATCGGGTGAAAATAGTTCCATTTCAATTCATGTTGCCCATACAAGCTAGTGAATGCTTGAAAAAACAGAAAGAAAAGTAAGCATATTTGCTTCATTACCAATTTCGATCGAAGGTTGAATCAACCATTTTATCGTCCGATGCTGTTTTTAGTGCATAATTAAATCCTGCATAAACCGAATGTGAACCTATATTTCCTTCTTTATCAATGGCTAAAAAACAACATTGTAAATTGGTTAAATCTTTGTGTTTTGCTAAAATTCGTTTAACCGCCTCCTCACAAGCTTTTTGAGGGGAATATCCATGGCGCATTAATTCAACCACAGTGTGACTCCCTGCAATTCGAATAATGGCTTCGCCTAAACCAGTCGCGGTAGCAGCTCCAACTTCATTATCCACAAAAAGTCCTGCACCAATAATGGGAGAATCCCCTACTCGACCGTGTAATTTATAGGCCCATCCGCTGGTTGTGCAAGCCCCACTCAAATCGCCATTTTTATCCATCGCAATTAAACCGATGGTGTCATGGTTTTCGTGATTAATTCTAGGTTTAACAAATAAATCCTTGTTTTCTTCCCGCCATTTTTTCCACTCTTTTTTCACTTCTGGCAAGGGAGTTTTTGCGGTTTCGAAGCCTTGTTCAATCGCAAATTTACGAGCTCCTTCACCCACTAGCATTACGTGTTGCGTTTTTTCCATCACCGCACGAGCAACTGAAATGGGATGAGCAATACCTTCTAAAAATGCTACTGAACCGCAACGAGATTGTTCATCCATAATACACGCATCTAGGGTAACATGCCCATCTCGATCCGGTCTACCTCCAACACCAACACTTCTATTGGTTAAATCAGATTCTGTTACTCTTACACCCGCCTCAACAGCGTCAAGTGCTTTGCCTCCTTTAGACAAAATTTCCCACGCTGCTCGATTTGCTTCCAGCCCATGAATCCAAGTGGACAAAACAATTGGAGCATCCGTTTTTCCAACAAACGATTTCTCTACAAACAACTGACTTCCAAAAACATTCCGTGATAAGGTCAACACACCTGTTGCCAATCCCAACCGAAAAAATGTCCTTCTTTTCATAATTATTTCTTTTTGGATTCTTGATCAGCAATCCATGTTTGATATTTCTTAGCGTTTTTTACATGCTCCACATCTGATACCGCAAAATTATGTTTTCCTGAATAATCGGGAGTTGCACACATAAAAAGGTAGTTTACATCGGAAGGATTCAAAACAGCATCAATCACTTCGGTTGGGGTAAAACAAATTGGTCCTGGAGGAAGACCTTTGATTTTATAAGTATTATACGCACAATCAATGTCTCGGTGTTTTTCTAATAACCGTTGAGTACCTTTCAACGCATCGCCCCAGCAATAACGAAATGTGGGATCACTCTGTAATTTCATGTCTTTTTTCAATCGATTTAAATAGAGTGCTGAAATGATCGGCCATTCCTCTTTGTTTCGGCTTTGTTCGGCATATACAATACTTGCCAACTTCACTGCATCCGCAGGAGATTTTAAACCTAACTGTTTTAATTTATTTGTTTTATTGGCCGTCCAAAATGAATCAAATTGTTGCTTCATTTTTTCCACAAATTCTTTTTCATCCGTGTCAAATTGAAGTTGGTATTCACCCGGAATAAAAAGTGCACTCAGTTCTTCTTTGTTCCTAAATCCAAGTTTTTTAATGGTTGCTGCTTGTTGCAAATAATTAATTAATGATGAACTATCTAGTGCTAAACATTTATGAGCCATTGATGCCATCTGATTGATATCCCGAAATTTATACACCAATACTTTAACCAACACTTCATCATTTCCTAAACCATTTTTGTTCTTAACAAATCCAACAGCTAAGTCTTTCATTTTTGTTTTTGGTTTAATCCGGTATTTGCCCGCAGCCAATGTTTGATCTGTTAATCCATTGGTTTTAGATACATCAATAAAATCCGAGGCTTCATCAATAATACTTTTGTTTTTTAATTCTTTTGCCAACTGAGAAACGGTGATTTTTCGTTGAACAATAAATGTGATTTCTTTTTCATTGTTTGTTTTATTCCTACCCGAAAGAAAAGAACAACTTGCAAACTGAATCACAATTCCAAAGAGGACAAAATACCCTAAAAATAAAGCTAGTTTTCTCATAAAATTAGTTGATAAATATATTCATCTTCACGTTTACTATCCACTAAAAACCAATCGATTCTTGTTCCAATTTTTAGGTAATTACATTTTTCAAACAGTCTTTGACTCGATATATTACTAGATTGAATTCCGCACGTTAAGTTGTTCAATTGAAGATGTTCCTTGGCATATTGGGCTAATAAATTCAACGACTCAGCAGCAAATCCCTTTTTACGGTATTGTTCTTCAGCAATTAAAATCCCAACAGTACCAAAACCATTTTTAAAATCGATGTTGTAAATATCAACTGCGCCAATTGCAACAGAGGTACTTTTTTCTTGAATGATTAATCGCAATTGTCCAGATTCTCGAACGGCTCTTTGCTCTTCAATTAATTGATAAATTTCAAACATGGAAAGGGGTGCGTCTGTATTCGTGAATTTCCAATTAGAAGTGTCATTCTCCCATAAATAAATTAAGGTAGAATCACTTGGCTCTATCGCACGTAAATTAATTTTTTCTCCTTGTAGCACGTTGTAATTTTTCAATTCTTTCCTCAATATCCGACTGAGAATATTGCTTTATTCCCAATTTCGATTCTATGACGTTGAAAGCAAAAATACTAGAAATAAGTTGATTCTTTTCAAGAATTCGAAGTAAATCAGGTAGCATCATTTGACCACTGATTTCGAATAAATTCAAAATGGGTGACAAACAAGTATTTTCGTGATGGGATAAAGTTGGGTGTTTTTCAAACGCTTCTTGAACTTGGTTCAATGCATATTCATTAACTACTTCTACTAAAATGAACTCACATTTTTTAGCTTTCAATGAATTAAAAACTCGATTTACGGGTAAATTAAAATCACTTCCCGTTGCTTTCAAACTGAAATAAGAATCAAACGCAGAAAAACCAATGTGAGGAGGAATTTTGTTGGAATGAATTATCCAAAGAAACGAGCATTCCCAATTTTTGGGCGTCACATCGACTGAAAAGGATTCAAAAAGATAATTATAGGTCGCAGATTCCATGGAAAACAAATTGCGCTGGACCAATTAAATAAATTTGACGAAATTCCCCCAATTCAAACTGATCAAATTCTACACTCAAATCTCCTCCACGTGCACGTACAAAAACGGATTGAATACCTCTTAAATTATTTTTGACAGCTATTGATAATGCAGCAGCAGTAATTCCAGTTCCACATGCAAGGGTTTCATTTTCAACGCCACGTTCATAGGTTCTGATAGCAATTGATTTCGAATCTATTTCCTCAATGAAATTAATATTAATTCCGTTATGTTTGAATTTGTCCGAAAATCGAATGGTTGCACCTTTTGAAACCACGTCTAATGAACTGATAGATTGTTCAACGATTACTAAATGAGGAGAACCCGTGTTTAATTCAAATGAATCGGAATCATTCATCTCAATTGAATCTACATCATTCATTTTCAATCGTATTTGATCATTATCATCAATGATTGCTTCATGTAAACCATCAATAGCTTCAAAAGTTACTAACGACGTTATATCGGTTAATCGACAAAACAAAGCTACTGCGCACCTGGCACCATTTCCACAAAAACTTTTGGTGGCATCCGGGTTATAAAAATCCATGTAAAAGTGCAAAGATCCATGTGCGGACAATTTAATTAGGCCATCCGAACCAATTCCAAAATGTCGATCACACAAACGGATTATCTGTTCGTTGGTTAGGAAATCAAATTCACCCAAACGATTATCCATTAGAATGAAATCATTACCAGCACCTTGATATTTATAAAATGATACCTGCACTTTTTTTAGACAAAAATAGCAGTTTTTATGGTAAAAGGATGCTTAACATTCTTTAACAATGGTAACATAACATCAAAATTGTCTTTCTGTTATTATTGTATTGAAAATTAAAAAGCGTAAATTATGAAAACAGCAATCATGAAACAATTAGCGCTGGGTATAATTGGTGGTCTACTCCCACTCTCAGCCTATTTAACAATTAATTTTGTTACCAATGAATCTAAGCTTTCAGACAGAGTATTGGATGGTAATCGACAAGCAACTGCCCGCTTTGCAAGTATGCAAGGAACACCAGTGGATTTCATTCAAGCATCTGAGAACTCAATAAATTCAGTGGTTCACGTGACCACCAAAGTGGTTCAAACCTCCTTTCAACGGGATATTTTCCAAGAGTTCTTTAATGGTCCGGGCGCAGGTGGCAGAGAATTTAAGCAATATGGTTCTGGATCCGGTTCGGGTGTAATCGTTTCATCTGAAGGGTACATTGTTACGAACAACCACGTAATTGAAAACGCAAGTGAAATTGAGGTGATTCTCAACGATAATTCAAAATACACGGCCAAAATAGTGGGAACCGACCCATCCACGGATATTGCCATTTTGAAAATTGAAGGATCCGGATTTCAACCTATTCCACTTGGAAACAGTGACGATTTAAGAATTGGCGAGTGGGTGCTAGCCGTTGGAAATCCATTTAATTTAACCTCTACAGTAACAGCAGGAATTGTGTCTGCTAAAGCAAGAAACATTAACTTACTTTCCGATCGATCAAAACAAGATGTCATTCCAATTGAATCATTCATCCAAACAGATGCTGCTGTTAACCCGGGAAATAGCGGTGGTGCCTTGGTAAACACAAAAGGAGAATTGGTTGGAATTAATACGGCAATCGCATCGCAAACTGGAAGCTACTCTGGATATTCTTTCGCCGTTCCGGTTAACCTTGTGGAGAAAGTAATGCGCGATCTAATTGATTATGGAATTGTGCAACGCGGTTATTTGGGCGTTCAAATCAATGATATTACCCAGGAAATCAAAACCAAAAACAACTTACCAAGCACAAAAGGAGTTTTTGTAACAAAGGTTGTTGAAGATGGAAGTGCTGACAAAGCAGGGATAAAAGATGGCGATGTGATTTTAAAAATCGGAACGAAAGAAGTGAATTCTGTTGCTAGTTTGCAAGAAGAAATTGGCAAAAGAAGACCAGGAGACAAAGTAGGAGTTACCATTCGTAACAAAAAAGGAGATGAAGAAATCGTTGAGTTAATTCTTCGCAACAAGGAAGGAGAAACAAAATTGATTTCGAAAGAAGAAGTGAGTAAAAATGTTGCTTTGGGAGCTTCCTTTGTTGAACTAACCGACAAAGAAAAAAAGGAATTGAATATCTCTTTTGGAGTAAAAATCAAAAGTATTCAAGCCGGAAAATTAAAGGCAATCGGCTTAACGGAAGGAATGGTAATTAGTAAGATAAATAATGAACCTATTGAAACAGTTGAAGAATTAACAACCAAATTAAATGGGGTAAATAGAGGAGTTTTACTTGAGATTATTACGGAATCAGGACAAAAAGATTACAAAGGATTAGGACTGTAACTAACAAAAAGTACAAGTTTTCAACAATGGGCAAATTTGATACTAAAAAAGAAAAATAAATTTTTAAAATCACATTTTTTGGTGTTACTTTGCCGTTATACATCGTTATAGCTTAAATTTAAAATCCTTTTAAAAAGCATGAGACAACTAAAGATTACCAAATCGATTACCAATCGCGAAAGTCAGTCATTAGACAAATACTTACAAGATATTGGGCGTGAAGAGCTGATTACAGCAGAAGAAGAGGTCGAATTGGCCAGAAAAATTAAACAAGGTGATCAATTAGCATTAGAGAAACTTACTCGAGCCAACCTACGTTTCGTTGTTTCTGTTGCAAAACAATACCAAAATCAAGGATTAACATTACCCGATTTAATCAACGAAGGTAATTTAGGTTTGATTAAGGCTGCTCAAAAATTTGATGAAACACGTGGATTCAAATTTATTTCATACGCTGTTTGGTGGATTCGTCAATCAATTCTTCAAGCTTTAGCAGAACAAGCACGGATTGTTCGTCTACCATTGAATCAAGTAGGTTCTCTGAATAAAATCAATAAAGCTTTTTCTCGCTTAGAACAAGAATATGAAAGACCACCTTCTGCGGAAGAATTAGCGGAGGCACTTGAAGTTCCGGAAGACAAAATAAAAGAAAGTTTAAATGTTTCTGGTCGTCACGTATCTATGGATGCTCCCTTAACGACAAACGAAGATGGGGGAACACTAATGGATGTAATGGCAAACAATGACGCGCCAAAAACAGACCACATGTTAATGGCAGAATCACTTCAAAAAGAAATTGAGCGTTCATTGAGCACATTAACCGACAAAGAGCGTGAAATCATTCGATTATTTTTCGGTATCGGCATGAATCATGGATTGACTCTTGAAGAAATTGGAGCAAAATTCAATTTAACAAGAGAACGTGTTAGACAAATTAAAGAAAAAGCTATTCGTCGATTGAGACATACCTCTCGCAACAAATTGTTGAAATCTTATTTAGGATAAACTGAAATTTTCTATTGAAAAGGCTGCCAATTTGGTAGCCTTTTTTTATTTTTGCGTCATCAATCAAAAAAAAACAGAATGGATAAAGGACAAGGGTATGAATTAGAACTAAAGTCGCATTTAGAGCGAGAACGTGCTGCTGTAAAATTGCAAAGCAAAGTAGGTGAACTTTTATATGAAAAAGGAATTGAACTCGTGCTTT
This sequence comes from Lishizhenia tianjinensis, assembly GCA_943330745.2. Taxonomy (GTDB): domain Bacteria; phylum Bacteroidota; class Bacteroidia; order Flavobacteriales_D; family Crocinitomicaceae; genus UBA952. The sequence continues at coordinate 85,217 of CALQIX020000003.1, forward strand.
TCAGAAATCACTTGACTGATGTAACGATTTCAGAAATATTGAACCTTCATGAGTATGCAAAAAAAGTGGTTAACAAACCGATTGATGTATTCACAACTTCTGAATTAGCTGCAGAAATTTCTACCATGGATATTGTTCCTTCTAAATTAGACATTGGTAAACTGGCTTCTGAATGGTTACTTGATCATGCGAACTATGCTTCGAAAAAAGAATTTTTAAACACCAAATTGAATGGTTTTTCTAGCGCTAAAAGCGAGGCTGTAGAACCAAGAGATGTAATCCTTTACGGTTTTGGACGAATTGGTCGATTAGCTGCAAGAGAATTGATAAAACAAGCCGGAAAAGGGCAACAATTAAGATTGCGTGCCATTGTTACTCGTGGATGTTCCGATGCTGACATTATTAAACGAGCTGCCTTGTTGCGTAACGATTCTGTTCATGGAGCTTTTAAAGGATCTGTTATCGAAGATTTGGAAAATAAAGCGTTAGTTATCAATGGACAAATTGTTCAAATGATCGACGCGTCAAATCCAGAAGATGCAGATTACACGAAATATGGAATTTCAAATGCTTTGGTAATCGACAATACAGGAGTTTTCACTAATCGTGAAGCATTGTCAAGACACTTAAAGGCCAATGGAGTTTCCAAAGTATTATTAACCGCTCCAGGAAAAGAAATTCCAAATGTGGTGTATGGCATTAATCAAGGTGAGTTGGATATTGAAAATGAAAACATCTATTCAGCTGCTTCTTGCACAACAAACGCAATTTCACCTATTTTGAAAGTGGTGAATGATAAATATGGTGTGGTGAAAGGTCATATTGAAACGGTTCATGCCTATACCAATGATCAAAACTTGTTGGATAATATGCACAACAAACCAAGAAGGGGTCGTTCTGCGGCAATTAATATGGTGATTACTTCAACTGGTGCAGGAAGTGCCGTGACTAAAGTTATTCCAGATTTAAAAGACAAATTAACAGCAAACGCAGTTCGTGTACCAACCCCAAATGGTTCATTAGCGATCTTAAGTTTAGAATTAGCGCAAAACACATCTGTGGAAGATGTAAATCTTGCGATTCGTGAGGCAGCATTAAACGGTGAATTAGTGAATCAAATATACTATTCACTGGATCCAGAGTTGGTTTCTAGCGATATTATTGGAAACACGTGTTGTTCTGTTTATGATTCGCATGCGACAATTGTTTCCAATGACGGAAAAAATGTTGTGTTGTACGCATGGTATGACAATGAGTTTGGATACACAAAACAAGTGATTCGATTAGCTAAATACGTAACTAAAGTTCAGCGATCTATTTATTATTAATCAGTTTTCTGGTATTTCGAAGGCTGTCTACAAAGGCAGCCTTTTTTTGTTTTATAGAATTTACTTATATCCAAAAATCAATTGTTATATAATTGAATCCTATGTAAATACAAGCCCCAAATCTTTTTGTAGGTTCGTACTTATTTCACTGTATGAAAACGATTCAATTTAAGAGTTTGAACCCAAAAGAAAAAGAATTTACGGAAGAACTAAAACGAAATGTAAGCGAGTATTTTAGAATCAACTCGTTATCAATCAAAGGTAACTTTTGGTTATACTTTAAGTCTTTCGTCATTATAGGAATTTACTTGATTCCTTGGTTTCTCATCCTATTTTATCCGATGAGTGGATGGATTGCTTTGGGATTATGCATTGTCATGGGAATTGGAGAGGCAGGAGTTGGCATGTCCGTTATGCACGATGCTGCTCATGGAGCACTTTCTCGAAAAAAATGGGTGAATACACTGTTTCAATCGAGTATGTATATGCTAGGGAGCAACATTTTTAATTGGAAAATTCAACACAATCTATATCACCACACATATACCAACATCTATAAGTATGATCCAGATATTGGTACAAAAGCAATAATTCGTTTATGTGAACATGCTAAGTTGCGAAAATACCATCGGTACCAGTATATTTATTCATTCTTTTTGTACGGATTGATGACTTTATCTAAAATCATACTGGATATCACCCAATTGCTTGAGTTCAATAAGAAAGGAATTACCAAACGCCAGCAAGCAAATCCAAAGAGAGAAATCAAGATTTTACTTGTTACAAAAGCCGTCTATTTTCTAATCTTTTTGGGAATTCCATTTTGGTTCACTGCCTTTAAGTGGTGGCAACTGTTGCTTGGATTTGGAATTATGCACATGACAGCCGGAATTATTATGAGTACTATTTTTCAAATGGCTCATGTGGTGGAAGGTGCGGAACAACCACTCCCCGACTCCTCTAAGATCATCCCGCATGAATGGTTGGTTCATCAGCTTATGACCACCTCCGATTTTGCTCCAACCAATAAATTGTTGGGTTGGTATATTGGAGGATTAAATTTTCAGATAGAACATCATTTATTTCCTAATATTTGTCACATTCATTATCCTAACATTGCGCCCATTGTTCGGGAAACGGCACTCAAATATGGTATCTCTTACAATCTAAAACCCACCCTGCGGCATGCCTTTATTTCGCATGTGAAAAGGTTAAAAGAGTTGGGGTTGATGAAGAAATTAAACCATAACTAAACCATTTACTTCAGCAATTTCTTTTATTATTTGAGTCCTGTATACCCCACTTAGATTCATACAATTGAGCAAAACTATCTATTGCTTTTAGTGAAATAATTGTATATTTGTTCCGTCCCAACGGGGAAATCTTATTATAAAAAATTAGCGTTTGCTAAACATCCTGTAGAAGAAAAGACGAAATTTCATAAGAACAGGGAAGTTAAAGTAAAACGCTCATGCCATAGGCGTGGGCGTTGCTTTGCTTTGTTCTTTGGGCTTCGTCTCCCACTTCTACAAGCTAAAAGCAACTGTCCCACGCTTTTTTAATTAAATCAACTCACTGCGGGGCGGGTGAAACTAAAACTTCTAAAAATGAGAAGAAATATGTTTACAGCCTTCGCAATTGGGCTTTGTTTAACTGCGAGTGTTTATCTGCCGGGGCAGATTATGGCTCAAGTGCCGAGTTATGTGCCAACAAATGGATTAGTAGGCTATTGGCCATTTAATGGAAACGCCAACGACGAAAGTGGAAATGGAAACAATGGTACGGTGAATGGCGCTACGTTGACCACGGATCGATATGGGGTAGCGAATAAGGCGTATGATTTTGATGGAGTTAACGATTTTATCGAAATATTACATAATAGTTCTCTAAACTTTAATTCTGCATATACATTATTAGGTTGGTATAATTTAGAACTTATTCCAACTATTACAGAATTCGCATTAATTACAAAAGAAAGAAACTTAAATTTAACCGGCATAGGAATTAATATTACTAATCAAAGTATTTGTGATATTTTCATCAATAATTCTGTTGCCAATAATTACTGTTTTAATACACCTCATACTACCGGCACATGGTCACTTATCACAATGGTACATGATGGACAAATGAGAAAATTTTACATTAATGGAGTTTTGGTATATTCTGAATCATTTAATAATTCACCCTTAGCAAGTAATTTATCATTATTTATTGGGAAGGAATTTACATCACCAAATGGAGGTTCTGTTGGTACAAATAGATTCTTCAATGGCAAACTTGACGACATCGGCATCTGGAACCGTGCTCTCAACGAATGTGAAATTCAAGATTTATACAATTCTCAAATTAATTCAGTAGCTGGTTCAATTTTAACTTCTCCGCAATCTGCAACAATAGGTTCAGTAGTTACATTATCATCCACTACTACATCTCAAAGCTTACAATGGCAAACAAATGGAGTAAATTTAGGCTGGCAAAATGTTCCTTCCAACACAACATATAGCGGCGGCAGCAATAATATATTAACTATAAACAATGTACAACTATCCAATCACAATCAACCTTTCCGTTTAATTGCTGGTGCTGGAAGCTGCTCTGACACATCAAATATCGCCACCATCCAAATAGCGGATACCTGTATTACAAACGTAACCGTTTATGACACGCTGCTAACTACCGTTACGGACACGCTCATTATCAATACCACACTGAGTTTACCTGCTCCAAATAACGAGAATACGATTTTGATTTATCCAAACCCGGCAAGTGATCATATTACCATTGATAATGGAAACTTTGCAGCAATGGCAGGTTATAGCATTAAAATTGAAAATAATGCAGGTCAACAAGTATTTCAAAGCGCCATTAATCAAGCGCAGTTTTATGTGGATTTAAGCACATGGTCGGGTAACGGTTTGTATTTAGTTCACCTCATTGATCCGCAAAACAATACTGTTAGGGTTAGAAAGATTGTGTTACAGTAAATGGTTGAAACCATTTTAGATTTTATGTAATTTTCAAATAGGGTCGGGATTAATCAGATAAACAATAATTTATTTATTCATCGAATTTTTATATATTTAGGTAAGAATCCTAAAAAATGAGTCAATTACAGAATTTCAACGACAAACCTGTCCGAACAGCTTGGAGCGAAGAACAAAACAAATGGTATTTTTCAATCGTCGATGTTATTGCGGTGTTAAGCGAAAGTATTGATCCAAATGCATATTGGAGAAAATTAAAGCAACGACTTAAAGCGGAAGGAAATGAAACCGTGACGAATTGTCACGGTTTGAAAATGATGGCAATAGATGGTAAAATGAGAATAACCGATGTTGCCGATACTGAACTATTATTTCGATTAATTCAATCTATTCCTTCACCAAAAGCAGAACCTTTCAAAGTTTGGTTGGCGCAAGTTGGCAGTGAACGGCTTGACGAGATGGAAGACCCTGAAATAAGTATTGATCGTGCATTAGAAAATTACAGAAGGTTAGGCTATTCAGAAAATTGGATTAATCAGCGATTAAAAAGTATAGAAATACGAAAGGAACTAACTGATGAATGGAAACGAGTTGGAGTGCACGAAGGAATGCAATTTGCGACATTGACTGATATAATTACAAAAACATGGTCAGGGTTCTCTACAAATGAATATAAAATTCTGAAAGGATTGAAAAAAGAAAATCTTCGAGACAACATGACCAATACAGAATTGATTTTAAACATGCTTGCTGAGGCATCAACCAAAGATATTTCTTCGGCAACTAATCCAACAAATCTTAAAGAAAGCAAAAATGTAGCACAGCAAGGTGGAAACGTAGCCAAAGTTGCTCTAAAAGAATTGGAATCAAAAACAGGACAAAAAGTTGTATCAACGTCTAATGCAAAAAGAAGATTGAAAAAATGAAATAAATAGAATCAATCAAGCACAATTCTATGTGGATTTAAGCACCTGGAAAGGAAATGACCTGTATTTCGTTCACCTCATCGATCCACAAAACAATACTGTTACGGTTAGAAAGATTGTGTTACAGTGATAAATGGTTGAAACCATTTTTAATGTGTGAATTTTCAAATAGGGTCGGGATTAATCCCGACCCTATTTGTATTTAAAATTTATTGGTTTTAAAATAAAAAATAATATATTCACTAAAATATCATTTCAAAAACTTACCAAGTAGTAACTTACTGAATAGTAACATTTATAAAAGTAAATTTTATGATCGTTGACGCGTAAAGTAAGAAATAAACTTTTTCCTTTTAAACAATGATACAACCCAATACCCCAACCAAGCCATTGGGAAATAGGCAAAAATCAAATCTATTAAATCAAACCAAAGCGGGGCAGGTAATTGCAAAACCATCATAAATCCGCCAATAAAAAACGTGAGTCCTATGGATAAAGCTAAAATTAACTTTTGAGAACGAGCCACAAGACAACAGAGAATTGCGCCAACTAAAGTTCCTAATGAATGTGCCAGAAATGGCATAATAAAATGCTTGGGTTCCATGATTGTCATCGCTTTAATCAATCCTTCCATCGTTTTCAAGTTGGCACCAGGAGGAGGTGGAATGATGTCCCCACTGATACTAATAATTCCTCCATTAATAAATGCACCTATAAAAAGGCCAATCAAAACCGCTACTATATTTGTGATTATCTTTTTCATGGATTTTATTTTGTCACCGATAGAAACGCAAAAATGACTAAATCACTTCAAACACTTAAAATAATCAAAGGGCTCATAGCAAGCATTACATTGATAATGAGCTTTGCAGGCTGTACTACCAAATAAACTCACCATTTTGGTATTTGAGGAATGACATTTTGGACAAGGAACTTCTGGTGCATCGGCAAATAAAATACTTTTATCCGGTTCATCTACCGGTGGTGCAATGCCATACTCCTCAAGTTTCTTTCTTCCGTTTTCACTAATCCAATCAGTTGTCCAAGCAGGAGACAAAATGGTATCTATCGTAACGTCAGTTATTCCTTCTTTTGCTAATGCGGCTTCGATTTCTGATTCAATGACACGCATGGCAGGACAACCAGAATACGTTGGTGTAATCGTTATTTTCACTCCCTCACCTACTGGCACAATGGAGCGAATAATCCCTAAATCGGCTATGGTAAGCACTGGAATTTCGGGATCAGAAACTTGATCTAATATTTCCCAAACTCTTTCTTCTGTTACCATTCCATGTTTGGATATGCACGTTGCATGTATTGCATTTCCGCTAACAAATGACCTAAATGTTCTGAATGTTTTCCGATACGTCCTTCGCCAAATGACCAATTATTTGCAGGAGGCGTCAAGGTTGCTTCATCTAGAATTGATAAAACAAACATATCATATTCATTTCTAAACGTATTTAAATCAATTGCAATTCCTAGTTTAATTAGCTCAGCATCAACCCCATCCATGAAAAACAATTCTGTACGGTATCTCCACAAAATATTCAATGAATTTTGCACTCGATTGTGTGACTCTTCCGTTCCATCACCTAAGCGAATCACCCATTCTGACGAATGTTTTAAGTGATACCTTGTCTCTTTTAACGATTTTTCGGCGATAGCAGCCAATTGCTCATCTTTAGAATACTGAAGCTTTTCAAAAAACAACTTTCTGAAAGCATCAAACAAAAATTGACGAACCATTGTATCACCAAAATCTCCGTTCGGTTGTTCAACTAAAACAGTATTTTTATACTCTCTGTCAATACGCAGAAAAGCTAATTTATCAGCATCACGTCCCGCATTTTCAACAACTGCTGCGTAATTGAAGAAATTGGTTGCTTGACCAATTAAATCCAGTGAAATGTTGGTTAAAGCAATATCTTCCTCCAAAATAGGCCCATGACCGCACCATTCAGCTAAGCGTTGACCAAGAATTAAACTATCGTCACCGATTCTTAAAATATATTCAAAAAGTGAATTCATATCGCAGTATTACATGTGAGAAATTCCATCCGGAACATCATAAAAGGTTGGATGCCTGTACACTTTAGACTCGGATGGCTCGAAAAACGCATCAGAATCTTGAGGATCAGAAGCAACTAAATTATTGGACTCAACCACCCAAATTGATATTCCTTCAGAGCGTCTAGTATAGACGTCACGTGCATTTTCAATTGCTAATTGTGCATCTGGAGCTCTAAGACTCCCCACGTGCTTATGACTCAATCCTTGTTTACTTCTGATAAAAACCTCCCATAGAGGCCATTCTTTTGCGTTAGACATAATTCTCTATATTTTATTACCTATGCTATTCTTTTTGCGGCTCTTTTTTCGGCATGCGCCATTGCTGCTTCGCGCACCCACAAACCATTTTCTTTTGCTTCCTTGCGCGCCTTGATACGATCGTGATTACAAGGACCATTTCCTTCTACCACTTGCCAAAACTCATCCCAATTAATTGCACCAGATTCATAGTGCCCCGTTTCTTCGTTCCACTTCAAATCTGGATCAGGAACACTTAAACCAATTAATTCAGCTTGCGGAACGGTAACATCAATAAATTGTTGACGCAAATCATCATTTGAAAGGCGTTTAATTTTCCATTTCATCGATTGTTTGGAATGTTTCGATTCCTCATCATTGGGACCAAACATCATTAAAGCAGGCCACCAAAAACGATTAAAGGCATCTTGCGCCATCGCTTTTTGTTCAGGAGATCCTTGAGCTAAAACAGTCATGATTTCAAATCCCTGACGCTGATGAAAAGATTCCTCTTTACACACCCGCACCATTGCCCGAGCATATGGTCCATATGAACAACGACACAAAGGAACTTGATTCATAATTGCGGCACCATCAACTAACCAACCAATTGCACCCATGTCTGCCCACGTAGGAGTAGGGTAATTAAAAATAGATGAATATTTGGCTTTCCCCGAATGCAGATCATCAATTGTCTGCTCTCTATCTGCTCCTAAGGTTTCAACCGCACTATATAAATACAAACCATGACCTGCCTCATCTTGAACTTTAGCCAGTAGAACCGCTTTCCTCCTCAAATTTGGAGCTCTTGTAATCCAGTTTCCTTCCGGCAACATTCCAACTACCTCGGAGTGTGCATGCTGAGAAATTTGACGGATCAAGGTTCTTCGATATTCTTCTGGCATCCAATCATTTGGTTCAATTCTGATTTCGGCATCTACCTTTTCCTGAAAACGAGTTTCTAATTCCACTAAACTAATTTCTTTCATATCGTTTTTTAGTTTTAACAAAGCTACTGAATACTAAACAAAGAAATACTGATTTTGATCACGTAAATAAATAATTTTTAGCATAAAATAATAGAAATCTGATGTTGTGTTTTTTTTCAATGGAGCATGAACGCACGAAACACAAGTTTTTTGTGTTTATTTGTAACATTAAAATAAATCCTTATGTTGTCTACCATCTTGTTGTTAATCATTACAGTTGTCGTTGTACCTGTAATTTCATTTTATTTTGGAACACCTCTAGAACCTTTACAAAATGATATTCTTTCTTGCATGGGAATTTCCGTTTCCGTTGTAATTGGATATTGCTTTCTTGTTGGTGAATTAGCCAAAAACAATTCGCAAGTAGATAAATTGTGGAGCATAATACCTATCTATTACGTTTGGCACATGGCCGCAATGGGAGATTTTCACCCACGCATGGTTTTTATGAGTGTTCTTGTAACCATTTGGGGAGCCAGATTAACCTATAACTTTGCCAGACGAGGAGCTTATCAATGGAAATTTTGGGCGGGCGAAGAAGATTACAGATGGGAAATTCTTCGAAAAAAACCGGGTTTTAATAATCGTTTCATTTGGATGGCCTTTAATTTATTCTTTATTTCTGCTTATCAAAATGTATTGATTTTTCTATTCACAGTCCCAATACTTACAGTTCTTTACAGCGGTTCACCCGAGTCGATTACTATGATAGATTGGATATTAGGCCTATTATACGTTGGTTGTGTTATCATTGAATTTATCGCCGATCAACAACAATATGATTTTCAGACTGAAAAACACCGAAGAATAAATGCGGGTGAAGACCTTGGCGAATATAAATCAGGTTTCATTGCTAAAGGTCTTTGGGGGCTTGTGAGACACCCGAATTATGCCATGGAACAATCTATTTGGTTGATCTTTTATGGTTTCAGTGTCGTATCAACCGGAGAATGGATCAATTGGTCGATGCCTGGATGTTTGCTCCTTTTAGTTTTATTCAAAGGAAGTTCAGACTTTTCTGAAGAGATCTCTGCTGAAAAATATCCAGAATATAAAGAATACCAAAAACAAGTTCCGCGCTTCATTCCTTTTACGAAATTCTCTAAAAAATGACCAAAAAGGAAAAAGCCAAATACGTAATTGAAGAACTGGAAAAACTGTATCCTGAAACACCCATTCCGCTCGATCATTCGGATGCATACACCTTGCTAATTGCTGTTTTACTTTCCGCACAATGCACTGATGCTCGGGTAAATAAAATTACACCTGCGTTGTTTGCTAAAGCTTCTACTCCGCAACAAATGATTCAATTGACCGTGGAAGAAATTCGAGAAATTATTAAACCTTGCGGATTATCCCCGAAGAAATCGAAAGCTATTTTTGATCTTTCTCACTTAATATTAAACAATCACCAAGGGGAAGTCCCACAAACATTTGAAGATTTGGAAGCACTTCCTGGCGTTGGGCATAAAACAGCATCCGTTGTTATGTCACAAGCATTTGGTGTTCCTGCATTTCCGGTTGATACGCATATTCACAGACTTTTGATACGCTGGGGATTGACGTCTGGTAAAAATGTTGAAGAAACCGAAAAGGATGCTAAGAAACTCTTTCCCATGGAATTATGGAATAAATTGCATTTACAAATCATTTTTTACGGACGAGAATATTCTCCAGCCCGAAGTCCAAAATTGGAAATGGATTACATTACGAGGACAATTGGAACTAAAAAAGCACTTTTAGAATTACGTTGACATTAAAAATAACTGCGAATTTTTATAACTTTTTTACCACACATTCCCAAATTCAGTTTCAATAATTAAACTAACTTTGTTGCTTAATTCTAATCAATATGAACTTCAGTAGTTTAACGGCTATTTCTCCAATAGATGGAAGATACCAATCTAAAACAGAAGCACTTCAACCTTATTTTTCAGAATTTGGCCTTATCAAATACCGAGTTCAAGTTGAAGTGGAGTATTTCATAGCTTTGGCTGAAAGCAAACTCGAGCCACTTAGGGATTTTCCTTTGAATAAATTGGATGAATTAAGGAAGATTTATATAGACTTCAGCGAAAGTGATGCATTATGGATCAAGGAAAAGGAAAAAATAACCAATCATGATGTAAAAGCAGTTGAGTATTTCCTGAAAGAAAAACTGGAAGGCCTTGAATTGAGTAAATACCTAGAATTTGTTCATTTTGGGCTCACCTCTCAAGATATTAATAACACAGCGATTCCTCTCTCTTTAAAGGATGGAATACACGCTGTTTACTTGCCTGAATTATTACAGTTAATCTCTAAATTGAAAGAATACCAAGAGACGTGGAAAGATGTATCAATGTTGGCACGAACTCATGGTCAACCGGCTTCCCCTACTCGACTGGGAAAAGAAATTCAAGTTTTTTCCGAACGTTTAGAAAAACAACTTTCTATGTTAAATTCAATTCCTTTTTCAGCAAAATTTGGTGGGGCAACTGGAAATTTTAACGCACATCATGTGGCATTTCCAACTGAAAACTGGGTGGAATTTGCCAATCAATTTGTGAATTCTACATTAGGACTAGATCGAAGCCAAACGACAACTCAAATTGAACATTATGATAATTTAGCGGCACTGTTTGATGGATTAAAACGAATTAATACAATTATTCTCGATTTGAATCGCGATATGTGGACATACATTTCGATGGATTATTTCAAACAAAAAATCAAGGAAGGCGAAATTGGTTCTTCTGCCATGCCGCACAAAGTAAATCCAATTGATTTTGAAAACTCGGAAGGGAATATTGGAATTGCCAATGCTTTATTTGAACATTTGGCGGCAAAACTTCCTGTTTCAAGATTACAACGAGATTTAACCGATTCTACCGTACTAAGAGTTGTTGGTGTTCCAATTGCACATACACTCATTGCTTTTTCATCCACACTTAAAGGATTGAACAAGTTGTTATTGAATGAATCCGCTTTTGAAAAGGATTTAAGAAATAATTGGGCCGTAGTTGCGGAAGCAATTCAATCCGTTTTACGCAGAGAAGGATTTGAAAAACCCTATGAACTATTGAAGGATTTAACACGGACGAATGAGGGTATAACTCAAAATAGTGTTCACCTTTTTATAGATACATTAAAGGTTTCGGAGTTAATAAAAGAAGAATTAAAAGCGATAACACCACATAATTACACGGGAATTCAATTGGTAAAATAAAGCTCTATGAAAAAACTAATTCTTTTAGTGATATTGTTTTTTTCAACGGTTGAAATAAATGCTCAATCGAATATCCAATGGGGTCCTCTTGAAAGAGGAAATGGCAATTTACTTTCAATCATGCCAAAAACAGCTGGAAATTTTTATTCATTACGATGGCTAGGCGGAAGAGTTTTTGGATCATACTACATTGTTGAACACGAAAATTTAACTAAGCTAGAAACTGCTAAAATCAAGCAATCTGTTGATAATGGAATGGCAACCATGGAATATGGGGCAACCATAAATCAGTCGCCAGTAATTTTTCTATCTGATAAGAATGGTAAAAAAAATTGCATGTATTACCAGAAATTAGGCCCGAATTTAAAACCAGTTGGTCCTGGAGAAGAATTGGTATGCTACGAAAATGATAAATTGGGAGCACAACCAGATTTCCAGATCGTACAGTCAATTAATAAAAAATTTGTCGCTATTTCTTATGAAATTCAAGGTAATAAATTAAATCAAGACACGTATGGCTTCGTTATTTTGGATTCCAATCTTATTGAAGTTAATAAAGGGATATACACCCTTCCATTCAATGGGAATATGGCAACGATAAACGAGCATCATCTATCCAATAACGGTGAGTTTTATATGAGTGTGACAGAACATCTTTCGCCAAATGATCGCATGTTTACTAGAAATTCAAGAAACTACAAGGCAATGCATGTGTATCAAATAAAATCGGATTCTTTGAGGTCATTTCAATTAGATTTTAGTGGGAAACGTGTGGAGGCCATAGCAATGAAAAGCAACGATAGCTTATTCACCTTAACTGGCTTATATGGAGAAAAAGATGTTCAGGGATCATCCGGGGTATTTTATTTAACGTTGAATGCAAAAAACGGATCCATCAATAGGCAAGGTTTTGTTCCTTTCAGTAATGAACTGACCAGAATTCAATGGAGTGATAACAATCGTGTTTATGGTCGAAATAACATGATGAATCAAAATTGGCAGTCTTCAAGTCAAATTTATGATTATCAGTTAAGAAACATGGATTTATTGCCCGATGGAAGCATCGTTGGCTCCGTTGAACAATACTACGTTTATTCTCGAACCAATTTTGATTCAAGAACGGGTATATCAAACTCCGTAAATTATTACTATTATGATGATATTTTAGCTTTTAAAATTGGTGCAAGTAATAGTTTTGATTGGTGTAAAACCATTGAAAAAAGTCAAGCATCCTTAAATGATAACGGTCCTTTTAGCTCATATGCTCATTATTTTAATGATGGTAAATTTTGCTTGGTTTTTAACGATAATAACCGAAATTATTCCGATAATGGTGATTTTAAAACAACAGATGGAATTCGAACGACCAATTTCTCCAGAAACCGTACGACAATTGCTTCCGTGGAAATCGACCTAAAAACGGGAGATCTTTTGCGTAAATCAATGTTCAACCAAAAAGAGATCAATTCCATCATTGTTCCCAAATTATTTTCGGTGGATCAATTCAACAAACAACTTATTTTATACGCTGTTTCTGGCGGTAGAGAGCGGTTTGGAATTTTAAATCTCAAATAAAATTGACCACTAAAGAAACTTTTATTTTAGAGTTAGCGCATTCAATGCAACAATTTGGGATTCCCTCCCATCGATTAGAAAACTCCTTAAATGATGTCTGCAAATCAATCGGACTCCAAGCAACTATTATTCCCAATCCCGAATATGTTTCAATTACATTTTTCTCGAGTGAAAACCCCTATACGATAAATAAGAAAAGTGGTCGAATTGATATTAATTTTCATCGAATTGTAGCATTGAGTGAATTAGTAGAAAGTGTTATTCAGAAAGAAATACCGATTGATCAAGCTTTAATGGATTTAGCGGGCATTCACGGAAAACCTATGCTTTATTCAAAATTGGTAAATATTTTTTCAATTTCCCTTTCCTCCTTATCCGCTGCGTGTGTTTTTGGAGGAGGATATAATGAAATGTTTGTTTCCGGTGTAATTGGTTTATTCGTTGGAGTAATAAATGTATGGGTTCCTCATTTCTCCAAAATTTCATTATTGCTTTCAGCCGCTTTTGCCATTGTATTCTCGCAGTTTTCAGTTTCTTTTTTAGGCACCTATTCCATTGAAATTGCATCTATTACTGGTCTTATTTTACTAATACCGGGATTTACCCTTTCTTTGGCTATTTCGGAGTTAGCCCACAGTCATGCGCAATCTGGTACGATTCGGTTGGCTCAATCCATTATTTCTTTTGTTATGATGGCAGTTGGAATTGGTTTGGGGTATCAATTGATCTCTTATATTCCCTTTGAACATTGGTCAGTTTTTCACGTGAATCATCCGAAGTGGCTTGTTTTCATTGCTCTTTTGTTAATTCCCGCTGGTTTTTTGGTTTTATTTAATGCGCTTCCAAAACACTATCCATGGATTTTACTAGCTTGTCTTATCTCGTATTTTAGTTTAAACTTATTTGATTTTCTTTCGGTGGATGGATTAACCGTTTTCTTTTCTGCTTTAACGTTGGGCTTAATGAGTAATGCGATTGCTCGTTGGAAAAAACTTCCCGTTTCTCTCATGCTCGTTCCAGGTATTATTTTGTTGGTTCCTGGTTCAATTGGATTTAAAAGCTTAGCTTATTTAGTAAATAATCAAACATTAACAGGCATTGACACTGCATTTTCCACCATCATTGCTGCTGTTGCCTTGGCCTCTGGATTATTATTTTCTAATATTTTATTGGATTCAAAACAAGGGTTCTAATCCCGAAATCGAACATCTTCCATGAAATGCATTTTATTCATTTCACCCACTTCTATCGTATAAAAACCAAACTCCTCCGTAATTATTCCTTTCAACTGATAAACCCCTCGTCCGCGAAAAGGAAATTTCCTTCCTGATTCAGGAAAGTGAACCGTATCAATTGTTCCTCCATGTACATCAATGAAGGTTCCAAAAAACATTACCTCTCCTTTACTTGTGTGCGATTTTTTCACTGCGGATAAATAACCAAATGTTTCAATTCTCTGGCCTAAAAACACCGGGAATTCATGAGCTAAAATATGTTTATCAATAGAAGACGACACTAAATCAAAGGGATTACGCAACGGAAAACCCAATAATTCCATTTCTTCAAAAGCTGTTTCTAACTCATCTTCAGCTAATAAAGGCAAGGTAAACTGAACAGGTTTTTCTTCAAATAAAGTAAGAGCAACGATACGTTTGGGTGCTTTTTGATAATACTGATACGTTCGCCAAAGCATATTTTTCTTATTCTCAGGAAATGAACGAAATGCATCAATACGGATCAATAAAACAAGTTGTTCCAACGGAATACTGACACGTTTCATCAAATCATCAAAATCCAGAAAAGATCCATTTTTTGAACGTTCCTCTAGGATGGAAAGAATCGTCTTTGCTTCAATACCATTGATCAACATGCACCCCAGAATCAACCGCTTACCTTTCAAAACACATTCAAAACCACCTTCATTCATACACGGAGGTTCTATTATCGCTCCCCATTTTCGTGCCTCGTGCACATATACTTCCGTTCGATAATACCCTCCAAAATTATTAATTGTTGCTGTGAGGTATTCCAAAGGATAATACGCTTTCAAATAGAGACTTTGATAACTTTCTACGGCATACGAGGCGGAATGACCTTTGGAAAAAGCATATCCAGCAAAACTTTCAATTTGCCGCCAAACAGTTGCTGTTAAATCCGGAGAATGACCTTTCGCTAAACATTTAGTGAAAAATGAATCTCTTACCTGCTGAAATTCTTCCCGTGAACGAAATTTACCCGACATCCCTCTTCGCAGTACATCAGCATCAGCCAAGGACAATCCAGCAAAATGATGCGCCACTTTGATTACATCTTCTTGATATACCATTACACCATACGTTTCGGGCATAATAGCTAACAAAATTGGATTTGCTTGTTTTCGTCTTTCGGGATACAAATGACGTAATATATACTCACGCATCATTCCGGATTGCGAAACACCCGGACGAATAATTGAGCTTGCTGCCACCAAATCCAAATACGTTTGCACTTTTAACTTTATCATCAACATACGCATAGCAGGTGATTCAACATAAAAACACCCCAGAGCCTGAGCATTTAATAATAAGTCACGAACCCTTTCATCCGTTTTAAAATGATTC
This sequence comes from Lishizhenia tianjinensis, assembly GCA_943330745.2. Taxonomy (GTDB): domain Bacteria; phylum Bacteroidota; class Bacteroidia; order Flavobacteriales_D; family Crocinitomicaceae; genus UBA952. The sequence goes on from CALQIX020000003.1 coordinate 101,143, forward strand.
ACATCATGAATATCGTGTGGTGGATTTTGGGGTTGATTGTAGCGAATAATATCCAAACAATCATGAATTTTACCCAAACCACGTTGACTCAAAACATCAAACTTGAACAAACCAACCTCTTCTGCTTCCAGCATCGAAAATTGAGTGGTTGGATATCCTTTTGGAGGCAAAAATGTGGCCGAGTAATAGTGTATCGGTTTTTCACTGATAATTATTCCTCCAGCATGAATACTGAGGTGAGAAGGCAAACCTTGAATATATTTACTGTATTTCAATACTAACCCAGATACTTCATCCAGTTGAGAGGCTGCCATTTTAGTTTCAACCAATTTATCAATCTCTTCTTTGGGCAAACCAAATACTTTTCCCAATTCTCGAATCGTTGCTTTAAATTGAAAGGTATTATAGGTACAGAGCAAGGTAGCATGAGGAAAGCGCTCAAAAATATAATCAATTACATCATCTCGATCGCGCCACGAAAAATCAATGTCAAAATCAGGTGGGTTTTTACGAAATAAATTGATAAATCGTTCAAAATACAAATCTAATTCGATAGGGTCAACATCCGTAATCCGCAACAAATAAGCTACTAAACTATTGGCACCACTGCCTCTTCCAACGTAAAAGTATCCCTTGGATCGGGCATACGAAGTAAAATCTCGTGTTATGAGAAAATAAGACAAATAATCTTTTTGCTTTATTACTTCAATTTCTTTATCCATTCGCTGCAAAACATCCTCAGAAGCCTTTCCATACCGATAGCTCAATCCTTCCTCGCACAAAGATTTTAGTGCTTTCATATCTTCTTCCTTATTTTCTGTATAAGTTGCTTTGTTTTGTGGAGTTGCTTGCTCTCCAAAAGAAAACTGAATGTGACACGATTTCAAAATGGTATCTGTACGAAAGAAAATATCTGGGTAATCTTCCCATTCTTTTTGCCACGCTTCGTAGCTAATCAATCGCTCCTGTTCATTCGCTTGTTCAGCCTTTGACAATTTTGAAAGCAAAGTATTCTTTGCAATAGAACGCAATAATCGATGGGCATTAAAATCCCGTTTATGCCGAAATGTCATCGGTTGTAAAGCAAGTATTCGCTTACGAAGATTGGGGTATTTTGCGATGAGAAAATCTTTGTTCTGACCCGGTTGAAAAAAAACAAATTCATTAGCCAGTAAAGTGGGTGGAATTTTTCCGAAGGGATAAACCACATAACAATTTCTCAGTTCAGGGGGACGCGATGAAAAAGCTATTTCTTGTTGTATATGAGCAGTGATAAATTGATTGATTTCAAAAAAACCTTCCTTATTTTGTGCAATTAAAATATACTGTGTATCCATCCCATTTCTGACATCTACTCCCAGAATGGGTTGTATTTTTTTTTCTTGAGCACGTCGAACAAAACTCAACCCGGATCCTGTGTGATTGATATCCGTCAATAAAGCATAGGAATATCCTGCTCCAAAAGCCCAATCAATAAGCTCTTCGGGCGACAAAACACCATATTTAATACTGAAATAGGAATGTAACATCTTGTTTTTATCTCCCCTGTTTTCTATAGTTGTTTGTGAAACGTTGCTAATTTCCTTTCTAAAGCAATTAATTTAGAGAGAAGCCGTTCTTTTTCTTTTTCCGTTAAAAGTTTCAATTGATTTGCAATTTCCAGTTGTGCAAATAATTCAAATGTCGAACTCAATGAAAACTGAATCGATTGCTTAAATTCTTTTTTGCTTTCACGAGAAGATCCCTCTGCGATATTGGAAGAAATCCGAACAGCAGAACGCCTCATTTGATCAATCATTCCATCCTTTTCATCCAAAGGAAACATTTTTGTTTTTTCATAAATTTCACTGGCAAATTCAATCGATTCACTCCAGATTTCTAAATTCCTAAAATTGTGCATCGTATTTATGTTTAATTAAGGTTAACTTCTTCTATTCGCTAAAAGCGCAGGCGGCTCACCCGTAAATGGATTAAATCCGCCAATGGAGCGAGCCTCCAGACCAATAGCCCGAATAATTGCTCGATCACCATACCGATTTCGAATGCGATCAAGGGCATTGTACAACGATGGGTAATCTGTTTCGTCGCCGAACAAACTCAATTGATAATGCCCAGAAACCAACGCACTAAAACGAATACCGATCAAGCGAACCAATAAACGACGATTGTACAATCGAGCAAATAAATCTGCAACAACCGGTAGCAACTCGTGATCAGCAGCCGTGTAAGAAATTTGTTTTTGTAGCGTTTGAGTTTGAAAATCAGAATATCGAATTTTCACAGTCACACACCCGGATAATTTATTCCCTCTGCGCAATTGAAATGCGAGATTTTCTGCCATGGCGGCCAAAATTCCACGAAGCTTACTAACATCAATCGTATCTCTATCAAACGTACGCTCTGTTGAAATCGATTTTCGTTCATTATACGGCTCTACCGGTGACAAATCCAATCCTTGTGCCTTTTTCCAGATAGCAATTCCATTTTCTCCCAGTGCACTCTGCATCAATTCAATAGGCATTTCTTGAATAGTTTGTATTTTCTTGACCCCCAAGCCACACAAAGTCTGATACGTTTTAAGTCCCACCATTGGTATTTTCCGTACAGATAGCGGCGCTAAAAATTGTTTTTCTGTGCCGGTATGAATTTGTATTTGATTGTTTGGTTTCGCTTCACCAGTAGCAATTTTAGACACTGTTTTATTGATCGATTGCCCAAATGAAATGGGTAAGCCCGTTTCGTGAATAATTCGCTGACGCAGCTCTGTTGCATATTTCACCGTTCCAAAAAAACGATCCATACCAGTCAAATCCAAGTAAAATTCATCAATAGATGATTTTTCAAAAACGGGTACTGACTCACGAATAATTTCAGTAATCAATCGCGATTCATCGGAATAAATTTGTGAATTTCCTTTGATAATTATAGCTTCCGGACAGCGTTCCTTGGCCATTTTCATAGGCATTGCTGAATGAATACCAAATTTACGGGCCTCATAACTACATGATGCTACCACTCCCCGATCGCTGGTCCCGCCAATTAATATTGGTTTTCCAATTAATCGACTGTCTTTTTTTCGTTCGCAAGAAACAAAAAACGTATCCAAATCCATGTGTACAATTGAACGCAATCCTTCCATTACCTGATTTTTAAGGTTTATTTTTCTTGTGGTAATGTATATCGATTAGAAAAACCGGAATCGTTTGGCTCACCGGCTTTGACTCTACAAAGATAAAATTAATTATTGTATTCTAATCAATTATAAAGATTATTTTTTAACCATTTTAAAATTTCAACATATTTAACATAGATTGATACAGAGTAATCGAATAAACTTCTATTTTTGACTAAAATCAATTAAAAATGAAAAGATCGTATATTATTTTAGGTTCAATTGTACTACTCGTATTAATTGGATTTTTCACTTATCGCAGTATTTATAACCAAGCTGTATCAACTCAAGAAGAGGTTGATAAAACTTGGGGAGATGTTCAGTCGGCTTATCAACGAAGAGCAGATTTGATTCCTCAATTAATTGAAACAGTAAAAGGTGCTGCGAAAAATGAAAAAGATATCTTAACTCAAGTAACCAACGCGAGAGCTGGTATTGTAAACGCAAAAACACCGGAGGACATGGAAATTGCCGGAAAAAAAATCAATACGGCCATCAATTTAGCCTTTGAAGCATATCCTCAAATTCGTTCAACGGAAAACTTTCAGGAACTACAAGCGCAATTAGAAGGTTCTGAAAATCGCATTAACAAATCAAGAAATGATTACAATGAGGCAGTGAAAAAATACAACACACACATTCGTGGTTTCTTTAGCAGTATGTTTTTAAACAGCGAAACATTCCCGAAGAAAGAAGCTTTTAAAGCTGCAGCTGGCTCTGATAAAGCACCTGAAGTAAAGTTTTAATATGAATTTTAAATTTAGCCAGAACGATAAAAATCGAATTCTTGAAGCCATTCAGGATGCAGAAAAACAGACATCCGGAGAAATTCGCGTTCATGCTGATACAAAATGTTCAGGAGATCCTGTTCAAAGCGCGATTGCTCAATTTGAGCGTTTAAAAATGCATGAAACGAAAGATCGAAATGGTGTATTAATCTATATTGCTACACGAGATCGTAAATTGGCTATTATTGGTGATCAAAATATCAATGAAAAAGTTTCCTCGGATTATTGGGAAACTACCAAAGACAATCTAATCACTTCTTTCAAAAAAGGAGAATACGTAAATGGAATTACGGTAGCAATTGCTGATGTAGGCGAAAAACTTAAGGCGCATTTTCCGTATCTTTCAGACGATACCGATGAATTAGCAAATGATTTAAGCATAGGAGAAGGAAAATGAAAAAGCAAATCCATATCTTTTTAGTTCTTCTATTTTCGTTAATAGGATCTCAATCTATTTTAGCTCAAGATGACATCCCTAACCAACCTTCGCCTCCGAAATTGTACGTCAATTTATCGAAACAATTTCCTAATTTTTTGAGCCCCGAACAAGCTAATCAACTAGAAAAAGACCTTCAGAATTTCGAAAAAGAAACTTCCAACGAAATTGTGGTTGTCATTGTAGATGACCTTAATGGGTATGAGAAAGCTGATTTTGCTATTAAATTGGGAGAGAAATGGAAAATCGGTAAAGAAAAAGAAGATAATGGCATTGTATTTCTCATTAAACCAACCAAAACAAATGGGAAACGAACTTCATTTATTGCAACCGGAAGAGGTTTAGAAGGAGCTATACCAGATATTACTTGTAAACGAATTGTTGAAAAAGAACTCAATCCAAACCTGAAAAACAACAAAAACTACGAAGGAATTTCAGCGTCTTTGGTTGTGCTTAAAAAATTAGCCAAAGGGGAATTCAATCACAAAGAATATGATAAAGAAGGTGAAAGTCCTTGGTGGGTTAACTTACTTGTAATCCTCGGGATTATCCTATTTGTGATTATTATGAGACGAAAAGGTGGCGGTGGAGGATTTACAGCCGGAGCCGCTGGTTTTTTCTACGGTGGAGGTTTTGGTGGACACGGATCTGGTGGTGGCGGCGGAGGTGGATTTGGTGGATTTGGTGGTGGAAGCTTTGGCGGTGGTGGTGCCGGAGGAGATTGGTAAACCCAAAATTTATCTATTGATACAAAGGAGATTCAGTAACGTCTATCCATAAACTTTTCCGTACTTCTTCTAAATTTGTTGCCAAAGGATTCAATAATTTCCAATCTGAATATTGATGTAATTCTTGAAAATGAACTCGTTTGATTTCGGATTCTTTAAAAATCAAGACAAACAAACGATTAAAAAAATCAACTTTCAATTCTGTACCTAATTGCTTCATCAAGCGAACCGAAGAATCAATAGAGCATCCAGAAGCATTCATCACATCTTGATCAACAGCCAATACAACCAATTGATTCATTAATACGGAACCAGAAGCCATCAATTTTGTTCCGTGCGTTGTCCATTTATTTTGAGTGAAATCCGATAACGCATCTTGAATATAATTCGACTCCGTTGCATCAAATGGTCTGTCTGATACATACAACCAAACACGACTTGTATCAGGTAATTGAGGGAATAATTGATTAAAGTTCGGCAGCATTGGCAATCAATTCGGCAACATCCAATACTTGAATTTCGTTTTCTTTTTCAGCATGTTTAATGCCGTCAGTCATCATAGTATTACAAAACGGACAACCCGTGGCAATAATAGATGAATTTGTTTCAAGCGCGTCTTCTGTTCGCTCAATATTTATCTCTTTATTTCCTTTTTCAGCTTCTTTAAACATTTGTGCTCCACCTGCTCCACAACACAAACCGTTTGTTTTGCAGCGTTTCATTTCAACTAATTCAGCGTCTAATTTTTCAATCAACGAACGAGGTGCTTCATAGACATCATTGGCTCGACCTAAATAACATGGATCATGAAACGTAATTTTCTTTCCTTTAAATGTTTGATTTCCTTCAAGTGATAGCTTTCCGGTATTGATTAAATCTTGGATTAGTTGCGTATGATGAATCACTTCATATTCACCACCCAACTCAGGATATTCATTTTTAAGGGTGTTAAAGCAATGAGGACAGGCTGTAACAATTTTCTTTACTTCATAGCCATTCAAAACCTGAATGTTCATCATCGCTTGCATCTGAAACGTGAATTCATTTCCTGCACGCTTAGCCGGATCTCCCGAACAACTTTCTTCTGTTCCTAAAACCGCAAACTTAACATTACAATGATTCAGTATTTTAACTACAGCCTTGGTTATTTTCTTTGCACGATCGTCAAAACTGCCTGCACAACCAACCCAAAACAACACATCTGCGGTTTCTCCATTTGCCAGCATTTCTGCCATTGTAGGTACTTTCAAACTCATATCTTAATCTTCGTTAGCCCAATTTAATCTATCATTCGGAGAAAATTGCCAAGGAGCGCCATTGTTCTCAATATTCGTCAACATTCCTGTCAACTCAGTCGGCATTTTAGATTCTTCCATCACCAAATACCTGCGTAAATCAACAATAATAGAGAGCGGATCAATATTTACCGGACACTCTTGAACACATGCATTACATGACGTACAAGCCCAAATTTCTTCTTCGGAAATATAATCTCCTAGTAAACTTTTCCCATCTTGATAGTCCTTTCCATGTTTTCTCTGTGAATCACCCACTTCCATTAATCGATCACGCGTATCCATCATGATTTTTCGAGGAGATAATTTTTTACCAGTAATATTTGCAGGGCATGAAGAAGTACATCTTCCACACTCCGTACAGGTATAAGCATCGAGTAAATTTTTCCATGTTAAATCGGTAACATCCTTTGCACCAAAGCGTTGCGGAGCTTCATCCGGATTAGCAGGTGCAGCAAATGGATCAGCGGATGGGTCTAGCATTAATTTTACTTCATTGGTAACAGACTCCATGTTGGAGAATTTACCTTTCTTTTCCAAATTTGAATAATACGTATTTGGAAAGGCAAGTAAAATATGAAAATGCTTCGAATATGGAAGATAATTTAAGAACACAAACACCATGGTTATATGTCCCCACCAACCAATTTGCTCCAATAAATGTAAGGTTTCAGTTGATTTTATTCCTCCAAAAAAGAGTGGGCCTATAAATTGACTCACTGCAAATCCATAACTAGTATTCGAATGCAATAACTGAGCTGCTTCATCTGCACCATTCATTGTAAAAATGCAGACTAATAAAATGATTTCAAAAATCAAGATTAAATTCGCATCTTTCGTTGGCCATCCCTTCAATTCACGCATGGTTAAACGAGGAAGTTTCAACATGTTTCTGCGCGCCAAGAAAGCAACCGTTGCGAAAAAAGCAAGAACTGACAAGATTTCGATAAAACTTATCATGAAAGTATAAAAACCTCCCAAGGAATCTTTCAATGAACGATGTCCACCAGATAAACCGTCAGCAACAATCTCAATTAACTCGATTTGAGTGATTACAAAAGCCGCATACAAACATAAGTGAAGCAAGGCTGGAATTGGACGAGTGAACATTTTTTTCTGACCAAGTGCAACTAAAAACATGGTTTTCCAACGGTCAGCTGCATGGTCTGTGCGGTCTAGTTTTCGTCCAAGTAAAATATTCTGACGAATTTTGATGACATTCCAGGAGAAAAATCCAACCCCTCCTGCAAAAAGTAAAGCAAATACACTAATTTGAATCATACGATGGAATTATTCCGGAATACTATCCAATATTTTTTTCAATTTCTTTTCATCCTTCGGACTCAATTGAGTTCCTTTTACTTTGGCTCCAAAAACACTCATGTGAATGTATCGATTTGGATTTTTCTGTAAGTCTTGTAATAGATTTTGTAAATCTTTGTTTGAATTAACAAGTTCGTTATACAATTGTTTATCATTTAACAACAATCCAATTGAGCCGTCACCATTTTTAATTTTCACCAAAACATCATTAAAGTTTTTCAAAGATTCTTTAGCCTCGGAAATCACTTCCTTGTATTTTGAAGTAACAATATCATCCGTAATTTTCTTGGTGTTTCCTATGATTGAAGTTATCTCTTCGTTACTTTTCTTCAGGTTAAAAGTGATATTCTCAACGTTATTTAGAATTTTATCAAACTTAATTTTTTCATCGGCAACAAATCCTTCCATTTCATTGGCTACATTTCCCAATTTTTTAATGGCCATTTTCACTTCCTTCATGCTACCCTCAATTTCTGAAGTTGCTGTATTGTCCCAAAATGCGGAAAGGGAACCAACCATTTTATCTACAGAGCTCATCATGGCTTGCACTTTTTGAGAAATCGGATCAGCATATTGCTTTACTTGAGAAAACATATCCACGGAAAGTTTTCCTTCAATTGTTTCGCCAGGTTGCACAAATCCTTTCGACAAATCAGAACTTAAGTACAAAAGCATTCCTTTGTTTAATAAATCCAATGAACCAACCTCAATGCGAGATCCTTTAGGGATTTGAATATTTTTTTCAGCAATTGAGAAACCAATTTTCACTTTTTTGTCTGGTGGATTCGATGCTACATATTCAATGGTCATTACCTTTCCAATGATCACCCCATTTAATGTAACATTGGCAGAAGGAGCAATTTGTCCTGAATTTGGGAAGTATGCATAATATATTTTATCGCCGCCGAAAAAGCTGTTTCCTTTCAAGAAATTAACTCCTGCTACCAAAAAAACGATAGCTGCAATTGCGATTAATCCTGCTTTTAATTCTTTTGAAAACTTCACTGCCCTTATTTTTCTGCTAATTTAATACCTTTTTCCAAATTAATGCGTTCACCGTTTAAAAATGCAACTACAAAAGCAGTTGAAAACCCGAGCTTTCTCACTTCATTTTTATATTCATTTGCTCCTTTGAAATCTCGAACAAATTTACCGGTTGCGTATTTGAATAAATTATCATGTTTATACTCAAAAACTTCTAATCCTTTAAAGCGAGATGAACTGACCGAAATTTGTTTTTCTGACATGTCGAACTGAATTCTAAATACTACAGTATCTTGCGGATCACTTTTTGAAGAATTAAATGAAACCGGTTGATCAAATGGATTTTCTTTTTTCTCTTGGTTTGATGGTTTTGCAGGTTCTTCTTTTTCGGGAGGACTATTTGTCCCAGCCCCTGAAGACGTTTGCTCTGCGACACCTTCTAATTTATTTTTATAGCGTTTAAAAGCCCTGAAAATCGCATCGGACATTTGTGATTGACCGTCTTTACTCCCTAAAAATTTTTCTTCATTTGGATTCGTTAAAAACCCGGTTTCAATGAGAACACTCGGCATTGTTGTTTGATGAAGCACTAAAAACCCTGCTTGCCTAACTCCCCTATCATGTCTACCCAATGATTTAAATTCAGACTGAACGCGCTCAGCAAATAAAATAGATTGATCCAAATACACAGACATTTGTAACTGTATGATAATCAAAGCATCTGGAGACAAATCAATATTCTTATATCGTGCTCCTTTGTCTTGCTCCAATTTAATGATGCTATTTTCACGTTCAGCCACTTGTTTTTGAGAATCTGTTTTATGCAAACCTAACACATAAGTTTCAGCACCATAAGCACTTGGAGAGGCCGAATTAGCATGGATACAAATAAACAAATCTGCTTTGTTCCGATTCGCAATTGCAGCGCGTTCATGAAGCTCCACAAAAACGTCCTTATCTCTTGTATAAATAACTTTTACATCCGGAAAATTCTTTTTTATAGATTCGCCAAGTTTTAGTGCAATCGATAAACAAACGTGTTTTTCATAGTTTGAAGCGCCCAAACAACCTGAATCATGACCACCATGACCCGCATCAATAACCACCGTTTTTAACGCTGTTTTTTGAGAATTTGCTTGAAAACTTATAAATAAAAGTGAAATAAGACAACTAACTAGCAGAGATGAAAGACGAAAAAGCACTGTTTCGTTAACAATTTTAATAGCTTTGTATCCGTTAATTATCATAGCACAAAATTAAAGAGCTTCCTTGAGCAAGATACATACCATATTTTTAGTTTTCTTCGTTCCATTGTTGATAATGTTTTCAAGTAGAAATTGTTACGCTCAACCAACTGGAATAAAAGATACGATCTATTTGGATGATGAATCCATGAAGGATGTATTGATTTATAATGCAAAAGATTCACTTTACACCGATTTTAAAAACAAGAAAATCTACCTCTATGGAAGCGCTAAAGTTGAAATGACCGGAATCAATATGGTTGCTGGATACATTTTAATTGACCTTGAAAAAAATGAAATCCTTGCCTCTTACCGATTGGAAAAAGACAGTGTTAGAACTGAAATGCCCGTTTTCACAGATGGCAGTGAACGAATTGAAGCTTCGAGAATTCGATATAACTTAAATTCCAAACGTGGATTTATAGAGGAAACAACTATCAAACAAGAAGAAACCTACTTATACATGGGGGTTTCAAAAAAACAATCCAACGACGATATTCATTTCGTTAATGGTCGATTTACTACCTGCGATCAATTGGAACCTCATTATCATTTTCAACTCTCAAAAGCGGTGTTAATCCCTGAAAAAAGAATTGTAACCGGTCCAATGAACCTTCATATAAATGGAGTTCCTACCCCATTAGGTTTACCCTTTAGTGCTATTCCATTAAAAACGAAAGAACGAGATAAAGGATTTATCTTCCCTGAATTTGTTCCACTTTCAGCCTACGGTTTTGGCCTTCAGAATTTGGGCTATTACATTCCAATTAACGATCGACTTCAAACTACGCTTTATGCCAATTTGTACAACCGCGGAAGTTGGGGATTGAGAAATGAATTGGATTATGCAAAACGCTATGGCTATACAGGAAAGTTAAACGTTGGATTCCAACAGTTTTTTAGTGGATTCCCGAGTAATGACAAACCTTTTAAAGTTTCTGTAATGTGGTCACACCGAAAAGACCCAAAATCAAATCCCAATTGGAATTTTAGCTCGAGTGTAAATTTCATTTCAGACAACCAATCAAAAAACAGTTTAGATCCGTTGAATCCCACCTATTTTAATAATAGTTTTAATTCGGACGTCAATCTCAATAAATTATTCCCAGGAAAACCGATATCCATGGGGGTAAAAATGTCTGTGAGACAAAATTCAATCACCCGAAACATTGCACTGATAAGTCCAATACTAAATGTAAACGTCAATCGTGTTTTTCCATTCAAAAGCTTGGTTAAAAACCCATCGAACGAATTTGAAAAAATGCTTCAACGAACGGGATTTACCTACTCCATGGAAGGTCAAAATCGCTCAACTTTTGGAGATTCTCTTCTCAATCAAGGAGCTTTCTCGCAAATTGGAAGTAAATTTTTCAATGGTGTATCGCAACAAATGTCCTTGCAAACTACCTTTGGATTATTTAAAAATGCAATTAAAATTAACCCCAGTATTTCCTATGCCAATAAAATCAACTTACAACAAATTGAAAAAAATTACGACGCAACCATTGATAATACCAAAACCGATACCGTTCAAAAATTTGGGATGGCTCATGACTTCAACCTAAATGTGAATCTAACCACTGTTGTCTACTCCTACTATCGATTTATCGGGAAAAGCAAACCGATTTTGCGCCATTTAATGACTCCAACCATTGGTTATCGATATGTTCCCGGATTAAACTCACTTTCTTCTTCATTTGCTGGTGCTGGACAGACACTGATTACCTATTCTCCTTTCGAACGCAGTATCTACCAAGCCAATTATGGAAATACGTCCAGCTTTTTAACTTTTGGGGTGAATAATACGTTTGAATTGAAACGAAAATCGAACAAAGACACATTGACTGGTTTTTCAAAATTACGGCTAGTAGACCAATTTTCGATAACGGGTAATTATGATTTTCAGCGCGACTCCATGAATCTTTCCAACATTGCCTTAAACCTACGAATAAGTCCAGCCAATTGGATCAATTTTGTATCAACAGCCAATTTTAGTCCGTACAGCTGGAATGCGCAAACCGGAAAAACGGCAGGAAAATATGCAGTTTCAACTCAGCAAGGACTCGGTCGTTTCCTATCCACCAATTTTACCAGTACAATCACGATTGCCCCGAAAAAAAGTAGAGAAATTATCGAGGATCGCAGCGATGAACTCAATACAAATTGGAATGCTGATTATAATTACTTTGCCTTACATCCTGAGCAATTGCAACAATTTAATATCCCATGGAAATTGAATATTTCTCATGTAGTGGGTATTAATGCCAATACATTCAAAACCACAGCCAACCCTTCTGATTACAACCTCATCCATACCCTTGTTGCGCAAGGAGACATGAGTTTTACGCGAAGGTGGAAAATGGGAGCCAATTTAAATTTCGATATGAAAAAAGGTAAAATATCCAATGCCTTTCTTTCACTTGGACGAAATTTACATTGTTGGGATTTATCGTTTTATTGGACACCCATTGGAACAAATAAAAGCTTTTTGCTGACCATTAGAAATACTTCAACTATGTTGCGGGATGCTAAACTAGATTTCAGAAAACCTCCAGTATTTTTATAAATGGGCAAAGCTAACATTGCAATAATTGGTGGTGGTGCAGCCGGATTTTTTGCCGCTATTTCAGCCAAAAAGCATTTCCCAGATACAGAAGTGACACTTTATGAAAAATCGGATAAAGTACTTTCCAAAGTAAAAATATCAGGTGGCGGTAGGTGCAACGTAACCCATGCTTGTTTCGATAATAAACAATTGGCTGGTAAATATCCAAGGGGCGAAAACTATTTACGAAAAGCCTTTGAACAGTTCAATGCACAAGATACTATTGACTGGTTCGAAAAACGAGGTGTTCAAATGAAAACTTATCCGGATGGGTGTATCTTCCCTGTTTCCAATGATTCTCAAACAATTATCGATTGTTTTTTGAAAGAAATAAAACAACTAGGAATTAAAATCAAATTAAAACAATCTATTACTAAAATATCGCCAACAGAAAACGGATTTGAACTACATACACGGGAAGAGAAATTTACTACCAATAAAGTAATCGTTACAACTGGCGGTCAACCGAAACGATCTGGCTTGGAATGGATTGAAAAATTAGGGCATACCATCATTGAACCGGTTCCGTCACTTTTCACCTTCAATATGCCGACAAATCCCATACGGGAATTAATGGGAAACGTAGTGGAAAAAGCTACCGTTAAAATTGAAGGAACAAAACTAATTGGCAAAGGACCTTTATTGGTAACGCATTGGGGAATGAGTGGTCCGGCAATTTTACTTTTATCTGCTTGGGGGGCGCGGATTCTTCAGGAAAAAAATTATCACTTTGCTATCCTCGTGAATTGGCTTGATGAAATGAAAGAAATAACCTTACGAGAAAAGTTGAATGATATTATTGAGGAGAATGGCGGAAAAATGATTGGTAATTTAAACCCATTTCCCGTTACCAATCGCATGTGGCACTTTCTGTTAGAAAAATCAGAAATTAACCTCGAAACGCGCTGGAAAGACATAGGGAAAAAGAACACCAATAAACTAGTGAACACCTTGTTAAACGACAGATATGAAGTGAGCGGAAAAACTACCTTTAAAGAAGAATTTGTAACAGCTGGAGGAATCGCCTTATCAGAGATAGACTTCAAAACCATGGAAAGTAAAAAAGTACCCGGGTTGTTTTTTGCCGGTGAAATTTTAGATGTAGACGGAATCACCGGAGGGTTTAATTTTCAAGCGGCTTGGACCACGGGTTTTATAGCTGGCAAGCATATTGGAAAATAACGTAAATCCTATTCAAAATTAGAAGCATTCGGATTTAAATAATTCACTTGTTCCACAATCGATAACTTGTTGTAATTAGATGGAAAAAGAGCAAAAATTTCTTTAAATTGTAAGGAAAACACTCCCAATTGTTCTTTCTGCATCGCAGGATTTATCTGCAAAACATCGAGTAAGGTATGCAGTATCATTCGTTTTTCATAAAGCTGTGCGGCTTCCATGTGATTAACTGCAAAGTCCAAAAGCCACTCCCAATAAGGATGATTGAATCCACCTTGCATAAACAAATACAATAATCGATAGGCTAAATACCTGATTTTTGGATAAATATATAAGTCTTGTAATTCTTTGTCTGTCAAAGAAACATCTACATAAATTAAGTTACCCAATTCCAACACTTTGGATTTATTTCTTTTGAGAAAATAATACCGTAACAACAACGAATTTGCGAAAATAAAATCTTGTAACGATTTATTTGATTCATGTGGTTTTACAGTTTCTAGATAATAAAGTAGCCCTTTGTCGTAGTGTTGAATAGTAAAATCTGGATCTGCAAAATATTCATAGAATCCTTCTCTCACAATAGGCAAAGAATTAAACTGTTTGAAGAAAGGTAAATTTGGACTTGGATTTGTCTTTAATGAATAAAATAATTGCCTTCCTAAAAGTATTTTCTTTTCAAATGACAATTCCTGAGGAAACTGCTCGAAAAAATTATAAATGGGCTTTAAATTACCTGCATGAATAGAAAAAGTTAATAAACTTTGATAGTTTTTTTCATCCGAAAAGGCTCCGTATAAGGATTGAAAATCAGATAAATCATAAAGCTCTTTTTCTAAATCAAACCAATACGTAAATCCTAAAAATTCAGCAAAAATATCTAAGGTATGGATATAGGGAACATTCGTATTTTCATTCAATAAAAACATCCGATAAATCGTGCTTTCCGAAACAGATTTATTCGTTTCAAGAAAAATCAATTGGCTCAATTTCTTACAATCAAATTTCGTCAGGATTTGATAGCTTAACTTGGTTTCAAGTTTGAACTTTAAATTATTGAGTAAAAAAAGACTTATTTTATATTTTGGTTTAGGCATGACTACAATTTAATATTTATTCCTGTTGAAATTGAATAATAGTAGTTGTCAATTGGTAAAGGTCGATAAGAATCCAAATTATGGTCATAATGAATGGTAAATTCGAGGTGCTTGTTTACGGTAAAAAACAAATTTGAATCAAAGAACCAACGCGGCGTTGTAAAATGACTATTTAAAGGAAATTGAACAAAGGTTGCTCCAGCAAAATCAATGTTTTTCGCAATTTTTAATGCGAATTTTGCTGTCAAATTCAACCGAAATAAATTGCGATTAACAATACTCAATCCACCAGAATTGAAGGCATAAGATCCCAAAAACGGATTCCATTTTTCGGACTCATAGAAAACTCCTACTCCTGTATACAAATCTGATTTTCGTTTTTCTAACCAACGCATCCGTGCATTTATTCCAAGCAATGATCTTCTTTCCATTCCTTGTACACCATTCCATTGATATTGAACGAACACATCGGGTGAAATTTTACGCGAGTCGTTGTCCCTAAATCGCAACTGAAAAAAACCATTGTTTTCGAGAGCCGTTAATCCATTAAACGATAATTCAGTTTTTGTTAGAAAGACAAACAAATACTTTTTCTTTAGGAAATAGTCAATTTCAGAAACATTTGCAAAATCCACCAAATTTTTCTTTTGTTTGTCGTTAGAAAACGTGAAGTTAAAATTGGCACGAACTCTGCGAAACGTTGTATCCGTTTCAATTTCTCGATCGATGTTCAGCACCTGTGAAAACAAGTTTCCCGCAAAAAACAAGCAAAGGATAAGAATAGTATTTTTCATTAGTGAACGTATCATTTACCACACTTGGTACAACCAGCGGATAACCCACACCCAAAACGCTACTAAAATGGCAAGACCAATTATCAATGCCGCTCCCCCAACGATTTTAATCAACTTGAATCCAAACGAATCTAAATCTCGGTTTAAGGTAGCATCGTGCTCGTAATTTTTATCTTCAATTTTTCTTCGAAAAAGCGATAAAATGGGGTTTTTGGTTTTTTTTTCGTTACTCATTTAATTAACGTAATTAATTTAATTTTAAATAGGGATGCAATAAAAGCTCCAATGGCTGTCTCTCCAAAAATTCTTCCTTTTATAGGATCAAGGTATTTTTCAGGTGGAGAAACAAAATAATAAACACTTTGTAATATGCTAAAAAATGAGGCTGTTCCACCCACGATAATCACGATCCAATTCAACCAACTTAAATCAAACACTCCTTTAAAAAAACCTATTGTAATTATTGGAATTACCACACAATCAATCAATTGAAAAATCATGTTCATAAAAGCATAATTGATGCGATAAACAGATATAACTTCATTTTTCTTTTCAATTGTTGAATCCATTTGCTTTGGCAATGGAATAATTTCATCTACTAATTCTCGAACCAGACCCATTAGTTTCGTTTTAAAATGGTAAATAAAAGAATGAGTGCAGCAAGGGCATTGGCAATTAGTGACGTTATTCCGAAATAATACCAAAAGGAATCTACAGATGGACTTGAAGTAAAATAAACGGCGCATCCCATGTACCCAAAAATGGCTATGCAAATGAGCGAAAGTAGTCCCCAACCAATTCCCGTCCCACCATTGGATTTGGCGCGCATGGCCAGCGTACTAAAAATTAAACCAGCAAAAATGGATGAAATGAGGTATCCAAATATAATTAATAATGAGGTTTGAGATGTTCCGTTATCTTTTTTATTACTCATTTTCTACCGAATAAAAGTTTAAGGAACCAGCCACCAATTTTCCGTTCTGCGCCACCGCGTGTGGTTGGAATACCGGTTTTACGGGCAATGCTATTTCTGAAACCGGAAATGCCCAACAGCCTTTTCCAGGAGAATGAGAAGCCAAATTTATTTTTGAAACCGAACATAGCAAATGGGTTATTTTATTTTAATAATAGTGATGGTTGATGTGCCCGCTTTACCGGATTTTACATCAGCATCCTTTTGCACAATATAATTTTTAGCTGAAGAATCAGATAATGTCTGTCCTTCATGGCTTACACGAATTGTTCTCTGAATTAATTGGCCTTTTCCGTGCGTTTTTTCTGTTTTAGACATTCCCCCGTTTAACATAGCGTCAAAAAAACCACTTGCATAAGTTGTTTGATTTTTGTCCTCTTTAAGTTTAATGTTGTAAGTTATCTCAAAATACCTTGTCTTCGATTTTTCCTCGGCCTCTTGCTTGGACTTTCTTTCTTTCTCCTCGGCCTCTTCTACTTTCTTTTTTTCTTGTGCTTTTTTTCTCTCTAATTCATCAGCCTCTCTTTTCGCCTTTTCTTCATTATGTCTAAGTTCTTCCTGCGCTCTCCTTGCTATTTCTTCACTATACCTTCTCTCATCTTCTTCTCTTTGTTTTTGTTCATTTTCTAACTGACGCTTAGTTTTTCCTAAAATCTTCCCATCTTTAAAACCTCCCTCATAACTATCACCACTCGCCCAAATATATTTCCCTGTACCATTCCAAGCTCCTTGACTATACTCACCTTCATAAGTATCTCCACCATCTAAAATCCAAAAGCCTTTTCCAGAAATAAATTCATCATTTTCCCAAGTTCCTTCTTTCTGCCAGATAGGTCCTGCTTTCCATTCTTCAGTAGGCCAGGATTGTTTCCCTTCTCCATGGCGTTTCCCTTTGATCCAATCACCCATATATCGTTGACCATTAGTCCATTTTTGTGTACCTCTTCCATGTTTTTCTCCTTTTAAAAAATCACCTTCATATTTCTGTCCATCAGGACAAGTGTAGGTTCCTTTGCCACTCTTTTCTCCATCCTTAAACTCCCCGTCATATTTACATCCACTTTCAAAATATTCAATACTACCCTTGCCATGAAAAAATCCAATTATTTCACCATTATTTTTTTTATGTCCAACGAATTTATATTGTGAGTTTTCTTCAATGATTGGTTTTGGAGCTTCATCAATTAGATTATCAAAAATGAGTTCACTATTTTGATTTTCAAATTTTCCATTTGTGAATACTCCAGAAATAATTAGAGTATCATTTTGATCGTAAAAACATCCTTCTCCACCTGGTTTAGGTGGCCAGCAGCACTCCTCAAAAGAACCTACATATTTAGTTTTGTCTGGATAAATTATTTGACCATCAGTGCAACTCCCCCCACAAAAAAATGTAGTAAGACAAGAGCTATCTCGAAAGAGATACGAGCCAAATTCGTATATATTTTCCATCCCAACAAACTTACCTTCTTCAAAATGATCTTCTTTAAAATCATCACAAAAAAAGCATTCATCATATGAAAATACTAAAACTCCTTTTCCTTTTGGAAAACCATCTTCAACTTCACCATAATAAATAATTTCTTCAAACCCATCAGACATATTTAATTTTGGCAAATTAAGATTGATACTAAGGTCTATTTCTTTTGGATTAAATTCGGAGCTTTCAAGAGATTTAATTTCTTCTGAAGTCATTTCCTTAATTTCATTTGTATTTTCTTCCCCGTAAAAAATAAGATCTTCTATTTTAAAATTAGCAGTTCCTTCCTCATTTTCCATGCTATCATTTAATACATAAACAATACTTTCAGCATTTTTTGGTATCCCATCACCTGCATAAAATACTTTAAATGAACTTCCTATAGATGCAATAGCACTATATATATATAAGAAATCCTGTTCCCGAATTTTGGTA
The DNA here is from genome assembly GCA_943330745.2 of Lishizhenia tianjinensis. GTDB lineage: Bacteria > Bacteroidota > Bacteroidia > Flavobacteriales_D > Crocinitomicaceae > UBA952. Next base: position 119,676 of record CALQIX020000003.1, read on the forward strand.
TTATTAATCATTTTCAATGCACGTTCACCAAAACTTGAATCACCAAGCTGTGTAATTGGAATCTTAACTTTATCTCCAACTTGAAATGTTCGGTTCAACAAAGGCACTTCAGAATCTGAAACATCTTTAATTTCCTCCACCCACTCTCCATCTTTCATCATTCCTTCTGAAATTTCTCCATCGTCATGAGTGATTTTTGCTTTTCCGTCTTTAAATTCTCCATGCACCCAAGTTCCATCCTGAAAATCTCCATTTTCCCAAGTATAGATTCCCTTTCCGTTCAATTCCAACTCTTCATCAAAGGTTCCGCTAGCGGTATTTCCATCCGACCAAGTTATTTTACCTTCATTTAGATTACCCTGCTCAAATATCCCTTCTTCAATTACTTTTACTCCGTCTTCATCAACATATTCTGCTTTTCCTGAAATAAATTCATCATTTTCCCACTCACCCTCGTATCGAATATTATCTTCATCCGTAAAAATATGATAACCATTCTTTGAATCGTTAGCTGGATTCTTATCTTCAACTAAAACAGCATTCCACTTTTGTTTTAATTCTCCCGGTTCAATTCCTTTTTTCCAGCGACCGTCGAAACCGGTTTCGTGAAAAGTAAGTTCCATTAATCCTGTAACATTTACCTTTTTATTATGGAATATTGCCTTCAAGATATTTCCTTCCATTTTTCCTTCGACCGTTTCATGCCCATACTCGGAATAGATAATTCCTGGCTCCTTTTCTTGAAATTTAACCTCTTGTTTTCCTGCTTTATAAACTGTATTTAACTTGATCATATTTAAAGTATTTGTGAAAATTAATTTCAATTCGGTAAAAGTGTTTTTAAAATAATGTTTGCGTACTTCCCATTATTCACTCCTCTAACAGAGGCATATTTTGGATTATTCAATATGGGAGCTTTGGAACCATTTGCTGCGCCTGATATGTGCGGAACCATAAGTAGCGAGCAGCCACTAATTTTTCGCTCTGCCCCACCGCGTGTGGTTGGAATACCGGTTTTACGGGCAATGCTATTTCTGAAACCGGAAATACCCAATAGCCTTTTCCAGGAGAATGAGAAGCCAAATTTATTTTTGAAGCCGAACATTAGTTTTTTATGTGTTTTAATAAAGAAACATCGTAATACTCTGAAGTTGGTTTCCCGCGATAAACATAAATACATTTTGCGCTACTTCCGTTAATGCTTTCAATAGTCATATTTAAATCTCCAGACTTTAATGAAACAAGATCTCCGAAAGAGAATGTTAAAACTCCAATGTTCCATTTACCTTCTATTATTTCTCCGTTAGGCTTAGTCAATTTACCCCATCCATTGAGCTTTCCATTTAAAAATTCCCCACAGTATTCACCATCATTATTATTATAATAAATGCCTTGACCTGTTTTTTTTCCAAATTTAACTTGACCTTCATATATATTTCCGCTTTTAAATGTCTTTCGAATAGAACCAGTATAAAATTCAAAATTGTCTTCACCTTCAACCCATTCTCCATATTCATAATCGCCATTTTGATAACTTAATTTTCCTTCATGAAAACCAAAATTGTCAAAGTCAAATGTTCCCTCAAATTTTCTTCCATCTGAATAATTAATTATAACTTCCTTAAAATCATTATTCCTATCTGTTGGATTAATAAAAACTACTTCTTCCCAACGACCATCCAATATTCCGCCAGAATAAATGGTTTTTTCTCTCACCAATGAGTCATTTGAATAATCTGAAATATAAATTGTTTTGTCACCATTTTCTTTCAACCAAACAACTTCTTTCTGAATTATTTTTTTATCATCATTATACCTATATAAACGAGTCCATTTATTAATTTCTCCTTTTGAATTGATGTCCTCTTCCTCTTTTTTTGTTAAAATATCATTTTCATAATAAAATAAAGTTGTGCTTATTTGTTCTTGATCCCAGATATCTTTTGATGTAATTATTTGCTTTTTTATAAGGCTATTTTCCAAAAATGAAATAGAAATTTCATTATCTTCACTAGTTATTTTCTTTTCTCCATTTATGAATTCATCATCTTTCCAAATCCCCTTTTTATAGTCTCCATTGCTATAATTTTTTATCCCTTCTCCATTAAAATCTCCATCAACAAAACCCCCTTCATAGTAATCCCGATTTGCCCAGGTATATCTTCCATTTCCATGACGAATCCCGTTTAAAGATTGTCCTTCATAAATATCACCGCTTTCATACGTTTTCTTTATCACTCCCTCAATTAATTCATCATCTTTCCAAATCCCTTTTTTGTAGTCTCCATTGCTATAATTTTTTATCCCTTCTCCATTAAAATCTCCATCAACAAAATCCCCTTCATAGTAATCACCATTTGCCCAAGTATATTTTCCTATACCATGCCGAATAGAATTTAAAAAATCACCTTCGTATATAGAGCCACTTTCATAATTCTCTATACCATTAGTGATAATGTTAACAATCTCTTCTTCCTCTCCCACCCATTCACCATCTTTCATCATTCCTTCCGAAATTTCTCCATCGTCATGAGTGACTTTTGCTTTTCCATCTTTAAATTCTCCATGCACCCATGTTCCATCCTGAAAATCTCCATTGGACCAAGTATAGATTCCCTTTCCGTTCAATTCCAACTCTTCATCAAATACGCCACTCGCACAATTTCCGTCTGCCCAAGTTATTTTTCCTTCTTTTAAGACACTATGTTCAAAATTACCTTCTTCAATAACTTTCTCTCCATCTTCATCAAGATAGGTTTGTTTTCCTTGGCCGTGTAATACTCCTTCTTCATCAAAAGTTCCTTCCTCTATCGTACCATTTTCGTAGGTGATTTTACCTGAAGTGATGATAAGATCCTTAAATTCACCTTCTTCAATTACTTTTTCTCCGTCTTCATCAACATATTCTGCTTTTCCTGAAATAAATTCATCATTTTCCCACTCACCCTCGTATCGAATATTATCCTCATCCGTGAACACATGATAACCATTTTTTGACTCGTTAGTTGGATTCTTATCTTCAACTAAAACAGCATTCCACTTTTGTTTTAATTCTCCCGGTTCTATGCCTTTTTTCCAGCGACCTTCGAAACCAGTTTCGTGAAAAGTAAGTTCCATAATTCCAGTAACATTTACCTTTTTATTATGGAATATTCCCTTCAAGGTATTTCCTTCCATTTTACCTTCAACCGTTTCATCTCCATACTCGGCATAAACCAAACCTGGCTCCTTTTCTTGAAATTTAACCTCTTGTTTTCCGGCTTTATAAACTGTATTTAACTTGATCATATTTTAAGTATTTGTGAAAATTAATTTCAACTCGGTAAAAGTGTTTTTCAAATAAAGGTTGCGTACTTACCATTATTCACTTCTGAAACAGAGGCATATTTTGGATTATTCAATATTGGAGCTTTGTAACCATTTTCGGCACCAGAAATTTGTGTAACCAAAAGTAGCGAGCAGCCACTTATTTTTCGCTCTGCCTCACAGCGTAGGGTTGGAATACCCGTTTTCCGGGCAATGCTATTTCTGAAACCGGAAATACCCAATAGCCTTTTCCAGGAAAATGAGAAACCAAATTTATTTTTGAAACCGAACATTAACTGATTTGTTTTTCTGATAAATTATTGAAAGCTAATTTTAACTTTTCAGTTATATCATTTGTAAACTCTAATGAGGTTTTAATTGGAATAGTTTGTGCAGAAAACTCCAATTGAACACCATTCTTTTTGAATCGAACAAATAGAAATGTTTTACTTCTGCCTTTTGGAAATTTACATGCAAATGTTATGAAATTTGGCGTGTAGTTAATCTGAATTAAATCAGAAAACAGTTTTTCAATAGTATCATGAATGGTTTTTAACGTAGAAATATATTCATCTGAAAATTTATTTCTTTTCAGAATTTCTCCTAAAGCCGCGAAACCTTCAAATCGAATTTTATCTCCTTTGGAAATTGATTTTGGAATAGGGTCTAAATTAACACTGGTTACAGCACTAAAACCTATTATTCTCGATATTTCCTCGGTTAAATTCAAATTATCGGGAACCAATTCAATAACATAATTCATTAATTGTGAAATCTGAAATGATCGTGAAGCCATGTATGGATCTTCCTGACATTTGCGAAAAAGCACTTTCTCCCATTCTTCATCAAATTCATGCGTACTATTAAGTACTACAAGTTGGGCTTCGGTTAGGTCAGAAAGACGAAGTTTCTTTGCCGTCTGTTCATTCCACTCCCTAAAGGAAGGCTCTTGTGTAAGTAATTCATAGATTTTTGGATAGGCAATTTGAATGCAAACAAGTGAGTAGTTGATTAATAATTCGTGAATTTCTTGGCTTGTATTATTATCTATTTTACCAATAATATTTAAAAGTGACAAGGTATTAATCAATCGTTTTAGTGATCTTGGATTAGTACCAACGGAAAGTAACGTTAAATCAGACAATTTTTCCTTTAGCGACTCACTTGTCAAAAACCGCTCGTCAATATATCCAATATCTTCTAAAGAGTGAATCAAAAATTTAGATACATCATAGTTCGAAATAGGCATTGAAAATGGTAGTTGAATGATCTTATCAAAAAACGATCGAAATTCCCTTTCATTTTTCTCTGTCAATGGACCAAATTTTGGAACTAGTCCCTTCACCACTACTTCATAGTCAATAGCCAAAATAAACAAACAGTTTTCAACTTCAAAGATATTTTTAACCAATTCTAGAATTTCCACTGCAACAGGAGGATCTATCCGATCGAGGTCATCAATAAAGAAAATAAATCCTCGGTTATTATTGCCATTTTTACGGTCTTCTTCCAAACATTCATTAATAGCATCTTGCAATGCCTGCTTAAATTGCAATAGATTTGTTTCTCCTTCTTCACTTTCCAAAAAGGAATCGACAACATCACCGTCTACCCCAACAGTACTTGCTGCTACTTTAGCACCTGCTTTGCCAAGTTTCGAAAATAAACTTTTGACTTTACTTATCGTTGCTTTCGCTTTAGTTTCATGCTTTGACTTGATTATTGATAAAATCTCATGAGTTAAACCTCCAATGATAGAAGTTAATGCCTCGTCTTTTTCTTTCATCAATGAGTATTGCCAGGTATTTACCCAGATACCATAAAACGGCATTTCGTTGTTGCGCTCATTTGAATTCAAGGGAGATTCGCACAGTCTATGTCTTATTTGATTTAAAAGCGATGTTTTCCCACTACCCCATTCCCCTTGTATAGCAAGAGTTGTAGGCATTTGACATGTATTGATAAACTGAATAAGTGCATCTGAGTATTTATCTACGCCCAGTAAATCTTCAGCACCTTCTTTACGAGGTTTGTCAATGATATTTGATGTTTTCATATTTTTTTTTATTGTATTATTTCACTTAAAATAATGTTTGCGTACTTACCATTATTCACTTCTGTAACAGAGGCATATTTTGGATTATTCAATATGGGAGCTTTGGAACCATTTGCGGCGCCGGATATGTGCGGAACCATTACTAAGGAGCAGCCATTTTCGAGGTTCGTTTTGAAGATTTCGTTGTTCCAGGTGGGCGGATAAATTTTATACAATTGACATATTGCATCCCTTGCTCCATTTCCTAAGGTTAGTATAGCAGCTGGGTTGACTACATTTATTTCTGATTCCAAAATTTCTCGATGAATGGCTAAGTCGGTATACGCCTTAGTCTTATTACTAATTTTGTTACCTTCCCGATAAAAAATCTTGTAAATATCTGTCAAATAGAGGTCAAAATCTTTTAAAAGTGAATAGAAGAACTGCAAATTTTCTTTCTCAGAATATTTATTTTCCTTGGAAGGGTTCTTAATTACACTAAAAGGCACCCAATCTGTTAGTTTGTCTTCCGGCAATTTTTGTTCGTTATCAGTACGCAATGGATCCATCGCGCAAATCATTAACACAGGTCGATCTTTTCCTTTACTTAATTTTATGGGAAAATCAATTCCTATTGAGCGAACGTTTAACTCTTTCACAAAAGAAAAATCATTCACTAAATCAAACTTATACAATTGATAATCCAATTCTTCAGGTCTTTCAACCGAAAGATCGTATTGCTCGTTGAAATACGCATCAAATGCTTGATAGATCACATCGATTCCATAACTTGGGTTAACCACTTTTGATTTAAGCAATTCTTTAATTTCGGTAGGAATACTAATCTTTATTGGGCTTTCTTGCAGAATCTCGCCATTCCATTTTCCATTCAATGGACCCTGTTCTATTCCTTTTTTCCATTTTCCAACAAAACCTGTTTCATGAAAAGTTAATTCCATTATACCTGAAACATTCACTTTGGGATTATGAAAAACGGCTTTCAAAGTATTTCCTTCCATTTTACCCTCGATTGAACCATCCTCATAATTAGTATAAATTGTTCCATCCTCTTTTTTATGGAAAATCAACTCATCTTTTCCTGCTAAGTATACGGTATTGAGTTTAATCATTGAAGGACTCTTTGTTTTAACTATTTAATTGGCTACCAACCGCCTTTAATTAAATGTTCTGCAATAGCACCGGAAATATTCATCCCTGTTTCTAACTCAATCCAATACCATTGGCCATTTGAATTACATTCGAGAAAAACATACTCTCCACTAGGAGTAACGATAAAATCAAATGCTCCATAATGTTGATTCATTTCTTTTAAATAATGAATACAAAATGTATGAATTCTATCAGGTAACTCAAATACTTCATGTTTTAATTTTCCGTTCAATAACCCATCTCTCCAGTCAATTTTACCATTTTCGACATCCAATTCTTGAGAGTTTAATTTGCATGCAAAAACCTTGTCACAAATAACTGTAATTCGAAGTTCAAAATCTTTTTCTACGTACTCTTGAAGATAGTTTATCGTAGATTCCAATGATTGATCACTTGCATTTATAATATTATTGCTGGATGTTTTTACACTCCCTAATGACAAGTAATAATCTTCATAATTTATTGAATCTGTGTAGATTGGCTTAATGAAGAGTTGTTTGTGATTTGAGGCAAATTGCTTTAGTTCTTTTGAATTATTGGAATAAATACTAGAGGCACAAGAAACACCATATTTTGAAGCAACCTGATGTTGAATCAATCTTGATTCCGCCGTTCTGTCAACTAAAGGATGTCCAATATAAAAGCTTTCATTTAAAAAGTACCTAAAATATTGAAAAAAGTGAACGGCCTCCTCTCTACAAAACTTACTTACTTTTCGATCAGAAATTTTGTTTAATAAATTCTTAGGTCTTAATGGTCTTCGTTCCCAAACAGAAGTTAAATTTTCACTCGTTACCTCAAGGTTATTCAATCTACTTGATAAACGCCATGAAATCTCTCCTTGGGAACTGGACCAACTCATTTTATACTCCTTTAATAAATCCTCTGAATTGAGTCGTAAAAAAGGAAAATCTCCCAATTTTTCAATTACCGGATTTGGATGTACATCTTCTTTATTGGTAATTATTAATAGCATCAATTACTTTTCTGATCGTCTATTTCATTTTTTTGTTTTACATCATAATTAGTTCCAATATGCGTTTTTTTTGCAGTCTGTGATGATCTCAAACATTTTGTTCCAACTATCCCCATGAAAAGTGTTTCTGTAACCTGAGTTAATGGATTATAAATGATTTTGTCGTTGGTTGGTTCCTCAAATTGTTGAGCTTTTCCAAACAATATTGCCAATGGCAATGTACTTTTAGATAATTCTTGATTTTTCATTTTTTCTTTTAAAGGTTTATTGAATCAAATATATATTAATTCCACATAGGGAAATAGTTTAAGTAAGTTCAAGTATTATAGCAGGATTTCTCAATAAACGATTGTACAATTTCAACTTGCGTATCGAGCGAGATTGCAGCTGAAAGATCAATAAAATTGGCTAGATGAATGAAGAGAATTTTCTTATTTGAAAAACGTTCCAACGATTTGTAATACAAATGATTACACAAGTATTTTCCTGCACTTTGCGAAAGAATCACATTGGGTAAAAAGTCAGATGACCACTCAATAAGATCGAAAGAGTTGAAGGTTGATCTCTTCGTTTCACTTCCACTAATATCTATCAACCCATTTTTTTGAATCCCATTTACGTCTGTTCCTACAATGAAATTAGTTGCAAATTCTTCTAATCGAATTTTTTCAGATTTGGTTGCAACACCTAATTCAATAATCGAATCATATTCATCTAACCTACTCGCTAAAAACTGATCAATACTGTCAAAAGATACCTCCAGTTTTTTAAAGTGTATACAACTATTACTCTGAAAAATACGCTGGAGTTTATTAGCAATTAGCTCCGCTGGATTTTCATGAAAATGATTAAACGCTCCGAAATAGGTAACTAAAACTTGGTTCATTTGAGACCTTCTTTTATCGATTCTGCCAAAATACCGACACTTTCAAAATACTTTTCATTATTGCCTTTCATCAATTCCACATTTACTTTTATTGACAAGGCATTCGCATTAACCTGATTAGAAATAAACCAATCCAAATGATTTTTCATATCGGTTGAATAATGCGTGTGCGTAGTCAGTGTATAACTCTTCGCTGCACTTAACTCTGTTAAATGGGCATAGATATTATTGGCGCGAATCACATCTTTACATGTACCATTAACACTTATTCCCTCTTCCAACTTTCTACCGCCTGAAAGCATATGATAACTCGGTGAGTTCCCCATACTGCTACCGATATTGAAAACAAATGAATTTTGGGGAATTACATCCATTAAATCCTGCATAAATTGATTAACAATTTCATTATCCACCGAACCTATGTTTTTTAAATACCAATCGTTTTCGTTAAAGTTGATATTTGTTTCCTCTAAAAAAGAATAAATCCCATACTTCTCAACACTCAAATAATTTGCCTGTAACAACTCTGCTAAACAATAAGAATAATGGCCTAAATTAAATCCATCATTAGAATGTGGACTGACAATAGTAATGGTTGAATTTCGATTAATTAAGGTGCCATAAATTGAATTATTCTCAAAATATTCAATTAATATCTCCTCATCTCCACTCGGTTTTAATCGCTTCGAAAGTTTCAAGTTTTTGTTCAATCCACATACTTCAAAAATGTCAGCTTCCGTTTTATTCAATTTTACAACGGCATCTACAACTGAAATATATCTTCGACGGGTATCAGGAAGCCCCACTATAGCCTTGGCGCGCTGACCGGACAAAATATCGAATTGAAAAGCATTAGATAACGTACTATTCACTTCGTCTAGTTCAGTGTTTTTCTTCACTAATTCTATTTCTTCCACAAATCCTGAGGCAATAATACCGGCAGGAACAGCAAAAATAGCAATCCCTAAAATCCCTACAAAAGTAGCCAAGAGCTTTCCAGAAATAGTAACTGGAGCAAAATCTACATAACCGCCAATTTCTCCAATGAATTTGGAAATAGACCACAGGAATGCATCCGTAATACTTGCAAAATTTTCGGGTTGACTCGGATTCTCAACGAAAAACAAGATCGCAGATAGAATTATTGTAATAATCACCACCACTTGAACGGAAATATAGAGCTCTTGTTTTTTGTTTTTTATTGCATTTATTATTAAAGCGTTAGACTTAAAATGATTCATCAATTTGAAAATTCGAACCAATCTCAACAATCGAATGACCGCAATAAATTTTAGCCCAGGCAAAAGCAAAGCAACGAAGAAAGGTAATATGCTTAAAAAGTCAATTACTAATTCAATTCCAAAAAAAGAAAATAATCTCCTTTCTTTTGTCTTAACCTCATGGCGAATTTTCAGAACAAAATCAACTGAAAAAACGCCTGTAATTATCCCGTCGATAATTAGTAAAAGATAAGCGTTTTCATTTGAAAATCCAGGCGTTGTATCTAATATTAGATGAACCAATGAACACACCACCATTATAAACACGAACTGATTCCATTTTTTCATTTATCACAAATTTGTTTGAACAGAACAAATGTTGCGAATATCTATAAACTATAAAGAAAATATGCAGTTTAAGTTAGTTCAAGTATTTCGAACAAGATTATGATACATGAATTAATTCTGAAAAAGAAGTAGATTCAGTAACTCTCAATCCTCCAAATGTCCAAACTTTCCATTTTGAAAATCTTGGAAGGCCTGAACCAACTCTTCTCGCGTATTCATGACAAAAGGTCCATGTGCTGCGATGGGTTCATTTAACGGCTCGCCAGAAAGAACTAAAACGGTAGATTGAGCAAGGCTTTTGATGTGAAATTTTTCGCCTTTATTTTCAAATAACACAAAATGATTAACGGGAACAACAGATCCTCCATTCACCTCAATTTCTCCGTCAATCACTAATAAAGCAGTGTTATAAGCTGCAGGAAAATCAAATGATGCATCTCCTCCTTGATTGAGTTTGACATTGAACATCGAAACGGGACTAAACGTAAATGCAGGACCTTTTACGCCCTGATATTCACCCGCAATAACCTCTACTTTTCCATTCTTATTGTCAAGTTCAACCTCTCCCATTTGTTGATTGGCAATTGCTTGGTATTTTGGTGGTGACATTTTGAATTTTGCTGGTAAATTCACCCACAATTGCACCATCTGAAACTCTCCTCCCTCTTGGCTAAATGTTTCTTCATGATATTCCTTGTGTAATACCCCAGACGCAGCAGTCATCCACTGAACATCCCCCTCGCCTATTATTCCACCACCACCGCTACTATCGTGATGAGCCACTTTACCTTTATAAGCAATCGTTACTGTCTCAAAACCGCGGTGTGGATGAACTCCTACTCCTTTTGGTTTATCACTAGGCGGAAAATAAACCCGTGAATTATAATCTAACATGATAAACGGATCCATGCGCTGCATATCTAAGCGGTAAGCACTTGGAATAAAATTATGAACTCGAAAACCGTTACCAACAAAATGTGGTTCTCTCGGTGGTACAATTACTTCAATATTTTTTGTTGACATCAATTTTTTAAATTAATTAGTAAGAAAAAAAGGAAAAGAAGAAAATAAAATAGTTCGATTAATTTTCATCATTCGTTCCATCTTCTACATGAATTATGTGTAACACCCGATGAATAATTGGGGTCATAAAAACGGCTGTTAAACTTAGGAAAGCAACTCCGCTGTATAGAGCGTAAAAAGAAGAGAAAATTTTTGCTGCTGGGGTAGTCATTTCTACTACGGGACCCATTCCGGTTAAAATTAAGGCGGCCATATGGAAACCATCTAACCACGAAATATCTGCAACATAGTGATATCCAATGGTGCCAATTGCCATAGAAAATGTAATCACTGCCAATGACAGTAAAACATACTTTCCGATGCGCGCCATAAAACGAGGGAAAGTTGCCAATTGTTGATTTTTACGCTCTAATTTCATTTTGTTGTTTTAATTTGCTTCAATAAATCTTCTAAATAGTCAATCTGCACCGCTTGAATTTCCATCAATTTTTTATTTTGATGGACCAACAAGTGGTCAATTTTATCACTCAATAATTTTATTTCCAATTCGGCTTTCAAATTGATTTTATAATCATGCTCTGCGCGTGTGCGGTCTTTTTGTTCTTGTCGATTCTGGCTCATCATAATAATAGGTGCTTGTATTGCAGCCAAACATGACAAAATTAGATTTAATAAAATAAATGGATACGGGTCAAAGGAATCCGTTGTGAAAACCCAAATGTTTATTGCTAACCAAATTAGAATAAATGAAAAAAAAGCAATGATAAAAGTCCAACTTCCTCCAAACACTGCAATTTTATCAGCAACGTGCTGTCCGAGCGTTAATTTGGCCTCTATTTCATCTTCAATATTCTCGGACAGAATAGAATTTGAACGAATTGCTTCCATCACATCACTATCTATTTTAGCGATTTCACCTTTTTCTTGCTCCACCAATTTAATCAGATAAAGCCTGCGAAATGAATTTAACTCATCCAATGAAACAAAATCCGCTGACTTTAAATCTGGATATTTGTTCAAAATCAGTTCTAAAACTCCGTCTCGAATATCTTGTAATTGAATGGCTTCAGAATTTGGAATTTCGTCCTGACTGATTGAACTTTGTAACATAATCTCAATTGATTAATTCTCAATAAAAATTAAGATAAATTTAACTATAATATCATTCTGATACTTAAAATAAAGAAAAAGATATTGTAAAATTCCAATGTTTAATTGTCTAACGCTTTCAAATCTTATTCAAGGTAAAAATCCCTTTAATTATCTTATCTTTGCAAAAAAAATTCAGCTATGTTAACAGTAAGTAATATTTCCCTTCAATTCGGAAAACGGATTCTATTTGATGATGTAAATGTCAAATTTGTCAATGGAAACTGCTATGGAGTAATTGGCGCCAATGGAGCCGGAAAATCAACTTTTTTAAAGATTTTAACAGGCGATCAAGATCCAACAACGGGTAGAATTGATTTAGAGCCGGGAAAACGTATGGCTGTTTTAAGCCAAAATCACTTTGGATTTGACCAATTCCCTGTACTTCAAACCGTTATTATGGGTCACAAACGATTGTATGAAATTATGGTTGAAAAAGATGCATTGTACTCAAAACCAGATTTTTCGGATGAAGATGGAATGAAAACGGCTGAATTGGAAGGAGAATTTGCAGATTTGGAAGGCTGGAATGCTGAAACAGATGCTGCTACTATGCTGAGTAATTTAGGGATTAAAGAATCTCATCACAACTCATTAATGGCAGACCTACCCAATGAATTGAAGGTACGTGTGTTAATTGCCCAAGCTCTTTTTGGAAATCCGGATGTGTTGATTCTGGATGAGCCAACAAACGACTTAGATTTAAAAACGATTGGTTGGTTGGAAGATTTTTTAATGGATTTTAGAAATACAGTAATTGTTGTATCGCATGACCGTCACTTCTTAGACACCGTATGTACACACATTGTTGATATTGACTTTAGCAAATTGAATTTGTTCACCGGAAACTATTCGTTCTGGTATCAATCCTCTCAATTAGCGGCTCGTCAACGTTCAGATAAAAACAAAAAAGCGGAAGAAAAGAAAAAAGAATTGATGGAGTTCATTGCTCGTTTTTCTGCCAATGCTGCCAAATCTAAACAAGCAACAAGTAGACGTAAAATGCTTGACAATTTAGACTTGGAAGAGATTAAACCATCTTCAAGACGTTACCCAGGAATTACTTTCCACCAAGAACGTGATGCAGGGAATCAAATTTTGACTATTGAGAATTTATCCAAGAAATCAGTGGATGGAGTACAATTATTTACAGGAGTAAATTTCACAGTAAATAAAGGGGATAAAATCGCATTTATATCCAAAAACTCTGTAGCATTAACTGCTTTTTATGAAATTCTAAACAATTATTTGACTGCTGATTCGGGAGAATTTACCTTTGGAACAACAATTTCCACTGCTTATATCCCTAATGACAATCACTCCTATTTTGAAGGAAAAATTGCATTGATCGATTGGCTCAGACAATATGCTCAAACGGATGAAGAACGTGAGGAAGTGTATTTGCGTACATTTTTAGGCCGTATGCTTTTTACCGGCGAAGAGGCAATGAAAACAGCTAATGTGCTTTCCGGAGGAGAAAAGGTGCGTTGTATGATGTCCAAAATGATGTTGGCAAAAGCGAATTTATTAATCATGGATGAGCCTACCAATCACTTAGACTTGGAATCGATTACAGCTTTAAACAATGCAATGCGTGATTTTCCTGGAGTGATTTTATTTACATCACATGACCACGAATTGGTCAATACCGTTGCTACAAGGATTATTGAATTAACACCCACTGGAATTATTGATAAAATGATGCCTTATGACGATTATTTGGCAGATGCTAAAATCAGTCAATTACAAGAAGAATTGTACGCGTAAAATTTTTGAATCATGGAGTCTGTTGTTCGCTATACATTTTCATCTGAGGAACCAAATAAACAATACGTTCAGATCAAGGTAACAATTCCTGTTTCGAAAGATATTACCTTGGTTCATTTGCCTTCGTGGAGACCTGGCCGATATGAATTGGGGAATTTCGCAAAAAACATTAACCAATTTCGTATTTATAACGATCAAAAAAAAGCACTTTCATTTCAAAAAGTTTCAAAAGACACCTGGGAAATAAGTACATCTGCCACTGAATTTATTACGGTTCAGTATAATTATTATGCGTCAGAATTAAACGCGGGATCCACTTTTTTATCGGACAATCAACTCTATGTAAATCCAGTAAACTGCTGTGTTTATACAGAGGAAACCCAACACTTACCCTGTGCAATTGAATTGTCTATTCCTGAATCTTGGCAAGTAGCTACCTCATTGGCTGGAGAGAACAAATCAAGAACGGCTGTTAATTTCGATGAATTGGCCGATTCACCTTTTATTTGTTCTCCGCTATTACAAGTCGAGAAATATCAGGTAAACAACACTCAATTTTATGTTTGGTTTAATGGCGAAATCAAAGTTGATTGGGATCGAATTCTCCCTGATTTTGAGGCGTTTTCCAAAAAACAAATTGAGAAATTTATCGAATTTCCTGTTAAGGAATATCATTTTCTTATTCAGATATTACCTACTAAAGCGTATCACGGTGTAGAACACTGTAAAAGTACAGTTATCACATTAGGTCCTACGCATGATATTTTCAAAGGGTTATACAAAGAATTACTGGGCGTTTCTTCTCATGAACTATATCATTCATGGAATGTAAAAACAATAAGACCTGCGGCAATGTGGCCATATGATTTTAAAAAAGAAAATTATTCTGAATTAGGTTACATTTATGAAGGAATTACTACTTATATGGGGGATCTTTTCCTCTTAAAAAGTGGTGTTTTCACATTGGATCAGTACCTAACTGAATTCAATGTTCAACTACAGAAGCATTTCGATAATCCTGCTCGATTCAATTATTCGGTTGCACAATCTTCCTTCGACACATGGTTGGATGGATATGTTCCTGGTGCACCAGGTAGAAAAGTTTCAATTTATACAGAAGGATGTTTATTAGCTTTTGTAACTGATCTAAAAATTAGAGAGGCCACAAGTAATAAATACGGACTGGATGAAGTAATGAAACGCTTGTATTTTGAATTTCCCATGCAAGGAAAGGGTATTTCAGAAAGTGATTACAAAACCAAGTTAGAAAATGTTTCAGGAATATCATTTGATTCATTTTTTTCAGATTTTATTCATGGTACTAATCCTTATGAGTCAATTTTAACTGAATCACTGGAATATTTAGGCTTGGAATTAACACATAAACCTGCTTCCCTTTATTCTGAAGGAAGATTAGGAATGAAATTACTTCCTTTAGGTAAATCATTCTACCTTACCGCAATGTATCCAGGGGGACCTGCCGAATTAGGTGGATTGCGAATCGGCGATGAAATTATCGCAATAAATGGTTTTGTGCTGAACAACGATATCGAATCTTGGTTTGCCTATTTTGATGAAGATATAAAAGAAATTACTTTCGTTCGCGAAGGAAAAATAAGAAGCGTACAACTTCCTGAAGTACAACGTTTCTTCTATGTCACGTATGCGGTAAAACCCATTGAAAATAAAAATAGCGCTCAAGAAAAAGCGCTAAAATTATGGATGGAGTAACTTACTAATATCTATCTAACGAAAATCACATCTTCGTTAGGTACTCTGAATCGAGGGCCCCATATTCCTTCTTCCGTTCCTTTACCAACCGAAATAATCATATTTATTTCAGCACCTCGAGGTAAACCTAATGCACGCTTTACTCTTTTTTCATCGAACCCTTCCATTGGACAAGAATGAAATCCTTCAGCAGCAATAGAAAGCATGAATGTTTGAGCGGCCAATGCACACGATTTATGCACCATAATTCGTTGATTTGAGCTTCCTCCCGTTCTGAAAAAAGGTTTTCTCAATCCGGCAAAGAAACTAATTAATCGTCGTATAGTTGACATGATTCCTAATCCATCGTTCATATAGAGCAACGGCATCACTTTTCCATAGTAATCCATTCCCCCTTTTTGTAACTTGTTAGGCTCACCAACAACGGTTTCTTTAATTTTACTTAAATTCCATTGGGCTCTCTCGCGCCATTTGTCTTTACGCGTAACAAAAACAACCATTTGCTGAGCAGTTCGTGCCGCTTGTTGATTCAAACAAAGAGGAATAAAATTTTTAAGTTCTTGTTCCGATTTTATCCAATAAAACTCCCACAATTGCATATTGCTACTGTTGGGAGATAACACAGCTCGATCCAAACTCTTTTGCATTACTTCTTCCGGTACAGGAATGTTGGCATCAAAAACTCGATTAGATCTTCTATAATTAACTATCTCTTGAAATTCGTTTGAGTACATTTTTCTTCTTTTAATAAAACAATTAGTTAGATTCTTGATTAACTTAGATACAATTACAACACCTCACAATTTAATTAAGAATTCAGGTTCTACAAATCTAAACAGTTTAAGTTAAAACACGAGTTTCATTATCAAAACAAAGTAAAATTTAACTAAAGACTTGATTGAAAGCTTTATTTCATAAAGGACAGCTAGTTATGACATTAAAAGACAACGAAGGAAACAAGTTCTCAAACTAAGCATATTTATGTAATTTCACTTCTAAAATACCAACGAAATGTTGAACACAGGCATTACTCCAAACATTTTAAAATTGAAAGAAATTGAAGCATTTATAAAGTTGTCTGCTTCGCCTAACACAAAAACCGTGATTACCGATGGGAAAGGGGGATTATTAAATGTTTTAGAGAACAATTAATGTAAGTTAATGAATTGAAAACTAAATTACTATTATGTTAAACATAATTTAATGATGTTCAGAATTGAGTTTATTTATCTATATTTACTCATTCGAATACCATGAAACATAGCATTACTCTATTATTTTTTTCCGTTTGTTTTGTTGTTAATTGTCAACTGGACACAACATTTTGGTTTGTGGCTCCCGAAGTGGCACAAAATCATGGAGATAGGCCAATAGTTTTTCGTTTTGCAACCTTAGCTAACCCTGCCACAATTACAGTTTCTCAACCAGCAAATCCGGCTTTCCCCGTTCAGATTTTGAATCTACCCGCAAATTCTGCTCAAACGCTTGACCTAACTCCTTGGATTGATATAATTGAAAATAAACCAGCCAATACTACTCTCAACTTTGGATTTAAAATTACGGCATCAACGCAAATAACAGCCTATTATGAGGTGACCCCAACATGTAACTGTAATCCTGATATTTTTTCTCTGAAAGGTAAAAATGCCATAGGGACTGCTTTTCTCACACCTTTTCAGAACTTTTTAAACAATGCTTCTTATGCTCGCTCAGGTTTTAATATCGTTGCCACCGAAAACAATACTACAGTAACTATTATACCAAGTCAAAATATTGTTGGACATGCAGCCGGTATTCCTTTCAATGTAATTCTAAATGCCGGTCAAACGTATTCTGCAGAAGCTTCTAGCACGGCTGCCAATTTACATTTATCAGGTAGTTCAGTCGTTTCAAACAAGAAGATAGCCATAACAATCCACGACGATACTGCCGAAGGGACACCCTATGGTGGATGTGCCGATTTACAAGGAGATCAGTTAATTCCTATTTCTATACTCGGAATGGAATATATTGCTTTAAAAGGTTATTTGAATGGTCCAGACAAAGTATATATATTAGGTACCTCAAACGGAACATCTTTATCGATTGATGGAGTTAATGTTGGTAATATTAACTTGGGACAAACTTACGTTCATACACTTAGCAATCCTACGGCATATATTGTTGCTTCTGATTCTATTTATGTTTTGCATCAATCTGGATTTGGTTGTGAAGTTGGTGAGGCAATTTTACCTCCTTTGGTTTGTACCGGTTCTAACGTTGTTCCCTTTACACGTTCCACAAACGAATTCTTCGCGGTAAATATCTTAGTTCCTGCAGGGGGTGAAGGCAACTTTACGTTTAATGGCGCCGCTGGAATCATTAATACTCCTGCCTTTAACTTTGTTCCAGGAACTGCAAACTCTTGGATGTATGCCCAATTAGATATGAGTGGAACTGTTGTAGTTCAACAAGGGGCTCGAATTGAAAATAATTCCGCTAAATTTCACCTAGGACTTATTCATGGAGGTTCTTCTTCAGGTTGTCGGTTTGGCTATTTCAGTGATTTTGCATCACTCAAGTATGAAATTGAATCAACAAATAATACTTATTGTAGTGGAGAGACAATTCAACTTACATCAAATGTATTAGCAGGCGCTACCTATACTTGGACAGGCCCAAATAATTTTATTCAAAACGGATCTTCGATTTCTATTCCAAATGCACAATTAGCAGATTCGGGATTATACATTGTTTCTGGTCAATTACCGGATGCCTGTCTTTTGCTACCTGACACAATCGAAATTAACATTATAGAACAACCATCGTTACCAGCAATTTATCACGATGGCCCGTGGTGCGCGAATGGTTCTGGTATGGTTTGGCATAATATCCCTTCAATATTTGGTTACCAATGGACAGATGGACAAGGTATTGCACTAACTCAAAACGATACGTTATATTTTAATTCTCCATTTTCAGAAGATACTATCAGTTTAAATTTAATAGCTAGTCTAAATAACTGCATTTCTGGGATTTCGACTGAAATAATTCCAATTTACGATTTACCTCTAGTAAGTATTAACCCACCGTTCGAGGTCTGTGGTGATGTCATTGATCTAACTAATAATATTCAAAATGCTAGTGGAGACCCAATAGACAGTGTATTTTGGTTTGATGTAACAAATAATTCATTTATTGGGGATGGAACTTTTATTCAAGGATATAATTCATTGAATATACCAGAATCCTCCGTGCTCATTTCATCCTCTGCGATAAGTGAAAATGGGTGTTTTAATTCTGACACTGTTGAAATACTTTTTCACCCTTTCCCAAATCTATCAGGTACATATACTGACCTGTGTAATGGACAAGATGTATTTATAAATATGCAACAGAATTGGATTGGAAATCCTGGGAACACTAATGTAATTTCTGGAACAATAAACTTTGGTGACGGAACATCTCAAGTAAATCCGGCATGGAATTTTATTCATTCATACCCAACTTCAGGTAATTATATCCTAAATTATCCCGTACTAAGCAACTTTGGTTGTGTTGATACCTTAAATCTCGAAGTCTCTGTTCAAAGCATTCCTCAAGCAGACATTTTAGCTACGAGCAAATGTGTCGAAAAGGCGGATATCACTGCAGCATTGGTGCTCGGATCTTTTCAGTTAGACTCTACACTGTGGCAATTCCCTAATACTATTTCATCCAATCAATTAACTTTTGAACAATCATTTCCCGGCGGTGGGGATATAATCGGAACGTTAACATTATGGTCAACAGCGGGTTGTGAGTTTTCGTTTCCTTTTCAGTTTTATGTTGACCCAGGACTAGATCTTTCAGCCCTGGAAATACCTAATGTGATCACAGCTAATGGGGATGGTATTAACGATATAATACAGATTGATCCATTATATGAAAATTGTTTTTCTTATGAGTTAACCATATTGAATCGATGGGGAATAAAAGTGTTTACCTCCTCTTCCTCAGCACAGCCATTTGAAGGAAAAGATGAAAACGGTAATGAACTTGTTCCCGGAGTTTATTTTTACACCCTTACAAGTGATCAAGGTTTAAAACACGGGTTTATTACAATCATCAAATAAAAGTTGAATTAATAAGAAATTTAAATTCAAACTTATTTTTATCCTTATTTTTGTGAAACAATTTATTCTTCATGAAAATATCATATAACTGGCTACGAACCTACATTCAAACTGAATTAACTCCAGAAGAAATGAGTGAAATTCTTACCCAAACAGGTTTGGAAGTGGAGGGAATTGAAAAAATTGAAGCCGTTAAAGGTGGTTTAGAAGGTGTTATTGTGGGCGAAGTTCTAACATGCGAAAAACATCCTGACGCAGATAAATTAAAGGTTACTTCAGTTGATATTGGTACTGAGATTTTACAAATTGTTTGTGGAGCAAGCAATGTAGCTGTTGGACAAAAAGTGCCAATTGCTACCGTTGGATGTACTTTATACCCTAAACCCGAAGAAGCATTTAAAATCAAATTATCGAAGATACGTGGGGTCGAATCCCAAGGTATGATTTGTGCAGAAGATGAACTTGGAATTGGAACCTCACACGAAGGGATTTTAGTATTGGATCCATCCACAAAAAACGGAACCCAAGCTGCTGAATATTTTCAATTGGAAAATGATTATCAACTTGAAATTGGTTTAACCCCAAACAGAGCTGATGCAATGGGACATATTGGTGTAGCCCGTGATTTAAAAGCATACCTAAACTTTCATCAAAAGAAAAACGTAACATTAACCCTCCCCGATGTTTCAGTAATAAAGTCTCAAAATAAAAATCTAGTCATAGATGTTTCGGTTGAAAACACTCAATCTTGTCCGCTTTATTGTGGAATATCAATTCAGGGATTAGTTGTAAAGCCTTCTCCTGCTTGGTTGCAAAACCGTTTACGAGCAGTTGGACAATCTCCTATTAACAATGTGGTTGATATCACCAATTTTGTTATGCGCGAATTAGGAACTCCTCTTCATGCCTTTGATGCCGAAAAATTAAATGGGAAAATAGTTGTGAAAAACGCTTCTACCGGAGATAAATTCATCACATTGGATGGCGTTGAGCGCACTTTAGATGAATCTAACCTAATGATTTCAAATGGAATAGATGATTTGTGCATAGCTGGTGTTTATGGTGGGATTAATTCGGGTGTTAAAGATTCAACGACCGCTATTTTTCTTGAAGCTGCATACTTTGAACCGGTTTCAATTCGTAAAACAGCGAGAAGCTTTGGATTAAATACAGACGCTAGTTTTCGTTTCGAAAGAGGAATTGATGTGGAATTGGTTGAATTTGCACTTAAAAGAGCTGCTTTATTGATTCAAGAGATTGCTGGTGGTGAAATTTCCATGGAATTGATTAGAATAGAAAACAATGCACCAAAATCAAAAAAAATTGAGTTTAACACATTGAAATCTAATCAATTATTAGGAATAAATTTATCCGAAGACGAAACTGAAACAATTCTCTCTGAATTAGATATTCTGGTAGAAAACAAAAACAATTCAACCTGGACGTTAAAATCACCCGCTTATCGAGTGGATGTTACCCGAGCATGTGACATATCAGAGGAAATTTTACGAATATATGGATTCAACAAAGTAGAAATTCCTGCGAAATTAAACACTTCTTTACCAATTTTCCCGAAACCTAACTTGGAGAAAATTCAAAATACCATTGCCGAATTATTGGTGTACAAAGGTTTTTCGGAAGTATTAAATAATTCACTGACCAAACAGAGCTATGAATCCCTTATTGCAACAGATAACCTAAATACGGTAAATATTCTAAATCCATTAAGTCAAGAACTAAATGTCATGCGTAAAACGCTCATATTTGGCCTTTTAGAAAACATTCAACACAATCAAAATAGACAACAAAGTAACCTCAAACTTTTTGAATTTGGTACTTCTTATTCCAAAACTGAAAGTGGCTTTCATGAGGAAAAACACCTTACAATTGCAATAACTGGTAAAAAAGAAATTGAAAGATGGAATACTGATAAAAATCAAGTAGATTATTTTACACTTAAAGGCATAGTTGAATCAGTTTTCGCTCGATTAGGGTTGATAAAATTCAGTTCTTATTCCGAGATAGAATCTACTTTTTTTACTGATGGCCAATCCTTGAAAATTCAAGGAAATACAGTAGCTGAATTAGGTTGGATAACTAAAAAACTAAATAAATCATTTGACATCAAACAATCTGTTTATATAGCTGATTTTAAATGGAATACAATTATTGATGTATTAAAACTTAATTCTGTTAAATATCTAGAAATCCCAAAAACATTTGAAGTTAGACGGGATTTTTCTCTATTGATAAATGAAAATATTACTTTTAACGAAATTCGTCAGGTTGCTCAAAAAACGGAGAAGAAACTACTTAAACACATTGAATTATTTGATGTTTATGAAGGGCAAAATTTAGAAGAAGGTAAAAAATCATATGCCGTTTCATTTAATTTTCAAGATAAAGAAAATACTTTAACAGATCTTCAAATCGAATCTGTAATGGAAAAAATCAAAGCCGGTTTAGAAACAGAACTAAATGCTCAATTAAGATGAAAAAAACACTTTTTTATTTATTACTGATGCTCCTACCTGCCCTATCAGCCTGCGAAAAATCGAGTACTGGTTGGCTCAAAGCAACAATTCAAGATTTGACAGGGCTTGATGGATGCTCACTGGTTATTCAACTGGAAGATGAATCTTACCTTGAACCGGTTAATCTACCAGATTTTGCGAGTTCTGCAACCATTGTAGACGATCAAAAAGTTTGGGTCAAATACAAAGAAGTTACCGGTGGAAGCATTTGCATGGTTGGTAAGATTATAGAAATCAAAGATTTACAAGACAGGTAATTCAATTCATTGAGGTAATTATCTCTTGCATGTGTGCATGAATTTGTTCGAGAGTTTGAACGACTAGTTGCAACCCCGTTTGATCCTTCAGCATATTTTCTTCCGTTTTTTGAACTACTTCCCATTTACTTGAACAGGAATAAACACGTGAGACACCAGTCGTGGCAGACCTAAAAGCTGTGGCAGTTTGATTAAGATTTGTTTTAATTACTGTGAAATTTTTCTTTTCCTCATTCACCTTGAATAAATCATCATTCAAAAGTTTACATTTTTCAGGTTGAGTTTTTGCTTTTTTGGTAATGATATCAATAATCTGACTTTCTTGAACTTTTAATTTTGAATATAATTCCTTTTCCTGACGGATTAAACTATCTATCATTTGATTGAACTTTTTATTATATGTTTCAACATCCACATATTGAATAGCAGCAAACTCCTCTGAAGTAAATTTGGAAAAATCAACAGAAACCTTACTCAGCTCTTTTCCTTTTGTTTGGAAATCTTTTACTGCCGATTTCATATTCTTTTTTGTCTTCTTAAATTTGACCCACTCTTCAGAATTCGATTCAATTTGTGTTTTCCCTTTCGAATATTGAGCAAAATTATCATACTCATTATTTACTTTGGTCTTTATTGTATTTAATCCATGCATGGTACTTTCCATCGTTTTTAAATATTCGTTCGCTTTTCGAACCGTGGGTGAAACAGCATCACAATTCATCGCGTTGAAATTCGCTTGTGCCAAACCGATTTTAGATTGAATGGACGTACAATTTGTATTAACCTGCGAAACAGAAGATTTTAATTTTTGATCAATATCGTTTGTTTTATAATACACTGTACACGCAGTGAACAAAGAAAATAGAGATCCGAAAAGAACACTGGATATTAAAAAAGATTTCATCGTAGTAAATTTTAAGCGAAAGTATGCAATAATTATTGAAGACTAGAATACAATAAAAAAAGTAGCTTATTTTTAGGATTGAATACCTAAAAACTCTTCATAGTTAGTATTTTTGTTTCAAATTAGAGCAATGGAAAATCGAAAATGGAAAACCATAAAATCGTACACAGATATTAAATTTGAATTCTACGAAGGAATAGCAAAAATTACCATTAATAGACCAAAGGTTTATAATGCTTTTCGACCAGAAACAAATATGGAAATGTTAGACGCAATGAATATTTGCAGGGAAACAAATGATATAAGTGTTGTAATACTAACAGGAGAAGGAGATAAAGCATTTTGTTCTGGTGGAGATCAAAACGTTAAAGGAGTTGGGGGATACATTTCCGAAAATGGAGTACCAAGATTGAATGTACTTGATTTACATAAAGCAATTCGCTCCCTACCAAAGCCTGTTATTGCAATGGTTAATGGGTATGCGATTGGTGGCGGACACGTGTTACATGTTGTTTGTGACTTAACAATAGCCTCAGAAAATGCTCGTTTTGGACAAACAGGACCAAAAGTTGGGAGTTTTGATGGAGGCTTTGGATCCAATTACCTTGCCCGGCACGTAGGTCAAAAAAAAGCACGTGAAATATGGTTCTTATGCAACCAATATACGGCTGAAGAGGCCGAAAAAATGGGATTAGTAAATAAAGTAGTTCCTCTTGCTGAATTGGAAAACACAACCATAGAATGGTGCAGGACAATTATGAAAAGAAGTCCGTTAGCCGTGCGCATGATTAAACGCGCAATGAATGCAGAATTAGACGGTCAACATGGCTTAATGGAATTTGCAGGTGACGCCACCCTACTCTATTATTTGACAGCAGAAGCGCAAGAAGGGAAAAATGCGTTTTTAGAAAAGAGAGATCCAGATTTCCAGCAGTTTCCTAAATTTCCATGATAAGTTAATTTACCTAATAGAAATTCACACTTAAAAAGACTAATTATCCTATTAGTCTTTTTTTATGGTGTTTATAATATTGAACCAAAGTACAAAAAACAAAAAACCCTAACGATTCTTGCGAATGTTAGGGTTTTAAAATCGGCATCGACTTACTCTCCCACCCTTAATAGGGCAGTACCATCAGCGCAAGCAGGCTTAACTTCTCTGTTCGGAATGGGAAGAGGTGGA
>CALQIX020000004.1 GCA_943330745.2 Lishizhenia tianjinensis
GCCGTGCGAGAGGAAAAAACAATGGATTTAATTCAAATGACGAAAGAGAAAATACATTAAATCAACTTCTTACCGAAATGGATGGGTTTGGTACAAATTCAGGTGTAATTATCTTGGCTGCAACCAATCGTGCAGACGTTTTAGATAGTGCTTTGATGCGTGCTGGTAGATTTGACCGACAAATTTATGTTGACATGCCTGATTTGAACGAAAGAAAAGCAATTTTCCTCGTACACCTGAAACCTTTGAAGTTAGCTGAAGGATTGGATATCGATTTCCTTTCTAAACAAACACCCGGTTTCTCTGGAGCTGATATCGCCAATCTTTGTAATGAAGCGGCGTTAATTGCTGCTAGAAAAGACAAAAAACAGGTTGAAAAACAAGACTTTTTAGATGCTGTTGATCGTATTGTTGGTGGTTTAGAGAAAAAAAATAAAATAATTACCACTGAGGAAAAAGAAGTAATTGCATTTCATGAGGCGGGTCACGCTACTATTTCGTGGTTGTTAGAATTCGCTCATCCTTTAGTGAAAGTTACTATTGTTCCCCGCGGACAATCCCTCGGAGCCGCTTGGTATTTGCCAGAAGAACGAACAATTACAACTACAGAACAAATACTCGATCAAATGTGCTCGGCTTTAGGTGGTAGAGCGGCTGAGGAGGTGATTTTTGGAAAGATTAGTACTGGAGCACTTTCTGACCTAGAAAAAGTCACCAAACAAGCGTATGCCATGGTTTCAATTTATGGATTAAACAAACGTGTCGGAAATATTTCTTTCTATGATTCTCAAGGACGTGATATGTTTACCAAACCATATTCAGAGGATACAGCTAAAATTATTGACGAAGAAGTGAGTAAACTTATTGAAGGTCAATATCAACGAGCAATTGAAGTTTTGAAAGAAAACAAAGAAAAACTAGAACAATTAGCCAATAAACTGTTAACATCAGAGGTGATATTTAAAGAAGATTTGGAATCTATTTTCGGAAAACGTTTGTGGGATAAAGAAGAACCAAAAGTAGAAGAAATTGAGGCTGAAATAATTTCTGAAACCACTACCAGCTTACCTCCTTCTGATCAAACTACAGAAAGTGATGATCAAGTAATTGATGATTCTTTAGCACAAAGTGAAAAAGATGGGAGTATGGAAGAATCAAATGAATCTCCGAAAGAATAAGAGAAGCTAATTTCTATGTCTAATTTGTTAACTAGGGCTATCACGGGTTTTTTCTTTGGTTTAGTCGTAATTGGATCTATTTTACTCGGAGATATTGTTCAGTCTATTGTTTTTGGAGGATTCCTTATTCTTGGTTTATTGGAATATGCTCGTTTGTTTAAACTCACAGCATATAAACAAATTCCTTCATTAACTGCAGTTCTTGGCATTTCAATTTATTCGATTATTGTACTACTGAACAAAGGCTTACTCGAATCTTTAAATTTTTATTATCTCATTTACGCTCTAGTTTTTCTATACTTCCTAATTGAATTATGGAGAAAACAAGATCAACCGATTGCGAGCCTAGGAATTTTCGTGTTTGGACTCATGTATTTGATTGTTCCGTTTGTTTTAATGAATCAATTAATGGTTGAGGACAGCAATCAATTCCCTGTGCTGATTGGAATGATTCTACTTATTTGGTCTAATGATACATTCGCTTATTTAACCGGTCGAAAACTAGGAAAAACCCCTCTTTTTGAACGAATCTCACCTAAAAAGACTTGGGAGGGAACGATTGGAGGAATTTGCTTCACCTTGTTGACTGGTATTCTAATATACTACTTTTCAGAAACTTACAACATGTTATTTTGGTTAATTGCTGCATGCATAGTTGCTCCAACAGCAATTTATGGTGATTTATTAGAATCGCTTTTCAAGCGAAGTTTAAACATTAAAGATTCTGGTAATATTCTTCCTGGGCATGGAGGAATTCTAGATCGTTTTGATGCCGTGTTATTTACAGTTCCTTTTTTTTATCTTTGGTATATAATTTTTAACGATTTATAAAACCCGTATCGAAATGAAAATTCACAAAGAAGGATTTAAAATCATATTTATAACCGTCGTTATATGCTCTATCATTGAAACTCTATTTTTATATTTTGGGCTAAATTCATGGACCAATATTTCATTAATTACCCTAAGTTTAATTCCAGTAGGTATCTTCATATTGGTGGTTCAATTCTTTCGATTACCTGCAAGAAAAAACAACTATGAAGATGGAATAGTCATTTGTCCTGCGGATGGAAAGGTGGTGGTTATTGAGGAGGTTGAAGAAACAGAATATTTTAAAGATCGCCGCATACAAATTTCTATTTTCATGTCCCCTTTAAATGTTCATGCCAATTTCAATCCTGTTTCTGGTGAAATTCAATATGCCAAATATCACCCAGGAAAATTTTTAGTTGCGTGGCATCCAAAAAGTAGTACAGACAATGAACGAACGACAATTGTTACTAAAACAACGAGTGGTAAAGAAGTATTATTTAGACAAATTGCGGGTGCATTAGCCAGAAGAATCTGTTACTATGTAAAATCTGGTCAAAAAGTAGTGGGTGGTCAAGAATTCGGGTTTATAAAATTTGGGTCAAGAATTGACCTATTTTTACCACTTGACGCAACCATCAATGTTCAACTTAATCAAAAAGTAAAAGGTCAGCTTACAAAAATTGCTGATTTATAATAATTCATCAAATTAAAAGTGATTTAAAAAAAATAAAAAATCATTTTTTGACTTTAGAAAAATTTAAAGTTACTTTTGCAAACTTAATTTTTAACAATCCCTGAATATGGCAAAGAATCTGGTTATCGTCGAATCTCCTGCAAAAGCAAAAACCATAGAAGGATATTTGGGGAAAGATTACGTGGTGAAATCAAGCTTTGGCCACGTCAGAGATTTGCCGAAAAAAGGATTGTCTATTGACCTCGAGAATAACTTCCACCCCAATTACGAGGTATCCACTGACAAAAAACAATTGGTCAGTGAATTAAAAAAACTTGCTGCTGCTGCTGATACAGTTTGGCTAGCAACCGATGAGGACCGCGAAGGAGAGGCTATTTCATGGCACTTATTTGAAGCATTAAACCTTGAAAAAAAAGACACAAAAAGAATAACATTCAATGAAATTACCAAAACTGCAATTTTAAAAGCAATTGATAATCCACGCAAAATAAATAAGGAATTAGTAGATGCTCAGCAAGCTCGACGTGTTTTAGATCGAATTGTTGGGTTTGAACTTTCACCTGTTTTATGGAAAAAAGTTCGTCCTAGTTTATCTGCTGGTCGTGTTCAATCTGTTGCAGTAAGATTGATTGTTGAACGTGAAAAGGAAATTGATCAACACAATTCGAAAAACTTTTTTAAAGTAGTTGGTAATTTTAAAGTTAAAAATGGCATAATAAAAGCTGAATTAGACGAGCAATTGAAGGCTCAAACTGAGGCTCAAACATTATTAGAAGATTTAAGAACTGCTTCATTTTCTATTTCTGATATTCAACAAAAACCAGCAACGAAAAGTCCATCCTCTCCATTCACAACTTCAACACTTCAACAAGAAGCTAGTTTGAAACTCGGATTTTCTGTTTCACGAACAATGTCAGTAGCTCAACGTTTGTATGAATCAGGTAAAATAACCTACATGAGAACGGATTCAGTCAATTTATCGGATACAGCCGTTGAAGGAGCGAAAAATGCGATTCTATCCATGTTTGGTGAGAATTATTCAAAACCTACGAAATACAAAAATAAAAACGCCAATGCTCAAGAGGCTCACGAAGCAATTCGTCCAACTGACTTTACTATTTCCACGATTGAAGCAGAACGCGAAGAACAAAAATTATATGAGTTAATCTGGAAAAGATCAATCTCGAGTCAGATGGCTCTCGCACAGTTGGAGCGAACGACCATGAAAATCGGAAATTCTAATACAAAAGACACATTTACAGCAAGAGGAGAAGTAATTCGTTTCGATGGATTTTTGAAAGTCTATATGGAATCTACGATGGATGACGAAGATGAAGATCAAAATACCGAAGGCATATTACCTGCTGTTATTATTGGTGAAGCCGTTCAACGAAATGAAATTAGTGCTACAGAACGATTTTCAAGACCCCCAGCGCGCTACATGGAGGCTTCGTTAGTTAAAAAATTGGAGGAATTAGGTATCGGAAGGCCATCTACATATGCTCCAACAATTTCTACCATTCAAAAAAGAGGATACGTTGAGAAAATAGAACGAGAGGGAGTTGAAAGAAAATTTGCTGTTATTACTTTATCAAATAACGAAATTGAAACAATTACTAAATCGGAAATAACGGGTAAAGATAGAAATAAACTTACCCCAACAGATATTGGTGTTGTTGTTACCGACTTTTTATGTGAGCATTTTTCACGTATTATGGACTATCAGTTCACAGCTAAAGTGGAAGAAGAATTTGATCATATCGCACAAGGATTAGAAACTTGGACAGATATGATTCGGTCATTTTACGATCCTTTTCATCAAAATGTGACTCATACCTTGGAAACATCTGAAAGAGCCACAGGAGAAAGAGAATTAGGCATTGATCCAAAAACGGGCAAACGTGTTTCTGCGCGAATTGGTCGCTTTGGGCCTATGATTATGTTAGGAGGAGATGAAAAAGAAGAGGGCGAAAAACCATCTTATGCTTCGTTGAAAAAAGATCAATCCATTCAAAGTATTACGTTAGAAGAAGCTTTAGAACTTTTTAAATTACCAAGAACTATTGGTGAACATGAAGGCGAGGTTGTAAAGGCAAATAGTGGTAGGTTTGGTCCTTATGTGCAAATTGGGAAGGTTTTTGTTTCGATTCCTAAAGAAGAAGATCCGATGACTATTACCTTTGAGCGGGCTGTTGAACTAATGGAAAACAAAAAGGTAGCGGATGCTTCTAAGGTTCTTAAAACGTTTTCTGAAAGAGAAGATATACAAATTTTAGATGGCAGATGGGGAGCCTATTTAAAAATTGGGAAAAATAATTATAAATTACCTAAGGGAACTGAAATTGAAACTCTTGAAATGGATAAATGCCTTGAAATGGCTGCTGAACAAGACAAAGCGCCTAAGAAAAAACCATTTAAAAAGAAATAAATTGATTAGTGTTCCCTGTTAAATAAATAATTGACCATTTCCATTATGGTTGATTTATCATTAGCAGTTTCAATAGAATTTAACAAATCTAAAGCGTGTTGATAATATTCAGCTAAATAATTTGCTGTTTCCTCCCGCACATTAAGTTTTTCATAAATATCTTGAACTGCTACGACTTTTAACTCAGGATTTGGCTCACTTTTAATTGCATTCAATTGTTTCTTTAAATCACCCTTTGCATTCTTTTCTGCGATCAAATAAAGTAATGTTTTTTTATTTGATTTTACATCTCCTCCAACTTGTTTACCAACCTTTTCAGGATCACCATATAAATCTAAAAGATCATCTTGAATTTGAAAAGCAATGCCTAGACTCACTCCAAAATCATAGATTTTCCTTCTGTTTGAAAGTGAATCATTCGAAACAATAAAACCAAATTCTAGTGCACATCCCAATAAAACAGATGTTTTCAATCGAATCATTTCAATGTATTCATCAACAGTAACAACTTCACGCGTTTCGAAATCCATGTCCATTTGCTGACCCTCACATACCTCAATAGCAGTCTTATTAAACAATGTAAGTAATTCAGGAATATGTTGACTTTTCTGCTTCGCCAAAAGTTGATATGCCTTTACCAATAGAACATCCCCAGAAAGTATGGCTATATTCGAATTCCATTTTTCATGAACTGTGACTTTTCCTCTTCGAATTGGAGCGGCATCCATAATATCATCATGTATCAATGAAAAATTATGAAATACTTCTATTGCCAATGCACAATTAATGGCATCTTCTTTTTTGACTCCTCCAAGTTCCGTTGCGAGCAATGTTAATACCGGTCGCAATCTTTTACCCCCAATCCTTAAAAAATAATTTAAAGGATCATAGAGATTAACTGGAGATGAAGGGAAATTAATTTTAATTATTTCCGATTCAATCAGTTGGCTTAATTTTATTAGTTCACTCATTTATCAAGAAGATTCAATAGATAAGAGCCGTATCCACTTTTGACAAGTGGTTCGGCAATTTGTTTTAATTGATTTTTATTGATGTACCCATTTCGATATGCAACCTCCTCAATACAACCAATCTTCAATCCTTGACGTTCTTCTATCACTTGAACAAATTGTCCTGCCTGCATTAAAGATGAAAAAGTTCCTGTATCTAACCAGGCTGTTCCTCTATCTAAAACTGCTACCTTTAATTTTCCTTGTTTTAAATATTCCGCATTTACGTCCGTAATTTCATATTCCCCACGTGCTGAAGGCTTCAAGTTTTTTGCTACATCAATAACGGAATTATCATAAAAATAAAGTCCTGGTACAGCATAATTTGATTTTGGTACCGCAGGTTTTTCTTCAATAGATATTGCATTCATAGAAGAATCAAACTCAACCACGCCGTATCGCTCAGGATCACTCACATGGTAAGCATAAACAACTCCACCTGTTGGATCATTATTTTCTTTCAATAAAGTATCCATGCCAACACCATAAAATATATTATCGCCTAAAATAAGGGCAACTTTATCGTCTCCTATAAATTCTTCCCCAATAACAAAAGCTTGGGCCAAGCCATTCGGAATTTCTTGCACAGCATAAGAAAACCTACAACCAAGCTCATGGCCATTACCTAGTAACTTTTCAAAATTCGGTAAGTCGTGAGGAGTAGAAATTATTAATATTTCTGTGATTCCTGCACTCAATAAAATAGAGAGCGGGTAATAAATCATTGGCTTATCATAAACAGGCATTAACTGTTTACTTACTGCAAGTGTTAAAGGATGTAGGCGTGTACCAGATCCACCGGCTAAAATAATTCCTTTCATGTAATTTACTTTGAGACCAAAAGTAATTCAAAAGAAATTAAATCTAAAGAAGGATTGCTTATTTTTTTGGAATATCTTCTTCGCCCTCCTTATCTGTTATTAACTGAAGAGAAGACCAGTCAATATCATAATCTTCGTCGTAGGCGTCAAAATAAGGTTCTTTGAACGACTTGATATTTATAAATCGATCGAGTGTCAGTAACAAAGAAGGAAGCACTACTAAATTCGTAATCATTGCCACCAAGAGAGTTACAGAAATCAATAATCCAAGTGCTTGTGTTCCACCAAACTGAGAAAATAGAAATACTGAAAATCCGCAATATAAAACGATTGAAGTATAAAACATACCAAGTCCAGATTCTTTGATAGCAATAAGAACGCATTCTTTTAAATTCCATTTTTGCGTCTTTAATTCCTGACGATATTTGGCCAAATAATGAATCGTGTCATCAACTGAAATTCCGAAAGCTATACTAAAAACTAATAGAGTAGATGGTTTTAAGGGAACCCCGAAATAACCCATGATTCCTCCGGTTATAACTAGCGGTATTAAATTTGGAATCATTGAAATAACCACCATTCGCCAGGACCTAAATAACAAAGCCATTAATACTGCGATAGAAACGATTGCAAAAATAAGACTCGAAAATAGGTTATTCACTAAATACCTTGTACCGTCTGCAGCAACAACCGAGGTGCCAGTAAATGTAACACCATAGTATTGATTGTCAATCACTTTCCTCAAGTTAGAATTAAAGTCTGGCTTAGCATAATACGATTTCAGAAGTATTTCATTTGTATCCAGTTGAGTTTCAAGATCAGGATTCCCTTTAGAAATTAAGGACACATATGAATTTCTTATTTCATTGTAATTCATCATGATTGTATCGATGTAATTTCTTTTTCCAGCAGTTATTTCTTTTAGATATCTTTCCCAATTACTTTTGTCAGGATTCATGACTGCATCAATTTTCTTCGCCCAAATATCGCGATAACTTAATACTTCATAGGATCCTAAATCCTTGATTTGACAGCGAATTCTAAGAATAGTTGAAGAAGTATCAACCAATTCTTTCATCGACATCCCCTGATTGGAGGGATTGTTTAAATTAAACTGATCAATGTATTTTTTTATTCTCCCTTTTTCATTGTTACTAAATAAGGTAAAACTGTTTGTGTCATTTCCGTAATATGACATATTAACAAATTTGACTAAGTCTACCACTGATATTGACTTAGAAAATAAGCTGTCCTTATTTATTAATTGTTGAACCGAATCAACCCTTTCCAAGGTAGTATTGTTTGTTGCACTGAATAACCTACCTTTTGTTTTATAATTAATCATAATTTCGAAAGGAATGGACCCTCCAAAATTATTTTCCAAAAATAACATATCCAATTTCAAGGGATCCTTTGATGGTAAATCACTGGTTAAATTCCCTGTTGTTTTAATTTTTGTTATACCATAAAACCCAATAATAACTAAAATTGCACTTACGACATACACCCAATTTCGCTTATATTGAGTAACATATAGAACAAATCCGATAATTCCTCGCGCAAATTTCCTGTCTAAA
The DNA here is from genome assembly GCA_943330745.2 of Lishizhenia tianjinensis. Taxonomy (GTDB): domain Bacteria; phylum Bacteroidota; class Bacteroidia; order Flavobacteriales_D; family Crocinitomicaceae; genus UBA952. The sequence goes on from CALQIX020000004.1 coordinate 8,522, forward strand.
TGTTTTAAATGCCTTGCTTTGGGTTGTGGTGTAAATGAACTAATGATTGGTAGAATGGTCAAAGAAAGCACGAAAACCATCATTATATTGATAGAGGCAGCAATACCAAACTCCATCAATTTTTCTGAATTCGTAAAGATAAAAGTCCCAAAACCTAAAGCTGTGGTAAAATTAGTCATGAACGTAGCTGTACCAATTTTTTGGATAACGCGCGAAAGAGCTTTAATTTTATTTCCATGTTCTTTTACCTCTTGATGAAATTTAGTGAGTAAAAACACGCAATTTGGTACGCCTATGACGATCATAAGTGGCGGAATTAACGCCATCAAAGGAGATAATCTATATTCTAAAAACCCGATGACTCCCATTGCCCAAATAACGCCAATAGCAACCACAATGAGAGAAATTGCAACCACTCGAAAGGATCGGAAAAACACATACAGCAACAGAGAAGTAACGAACATAGAAATCCCAATAAAAAGGAACATTTCGCCTTGAATACGGGAGGCAATAACGATTCTCAAATAAGGTAATCCAGCAATATGTATTTTACCCAAATGTTTTTCATAGGTCCGAGCAAGATTTTCAATTTTATAGACTAAGGGCCATTTCGTCTTATCTTTTAGAACCTCATCATTAATGCGCACCATCATCAAGGAGACATTTGAACTCCTATTAAAAAGGAGATTATTGAATGCTGGGTTACCTCGAATTTGATTTTTTATAGAATCAATTGACTTATTTTCGTCATAAATTTTATCAAGTTTGAATTTTTGATTTACAGTATCGTTTAACAAGCAATACAATGTTGCCTCTGATTCTCTACCTTCCACACCATCCATCCCAAGAATCGAATCACCCAACTCCTTCCATTTCTTGAAATTCTTCTTTGTGAACAATGAATCTGTTTGAATGGCAATAACCATGGTGTTCCCATCTTCACCAAATCGTTTTTTAAAAGCTTCGTAATTTTGATTTGTTTCGCTATCCTTTGGTAAAGCAAGTCCATACTTATTTTCCAGCTCAATACTTGTGAAAGCATGGTAACCAAAAAACACTGTTAATAGTGTAATTATTCCGATTATAAAAAATCGATTTCGAAGAATGTAGTTTGCAATAAATAGCCACATAATGTTACAATCGAAATAGTTTGATTTGCAAAGTTAATAAAATCAAGCTTATTTAGGGTGTTTTTGACTATTTAAACAAACTTTTAGCCAGATTTAAAATTGTAGCAATCGGAATATGATGTATTTCTGACGCATTGAATTCAATTGCCTTTTTTGAGGTTGGAGTGATAATTTGTTTGTATCCTAGCTTTAATGCCTCTGAAATACGTTGATCCAATTTAGTGATACTTCTTATTTCACCAGTTAAGGCAACTTCTCCGCACAAAACTGTTTTATGCTCAATAGGAATATCAATGTTAGAGCTTAAAATTGCAGCTACTACCGCCAAATCTAACGCAGGATCATCTACCCTAATTCCTCCCGCAATGTTTAGAAAAACATCTTTACTAGCGAGTCGAAAACCACATCGTTTTTCAAGAACCGCTAAGATCATATTTAATCGCTTGGTATCAAAACCATTGGCAGTTCGTTGAGGCGTACCGTAAGCAGCTGTACTAACCAATGCTTGCACCTCAATCAAAATAGGTCTATTCCCATCCATCATACAACCAATAGCAACACCACTTAGCGATTCGTCTGAATCAGATACAAGTACCTCAGAAGGGTTCAATATAGGCAGCAATCCTTCTTGTGTCATTTCATAAATTCCAATCTCATTGGTGTTTCCAAACCTATTTTTTAGTGACCGCAAAATACGATACATATGATTTTGATCTCCTTCAAATTGGATTACAGTGTCAACCATGTGTTCTAGTAATTTTGGACCTGCAATAGTTCCATCCTTCGTAACATGGCCTATCAAAAAGACAGGTGTGCCAGATTCTTTTGCAAAGCGCAATAATAAAGCGGTACACTCCCGAATTTGAGAAACCGTGCCAGTTACACTATCAATGTTAGAAGAAAATAAGGTTTGTATTGAATCCACAATGACATAGTCAGGTTGTAAAGTTTGTGCTTGAGAAATAATTGACTGAACGTTTGTTTCATTGAGTAAGAAACAATTTTCATTCACCACTCCAATTCGTTCAGCTCGCATTTTTATTTGACTTTCACTCTCCTCCCCAGAAACATAAAGGACTTTGTATTCAGTTTGTTTGACAGCCAATTGTAACAATAAGGTCGACTTTCCAATTCCAGGCTCCCCTCCTACTAGCACTAAAGAACCTAAAACCAAGCCTCCTCCAAGTACGCGATTTAACTCACTATCCGTAATCTGAAGTTTTTGATCACGTTCAAACAATATTTCTTGAATTCGCTTAGCAGGTGCGTTTTTAGAGAAATTAGAAAACGCAACAACATCTGATTTCTTGTTTACCTCAATTATTTCCTCAATAAAAGTATTCCATTCAGCGCAGGAAGGGCACCTACCAATCCATTTTACAGATTCAAATCCACAGTTCTTACAAAAATGAGTTGTACGTTGTTTTGCCATGTTTCAAAGTTACAAATTGTTTCAAGGTTTAAAACGATATCACCCATTTGTTTTACTATTTTTGTCTTCTATTAAATCATTGGTATGAACCATTTTTTGCTTTTCATTTTCTTCCTTTCTTCCTTTTTAACTTTTGGAAAGGTGAGATTTGTACGTGTCGTATTTAATTCTATCGCCAGTGAAGAGGCGACAATAATTTGGCATCAAGAAAGTGGTGAATTTACGCGATTCATATATTCGGAAGGCGAACCAAAAACAGAATCCTCTGATAAAATGAAGCTTATCTATAAAATATCAAGTACAAACAAGGCAAGAGGTTTTAATACACACATCCTCCGCTTAACCAATTTAAAACCGAACACAAAATATTCATTTAAAATCGTCGATACAGAAGAAGAAGGTAAGCATTTTTATTTTTCCACTTGTAGCAACTCTCCGAATGACCGGATTTCGTTTATTGCTGGAGGAGATTCTCGTGACCGCTCTGTTATACGCCGCAAAGCTAATGTCCTAGTTTCCAAATTAAAAGCACACGCTGTTTTGTTCAATGGAGATTTCACTGGATTGGATTTACCTCACCAATGGGTAGAATGGTTCACTGATTGGGAATACAGTATATCGGCCGACGGTAGGATTACGCCATTAGTTGTCACCAGAGGAAATCATGAGCTAAGCAATTCCATTTTAGTTAAATTATTTGATGTTCCATCTCGTGGAGTATATTATTCTACCGAATTTGGTGGTAATTTGTTAAATCTAGTTTCTTTAAATTCTGAAATTTTAAAAATTGGAGTTCAAAAAATATTTTTAGCATTAACCTTAAAAAAGCACGAAGATTTTATTTGGCAAATCGCTCAATACCACAGACCTATTCGTCCGCATGTAAAACATAAAAAGGAGATGGAAACGCAATACCGTAACTTTGTTCCTTTGTTTGAAAAATACAGCAATTTGCGTCTCTGCTTAGAAAACGATTCGCATACATGTAAAATCACATGGCCCATTGTTTCCTCCAAAGAGGAGGGTTCATCAGAAGGATTTGTAAGAAATGATGAAAAAGGAATCGTTTATGCCGGTGAAGGTTGTTGGGGAGCTCCATTGCGTGCCGCAGACGATTTTAAACCTTGGACACGAGATGCTGCTGCAGTCAATCAATTCAATTGGATTTTCATTGCGCAAGATAAAATCGAATTACGGACAGTACTCTATGAAAATGCCGAAGATGTTGCTGAGTTAACGGAAGAAACACGATTTTCAATGCCACTAAACATCAATCTTTGGAATCCATCAAATGGGAACCTTGTAGAAATTTTTCAACAAAAGAACAGAAATATAAAATAAGTAAGTCCGCTTAATTGTTTAATTATTACATTTGTTACTATGAGTGATTTTGTTGTTTCTGCACGCAAATACAGGCCTCAAACCTTTGATACGGTTGTAGGGCAGCGTACAATTACAGAAACGTTGAAGAATGCAATTAAAAGCGGTCACTTAGCGCAAGCTTTTTTATTTTGTGGTTCAAGAGGAGTTGGAAAAACTACCACAGCACGGATCCTTGCTAAAACATTAAATTGCTTCAATAGAACCGAACAAATAGAAGCCTGTGATTGCTGTGATTCTTGCATGTCTTTTAACACCGGCGCATCATTGAATATTTATGAATTGGACGCAGCTTCAAATAACTCGGTAGATGATATTCGAAGTTTAATTGACCAAGTACGAATTGCACCTCAATTAGGCGATCATAAAGTTTATATTATAGATGAGGTTCACATGTTGTCTCCTTCAGCATTCAATGCTTTTCTTAAGACGCTGGAAGAACCACCAAAACATGCTATTTTCATTCTAGCCACCACGGAAAAACATAAAATAATCCCAACTATTTTATCTCGTTGTCAAATATTTGATTTTCAGCGAATAAAGGTCAAAGACATTGCTCAACATCTTGGCGTTATCGCAACTAAGGAGTTAGTGACTGCAGATCCAGAAGCATTATTCTTAATAGCACAAAAAGCAGATGGTGCTTTACGTGATGCTCTTTCAATTTTCGATCAAATCGTTACATTTTCAGGTAATAACATCACTTATCAGGATGTGGTAACGAATTTAAACATACTTGATTACGAGTATTACTTCAAATTCATATCATTCTATCTTCAGGAAGATATTCCTTCATCACTTTTATTATTTAATGAAATTGTAGAGAAAGGATTTGACAACCATAATTTCTTAGTAGGAATGTCAGAACATTTTAGAAATTTATTGTTGTGTAAAGATGAGCGATCAGTTCCATTACTTGAGGTTGGTGATATTGTAGAACAACGATTTGTTGCACAATCAAAAGAACTAAAGCAAGCATTTATACTTCGAGCACTATCAGTATTGAATAAGGCGGATGTTGAATTTAAATCTGCCAAAAACCAGCGACTTTTAGTTGAAGTTTGTCTAATGCAGTTATGTTCTTTGCAAAGCGAGGGTGAAAAAAAAAATCCTTAACGGAATCGGTTGATATTTTACCTTTTGTCGGTCAATCTCTACGAACCGAAAAAGCAGTTGCTCCCAAAGTTATTCCCGAAATTAAACCCCAATCAATTTCAATTAAGCAAGCTCAAAAAACTCCTGTTAATTTTGAAAAACCAACGGGCAATTATGCAAGCCCACATCCGTCTATTAAGGAATTATTGAATCCAATAAAAGAAGAGCAAATTAATAGTAATTTAGAGAATGCCCCGCGTGAAATATTCAGTGAAGACCAATTGAAAATGGTATGGAAACAATACAGTTTTATTGTTAAAGAACAAGGATTGGAAACATTTTATAATGCTTTGATAAAACGTAATCCGATAAAACAAAGCGACGAAGTATATGTCATAAGTTTAGACAATGAAATTCAAAGAGATTACATTCTTTCCCATATTGACCCTTTCCTATTGCATTTGCGACAACACCTTAAAAATTACTCAATCAAAATAGAACTTCAAGTTCTTGAGCAATCTGAGGAAGAAAAATTCTTAACGAGTAAACAAAAATTTGAATTAATGGCGCGTAAAAACCCCAATTTACATGTCTTCAAAAGCCTGTTTAATTTGGATATTGAATACTAAAAACAGGAAAGAATTTCCTTAAAGAGTATTGCTAATCCCATTATTAATAAAAACCAACCGAAACCTCTTTTTAATTTACCGCCCTCAATTCTTTTTGAAAGTAAAGTTCCAATAACAATACCTATGATAGAAAGGACGCTTATTTTCACCAAAAGAAGCTGATCAAAACTTACAAAATCTTTTACAGCCATAAGACCAATAATCGCATTAAGCACTATGATTATCAGGGAAGAACCGACCGCCTTTTTCATTGGAATCTCGCAAACTAAAACCAACACAGGAATTATCAAAAAACCACCCCCAACACCTACTAATCCAGTCAAAAAACCAATTAGTATTCCATGAGAAGTTAATTGAATAACTGAAACTTTTTTATGCGTAGAGGCTTCTGTTTTTCGAATCATTGCAAATGCTGCAACAATAAGTAAGAGTGAAAAAAAGACCAATAAAAGTTGATCACTATTAACGCTATAATTCCCAGCTATATACAACTGATCAGGTATGAGTGGAACTAGAAAATACTTTGTAATGTAAACTACTATTACAGAAGGTAATCCCATTTGAACAATTGCGGGAATATGATATTCTTTGTTTTTTATATACGGTATTACTCCCAAAAGACTTGATACACCAACAATCAACAATGAATAGGTGGAGGCTACAAATGGATTTACATGAAAAAAATACACTAATAAAGGTACAGTTAGAATACTTCCACCACCTCCCATGAGCCCAAGTGAAACACCAATTAGTACTGCTAAAATAAGTCCGACAATCTCCAAATCAACCATTTATTTGTAAAGCTCTAAATAATAAATTGAATTTACGTTACAAATGTTACTTGCGTCTTCGTTCTCCTGAAATTATTTTTTTAATCTGAAAAAAATAAGGCTCTATTGTATCATAGTCACTATTGGGTATAGGCTTTAATGCAGGATTAACAACAATATAACCCGCTGCATCAATTAAAATGTAGGAAGAAAAAGTATTAATCTTACATTTTTGAATAAACTCATCCTTTTCTGATAATTCTACAACGGACCAAGGAAAATTGATGGCAGCAGTTTTAACTCCTTCTGTTTGAACAACAATAGTAACAAATTGAATATAATCCTTGTATTTTTCATAAAGATTTAAAAGTGGTTGAATTTCTCTGTTAGATTCGGCAAATGAGGGATCATAAAAATGAATATATATGTGTTTACCTTCTAACTTTTGATTCGTTATTGTATCCTTACTATTTACACATTTTAATGAAAAATCTAGAAACCGAGTTCCTGGTGTCAACTCTGTTATTCTATCAAGAACATTCTCTGCTATCTGGCGGTGTTTTTGAAATTTCGAATATTGCCTTATACTATCCAGTATTATAATTAAATTGGTTTTTGGATATCTTTTTTCATAGCATTGGTCGTAAAAAAGCTTGATCAAGCTCAATTCTCTAATTTGAATATTTCTCAAGTCAGGCTCATCTTTCAAGGCAACCATCGCAAGAGAAGGACTTCGGTATGCAACAGCCTCATATAGTTTATCTTTAACTTCATTGGATAAAAAACTAGTCAAATTACCGTAATATAAATTGAAATAATTCATGTACGCCTCATTGTTGTAATAAATTGGGTATTTGACCAGATTTTGGACATATTTTTGTTGCCTTGTTTGAGCCGATACAGTTTCTAAATCATCCATTTCCGCAAATGTAAACTTAACATGATATCGAAAAAACAAGGATGTATCCTTGCCATAAAGATCCACTGCATGCTTTTTCATTTTTTTATATCGAATATCATACTCAGTCTGTTTGAATTTTTTTAAATGATAAAATTGTGATAATTCATTATCTACCCATTGCTGAAAACCCAATATTTTATAATTTATATCTGTAGAGTCTAAGCGATAAAAAATCAAATTCACCTGATTTCCTTTAGGATTTTTAGTGTCTTTTTCATTCAATTCAGGAAAGGTAACGAGATAATTCCCACCCGGCTGAACATATAACCATGAATAATTTTTCTTAGCACGTAGTATTAATTTTTGAGTATATAAACGAGGAATTTTAAACTCAAAAAAACCAAGTGAATCAACAGTGCATTTTAAAATACATTTTTCTTTTCCCGATATATAATCGTCAATGGTATACAATCCAATTTCTTCATTTTTGTAATAGCTTCCTACCCCTCTAATTTGAATAGAATCGCCTATGACCTGAGAATATACTGAGGAAATTGAAAGAAAAAATAAAAGGAAATTAAGAAACTTCATGGAACTTATTCAACTATATATCATTAAACTAAGATCTTAGGATTAGTTACAAAGGCAGAAATATCTCCCCCATTGAGAAAAATCTCTCGAACAATCGATGAATTAATTGAAGCGTGCTCAATCTCTGTTAAAAAGAAAATAGTTTCAACTGGATATAAAACATGATTCATCTGTGCTATTGATCTTTCATATTCAAAATCTTTCACATCGCGTAATCCACGTATAATATGAACACATCCAATTCTTTTGCAGAGATCAACAGTCAATCCTTCAAATGCTAAAACTTGAACCTTGCTATTAAAAAGAGATTCAATATGTTGAGTTCGTTTTTCCAACGTAAACAAGGCCTGTTTTTTGGTGTTGACTCCTATTGCAATAATAACCTCATCAAAAACTTCCAGTGCTTTTACAACCACTGATTCATGCCCTTTTGTAAATGGATCAAAAGACCCCGGAAAAACTGCAATTTTCATACCTCTCGCTTAAAAAAACTAAAACTTACATTTCCATAATTACGGAAAAACTTATAACACGGTTGCGCTGAAAAATCTTTTTGTTTACTGTGTTCCAAAATAAAAAAACCGTCCATCCCAATCACCTTATTTTCAAGAACAAGATGAATGAGTGTTTCATAATTTTTGTAATCATATGGAGGATCTGCAAAAACAAGATCAAACTCGGTCTTATTTCTTTGTAGAAAGGTCAAAATATCCAGTTTCATTGTTCGAAGTCGTTTTTCTGCACCCATGGTTGCTGCATTTTTCTGGACAAATTTCAAGCAATTTGTATGTGTGTCGATACACGTAATAAAGGATGCACCACGGGAAATAAATTCCAACGCAATATTTCCAGTACCTGAACATAAATCAAGAACATTTAAATTTTCTAATTCAATTTGATTTTCTAAAACATTAAATAATCCTTCTTTGGCATAATCTGTCGTTGGGCGTGAAGGGAAATTGGAAGGAACAGAAACTCTTCTTCCCTTAAACTCACCACCTACTATACGCATAAATTGAATGAATTAATAGCTAGTTCTGTATTTTTGACCCATTGAACATTGTTTGCTAATTTCAATTGTTCAATCGTTGTAATTATATGATCAGAAAACATATTGCTGTTTCCGTTAAAATCAAAAATTTCTACTATTCCTTTGCTATCTAACAAGTTCATTTTCTGCATAGAAAAAGAAATATGATAAATTATATCCTCCATCTCGTTAAATGAATTCTGTAAAAACAATATTGGCTTGTCCATTGAAAAAACGACGAAATCAAAATGTGATTCAGCAATAGCCAAAATCCCATGAAATTTAACACTAGTGTTTTTTGCAGATAAATAATTCAGCCAAGCCGTCGAATTATGAATAATTTTGGATCCTGGAAATTTAGAAACAAACAGTGATTTTATCCATAGAGGAATTGTAAACAAAGAAACTGTTCCAAGCAAATGATTTCTATTATAATCAGAATCATTCTTAGAATAATTTTTACCGAAATGCAACTCAAATAATTTATCGAAATCGGAATGAGCAAACAAATTAGAAGGGACTAATACCACATTTTTACTAGACCAAAGAACCAATGCATTTGAATAGTTTAACAAAGATATGCCTTCTTTTATAAGAAAGTCAGCAATAATATCTTTCTTTAATAATTCAGCCTTGGATGACAGGTCTATAGACCAAGAAGAAGCTAGCCTATTCGAAGATAAATAATGTACAGAAAAGCGAGAATCTGAAACTTCAAATAGAAGATTATTCATGTTATTCATCCTCCCAAGAACCAACTGGAGTTGATTCTGGAATATCTAATTTTCCAACAAAAATAAATTCATTTTTCTTCCCTTGAACGTCTGCAAAAGGCAGCTTTCCAGAGATTCGCATTACAGGAACTTCCTCCCTACCTTTTAATGCAGTACCAACCTCAAATTTCCATTTTTCTTTTCCTCCAGCCATTGGTATAAAAAACAATGAATCAGGGCTAAATTTAGCGAATCCTGATTTGATTCTGCTTTCATTATAAGATTTGTTCCAGGTGAATTTCGAACCCAATAAAGAAGTTTTTAGTGTATCGTATTTAAATGATTTCAAATCTGCAGGGCAAATATTTGACTTTGATAATCGATACGCCTCAACTAGATTCATGTTGTAGTCAATTGGACGATTGTCACTATACAAGAAATCTCTTTCTGCCGTGGTTAATTTTCTCGAAGGAATAGTTCCTGCTGTAGCAACAGAATCTACGGTGGCCGTTTTCAAAAAGTTCATCAATTCTTCTGGAGTGCTCGCATATTTTTTATTGAGTTTCACGTATTCCATTTGAATAGTCCGTAAATCACTCAAATTAGAAATTGCTAAACTTTTACATTTTTTGTAATTACTATTATATACCTCAGTATCTCTAACACTTTTGTATGATAGATACAAGAGCACAAGGCTAATTATACCGGAAACTGCACCTGTTATAACAAACAAATTTTTGGATAATCCACCCCAAGAATATAAAAAGCTTAAAACAGCTGCTACAAGTAACAATGAAGATGATAAATTAAAAACTGCATTTTGGTTAGTTGAAATTCCAAAATACAACATGCCCAAACCAGTTATTAAGAATAAAACAGGAATTGAGAATTTTTTTAATAAAAGCCCTAAATTTGACATAAACTCAAAAATTAATAATAATTACAAAACTACAATTTTCACAAATACAAATCTAACCATCCTTATTAAAATATTGACAATTTATTCATGTTTATACAAAAAAAAGACCTTTTTAGTTTCCGAAATCTTTTTGAAGCCAACTTCTCATTCATTCTAACAGAAGACCAGCAAAAACTTCTCGATCAAATTGAAGTGTTTATTTCGACCGATTCACCTAAAAATATGCAACTAATTTCTGGCTATGCAGGCACCGGGAAAACAAGTTTTATGGGGAGCTTCATTAAAACATTGTCTCAATTAAAGGTGAAAACAATGCTATTGGCTCCAACAGGAAGAGCGGCAAAGGTGCTTTCTAAATATTCTGGAAAAAATGCATTTACTATTCACCGTATTATCTATTCAACATCTAATAAAATTGATGGTAGTTTTCAAATGTCTCTTGCAAAAAACAGTGCAAAAAACACCTTGTTTGTAATTGATGAAAGTTCAATGATTCCAGAATTTTCTATTGATAACAAAGGAATAATTGGTCGAAATTTACTTGAAGATTTGATAGAGTATGTATACAGCGGAGAAAACTGCAAATTAATATTTATTGGAGATTCAGGTCAATTACCACCCGTTGGTAGCTTGTTTTCTCCCGCATTGGATCAGAAATACATGACACATCATTTCAACATGCTACATGTTAATCATACTCATTTAACCCAAGTGATGCGACAAACATTGGAGTCAGGCATCCTTTTTAACGCAAGTAAACTTCGGTCAGATTCAAGTAATATTCAATTAATGTTGAAAAATTTCACGGATATTCAAAAAATAGATGGCCTAACCTTACAAGAGTTTTTAGAGCACTCATACGATACTGTTGGAACAGAAGAATCAATTTTGATCACTCGCAGTAATAAACGAGCCAATGAATTTAATCGACAAATTCGTTCACGTATTTTGTGGCGGGATGAAACGCTACAATCAAACGACGATCTTATGATTGTTAAAAATAATTATTACTGGGCACAAAAACTAAAGGTGGGATTTCTTGCTAATGGTGAACTTATACGAGTAGCAAAACTAAAACGCAGAGAAACTATTTATGGGGTAGATTTTTTACATGCAACCATCGATTTATTGGATCAAGAAGAATCAACAATGGATGTTATATTATTTGAAGAATCTCTTTTTTGTGAGGGGCCAAATCTAGATAGAGAACGTATAAAAAGTTTGTTTTTCGAAATTGAAAAAGACTACTTACACATTAAATCTAAAACTACTAGATATGCTGAAATAATGAAAAACCCTTATTTCAATGCATTACAAGTAAAGTTTTCCTATGCTGTTACGTGTCATAAATCACAAGGCGGACAATGGAAGCACGTGTATATTGATTTTGGTTATATGACGCCTGAAATGATTGATGAAGAGTATAAACGATGGTTATATACTGCATTAACTAGATCCTCCGAAAAAGTTTTTCTTTTAAATTTTCCCGATTTTTTATTTCACTCTGTCTAAATTCCACTCATTATAAAACTCATTTAAGAACTTTTCCATAAATGAATGACGGTCAATCGCCATGTTTTTTGCCGTAACGGTATGCATTCGATCCTTAAGTAGAAAGAGTTTTTCATAAAAGTGATTTACTGTATGACTTACAGAGTTCTTATATTCATCCGCAGATTGATGCAGCACAGGGTTTAAATCAGGCACATACAAAGGTCGATTTTTACTTCCTCCAAATGCAAAAGCTCTAGCAATCCCAATGGCACCAATAGCGTCTAATCGATCCGCATCTTGAACTATCCTAGCTTCTAATGAGTCTGATGAATCAGCAACCCTAGCTCCTTTAAACGAAACTTGAACCACTGCTTTTTCGACTTTTTCCGCAAGGTCTAAAGGAGCATTAAAATCCAAAAGAATTTCTTTAGAAAGTTGACTTCCTTTATTCCAGTCACCACCGTTGAATTTATGATCGGAAACGTCATGAAGTAATGCAGCCAATTCAATCACTAATAAATCACCTCCTTCAGATTGTTGAATTAGTTTCGCCAGTTTCCAAACACGTTCAATATGATGCCAATCATGACTTCCTTCATTATCCTTGAATTGTTGTTGGATATGTTGAACTACTTTTTCTTTTAAATCATTCATTTAATCCTCGCAAATTGAGTCCCTTGGTCGCATCGCTGGATTCCAAGAAAATCCTTTAATAAATTGCTCTTCTTTATTTATCTTTTCCATTGGATAAAATTTACCATCTGGCTTGTCGATGTAACTAACTCCCTTCACTTCACCGCTATCCAAATCCAACCTTAAATCACCAGCATATAATCGGTTCATTCCTTTGCGCTTTATTATTAGAGATGTATCTGTATTTTTTTCTTCTTGAGGGAAAAATATTGTCCATGCATTTCCATATACATGAGCCGCACGTAATTTTTGGTTTTCAAATTCAGCAACCATATCCCTGCCTGATAATTGATTGTAATATTTACCAGAATCAAGTTCCATAAGTGCGGAACTGTTTTCAAATATCTCGATCTTTTGCAGCAAGGTATCTTTAAAATGGACGACCATTTTTTTACCTTTTAATTCAGCGTTCTCAGACCAAACAATGGGATTGTTAAATAAAAACAATTGATTTAGGGTTTCGCTAAACGTAACACTATCTGATGTAGCTTGTATTTCCCTATTATAGACTTTAACATTGCGATAACCTTGTGTAAATTGCTTTCCCAATGAATCAGTTATTGAAATTAACGTATCCGAATGAACAAACAAAGTATCTCCTTTTTCAATGCGCTTTACACATGCTCCTCCGGTAATTATACTAGTTTTTGCCTGATCATCATTTACGATTTTCTCCCCTTGGAAAACCAGATGTTGATTCTTATCTTCGAAATAACTATTTCCTCTAGCTTTAAATTGCTTTAAAACAGGATCATACTCCAAGGTATCCCCTTTGATAATTCGCTGATCTTCATATACCTCTGCATTGCCGATTAAGACACCTGCACCTGATTGTACATTGTACCAACCTTTTCTACAATAAAACTCCGATGTACCCTTAGTTATTTTTGTTGGACCAAAAAACCGAGCAGTCTGACTCCCGTATGAAAATTGCAAGGTATCTGTTTGCATGTTCAAATCATCTTTTCTATACTTTACATTCCCACTAAAGAAAAAATCTTTCGATTCAGGGTAAAAATAACCTACTTTACTGGTCAACCGTTCATTCGAGGAAATACTTTCGATGATTCCATTTCGTCTATACACTCCTTTTCTCGCACGTAAATCATAATCCATTGAATCTGTCGAAATCTTATATTCCATGTCACGAACCCGCACATTACCCCATAATTTAGCAAATCTCGTCTTACCACGAAAAAGTAATGAATCACAAAAAAGATTAATGTCTTTTGAATCAAGCTGAACCTGACCATAAGCAATTACTATTTGTTCTTTATCAAAGAAATGAGCAGAATCGCAGTACATAACACTGCCCTTATATTTGAAATTCACAGGTCCAATCAATCTATGAGCTTTCTTTTTAGCATGATACTCAATCATAGATGCGCCCTCAATCAACTCCAATAAATCAGGTTCATTTTGAGACTTAAGGTTCTCATTAATAAAAATAAAAAGTGTACAAAGAAAATATATTCGTATGTACCGTTTTAATTTCAATGTTTTGTTTTTAGAGTTTGGCTTCTATCTGGACCAACAGAAACAATTGTAATCGGAACTTCCAATAATTCTTCTAAAAGAGACACGTATTGTTTCAATTCCAAAGGAGCATTATCGTACGAATGAAGTGCTGTCAAATCACAGTTCCATCCTGGTATATCCCGATAGATTGGTTCAATTGATTGATCGCAAATAGAAAATGGAAATTCATCTGTAATAGTGCCATTTACGTTGTAATGTGTACAAATTCGAATCGTATCAAATACGCTTAATATATCTGCTTTCATCATTGAAAGTTCAGACACACCATTTATCATAATGGCATATTTTAGTTGAGGAATATCAATCCATCCACATCTGCGAGGTCTTCCGGTAGTAGAGCCAAATTCTCTCCCTTCTTGACGTATTTTTTCACCTACCTCATCCAATAATTCAGTTGGAAATGGTCCGCTACCCACACGTGTACAATATGCTTTAAAAATACCAATCACTTTTCCGATTTTTGTAGGCGGAACACCTAAACCGGTGCAAGTACCGGCTGTTATGGTATTTGAAGAAGTGACAAAAGGGTAAGTCCCAAAATCAATATCGAGCATTGTTCCTTGCGCGCCTTCAGCTAAAACAGACTTACCTGATTTTAGTGCTTTGTTGATATAATGTTCACTATCTACTGCAATAAATTCGCGCAAAAATTCAATCCCTTCCATCCAGGGACCTTCAAGTTCAGCAAGATTAAAATCAAATCCTTCAAAATGTTTCAAAATACCTACATGTTTTTCAACCAAAGCATCATATTTCACTTTGAAATCAGCTTCAAAAACGTCCCCAACGCGCAAACCATTTCTACCTGTTTTATCCATATAAGTTGGACCAATCCCTTTAAGGGTAGATCCAATTTTATTTTTCCCTTTAGCTGTTTCTGATGCAGCATCCAAAAGGCGATGAGATGGTAAGATTAGATGTGCTTTTTTTGAGAAAATTAACCGATCCTTTACAGGAACCCCAACGGCAATTAGTTTTTCGATTTCAATTTTCAGGACAACCGGATCAATTACAACCCCATTCCCAATTACATTGAGCACATTATCTCTAAAAATACCAGAAGGAATGGTATGAAGAACAAATTTCTTTTGATCAAATTCCAAGGTATGGCCTGCATTTGGACCTCCTTGAAACCGAGCGATATAATCATATTCGGGAGTTAAAACATCTACGATTTTCCCTTTTCCTTCATCTCCCCATTGAAGACCTAACAAAACATCTACCTTCATTTTCACTTATTAAAATGGTTTATAGCCTCCTGCTGCGAGGAATAGATACTAAAAACCTCATACAATTTTGATATATCAATTAATTTTTTAATTCCCTCATTTGGGTTGGCTAAAACAACATCGCCATTATTAATACGGGCACGTGTCATTGTTTTAATAATAAATGCAATCCCACTTGAATTAGTGTGTGTCAATCCCGAAAGGTCAAAAACAATGTTCCATACAGCTAATTGACTCGTTTGTTCCTTAATAGTTTCTAAATCCAAATCGGAAAGTATCCTTCCTTCAAGTGCAATTACAATAGAATTCAATGTATTGGTTAATGATACTTTCATAGTTATAATTAATTTCAATTTTTTTCCGCGTAAAAATAAAGTGAATGATGATGGACTTTAACGCCAAAAACTTCTTCAATAGTTGCTTTTATTTGTTGTATTCTTGGGTCACAAAACTCCATTACCTCTCCAGTATCCGTACAAATAACATGATCGTGCTGTTTTGAACCATGTGATTTCTCAAAATGAGCAATATTTTTTCCGAACTGATGTTTACGCACAAGACTACAAGCAATCAATAATTCAATGGTGTTATACAACGTTGCACGAGAAACACGGTAATTGTGATTTTTCATATTAACATACAACGATTCAATATCAAAATGACCGGCATGATTATAAATTTCAGTAAGTATTGCAAAGCGCTCGGGTGTTTTCCGATGACCATTCTGCTCTAGATAAGCAGAAAAAATGTTTCGAACATTGACTTGTAACTCTGCGATTGGCATATTCAACACAAAAATAACTATTTAGTTGCGACTGAAACTCACAAAAAAAAGAATCTATGAACATTTCATCCACAATTTAATCCAATTACTTGACTACTTCAATTTCATCAATAAATGTCCAAGGAATATGTCCTGCACCAGGAAAACCAGCTGGAATTTCTGCGAGGGATTTTATTTTAATCCGTACATGTCTGGTAGGTTTATTTAATGCTACTTGAAAACTCCTCACCTGTTCAGATTGCAAGTAAGAAAAATGAACTGAACTTGAATAATGCTTCCACTTTTCCTTATCCAAATAGAACACTTCAATCTGCTGTGGAAAATGAATCCAAGAATGCTCATCACTCAAAAACGAAATGTTAAGTTGATTATATTTTTGTTTTTTTAGGAGATCAATTTCAATGTCAATTTCCGTGGTATCAAATCCTATCCATTCGTTTCTTTTCCATGGCAGAGAACCATGCTGACCATCAACAAGCGTCAGGTTACCACTATTATAGCTCGAGCTAGGCTGAGTAATGTACTTAACCGGAATCCCTAAAGAATGAGTTGCCTGTATATCAAATTGGGTGGTTAATGAATCATTTTTTGATTTCAAACAATAGGTATAGTTTATTTGGTCTTTTTCACTTCGGTTGATTTCTACGGATTCATCTTTTGAAACATCAAAATTCATTTTTGAAAACTTTTTATTTCTATATTTTGAGGATTCAACTTCATAAATTTCTTCTTGTTCATTCGACTTAATTTTAAATTGAACACCTTTGTTTGATTTTTCCCATTCAATTTTAGGAGAGAATATGGTTTTAGCGTAATGAACATTCATTTTTTTCAAAAACGGTAAATGTTTATCAATCAGCACATTTTTAAACTCGTTAAAACTTGGTTTTTCTGCACACCAAAGCGCTTGACTCAGAGCCAGCGCTCTCGGGTAAACCATGTATTCAACCTTCTCAAAATCATCAATATATTCTGTCCAAACATTGGCTTGACCACCAAGAATATAAGGCTCATATTTTTTATTCAATTGATTCGGTATTGGATTAAATTCATACACCTTTTCGAGCGGAGTAAATCCTCCAATTGCCAAGGGCTCATTTCTTCCTTTTCCTTGATAATGATCAAAGTAACAATGCGAACCAGGCGTCATAACAACCTCATGCTCTTGGCTAGCAGCTTCCACTCCACCTTCAATTCCTCGCCACGACATAACGGCAGCATTGGAAGAAAGACCTCCTTCCAAAATTTCGTCCCAACCAATTAGCTTTCGACCTTTTTCTGTTAAGTATTTATCCATTCGTTGAATAAAATAACTTTGCAATTGATGTTCATTTTTTAGGTTATTCTCGTGCATTACCTTTTGACAATTAGTACATTTTTCCCATCGTGTTTTTGGAGCTTCATCTCCACCTACATGAATGTATTTACCCGGAAAAAGTAAGATTACTTCGTCCAGAATTTTTTGTAAAAAGAGAATTGTTTCTTCTTTTGAACAAAAGATATCGTCAAAAACACCCCACAAGCCTTCTACACCTTGCTGAATTCCTGTGCATGAATATTCAGGATATGCAGCCAATGCGGCACGACTATGTCCAGGCATTTCGATTTCCGGAACAATTGTAACAAATTTAGAACTTGCATAAGCAACCACTTCCTTTATTTGTTCTTGTGTATAAAATCCTCCATATTTTTTGTAAGAATACGTTCTTGGCTTAGTAGAATAATGATCATTGATGGTACTATCCCTCCATGCCCCAATCTCGGCTAATTTCGGAAAATTCTTAATTTCAATTCTCCAACCTTGATCATCTGTTAAATGCCAATGAAAAGTATTAAACTTATATAAAGACATTAAATCAATGAATTTTTTAACCTCTTCAACACTGAAAAAATGACGAGAAACATCTAAATGAAGTCCGCGCCAAGAAAATTTAGGATAATCTTTTACAAAACATTTTTTGAGCTGAAAACCCGAAGAGGTATTCTCAATCAACTGCATCAAAGAAATAAAGGCATAAAAACACGATGCTTCGCTTGAGTAGGAAACAACAATCTCATTTGACACATTTATTGAATAGGAGTCTTGTATAACATTTTCTAGTTTTTTGAACAAAACCTTTGGACCACTTGAATATATTGACAATTGAATGCCGTGATACATCCTTGCCAAATTGGTAATTTGTGTCTCTAAATTTGTTGACAATCCTGCAAAACTAACAAGAAGTTCACCATCAAAATTAAGTGTTTCATTGAGTTCCTTGTAAACAACTGGTGTTGGGATAATCGGAGAAACCTGAGTGAAACTCAGATTAAAAGTCACTAAACATAAAAGAACTAAAACGCATTTCATAGTAATAATTAAATTAAATTTCATGAACAAAAAAAGCCACCTTTTTCAGGTGGCTTCTCAATTATCAATTAAAATTAGTTGCTAATTTTGAAATTAAATGGAAGACGACAAATTACACGTTTAGGTTCACCGCTAACTTCTCCCGGTGCCCATTTTGGCATTTTGTTTAATACACGTGTTGCTTCTTTTACAAATTCATCACAACCCGTTCTATTTGTCTCAACTTGAATATTAGAAATACTTCCGTCTTTTTCTACACAAAATTTCATAAACACGCGACCTTGAGCGTCCATGTCCATACAAATTTCGGGGAATTTAACGTTTTCACCTAAAAACTTCTGTAATTCTTTTTCACCACCTGGGAAAGTTGCTTCAACATCCGGAAATTCAACAGGTGCTTCTTGTTCAGGACAACCATCATTGGATGCAGGGCCATATTCTTCAGGACATAAATCAACCTCATTTAAAACACCATCTTTATCAAGGTCGTTATCCACTGGACATCCGCCATTAGAGGCAGGACCTGGGATTTCAGGACATTTATCGTCCATATCACAGATACCATCCACATCAAAATCGGACTGACAACCAGACCCTCCACCTTCTGTTGGTTTTTTGGTCTCATCAGTTGTTTTGATTTCACCATCTGAAGGTGCCGCAGAAGCTGCTGGCGCAATTACCGGTGAGGGCGGTGCAGGAGGGGGCGGAGGGGGCGGAGTATTATTCGCTTCCTCTTCTTTAGCATCTTTTTTGTCTGATTTAGCAATTTCGCTAGATTTGTCTTCACCTGATACTGTTTGGTACGAAAACGAGGCCAAAACAATTGTAGCGATGAATAAAAAACCAGCATAAATTAGAGGCATTCTTAGTTTCTCTAAATCTGCCTGTTCGCTTTTTTTACTTTCCATAATATAAATTTTTAAATCAGCTTTGCAAATTACATTCCAAAATTAAAACTATCTTTTTAAATTTGGTTTAAACACCGCAAAACTTTTTAACAATTAACCGATTAAGGCTTCATATTCGCTTGCTGAAAGCAAGGAATCTACTTGACTATGATCCGTTAAACGAACTTTTACCATCCAACCTGCTTCATACGGGTCTGAATTAACCAATTCAGGGTCAGATTCCAATGCTTCGTTCAATTCAAGAATTTCCCCGGAAACAGGCATAAACAAATCAGATACTGTTTTTACTGCCTCAACAGATCCAAACACTTCCTCTTGATCCAAAGTTTCACCAATAGTTTCAATCTCAACATACACGATATCACCTAATTCATGTTGCGCAAAATCAGTTATGCCAACAACAGCAATATCACCTTCAACACGCACCCACTCATGGTCTTTCGTGTATTTTAAATTTTGTGGAATATTCATCTCAATTATTTTTGACAAAATTAAAAGAAAAATTGACATATAAATCGCAATTTTATTTGAAGTTAAAAAATCAAATTGATTAACTTCGCCAGATGATAACATCTGACCAACAAAAAGACCTAAGCAATCGGATTCAAGCAATCTACTCTTACCTCAAAATTGATGAAAAGGAAGTTGAATTGCGTGAAAAAGATTTAAAGACTCAAGATCCAGGATTTTGGGATGATGCTAAAAAAGCCGAAGGACAAATGAAAGAAATCCGAAGTTTAAAATTTTGGATTGAAAGTTATAAAACACTGAAACAAGCGTTGGATGATATTGAGGTTCTGGTTGAATTTCACAAGGAAGATTCAAGCTTAGAAGCCGAAATAACCGAGCAATATAAGTTTTTACTGGAAAAAGTTGAGGCAACTGAGCTAAAAAACATGTTGTCTGGCGAAGAAGATCGATTGAGTGGAGTCTTGCAAATTACCTCTGGGGCAGGTGGGACAGAGAGTTGTGATTGGGCATCTATGTTAATGCGCATGTACATCATGTGGGGACAAAAAAATGGATACAAAGTTTCAGAGCTCAATTATCAAGAAGGAGATGTTGCAGGAATAAAAACAGTTACCTTGGAATTTGAAGGCGATTTTGCTTTTGGTTATTTAAAAGGAGAAAATGGAGTGCATCGATTGGTTCGTATTTCACCCTTTGATTCAAATGCAAAACGACACACATCCTTCGTTTCAGTTTATGTGTATCCATTAGTAGACGATCAAATTGAGATAAATATCAATCCAGCAGATTTTTCATTCGAAACATTTCGATCTGGAGGTGCTGGTGGTCAAAACGTAAATAAGGTAGAAACGGCAGTGCGTTTAAGACACGCACCATCAGGAATCATTATTGAAAACTCTGAATCGCGTTCTCAGCTCGCAAATAAAGAAAAGGCAATCCAATTATTGCGCTCCCAACTTTATGAGCTTGTGCTTCGTGAAAGGATGGAAAAAAGAAACGAAATTGAGGCAAATAAGAAAAAAATTGAATGGGGATCACAAATAAGAAACTATGTTATGCACCCCTATAAACTTGTAAAAGATGTTAGAACCGGCCATGAATCAACCAATGTCGATGCGGTAATGGATGGAGAGTTAAATGAATTTCTTAAATCTTATTTAATGACCTACGGTAGTTAAAATTAGTTTGTTTACCTTCGCTAAAAGTAATTTGAATGCGTGTTTATTTAGATAATGCGGCCACAACACCAATGGCTTCAGAAGTAATTGAAGCAATGACTTCAGTGATGAAAAATGATTTTGGCAATCCATCTTCCAGTCATTTTTATGGCCGACAAGTAAAAGCGTTACTAGAAACATCTCGGCGTTCAATTGCCAAACATTTAAATTGCGCATCTTCAGAAATAATTTTTACTTCTGGCGGAACAGAAGCGGATAACATGGCGTTAGTTTCTTCCGTTAATAACCTCGGCGTAAAGCGAATTATAAGCTCTTCTATTGAGCATCACGCAGTTGGACACAGTATCGAGTCTCTAGAAAAAAGCCATTCCATTCAATTTGAAAGGGTAAAAATCGATGAAAAAGGACATGTAGATTTAATACATTTGGATGAATTGTTAGCTCAAAATATCCCAACGCTAGTTTCATTGATGCATGCAAATAATGAAATTGCCACATTGTTACCGTTGAAAAAAGTATCAGAGATTTGTCGCAAATACGGCGCGTTTTTTCATTCTGACACTGTTCAAACAATTGGACATTACTCCTTTGATTTACAAGAAATTGATATTGATTTTATCACGTGTGCCGCACATAAATTTCACGGCCCAAAAGGAATTGGCTTTTTGTATGTAAACAAAAAAAATAAAGTCGAATCACTTATTCATGGGGGTGCTCAGGAACGCGGTTTGCGCGGAGGAACAGAAAATGTAAGTGGAATTGTTGGTTTGGCCGCAGCTATGGATCTAGCATACAAAAATATTCTAGAACATCAATCTCATTTACAAGGATTAAAATCCTACATGATTGATTCACTGTTATCAGCATTTCCAACAATAACTTTTCATGGCGAAACAGATCCTGAAAAATCGCTTTATACAGTATTAAATGTTTGTTTTCCAAAAACAGATAAAGGAGGAATGCTTCTTTTTACCCTAGATTTGAAAGGTGTTGCAGTTAGTGGCGGTAGCGCATGTTCATCTGGAGCAAACAAAGGATCGCATGTTTTGGAAGGAATTCAAGCAGATATGTCGCGGCCAAATGCTCGATTTTCATTTTCAAGATACACTACCAAAGAGGAAATAGATTATGCATTAGAACAAGTAAAAAGTGTTTTTGAAATTAATTTGCGGTAACCAATGGAGAAAGATCGATTAAAGATTTTATCAATCTGTTCCTGGTATCCAAATGATTTCAATCCAACATTAGGTAATTTTGTAAAAAAGCATGCAGAAGCCGTTTCACGATACAACGATATTGTTTGTCTTGCTATTTTCCCTTCGCTTGTTGATGCAGACATACGACTTACTGAAAAGATAGGAGAATCATTTTCCGAAATAATCGTTTATTATCCCAAAAAACAAACCAAATTTCGACTTTGGAACCTTATCAATAATTATTTTGCACACCGAAAAGCGTTTAAAAAAGGATATAAAGCTGTTCAAACAATAATTGGAAAACCCGATCTGATTCATTTAAATATTACTTATCCGTTAGGAATTTGGGCTTTATATTTAAAATGGACTCAGAATATCCCCTACCTAGTTACTGAAAACGCCACTGGGTTGCATGTCGGAACGGACCATTCTTATCCAAGAACCATTTTGTTTTTATGTAAACGTATTCTTCGAGGTGCTAACGTTTTACTACCAGTAAGTGCAGACTTAAAATCATACATGAAACAATTAAGTCCGAAGTCGCGCTTTGAGCTCATCTCTAATGTTGTTGATGAAACAATTTTCGTATACGAGGAGGATAAACCATCCGAAAATAAAAAATCATTTATCCATATTTCGACTTGCCTTGATGTCCACAAGAACGTAAGTGGAATGCTTCATACAATTAATAGAATTTCAGAATACCGTCAAGATTTCGACTTGAAAATTATCAGTGATGGGGAGGTTGGGTACGCAAAAGATCTTGTTCAAAAATTCGGACTAGATGAAATTGTTTCATTTTACCCAACCATGTCAACTGCAGAAATCGCAGCTATGATTAGCCAAAGTTCTGCATTATTATTGTTTAGTAATTATGAGAATTTCCCTTGTGTAATTGCGGAAACTTTAATGATGGGAAAACCAGTGATATCAACCAATGTGAATGGAATTCCAGAACACGTTCATGCTTTTAATGGTGTATTAGTGCCTAAAGGAGATGAGCAAGAACTTGAAAAAGCAATTTGCATGTTTTTAAACGATGAAATTATTTTTAGCCCCAAGGATATTCATAGTTACGCATTTAATCATTTTAGTTATCAAGAGGTTGGTAGACAATTTGACCATCAGTACCGGAATTTGTTAAAATCAAATAATAACTAATGTTGAAGGCAATAATCGGTAATTTTAGTGTGCGATTTTCTGCTGCTGTCTTTAATTTATTGATAGCTATTCTAATTTCGCAGTACCTTGGTGCTGGAGGAAAAGGAGAACAAAGTATTATATTAGCATCAATTACAATTATCCTTTTAGTCGATAATTTAATTGGTGGAGCTTCTATTATATATTTGGCCCCTAGAACCGGTATAAAGAACCTAATTACAACGTCCTATTCCTGGGCTATTTTCATAAGTGTTGGTTGCTATTTAGTTCTAAATTCATTTGCTTGGTTAGACCAAAAACATGTTTTTACGATTAGTTTTGTTAGTGGGTTAAACTCAATCATTTCGATAAATTCATCCATTTTAGTGGGTAAGGAAAAAATTCACAAAAGCAATTTACTCAGCTTTAGTATTCCATTTCTTACACTCATGGTGATTATTTTACAAGTCTTCAATCAAGCGAGCAAAACAATTGACCTCTATATTTTAGCCATTTATATTGCCTATGGAACAACCTTAATCCTTAGTTTGTTTTTAATCAGTAAGGAGTTAACCAAAGAAGATATATTTCAACCAAAATTACTTGCAAACACATTCAAAACCTTAATATTTTATGGATTTCAAAATCAAATTGCTCATATTTTTCAATTGTTAAGTTTTAGACTTAGTTATTTTTTATTGGAAATTAATCACGGTCAAAAAGCAGTAGGAATTTATTCCAACGGACTATCAATCATTGAATCAATCTGGTTAATAACAAGTAGTATATCCTTATATCAATATTCGCGAATTTCAAATAGTGACGACAAGGAATTCTCTTTAAAACTTACTGAGAAGTTAACAAAATTAGGTTTATTACTTGCATTTATATCCTTGATTATTGCCCTGTTTATTCCTTCTGAATTTTACATCTGGTTGTTTGGTAATGAATTTGGAGAATTAAGTGCTATTATTCGCCTGATGGCACCGGGAATTTGGATTTTTAATTATGCTTTAATTTTAGGTCATTATTTCTCCGGAGTTGGTAAATATTATGTAAATGCAATTGCTTCCGGTTGTGGATTTTTAATAACTATACTTTTATCCTTTTTTATCTTTCCAAAAATGACCGTTTATGATGCAGCACTTACAGCCGTAATTTCATATTTCACAACATCTTTGGTGGTAATTTATTTTTATTTGAAAGAAGGCGGTAAATTTGTAGTATTTCCATCAGTAGGAGAAATTAAAGAATTCACGAATCAACTTATCCTAAAAAGAGGTTAGTAGTATAATGAAAAAAATAAATAAATTAATACGCGGGATTCTATTGTTAATAAAGAAACCGTACTTGATTAATCAACTCTTAAATTCTGATGAAGTACTGAAATCAGCTTTTTCAAAAGAATTTCCAGACGCAAATGAAACGGCCCAAATCTCTTTGCAATCAATTTATCCTTCAACCAATAAACATCAGATAAATACGTATTCGTTCTTGAGCGGATCCTCATTAGTAACTGATTTTATCGTGCTAAAATTGGCATGTTTGCGGCTTGGGGCAAAGGATTATCTAGAAGTTGGAACATGGAGGGGAGAATCGGTAGCCAATATTGCTGATATTGTTGATAATTGCTATACCCTGAACTTATCGGATGAAGCATTGAAGGACTTAAAACTTTCAAAGGAATACATTGATTTACATCGTTTTTTTTCCAAATCAAAACCCAATGTGCGACATTTATTTGGTGATTCAAAAAAGTTTGATTTTGACAGTTTAAATAAAAAATTCGATGTGATTTTTATTGATGGTGATCATCATACAGAGGCAGTTGAGGCGGATACTAACCGCTTGTTTCCCTACCTTAAAAATGAAAAATCGATCCTTGTTTGGCATGACGCAAAAAGTGATACTGAAAAAATCAGGTATGAAGTTCTACTAGGCATATATCGTGGAATGCCAAAAGAAACACATCCTTTTATTTATTTGGTTGAAAATTCACTTTGCGCGATTTATATTCCTGAAATATTGGAATCAAAACCGCTTAAAATATACGATAAACCTTCGTCCAATTTTGAGCTAACTATCTTCATGAAACCTATTGAAAATTAATTACCTGAAGGAAAAACGGCGCTGCATTAAGTAACTAAAAACTACCACAATACACGAGGAAAGAACATTAGATATAGATGGGTAAATATCAAATCCTTCTATCAATAATTTTAGGATTACCCAGTTTAGTACAGAAGCCAAAACACCGCTAAGAGCATACCTAAAAAACTGAACCCTCCCTTTTAATTCACTTTCAGTAAAAACTATATATCTCATAAGTAAGAAACCTATAAAGAAGGTGATTATTGAGCAGCAAAAAGAAGTTAAGGTATAGGCAGAAATCGTGTAATTTATTTGCTCAAAATAAAAATGTTCCTTTTGAAAAACAAATTGATAAATCACAAAAAACAGAATCCAACTTAATAGTAAATTTGAGCCACCACAAGCAGCATAGTAATAGGTCTTTTTTGTAATAAATCGATTAAATAGAGGATAAAAAAAATCCAATACAACACGAATCAAATTTGGAATGGACATAATAAAGTTGTCCTATTTGGCTTTGAATGAATTAATTGCTTGAACGGTAAAGTCACTAAGAACTAATTTCCCACTCATTGCAGCGCGATCTGCTAACAATTTATCCCAGTTCTCTGTTCCTTCCCAAAAAACGGATTTTAACATTGCCATTGCTTCTGGGTTTGATTTCGCTAATTGTTTTGCCAATCGATCCACTTCAGCATCCATTTCATCAATTGAATCGAACACTTCAGTAAACAACCCTTTTTTCTTTGCCCAACTGGCAGATCTCCATTCGGTTGCATTTATGGCCAATTCGCTCATTGCTGCCAAACCTATTTTTCTTTCTACGGCCGGACCGACCACAAATGGACCAATTCCGACTGCTAATTCAGAAAGTTTAACTTCAGCATGTTTGGTTGCTATGCAGTAATCAACGGCAGAAGCCACTCCTACTCCACCTCCAACAGCTTTTCCTTGAACGCGACCAATGATAAATTTTGGACACTTGCGACAAGCATTTATCACCTGTGCAAAACCAGAAAAAAATGTTTTACCTGTTTCAAAATCACTGATTGAAATCAATTCATCAAAACTTGCTCCGGCGCAAAAAGCCTTTTCTCCAGTTGATTTCAGAACAATCACTTTTACAGAATCATCACTGCCCAATTGACTGATTGTTTGTGCAAGTTGTCGTAATATTTTACCTGGTAAAGAATTACTTAATGGGTGTCCAAATTCAATTGTACCTATTCCATTTTCTACAACAAAGGTAACTGAACCTTGATTAATTGCTTCCAACATTGATGTATTGCTTATTTTAACGTAAAACTATCTGAACCAATTAACGTTCCCTCACAAAAAAGACGAACTTTGTAGGTGCCTTTTGTTGCTTTTTCTCCACGTAAATCATAGTAAACACCAACGTCAATACTTTGGTTTTCATAATCAAACTCCCGCTTTTCAGAATAAGGAATAGACCCCTGGTCCGTATCGATTACGTTTGAGCTTCTCGACTGCATTGTTTTTCCTTCAGGAGTAATTACTTGCATATATACAACTTTTTTACCCGCGGACGCTAGCGGATTAGAGCCAATTGTAAACATCGATTTTATTTGAATTGTTTCTTTTGCTTTTGTTGTTTCCTTGGTGCTATTATTTCTTTTTAGATCCATTCCACTAGTTGTGAAACTATATGCTTGCAATTTAGCACCTTTTTTAACTTTTGCTGTGCTTTCTTCCGCTTCCTTTTTGTACTCATCTCGTTCGGTAACTGTTGATGTTAATTTCTCAGAAGTTTCGTCTAAATCTGTCTGAATTTGCTTATTTAACTGGTTTAACTGATCAATTTCCTTGATATAGCTCTTCATGATATCACGCAAGGTTTCATTTTCTTTTTCCATTTTTAACAATTTGGAATACGTTAAATTACCTTGGCTTTTGAGCGTATTTATTTGACCTAATAACCCTTGAATTTTTCCTTTCTCAATATTCAAACTGTCGGCTTTTGATTTGTCCATTTTAATCAATTCATCATAATTTTTCAACATTTGTGTTAAATTGGACTTCAAATCATTGGAACGACCTTCAATATCTACTACAGAACCAATTGATTTATTCACATCGGACAAATCTGATTTCAGTTTTAAATTTTCATTGAGTGCTGCATTTAATTCTTGAATTTTATTCGTGTATTGTTTGGATAAATAGGCTATTCCACCCAGTAAGCTTACAATAACTATTATTAAAAAAATATTGATTTTTTTAGATTTATCTATTTTTTTTATTTCTTCAGACATGGCGGTTGTTTTTTACAAATTTAGTAATCTCTTTTGGTTTCTTTTATTATTCAATAAAATTAGCATTTTAAGGGTAGAGGATGTTTTGAATTTATCTAATTCATTTACAATTTTGATGTGTTTGAACCAGTATTTCCAAATGAATAGGAACATCCTAATCCAGCACCGATTCCCCATCCTGTGAACGCAACCTTGCGCGTTTCCACAAATCCTTGTAATACCCAATTGGAAAAATTCCAATAACTAGCTTTCACGCCAAATGAACAGGAATATTTCCATTCAGAATAATTCGCTTTTTTGTTCCACACATAATCAAAACCCAACACATTTGCATAAGGTGCAATATCCCCATTGTACTTAAACGGAATGTGATAAGAAACTCCATCAGGCAAAACCGTTACAAGAATTCCCATTACCAAACCTAGATATCCTAATCCAAATACTGAACCGGAGCTATTTCCGTTGTTAGAAGAGTTAGAAAGCCCAGATAATAAACCGATTAAAATTAAAGGAGGTCCTCCCAGTGAACCTATTGATCCATGTATTTGTTTGTAATTATCGCTTCTCTTTTGAAATTCTAAATTGTAAATTAGGCCTAATTTGTTTTTCATCAAATATTCGCCAGTAATACCATAATTCATATAGAATGCTGTATCGATAATCCCTGCGCTCGTTTTAAAGCCTACATATCCCCTTTTACTAATTAATTGACTATGAACGATCAAAGTAAAAAACAATGAAATTGCTGTAATTATTATTTTCATAGTTACTGTATTAATCGCAGATTCTACCTTTGTTTTTATCATGATTATAATGATCGTCCAACAATTCTATTTCTTTTAATAATTCTGCAGATGGTGGTTTATTTTGAAGGCTACTCAAATCAGGTTGACCAGCATCAACCCAAGCTGTATACCAAATAGATCCTACTGCAAGAATAGCGTCTCTCATTCTCCGTTCAACCATTCCATTCAATCTTTTATGGTATGCATCCGAAAAAGCTGTTGAATATGTCAGTACCGTTGTGTTCCCTCGTTGCTCATAGCTGTATTTTTGATCTGAGGGGAATTCTGCAGTCAGTTCTTTTTCAAAATCAAAAACAGAATCTAAGGCCAAGTGAGATGACTTTACAGCATTCCAAGCAAAATCCAAGACACCTTTCACGTATAGACTTTTACCAACAAAGTAATCATAATTTTCTGCGTTTATTTCAACTAATCTACTTTCCCAAAAACCATGGATTCCGCGTTGATTGGTTTTATGTCCATTATAGTTTTCGGTCGTATGCAAGGGTACATGGGCGTCTCCGATATAATGCCCAATTTCAGCGGAATATTTTAAAATCAAATCAACATTTTTTGTTTCAAAAGCTTTCTGCAATCGATATTTCATTGTTTGAATATGCCAAGGAACAATACCATAGGCTTGTAAGGTATCTTCGGTGAATTTCTTTACGGCATCCTCCCATCTTTTTGGCATCACTTCGAACGGATTATCCTTTCCTTTAATGTAATAATGATCCAAATCTATGTAATGTCTTGGAGCCTCTCCCTCTACTGCATACCTCCGTTTATCAGGATCTACAGAATGTTCTGTTAAAAATTCAATATGTTCTTTATAAAAACCAAGCATTTCTGGAGGTAAAGTGAAAACGGCAATCCGATTTATTCTTTTGTGTCCGTAGAATCCCCATTGCAATTCATTTGGGTTGTTTTTTGGCGTATTCAAATACCCCCAAAGTTGCACTAGCAGAGGGATTACAAAGATGATAGAACCCAAATAATACTTCTTATTTTTCATTATCTAAAAGCGTATTGAACAAAATAAATCAAATGCTTATTAAAATTAATAATAATAAATGTATAACGAGAAACTTAACTTAATAATAATCTATTAGAAAATCTTTTTAAGCTGCGGAAGGGTATACTAATAGCACAATTTGCGAATTCACCTGTGTACAACAAATGGCATAGGTCCAACTGAAAGATAAATCGAAGGATTCTAAATTTTGAACCTAAGGAATTAAATCTAAAGGACAATTATTTGAAAAAAAGTCGAGTAAAAAACCTGAAAAAATTGAATACTTGGTTAATATTCATCTTCATTAAAGAGAAAATCTTCTCGTGAAGGATAGTCAGGCCAAATTTCTTCGATACATTCATACATATCGCCTTCATCTTCCAAATCTTGAAGATTCTCAACAACTTCTAAAGGCGCTCCAGTTCGAATTGCAAAATCAATTAACTCTTCTTTTGTTGCTGGCCATGGTGCATCTTCTAAATATGATGCTAGTTCTAAAGTCCAATACATAATGTGAAATTTATAGCCGTTTTTTGGGTGCAAAAATAGTTTTTTTTCTGAACTTTCGACAATAAAATCAAAGTAGTTTTTAACAATCCTCCATTTTTATGTGAAATCTATAAAGAAATGATTTTTAAATACATCAAAACGGTTGAATTCATAAAAAACTAATAACTATTCACATTTTTCTTGGCAACTTTACAGTGTGTTAGTTGTTAATCTATTAAAGTGATTTAGATGGAGCAAAAACCTTTCCTTATTGCAGGTCCCTGTAGTGCAGAAACAGAGAAACAAGTTTTGGATACTGCAAAAAGCCTGAAAGAACTTCAGCCGGACTATTTTCGGGCAGGAATTTGGAAACCAAGAACCCGACCTGGAGAATTTGAAGGAGCTGGAAATAAAGGATTATTGTGGCTCCAGAAAGTACAATCAGAGGTTGGATTAAAAGTAGCTACAGAGGTTGCAAAACCAGAACACGTTGAGGCTGCTTTAAAAGCAGGAATTGACATGCTATGGATTGGTGCTAGAACAACTACAAATCCATTTTCTGTTCAAGAATTAGCTGAATCTCTTACAGGTGTTGATGTACCTATAATGGTTAAAAATCCTGTTAATCCAGATTTAAAATTGTGGATAGGAGCAATAGAACGCATGCAAAAATGCAATGTACGTTCAATTTCCGCCATTCATAGGGGGTTCTCTGTTTATGAAAAAACTCGTTTTCGTAATAATCCGAATTGGCAAATTCCAATTGATCTCAAACATGAAATGCCTGAATTACAGTTAATTTGTGACCCCTCACACATAGGTGGAAGGACAGCAATTTTATTCGAAATCGCTCAAAAAGCAATGGATTTAAAATTTGACGGACTCATGTTGGAGACCCACATTTCCCCTTCTGAGGCATGGACAGATGCGAAACAACAAATAACTGCCTCACAATTAAGTGATCTGCTTCAAAAATTAAAAATCCGGAATCATAAGGAAATCGAAGAAGCTGAGATAATTTCCTTTCGATCAAGTTTAAGTGTTTTAGACGATTCGATTATTCAATTATTGCATGAGCGAATGAAAGTTTCCGCCACCATTGGGAATTTTAAAAAAACACATAATTTGGCGGTATTGCAATCTAACCAATGGGAAGAAAGCCTGCGAAAAAATGTACAGAAAGCCATGAATGCTGAGTTATCAGAGGAATTTTCCACCACGCTATTTAAATTGATTCATCAAGAATCCATACATATTCAATCAACTATATTAAATAGTTTAGATCAACATGAGAGCGATTAAACCCTTCAAGTATAACGGACAGATTCGAGTCAATTCATCCAAAAGTCATGTTCAACGACTTCTTGCTCTTTCGCTATTATCAAATAACAGAACTATAATAAAGGGATATCAATCTTGCGAAGATAACGAAGCTTGTTTATCCGTTATTCAACAATTTGGAGCAGAAGTGACTGGAAATGAAACATTAACAATTCAACCACCCACTAGAAAAAAGAAAGAATCAATTAGCTTATCGGTTAATGAATCCGGATTATGCCTTCGGATGTTTGCATTTATCTCGACATTATTTGGAGAGAAAATAACACTCTCTGGTTCAGGAACTTTATTGAATAGACCGCTTATTTTTCTTGAAAACGCGTTAACAAATAGTGGTTTAAACATTAAAAACTCCAATTTCCCTTTAGAATTTTCGGGAGAAGTAAACGGGAGTGGTATTCATTTGGATGGATCCGAAAGCTCTCAAATGCTCACAGGGCTGTTAATAACAAGTCCTTTACTGCCAACAGATACCACTATTTTTGTTTCCGATTTGACCAGCAAACCCTATATAGACTTAACGATTCAGTTAATGAAAGAATTTGGCGTTTCTATTGTGAATGACGGATACAAAACATTTATGATAAAAGGAAATCAGCAGTATATTGGTCGAGAAATAGATATTGAAGGAGACTGGAGCGGTGCAGCAAATCATGTAATCGGAGCAGCGATTTCAGGGAAAATTAAATTAAGAGGTTTAAAAATAGATTCAAATCAAGCAGATAAGATTTGTTTGGAAATTGTGAAATTATTTGGAGCATCAGTCACATGGAAAGAAGGAGATTTAATTGTCGAAAAAGCACGTTCTCCCAAACCTTTTAATGTAGATTTAACGGATAATCCTGATTTGTTTCCCATTTTAGCAATTTTAGCTTGTGCAGCAGCAGGAACATCTGTTTTCACAGGAACAGAAAGGCTTTTACACAAAGAATCGAATCGATTGCAAACCGTGGAAGAAATGCTTTCCGTTTTCGGTGTTTTTTATTCAACAAGAGAAAACACGATTGAAATTCATGGAAAAGGTCAGATCAATGGGGGTATTATCAACACGTATAATGATCATCGAATTGCAATGGCAGCAACAGTTGCAGCATGCCTATCAACGAACGAAATCTTACTTACAAGTCCTCATTGCATTGATAAATCATATCCTAATTTTTTTAGTGATTTGGGACAATAATTCGTTCTTCTTTTGGAACAAAAAATAAAAAAATCAATCCAAAGACAAAAAACATTGCAACGGAAATAATGGAAAATCGAATATCATCGAATAAAAATTCCATCAAAGCAAAGAAAGCTGTTCCGATTACCATTCCTATTTTTTCAGCTACATCATAAAATGAAAAATAACTTGCATGATCTGTTGTTTCCGGTAGATACTTGGAATAAGTTGAACGTGCAATTGCCTGAACACCACCCATTACCAAACCAACAAAGGCTGCAAGCGTGTAAAATTCATTCGGCGTTCGAATAAAAAACGCAAAAACACAGATGATAATCCAAATGGAAACACTTCCAATTAATGCATTGATATTTCCTGTTTTTCGAGCGATTATTGATGTTATTTTTGCACCTAAAGCTCCAACCAGTTGAATGAGTAAAATTGCTATAATTAATCCTGACTTATTACTGTTTTCTGGCCACTCAATTTCTTTACTCGCAAAGACAGTTGCCATAAGCATAACAGTTTGTACGCCTGTATTAAAAAAGAAGAATGAAACCAAAAATCGTTTCAAACGAACTGTTTGCCTAAACTCTAAAAACACTTTTTTCAACTCTCTAAATCCTTTCCATATGTAGTCTTTTTCCGGTTTTTTGCCATATACATTATTTGGTAAAACGCGGTAAGTTATTTGAGCAAAACCAATCCACCAAAACGCAACCAACAAAAAACTAACTTTAGTGTAACTGTTATCAATACCCATTATCAGTGCAAGACAAATTACAAGTAACAAAGTAGCTCCAATATATCCAGCAATAAAACCACTTGCAGAAACACGATCATGATCTTGTGGTTCAGCAATTTCGGGTAAAAAGGCATTATAAAAAACCAAGCTATTCCAAAATCCTATCGTTCCAAAGAAAATGGACAACATCCCGAGTTCAATTTGATTTGGGTCAAAAAAATAAAGTGACGCACATGAAAGCGAACCTAAATAACAGAAGAACTTCATGAATTTCTTTTTTGAACCTGTATAATCTGCAATACCAGACAATAATGGCGACAGAAAACTCACACACAAGAAGCCCAAGGACAACACTAAAGAATAGATGACACTTGGAGAAACCTGATATCCAAAAAAATCTACAGTAACCATACCAGGATCCACCTCATCTGCCGAAGAACCAATACTCTTAGCATAAACAGCTCGCGTACTGGCCTCATAAAAAATCGGAAATATAGCAGAAGACACAACTAAATTATACACCGAATTCGCCCAATCATAGGTTACCCATCCGCGGATGATTTTTTTATCCCCTTTTACTATCATGGAATAAATGTAAAAAATAAAAGTGAATTTGTAAGCGTTATTTAATTTCTAAGTCAAATTGACTCAATAAACCAGGCAATCCTACCAATGAGAATTTTGCTTTTTTTACTTTATTAGTGGACGGATCAATTTGAAAATAGTTGGCCGTTGAAAAATTCGCCTTTTCTAGATTCGTTTTTTCAAATAGTGCGAGCTGTAAGTTGGATCTATCAAAATCACTTAAGGTTAAATCAGCTTGGGTAAAATCTACTTCCTGTAAATCACACAACTGAAAAAGCGTATTTTTCAAGGTTAATTTATAAAAAGAAGCGTGATTTAAATTGCAATTAGCGAAAGAAAGTTGCAGTGAAAAAGGATTTGCATTTTCAAAAAGAACTCCCATTATTTTGCATCCATCAAATTTCACTGATTGAAAGGATGTATTTGTAACTTGAATTAAGCTTAAGTTACAGTCCTTAAATGTACAATCAATAAATTTATAATTAGTCCACTTTTCTCCGCTAAAATCGCATTCTTCAAAAGAGCAGTCCTCATACTGACCGAGAATGATTTCACTTTTTTCAGCTCGAAAAAACGATTTGTCTACAATCTGAACCATGAGTAATTAATCAAGTAATCCGTCGGCATATTCTTGCAAATACGCAAAACCCGCTGTCAATTCACCGGATGAATTTGTTTCAGAAGCTCTATCTATAATTGCGTAAGGATCTTCTCTAAGTAGCGCTGGAAGCACATGCTTTATTAATTCATTTCCGAAATCCTCAGAGGCGTCTTTGGGTAATTCACACGGTAGATTATCAACAGCCATAACAGCAATTGATCCTCTTTCTTTGAAATTCACCTCGTTCCCTGTCATAGGATCATATCCAAAAATTGGGTCGGTAATTTTACTTGGGCGAAGTGTACAAGCAATCGGACCTGCAATATCACATGAAATATCAGCAACTACAGATAATTTTCTATTCGGATGATTTAAATCTTCTTGGGACAAAATAATGGGTGATTTATTACTCCAAAAATGACAGGGAATATACATGTCTACTTTTGAAACGAACCTAGAAAGGATAGATTTATATTTTTCTGGATTTGAATAAAATTCTTTTTTATCAAACATTCTACCGTCAATTGGCGCATAATAATCCTCAAGTTCCAAATGAGCGAAAACAGGCTCATTGAATTCCATGGATAGAATTTCATCTGGTGTAACTTCTTTAATCGGTAGTAAATCCATTATTTCGCGAGCGCCATGTCCTACTCTACCAAAGCCAGTTAGAATACATTTAAAATTTGAAGGAAAGCTAACTTTTTTTAATTCTTCCTCCACCTCAATTCTATTTGCACACTGATTCGCTGGCTTCATGTTGTATGAATCATTTTTCAAGCCCCAAGTTAAAAACCCATTGTAAGTTCCAACGATTCCAGCATAGCGACCAAATCCAATTAATCGTTTATTGTTTTTATCTTTAATAACTTCATAATCTATCAGTCTTATTTTGTTATCCAAAACAGCCCTTAACAATTGCTGATTGTACGCTTGCTTTTTAATCGTATGAGAAAAGAATAGAAAGGTTTTATTGGGAACGAGATCCGAAACATTTACTTCTTTAACACCAATAATTATGTCACATTCTTTGATTGAATCCACAAGCATAATTCCCTCAGCTGCATATTCTTCGTCTGAAAATGTACGAATTGGACTGCGCTGAACTTGAATTTTGACATCAGGATACACAATTTCAATTGCACGGCATTGTTTTGGAGTTAATGCTACCCGAAAATCAGGTGGAACTTTTCCCTCTTTTATAATGCCTATTGTGGTGGTTTTCATGATTGTAGAAATATTAAGAAATCGGGGATTCTATCAAATAATTATCAATGAAGTTTCGAACACAACCATCTCCTCCTTTATTGGATAAAATAATGTCTACTTCTGTTTTCACGGCATTAACTGCATTGACTGGACAAGCAGAAAAACCAACTTTTCGAATGCACTCAAGGTCATTTACATCATCTCCCAAATAAGCGACTTGATTGAGATCGATAGCCAATTCAGAACACCAATTCGATAACACTTCTAATTTTTTATCTTGACCTACATAACACAAGGAAACACCTAACATCTCAGCTCTTTTCTGAACCATCGAATGAGTAAAACCAGAGGATAAAAAGGCAACTTGAACATTGTTTTGTTGTAATCGCATAATTCCCAAACCATCTTTTGTATTGAATTTTTTAATTTGATCACCATTTTCTGTGAAGTACATACCGCCGTCGGTTAAAACACCATCCACATCCAACACTAACAACTTGATATTTTTCGCCTTTTTTTTCCATTGCCCCTCTTTAAAGAGAGGTTTGAAAAGCAAAGACAATAAATCTACCTCATATTCTTCGCAGACTGCTTCTAAATCAAAAACGGTAAGCTCATGAACATCTTCCACATCTAAATCACTCAGGAAATCTTGAAAATCAATTCCAAATTTGGAGCATAAGCCCTTAATATTTTGTTCTAATTGCATGTTATACTATTTTATATCCAACGCTTTCAGCAACTGGACGTAAGGAATTTAATAATTCTGTAAATTGTTGATAATCCAATTGTTGTGAGGCATCTGATTTTGCTGTTTTTGGAGTGGGATGCGCCTCAATCAACAATCCGTCAATTCCCATTGCAACACATGCACGAGCCAATACTGGAACACCATAGGCATACCCCATAGCATGGGAAGGATCCAGAATAATTGGCAAGTTTGTATATTCCTGCAACCAAGCAACACCGCACAAATCTAAGGTGAATCGTGTTCCAGTTTCGAATGTTCGTAATCCACGCTCGCACAAAATCACATTTTCATTCCCACCAGATAAAACAAACTCCGCGGCTTGCACAAATTCTTGAAGGGTAGTTCCAAAACCACGTTTAATTAATACAGGCTTGGAAGTTTTTGCACATGCACGCAATATACCTTGGTCATACATTGCTTTTGCTCCAACCTGGATCACATCCGTATATTCAATAATTTCGGCAATATGGGTAGCATCTCTCGCTTCGGTAATTACATTCAGACCAAATTCTTCGCGCATTTTCGCTAATAATTTCAAGCCATCCAAGCCCATTCCTTGAAAGGAATACGGACTCGTTCGTGGTTTATAACACCCTCCTCGTAGCGTTGTTAATCCTAAACCAACCAGCAATTCAGCTGAACTTCGGATTTGATCTTCCGATTCAACACTGCAAGGACCTCCGATCAACAAAGTATTCTTCGTATCCCCGCCAATTGTCACATTAGACAAACTAATTCTTCGCTTGTTTGAATTGAATGCTTTTGATGCTAATTGTATGTCATTTGCAAAAACCCAAAATTTATCTACGTGGTGTTCTATAGACGATGGAACCTCTTTTACATTCGATCCAGTGATTAACAAGATTTCCCCATCCATACGAATGCAAAACGCTTGATTTTCAACCGCTAATTGATTAGCTTGTTCGGCGGAAACTGTATTTTTTAATTGAAGAATCATAATTCTGCTTTAATGAGGTTGACAAAGTTAACAATTCCAACTGCTTTTCCGTCTGAATTTACCACAGGCAAGTACATCACCGGAAACACACAAGACTTTATCAACTGTAACATTTCAACCACCGTTTGATTGGATTGAATCACTAATGGACTCGCATTCATCATTATAGCTGGTGTTAGTTCCCTTAAATTATTCAGGCATTTGAGTAATCCTTTCCGAATATCTGCACTCGAAATTAATCCAATTAATTTATTCGATGAATCAAGAACTAAGCAAAATCCCAAATTCCCATTTTCAATGGTTTCTAACACTGCTCTCATGTTGTTTTCAGAACTATCAATAATTGGACATTCCTCAATTGGCGTCATAAAATCACCCACTTGAAATTGAGAGGCAATTTCCCTGCTTTGTAAATTAAAAAGAGCATGCCCAATACTTGGCTCATTGAATAAATAGGATCCAGAAACAGAACAACTCACACCCATATTTCGCAAGATGAATGAAACTTCTCCATTTACTCCGCCATCTACATGAATGGATTTGGAAGGATATTCTTTTCTAAACCGTCTTATCTTATCAAAATTAACTTTATCAAACAAACCTCCACTTTGCCCTGGAGTTGTTGCCATTATCAGAATAAAATCAAAATCAGTATAATTTTCAAAAATCGAAATGGGTGTATTTGTAGTTACAGCAATGCCTTTTTTTCCGGAAATCTCTTTCGGAATAGTGAGTTTAGTAGTTAAATTTTCAAATTGAAAAGTCACATATTCAACCGGATTTTGAATGAGTAAATCAAAATATTTTTCAGGCGAAGAGGTGATAATGTGCAAATCGATTGGAATGGAGCACCATTTTCTAATTTTGATAATGTCATTAAAAACAGTTAAATCATCGTTGCAATCAATATGTAATAAATCCACTTGATGATTGTTCAGATCTAAAATCACTTGTTCTAGAGCACGTTTTTTGTCGCTGTAAATGGATGCGGATATTTTCATTTGAACTTAAAAAAGAAATTACCTTCTTCATCAAAATTGGCATTGGATTGAGGGAAATCAGTTAATGTTAATTGTTTTATTTCGTTTAATGCAGCAAGACTTTTATCGAATATCGGGCCACCTTCTCCGATTTGTTTAATAGAAACTATCTTTCCTTCTACAAATGATCCATCGCGTTTTAATTTCAATTGAAAAAGAGGAGCTATTCCGGCATTTCCTTTTAAGCTAAACCTACCATAGGTGCAAAAATTTCCCATCGAATAAGTGATGAATTTCCCTTTATATTGATCGATTGCACGAGATACATGAGGTCCATGCCCCAAAATAACATCTGCCCCAGCATCAATCGCTTTACGAGCGAACTCAGTTACATTTCCCCTGTTTTCGCCTAAAAAGACTTCCGTTTTTTTCGGGACATGAGTTGCACTTGGTCCTTCAGCGCCACCATGAAAAGAAACGATCACAATGTCGCAGGTTTTATCTAATTCTTTAATTGTATTGGTTAATAAGGTATAATCCGTCAAGGATAAACATCCATTATTTGGTGCAAAGGCGGTAAATCCAATTTTCAATCCTTTTATTGTCAGTATTCCTTTCGGGCAAGTAGTTTGTCCGGCAAAACAAAATCCTCGCTCTGTTAGTGCCCGAACAGTATTCTTACGGCCAGTCGTTCCAAAATCACCCACGTGATTATTTGCGATGGATAACATATTGAATCCGGCCTCTTTCAATTGGTCTAAAAAATATTCCGGTTGCCTGAAAGCATAACATTTAGAGGGATCGGAACATGATTTTACCTCTCCACCGCTATTGAGTACGGTGCCTTCGAGATTTCCAAAAACAATATCACCCATTTTAAAATACTCCATCATTGGTGCTAGCAATTTTAACTCTTTGGGAGGGAGATAACTTTCGTTTGGATAATTTGTTCCCATCATGATATCCCCCACGGCCACAAGGGTTATTGTTTCATCCTCTTGCGAAGTTTGCTTTTTATTTATCGCACGTTTGGTAGGACCTGATTTGCCAGAACTCGTTGAGTTATCCTTGAATTGAACCGCATAAATCCCAATTGAAATCAATAATCCAATCAATAGAAAAAGAAGTGTACGCATAAAAAAGGTTTTAATATTGTTCGGTCTCATTTGGAAAATCTACTGCTTTAACATCCGAAATGTATTGTTTAAATGAATTAAGCATTTGCTCATGCAAGTTGTTGTATTTTCTCAAAAACCGCGGATTAAATTCATTATTAATTCCTAACATATCATGAACAACTAAAACTTGACCATCTACTCCATGACCAGCACCAATTCCAATGATAGGAATTTGAACAGTTTCGGCAACTTTTGTCGCTAAATTGGCTGGAATTTTTTCCAAAACAATCGAAAAACAACCTGCTTCTTCTAATAATTTTGCATCACTCATTAATTGAGCAGCCTCTTCTTCCTCTTTCGCTCGAACTACATAGGTTCCAAATTTATAAATCGACTGTGGTGTTAAACCCAAGTGACCCATTACGGGAATTCCTGCGGTTAAAATTCGTTTGACAGATTCTATTATTTCACTTCCACCTTCCATTTTTACTGCATGGGCCCCGGCCTCTTTCATAATTCGAATCGCACTCGATAATGCTTCTTTGGAATTTCCTTGATAACTTCCAAATGGTAAATCCACCACTACGAGGGACCTGCTAACCGCACGAACGACAGATCCAGCGTGATAAATCATTTGCTCCAATGTAATTGGAAGTGTTGTTTCATGCCCCGCCATTACATTCGATGCAGAATCACCAACAAGAATAACATCGACTCCCGCCTCGTCAATTATTCTAGCCATTGAAAAATCATAACCCGTTAACATGGATATTTTCTCCTTCCGGTTTTTCATCTCCTGCAAAGTATGCGTGGTGACTTTTTTTACGGGTTGATACGTTGACATAATGTGTGAATTAGGTGAAACAAATCTACGAATGTTTACTGACTCTTCGAGGACTCCTTATGGGTTAAAATTGAAAATATATAAATGGCTGAATATCAGATGAACGAAACTGCACCACTAAAATGATGATTAACACTAACAATACAGCTTTCAGAACCAAAGGTGTGCGGGCTACTAGTTTTTCCATCGATAATTCCCATGAAATTGGAGTGAAATGAAATAAAAACCCAATTAGCATCATAGCTAAGACAACAGGATAACCAAGAATAAAATCAAGAATTATGTTTCCATTGAAATGAAATGCAATCTGGGTTAAAACTTGACCCACAACATTCATAGTGTCTGCTCGGAAAAATATCCAACAAAAGCATACAAAATGGAAAGTTAAAAGCCAACTTAAAAGATTCAAACTCTTTAGGGCAAAGACATTTTTAATTTGAAATTTAAATAGCGAGGTGAATAACTTATGAATTATGAGCGCAAGACCATGGAGAGCGCCCCAAATCACAAAACGAATCGCTGCACCATGCCATAAGCCCCCCAACAACATCGTTAAAAACAAATTGACATAAGTACGTATCTTGCCTTTCCGATTTCCACCAAGAGAAATATACAAATAATCGCGCAACCAGCTTGATAGGGAAATGTGCCAACGCCGCCAGAATTCTGTAATATTTATGGATTGGTAAGGTGCGTCAAAATTGATATTGAAATGATATCCAAGTAAAAGTGCAATACCTATTGCCATATCCGAATACCCCGAGAAATCACAATATATCTGCAAGGCATAACCATATACACCTACTAAGTTTTCTAAGCCCGAATATAATGTTGGATTATCAAAAATCCGATCTACGTAATTAATACTGATGTAATCTGCAATAATTGCTTTTTTAATTAATCCAACAATAATCAAGAAAATACCGCGGCCAATCATTTCTCTGGTTACAACTACTTTTTTAAATATTTGAGGAATAAAATCTGAGGCACGAACAATTGGACCGGCAACAAGCTGCGGAAAAAATGAAACAAAAAAAGCATAATCTAAAGGACTATTTAGTGGCTTCAGATTTTTACGGAAAACATCCAGTGTATAACTCAACGATTGAAATGTAAAAAAAGAAACCCCAACTGGAAGAAAAATATCGAATGGATCAAATTTTTGGTCTGTTAAAGTGGTAAAGATTTCATAAAAAAAATTAGTGTATTTGAAATACAATAAAATCCCCAAATTAAAACTAAGACTTAATACCAGCAAGGAATTTCGAATAACCTTCACCATACGGTCTGTTAATGAAACATGTATCCGAGCTTTGCCTAGTGAAATTTCCACCTCATTTTCTGTCTTGTAGATAGCTTTTGCCAAAACAAAGTCTACCAAGGTTGTTAGCACCAGTAATAGAAAATAGACTCCACTGGATTTGTAATAAAAATAAAGCGAAAAGCACGTTACAAAAAGAATTTTGGTTCGCTGGTGTTTCTGAATGAGTGCATAAACCAACAAAAATGCTGTAAAAAGAAAAAGAAATAATCCCGAACTAAATATTAATGGTTCTTTTGGGTTGTACAAAAACACATTACAAAACCTAATTAGGTCAAAATCAAAGATCTTTGTTAGCTCACTCATTGATTTTTCCTTTTTACATGGTTCGAAAAATGATGCAAAAACGTT
Source organism: Lishizhenia tianjinensis (assembly GCA_943330745.2). Taxonomy (GTDB): domain Bacteria; phylum Bacteroidota; class Bacteroidia; order Flavobacteriales_D; family Crocinitomicaceae; genus UBA952. The sequence continues at coordinate 50,710 of CALQIX020000004.1, forward strand.
TTTGTAAAAATCGATGCTAACTTTTCACCTCCAGCAAAAGTAAGGTGGGTATAGTCCTTATTTGCTAACGCCGGTTTGTTGTTAACGAAAGAAATCATACTATTTTCGCCCCCCATCCCGGAAAACAAATCCCAAAATGCAACGCCACTCTTTTTCGCAATTTCTCTTTGGGCTTCTATCATTAATGGAATAGTAGGCATTGTCTGATATTCACCATCCTTTTTAACACTTCGATCTGGAATTCCGAGAATTAAAATACTTGCCTCAGGACATGCCTGCTTGATGCGCGCAATTAATTCAACCATTGATTTTATATACCAATCAAGCTTTGTTGTTTTAGGCCCCAGAACATTTAATCCAAATTGCAAAACAATTAATTTGTAATCACGCAGTTTGTTGAATTGACTCCAATTTTGAGCACTTATCTTTGATAACGCAATTCCTGAATTACTTTTCATTCCAAAATTATCTACGATAACTCCTTTTGAATCTTCGAAACTTGCCCCATAATATTTTGTATCTTTTGAAGAAGGAAGAGAAAAGGTTATGGAATTTGTGCTACCCGCAACTAATTTAGCTGATTGAATTTGACCGGATGGAGAAGTAGAAATTGAGCGAGATTCACCATTCATTCGGTAAAGCACATTTGATCCTGAATTCGTAGAATAAAAAAATTGAATGTTTTGTAATGTTTGTAATTTGTTATTTCCTGCAATTCCGGAATAGGTTACATTTCCTTGTCCATTTGGTTTAAAATAATAGCCACCTGCAGCAAATCCTTCTCCCCCTTTGGTTTCAATAATATTATAGGAATCTATTCCAGAAAATGAATGTCGAATCGTTTGACGAAACCCTGCTGTTTCAGAGGCTATTGGAACAAATCCGACACCCGAACCCCCAAATTTTTCTTGCAAAATCTTACGTACTTCAGCAGTAAAAATATCCCCATCAATAAATGAATCTCCAAAAAAGGCCATTCTGGTTAATTTATTCTTATCTGAAAGGGCCTCAAAGATTGCATTCAATGCTTTTTTGTCCTTCGAATAATCCTCTATACAGGTATAACCGGGAGGACACTTGTCAACAAACTCTTTGGCAATGCTTTTGACTTTTGCAAGTTCGGACTTCTTTTTTGGTTTGACATCTTTTAAAAAATCAACTTTTTTAAATTCATAACCGTAAACTGTAAAATCTGGGATCAAAAAAGCAGCAACAGAAAGTACTAAAACACAAGAAATTAAAATCACTACATGATTTAAATAGCTCTTTTCTTGATTTACATCCATACTTTTTTGAAATCGGGATGCAAAGCTAAGCTATTTTTAACAAAAAAAAGAATTATTTACGATTGTTGAATTTTGGATGGTTTTATTCCTCTTTCTCCCATTGACCAACTACTGAGGTAGCAATTGAATTACCAAGAACGTTAGTTGCACTTCTAAACATATCACAAAAATGGTCTATTGGTAAGATTAATGCAATTCCTTCAATGGGAATATTGAACATACCACACGTTGCTGCTACCACCACTAAGCTTGCCCGTGGCACACCCGCAATTCCTTTACTTGTTAGCATGAGCACGAGCAACATAGACATTTGAGTCCCAAAATCCAATGGGACTCCATACGCTTGCGCAATAAAAATACTGGCAAAGGTCATATACATCATGCTCCCGTCTAGATTGAAGGAATACCCCAATGGGAGCATGAAGGAAACAATTTTATCTTTAATTCCAAATCGCTCTAATTCTTCTGTCAACTTCGGAAAAACCGCTTCGCTACTGGTGGTTCCAAATGCGATAATAAGTGGACTAACAATTCTTTTTAACAACGTGAAAATACGACCTTTCAAAAATAAGAATCCTATAAACAGAAGTACTAACCACAAGGAACCTATCCCTACCAAAAACGACCCGAAAAACTTAGTATATGTAATTATTAGCTCACTCAAATCACGCACAGCAAAGACTCCTGCAATTGCTCCAAAAACACCAATGGGTGCAAACTTCATGACATATCCAACCATTTTCAATATGATGTGTGATGTCTTATCCAATGCGTTAACAACCGGTTTTGAATTTTCACCAATAGATGCTGCTGCTAACCCAAAAAAGATGGAAAATATAACAATCTGAAGGATTTCATTGGCCGCCATTGCTTCAAAAATACTTTTCGGAAAGATGTGTTCCACAAAATTCTGGGCTGAAAACGCGTGGGTTTTTTCAGTAACCTCATTTACGGATTTAACATCAACATCCGATAAATTCAACCCAACACCTGGCTTCAATACATTCACCCACAACATACCAATACACAACGAAATAAAAGACGCCGTGAAAAACCAAGCAAGCGCCTTACCTCCAATTCTCCCAACCGATTTTACATCTCCTAATTTTGCAATCCCAACCACCAGAGTAGTGAAAACCAATGGAGCAATTAACATTTGAACTAACCGAATAAAAATGGTTGCTAATATTTTAATTGATGAGCTAAAACTTTTGGCTGTTGCCATGTCGGTATAATGAAAAATACTAACTCCTAATATCGCTCCAAGTACCATTGCAATAATGATTTGCGTGGTTAAATTCCGAAAAAAAGAGGGCTTATTTGGTATGTGTTGGTGCTGCATATAATTTCAATTTGTTGGGTGAAATTAATAAAATTTACGGTAGAAAATCATCCTTTTCTTTTTCAACCGCTAATCGTTTATAAATGATTCAATTAGTAACCCTATTGCAAGAGGATAAAGTTTATTTTTGTTATTATCGCAATTTGTATTCAAAAAATTATGTCAGAAACTCAATATACCGAAGATAACATTCGATCGCTTGACTGGAAAGAACACATCCGACTGCGACCAGGAATGTATATTGGAAAACTTGGAGATGGTGCAGCGGCGGACGATGGTGTTTATATTCTTGTGAAAGAAGTTATAGATAATTGCATTGATGAATTTGTCATGGGAAATGGTAAACGAATCGATGTCAAGGTTAAAGACGGTAAGGTTTGTGTACGTGATTACGGCCGTGGCATTCCACTTGGTAAAGTGGTTGAGGTTGTTTCGAAAATGAATACAGGAGGAAAATACGATTCAAAAGCGTTTAAAAAATCGGTGGGATTAAATGGTGTTGGAACCAAAGCCGTGAATGCACTGTCTTCCTACTTCATGGTGTATTCTGTACGGGATGGTGAAAAAAAACAGGCTGTTTTCCAGCGGGGAGAATTAACCGAAGACCTTGAGATTACAAAGACAGACGAAGGAAACGGCACCTATGTTGAATTTACGCCAGATGAAATTATTTTCAAAAAATACACCTATAAAACTCCTTATTTAGACAAAATGATGTGGAACTACTGTTATTTGAACAGAGGACTAAGCATCTATTATAACGGAGAAAAATTCCAATCAAAAGATGGATTAAAAGACTTGTTGGAAAACAACATGGACGGCGACCCACTTTATCCAATCATTCATTTGGAAGGGGAAGACATTGAGGTTGCTTTTACACATGGTAAAACTTATGGCGAGGATTATTATTCTTTTGTGAATGGTCAACACACTACACAAGGAGGAACGCATCAAAGTGCTTTCAGAGAATCTGTTGCAAAAGTTATACGTGACTTCTACAATAAAAACTATGAGGCTTCTGATATAAGGCAATCAATTGTAGCAGCGATAGCAGTTAAAGTGGTTGAACCCGTATTTGAATCTCAAACTAAAACCAAATTAGGTTCGCAAGAAATTGAACCAGGTGGTAAATCGATGCGTGCGTTTGTTAATGACTTTTTAAAAGAAAACCTAGACAATTACCTACATCGAAATACGGATACAGCTGAAACATTAGAAAAGAAAATCAAACAATCTGAGCGAGAACGAAAAGAACTTGCTGGAATTCGAAAAATTGCGAAAGAACGATCCAAAAAAGCCAATCTACACAATAAAAAATTACGCGATTGTAGAACGCATTTAACAGATCTTAAAGATGAAAAACGCGAAGAAACAACCCTGTTCATTACTGAAGGAGATTCAGCGAGCGGCTCAATAACTAAATCGCGTGACGTTAGTACCCAAGCCGTATTTTCATTGAGGGGTAAACCATTAAATTGTTATGGCTTAACAAAAAAAGTTGTTTACGAAAATGAAGAATTCAACCTCATCCAGGCAGCTTTAGACATTGAAGAAGAAATGGATAATTTACGGTATAACCGAATTGTTATTGCAACCGATGCGGATGTCGATGGTATGCATATTCGAATGTTATTATTAACCTTCTTCCTTCAATTTTTTCCGGATTTGGTGAAAAGAAATCATGTTTACGTGCTTCAAACGCCATTATTTAGGGTTCGAAACAAAAAGAAAACGATTTACTGTTACAGCGATGATGAGAGAAGGTCAGCCATGGACGAATTAGGGAAAAATCCTGAGATAACTCGATTTAAAGGGTTGGGTGAAATTTCGCCAGACGAATTCAAACATTTTATTGGTGAAGACATCCGTTTAGAACCAGTGATTTTGAGTAAGGAATCATCCATTGATTCCATCTTGTCTTATTTCATGGGGAAAAACACACCTGAAAGACAAGAATTTATCATTGACAATCTACGTGTAGAAAAAGACCTAGCAGAAAGCTCAACAAAAGGAAACGAATCAGCGGATTCAGAAGATTTAAATATAGCATCTTAAGACATGGCAGAAGACGAAATTGAACCCATTGGAAATGAAGACGAAAATTCTACAAATCCTTTTGAAAACAAGCAATTAGACGAAAAAATCGTACCTGTTGCAGGACTTTACCAAAATTGGTTTCTGGATTACGCCAGCTACGTTATTCTTGAAAGAGCAGTTCCTGCGATTCACGATGGTTTAAAACCCGTTCAACGACGTATCCTTCATTCCATGCGTGAATTAGAAGATGGTAGATATAACAAGGTGGCCAACGTTATAGGTAATACAATGAAATATCATCCACATGGCGACGCTTCTATTGGAGATGCTATGGTTCAGTTGGGTCAAAAAGAATTACTTATCGATTGTCAAGGGAACTGGGGGAATACACTTACCGGAGATGGCGCAGCAGCAGCTAGATACATTGAAGCAAGACTTTCGAAATTTGCATTGCATGTTGTTTTTAATCCAAAAACCACCAATTGGTTAGCTAGTTATGATGGGAGAAACAAAGAGCCTGAAAACCTTCCCGTAAAATTCCCTCTACTTTTAGCTCAAGGGGCAGAAGGAATTGCAGTTGGGATGGCCTGTAAATTCTTACCGCACAATTTCATAGAATTAATCGAACAATCTATCAATCATTTACGCGGAAAAAAAGTAGAAATTTTGCCTGACTTCATGAACGGTGGCATGGCAGATTTTTCGAATTACAACGATGGATTGAGGGGTGGAAAAGTGCGCGTGCGTGCCAAAATTAAAAAAGTAGACAATAAAACATTAACAATCAATGAAATCCCATTTGGAACAACAACGGGATCATTAATTGAATCGATAATCAAAGCAAATGACAAAGGGCAAATTAAACTCCGAAAAATTGAGGACAACACATCCGCTGAAGCAGAGATAATTATTCATTTGGCACCCGGAGTTTCACCCGATAAAACAATAGACGCTTTATACGCATTCACAGATTGTGAGGTCTCAATTTCCCCTAACTCTACCATCATCGTTGGTGATAAACCACAGTTTTTAGGCGTTACTGAAATCTTAAAATTTAACACCGATAATACCGTTAAATTACTCCGGTTAGAATTAGAAATTCGATTAGATGAACTTGAGCGCCAATGGCATTTTTCAACCTTAGAGAAATTGTTCATCAATCATGAAATGTATATTGATTTCAAATATTATTCAGATAAAGAAACCTTATACGATTATTTATACAAACGATTTGAACCATTTCTAAAAAACCTTATTCGGGAAATAACAGACGAAGACTTGCAGAAATTGACCCAGATTCCAATGATTCGTATTACACGTTTTGATGGAAGTAAGGCGGATGATCTCCTATTGAAAATTGAGGAGGAAATGGAACAAGTAAAGCACCACTTAGATAATATTATCGAATATTCAATTGAATATTTCAAAGATTTAAAAAAACGATTTGGTGCAGGAAGGGAACGAAAAACGGAAATAAAAGTCTTTGATACTATTAGTGCTTCGAAAGTGATCATTGCCAATCGGAAATTATATGTGGATTATGAAGAAGGATTTATTGGTCATGGCTTGAAAAAAACAGAATCCATTTCTGACTGTTCCGACATTGATGATATTATCGTATTCTTCGCCTCTGGAAAAATGATGGTAACAAAAATTACAGACAAGAAATTTGTTGGTAAGGGAATCGTCCATGTTGCCGTCTGGAAAAAAGGTGACACCCGTACCATTTATCACTTATTCTACCAAGATGGAATTGGAGGCGCAACCATGATGAAACGCTTCTATGTAAACTCCATAACAAGAGATTCAGAATATGATTTAACCAGAGGAACAAAGGGATCCAAGATGCTTTATTTTTCGGTACATCCAAATGGTGAACGCGAAGTGGTTACCGTATTACTTAGACCAAGGCCCCATTTAAAACGTTTGCGCTACGATATCGATTTGGGAGCCTTGTTGATTAAAGGTAGAAATTCTTCAGGAAATCGTGTTACGAAAGAAATTATCCAGAAAATCATCCAAAAAGAAGTTGGGGGGTCAACATTGGCTGCTCGAAAAATTTGGTATGATCCCATAGTAGGTAGATTGAATGATGAAGAGCGTGGCAAATTCCTAGGTGATTTCAAAGGAGAGGATAAAATTCTTACGCTTTACAAAAATGGCGAATACCGCTTGAGTACTTTTGACCTGGCGTCTCATTTTGATGAAGACATGACGTATATTGAAAAATGGCATCCACGCAGACCAATTACGGCTGTATATTATGATGGGGAAAAAGAATTGCATTTTGTGAAACGATTCCTTTGCGAGGTAACCACCGATAAGCGCGTTTTATTTATTAGTGAAAGTGAAGGTTCATTTTTAGACGTTGCAACAACCGCATTCGAGCCTGAAGTTCGCATTATCTATAATAAACTTTTAAAAGAAACTAAGAACTTACCTGACAATATTGTTCCACTTACCGATTTTATTGATGTAAAAGGAATGAAAGCGCAAGGTAATCAATTAACGAAATTGAAAGTGAAAGAAATTGTGCTAACCCACCCAATGGAAGGAAAAAACCCTTGGCCTAATGAATCAAAAAACGAGGATGACACAGAAGAACTTTCATTGGAAGCACAAACAGAAGATGGAGCTACACCAACAATGGAATGGGACGTAACACCTGGAGAAGAAGATCAGACAAGTCTGTTTGAGGAAGGAACGGAAGAAGAATAAAATTATGGCACTTGAAATATTGTATGAAGACAACCACGTTATTGTTGTCAATAAAAAATCTTCTGATATCGTTCAAGGCGATAAAACAGGAGACACTACCCTACCCGATGTCATAAAAAGTTATTTAAAAGAAAAATACAACAAACCTGGAAATGTCTTTTGCGGAGTGGTTCATCGCTTAGATAGACCCACAAGCGGCGCCGTAATTTTCGCTCGAACCAGTAAAGCACTCGAAAGATTAAATAAGCAATTCAGAGAAAAGGAAACAGATAAGATATATTGGGCAATAGTGGATAAAAAACCTGAACCCACTTCTGGTAAACTAATTCATTTTTTGCGGAAGAATGAAAATCAAAATAAATCCTACGTTACCAATGAAACGAGTGCTGGGTCAAAACAAGCAATTTTAAATTATGCATTCCTTCGTTCATCAGATAAGTTTCATTTACTGGAAATCCAATTAGAAACAGGGAGGCATCACCAAATTCGCGTGCAACTTTCAACGATCAATTGCCATATAAAAGGAGATTTAAAATATGGAGCAAAACGATCCAATGAAGACGGTTCAATTTGCTTGCATGCACGAAAAATTAGTTTCAACCATCCTACCTCTAAGGAATTAATTGAAGTTACTGCTCCAGTGCCACCTGATTCCCTTTGGCAGTTTTTTGAGGAAAAATAAAAGTCCCGTTACTCGTTTGTAACAGGACTTTCGTTTGGATAACTCAACTAAACTAAACCTTAAAAATTGTTTTACCTATAATTTATTACTTATTTACTACTAATGTTTCAATGGCTACAACGGTTTCACCTGCCATGAATGAAATCTCATACGTTCCATTTATCAATCCATTCAAATGAAGAGATGTAGCATCCATTACCGGAATTGATGGCATCACCTGTCCGTTTGTTGAATTAATTTGAATAGCTGTAATTGCATAATCAGACCAAGACAAAGTAGCGAAACCTGGTTTCATTTCATTTACTACAACAGAAACTTTTTTAGGGTCTTTCGGATCTTCGTTGTGCGCGAAAGTAAAAGAAGCTGAAGCTAACATCATTACTACTAATGCGAATTTTGCTGTGGATTGTGCGATTGATTTCATAATTTATTTTTTTCGTGTTGTTTTCTGAGACAAAGATTGTTCAGTTGGGACGATTACCAATAAAAAAGAATGATTCGCTTATCAATTTACTTAAACCTACTGAGATCGTACTACGTATTTACCTATACATTTTACGTATAAACACGTATGAAAGACCTTATCATTAACATTAAATCGATTTGATAATCGACAGGATAAACTCAGCCGTTACTTATCGAAAGGAGCCACCTAATAATTAATAATAATTGATTTAAACAGTTCAATAGGTAAATGACTGTACCTAATGCTCAATCTTTCAAACAGCGAACATATAAGCCACCACCTTTGAAGTAGCTCGCTCTTGCCAAGGCATCATTTTCACCGCTTAAAAGTCGAGTATACGCGGAATTATCACTTCCTTCGGATGAAGTCCAGAAGTATCCGTAGTCCCCAATAAAATCAAATCCACCAAAATAAAATCCATATCCTCCTGGAAGACCTGAAAAACCAATTGAATTATTTCCATTCCAACCACCTATTTGAATTTCATTTTCGCAAATCGGTTCCATTTTCAATATTTTTCCAGCAATCTTTTTTCCACCCAAATAATCTGATAATATTGTCCATTCTGAATCGGTCGGTATGTGATAGCCCGATGGAGCTAATCCTCGTGTGTCATTAACAGCAAACCAATTATACAATTTCCCAAATTTTTTACCATTCACTGAATCATTATTATAATAGCACCAGGCAGGTTGTTTATTTTCTCCAGCTTTTTCCCATTCATCATTTGTTGTAACTTCTCGAATTAAATCACCATTCCGAAATTTAGAGACCTCCAAATTTTTTGTAACCCAAACTTGGGTACCTATTTTTACTGTTTGAGAATATCCAATTCCTATTATTCCAATAAGCACCAACATTGTATAGTTAAACTTCAACATATTGAGTTGTCAAAAAATAAAATCATTTAAAAAAATTAAAAAAAAACTGGCATAATCCATTTCATGCAGAAACGCTAAAAAATGCTGATATAAAAATGATGTAAGTAAAATAATTCTGATAAAAAGAAAAATTCTGATTCCATAAATGAAGTCAGAATTAAGAATAAAAAAGGGTGTGATTACTTACTTTTCACAATTAGATACTCAGTTGCCACTACTTTATCACCAATTAAAAACAATATTTCGTAGCTACCTTCTATCAAGCCATTTAAATGGAGTATTGTAGCATCCATTACCGGAATTGATGGCATTTCGTGACCGTTTGTAGAATTTATCTGTATCGCTGTTATTTCTGTATCTATCCAAGATAAAGTAGCATAACCTGGCTTTAAATTGTCTACAACCACAGATACACGTTTAGGATCTTTAGGATCTTCATTGTGTGCAAAAGATACAGCTGCAAAAGAAGAAAATAGTGCTATAAAAGCAATTTTAATAATTGTTTGATTCATAATTAGTTAGTTATCCAAAATTCGATTTGGTTTACCGTACTTACCTTAAAAAGGTTTCATTTAAAGCAAAAAAAGTCCCGTTACTCGTTTGTAACAGGACTTTCGTTTTGATAACTAACTAAACTAAACCTTAAAAATTGTTTTACCTATAATTTATTACTTATTTACTACTAATGTTTCGATGGCTACAACAGTCTCACCTGCCATGAATGAAATCTCATACGTTCCATTTATCAATCCATTCAAATGAAGCGATGTAGCATCCATTACCGGAATTGCTGGCATAACCTGTCCGTTCGTTGAATTGATTTGAATTGCTGTAATTGCATAATCAGACCAAGACAAAGTGGCGAAACCTGGCTTCATTTCATTTACCACAACCGATACTTTTTTTGGATCTTTCGGATCTTCGTTGTGAGCAAAAGTGAAAGAAGCCGAAGCTAACATCATCACTACTAAAGCGAATTTAACTGTGGATTGTGCAATTGATTTCATAATTTATTTTTTTTCGTGTTGTTTTCTGAGACAAAGATTGTTCAGTTCAATAGATAACCAACAAAAAAAATTGATTCGCTTAGTAAATTACTTAAACCTACATACTATTCACTACGTAGTTCCCGTATTGACCTACGTATAAGTACGTAGAAAAAATGAATTTAAGCCTGATTTCGACTATATTTATGCAATACACTTGTTTGAAAAATGAGTAACAGCATAAAAAGAGTCAATTGAGTAATAACAAGTATTTTATTTTGATTTTCAAACGCATAAATTTCAAATAAAATATAGGAAAGCATAAATAATAATTGTCCCACTGTTAACAGTAGAAAATGAAATACAAAAGCATCACTTTTCTTGCCTATTGCCGGTAGAATTATTACTAATGAAAAGATACTTACAGATAAAAACCCGGTTCCAAGAAATAGAAATTGCCTATTTCCCAATGTTAACCACTCAAAATAATTGGCAGCGAAAACCGCGAAAAGAATTATACCGGTGAAAACCAAGTATTTTATGGTGAAATGTAGTTTAGTCATTATTTTTCCCCATTCGAATGACTTCTTTTATCACTAAATAAAGAGATGCTATAACTCCAAATAAAGACAATGATATTGTCCACCAAGGAGTTTTAAGATTAAAATAAGCATCCAAAAAAGTTCCTAACCACGTAAAAAAAGCAATTATGACGCCCATCTGAATCCCTAAGGAAGAAAAGCGGGCAAAGGAAGATACTTTTTTTTCTTTAGATGAATTGGTTGGTTCCGGCATACTAAACGAATCGCTCATCAGCTTCCATTACATGGCCGCAATTATTACAGGTACGCATTTCCAAGGATGTATAAAACTCTTTAAACCTTGGTAAGAAGTCTTTTTCAATATTTTCAAGTGGAAATCTATACGTTTGCAGCGAATGGTTACACTTTTCGCAAAACCACATTAAGCCATCAACCAAATCCGTTCCTTTTCTCACTTTCTCAATAACAAGGCCAACTGTATTAGCTCCTCGCATTGGCGAATGAGGGGTATTCCCCGGCAAAAGAAACATTTCACCTTCCTTTACAAGAATATCTCGCGCTTTACCATTCTCTTGAATTCGAACGGTAATATCTCCTTCTAGTTGATAAAACAATTCTTCACTTTCGTTAAAATGATAATCTTTTCGGGCATTTGGACCACCAACTACCATTACAATAAAATCACCCGCTTCCTTATACAGATTTTTATTTCCAACAGGTGGCTTTAAAATATCTCTATTTTCATCAATCCATTTTTGAAGGTTAAAAGGTGCAAGCATATTGAATGAATTTTGTTTCAAGGTAAAGGTAACCAAATAGTTTTTTCATTATTGTTACTGAGCACAAATTATTTTCATTTTTTCATTGGAAGAGCCAACAATCCATCGATTTTTCTTACTGATTGCTTGAAAAAGAATATCTTTGTTATTGTGGTAAAAATCAGAGATATTGAACTGGGAGAATTCCCGTTGTTACTTGCTCCCATGGAGGATGTAAGCGATCCTCCTTTTCGTGCATTATGCAAAAAACACGGAGCTGATTTAATGTATACAGAATTTATTTCTTCTGAAGGACTAATTCGAGATGCTGCAAAAAGTGTTCAGAAACTCGATATCTATGAATATGAGCGTCCGGTAGGAATCCAGATTTTTGGTTACGATATCGAAAGCATGCGAGAAGCAACACGTATTATTGAAAAAACTAATCCAGATATTATTGATATTAATTTTGGATGTCCAGTAAAGAAAGTTACGTGTAAAGGTGCTGGCGCCGGAATGTTACAAAATATTCCGAAGTTGATTCAAATGACGGATGCCATTGTGAAAGAAACCAATTTACCTGTCACAATAAAAACTCGTCTAGGATGGGATAATGAGTCTAAATTTGTTGTGAGCACCTCGGAAAAATTACAAGATGTGGGGGTTGAGGCTATTTCTATACATGGTCGAACACGTGTACAATTGTATAAAGGAGAAGCAGATTGGACGCTTATTGGAGAAGTAAAGAACAACCCAAGAATGCGTATCCCGATATTTGGCAACGGTGATATTGATTCTCCCGAAAAGGCACTGGAGTACAAAAATAAGTACGGCGTAGATGGAATTATGATTGGCAGAGCTAGTATCGGTAATCCTTGGATTTTTAATGAAGTGAAACATTTTATGGCAACTGGTACTCATTTGGCTCCTCCAGGAATTAAACAAAGAGTTGAAGCAGCAAAGGAACATTTAATGATGAGCATACAATGGAAAGGAACCACACTTGGAATTGTTGAAATGAAAAGGCATTATACCAATTATTTTAAAGGAATTGCTCATTTTAAAGAATTGAAAAGTAAATTGGTTACCTCAATGGATTTGACAGAAATTACCGATACGCTGACATACATTTCTGAAAATGAAAGCGAATTTTACTTTGTATAGAATTCCGCATGAAATCAAACATACTTTTCAATAATCTAGTACATTTGCTTTGTGAAGGAAATTAATTTTAGCATTCAATCAGAAATTCCAGTAATGGAAGATTTCTACACCCTTCAAGGAGAAGGATTTCATGTTGGAAAACCTGCTTTTTTTATTCGTTTAGCTGGCTGCACGGTAGGATGCATTTGGTGCGATGTTAAAGAAAGTTGGGAAGTGTCGCCAAAGCAATTAGTTTCAATTCAAAGTTTGGTTGACTCAGTGGTAACAAGTGGTACCAATTTCGTTGTGATTACTGGTGGCGAACCTGCCATGTATAATTTAAATTACCTTATTGAAGCCTTGAACCAAAAAAACATATATTGTGCGATTGAAACATCAGGTGTCTATGAGCTGACGGGTGCTGTTGATTGGTATTGTTTTTCGCCAAAAAAATTCAAAAACCCTTGCACGGAAGCCTATCAAAAAGCAAATGAATTAAAAGTTGTTGTTTTTCATAAATCAGATTTAAAATGGGCTCAAGAACACGCTGAAAAGGTGAATGAAAACTGCCTATTATACCTTCAGCCAGAATGGAGCAAAAGAGAAGAACTCATCCCGCTAATAATAGATTTTATCAAACAAAACCCAAGTTGGCGTTTATCTCTACAAACACATAAATACATTAATATTCCTTAAAATGAAAAGAAATATACTCTTGTTTCTATTACTGTTGTGTGGATATGTAAACGCACAAATGAATTATTCAACCAAAAATAAGGGAGCAATTAAACTATTCAAAAAAGCAATGTCTGCTCCCGGAAAAGCGCTTTCGCCAGAAACTGGCATGCCCGATTATCAGGCTGGCGTCGATTTATTAACCAAAGCATTGAAGAAGGATCCGAAATTTTGGGAAGCGCATTTACTTTCTGCTGAATTTGAAGAACTTTCAGGAAATTTTCCACGTGCCTTAGATCATTATGAGGCGGCCATTAGAATCAATCCTAACCATAGTCAAACGGATGCGACCTATTATTATGCGTCCAATATCCTTTTTCAAATGGGGAAATATGACAAAACCATTACTTATCTAACTCGATTAGTACGAAATAGGGCAGCAAATCCCGAATATGTGCGCGAAGCCAACCGATTAATTGCCTGTTCTGAATTCGCACAAGATGCAATGGCAAATCCACGCGAATTTAAACCGGTAAATATTGGTCCAGGAATAAACACTAAAGATCCTGAATACTTCCCTACCATAACGGTTGATGGTCAAACAATTCTATTTACTCGGAGATTAGTCGAACCAAGGTCGAAGCCACATGGTTTTCAGGAAGACTTTTTTGTTTCAACCTATAACAAGGATGAAAAGCGATGGGAAAAAGCGATTGCGCTGCCTAAAAATATTAACACCTTATACAACGAAGGTGCACCAACTATTGGGCCTGATGGAAGATCACTCATCTTTATTGCTTGCTCTGATATGTCAGGGGTGAATTATGGAGAAGGACGAAGTGGAAAAGGAAGTTGTGATTTATTTTACACGAAGAAAGTTGGATCAAGGTGGTTGAATCCGGTGAATATTCCTGGATACATTAACACATCCTTGTGGGAGACCCAGCCTTCTTTGTCCGCGGATGGAAAAACACTTTACTTTATTCGGGAAATCAAAAACAAAGGAGCGTCCGATAATGCAGATATTTTTGTAAGTAAATTACTGGACGATGGATCATGGAGCCAAGCCTCTCGCCTACCCGATGTAATTAATTCGCCGTATGCTGAAGAATCGGTATTGATTCATCCAGATGGAAAAACGCTTTATTTTGCATCCAAAGGCCACATAGGAATGGGAGGCACAGATTTATTTGTTTCGCGCATGGATGAAAATGGGAATTGGTCCGAACCACGCAATCTTGGTTATCCCATAAATACATCCTATAATGAAAACTCGTTGATGGTTTCCCCGGAAGGAGACATCGCTTTTTTTGCTTCCAACCGCAAAGGTGGTTATGGAGATTTAGATATTTATTACTTTGAATTACCGGAAGACATTCGTCCTACAAAAACACTTTATTTTGAAGGTAATGTATACGACAGTAAGACAAAAAAACCATTAGGAGGTAAATTTGAACTGATTGATTTACAAACTCAAAAAGTGGTAATTACTTCTTATGCAGATGTTGAAACGGGTGATTTTTTGGTGTCACTACCAATAAATAAAGAATATGCATTGAAGGTGACGCATGAAGGATACGCCTATTTTTCAGCTAATTTTAATATGACAATTCCGGAAGACCAAGAAATAAAACACATGGATATCCCATTAGTACCTGCCAATAACTCAGGTTCAGAAATTGTTTTAGCTAATTTGTTTTTTGATCGAAATAAAGCAGATTTGAAAAAGGAATCTTTTGTGGAATTATCAAATCTAATCGAATACCTTCAAAAGTATCCTAAGGTAAAAATTGAGATTGGTGGACATACAGACACCCGTGATGATGATGCTAAGAACTTAGAGCTATCAACGCGTAGAGCAAAAGTGGTTTATGATTATCTGATTCAACAAGGAATTAAATCAGATAGACTTTCATTCAAAGGGTATGGAGAAACCGAACTCCTAGTGACAGATGATGCAATTAATCAAATGAGCACCGATAAGGAAAAAGAAGCGGCGCATCAAAAAAATAGAAGAACTGTATATAAAATACTGCCATGATTTCAACCCTTCGACTAGTACGTCCTTTAAATCTGATAATTATTGCCATAACCATGTATGGTTGTCGGTATTTTATACTTGCTACAAATTCATTTCAAAAAGTAAATGATGTTCCGCTGGCGTTTGGACTGTTAGTTCTTTCTACGGTTCTTATAGCGGCTGGAGGTAACGTTATTAATGATTATTTTGACATTAAGGCCGACAGAGTGAATAAACCAGAGAAATTGATTGTAGGTAGGTTGATTAACAAAAGAAAAGCAATTCTTTTTCATTGGATTTTAAATGCAATTGCATTTCTCACTGGAATTGGTCTATCCATTTATTTCAAATCTGCCTCTATTGTATTTATTCAACTCATATCAATAAACTTACTGTGGTTTTATAGCCTTCATTTTAAACGCAAAGTATTTCTAGGCAATTTTGTTGTTGCTTTATTAACCGGAATGATTCCAATTTTGGTAATTATTTATTTTGAAGTATTAAACAATTTCGGTAAACCTTTCTCTCCTTTCCATGAAAACACGTGGTCCAATATATTGAACTATAATTACATCTATGTGCTTGCAATCATGGCGTTCATCCAAAATTTCGCACGGGAAATCGTGAAAGATATGGAAGATGTGGATGGTGACAGATTACTTCATGCTAAAACGATTCCCATGGTTCTGGGATTTGCACGAACAAAAGTATTAGTAAGCGGAATCTTATTTTTTACGCCATTGATTTACTTCTTTTTTATTATTGATAACCAATTAACATCATTCGGATTAACTTTTTGGACTTCCATTGGATGGATGATTGCTTCCCTATTAGATTTGACTGGAATTGCCTTATTTACATTTTCAACCAACAATCAATTAAAGAATAACCAACTTTTAATAAAAGTATCTATGTTATTTGGCGTTCTTACTACTTTTCACATTTATTTGAACTATCTGATGTATGGTAGCTAATTCAATAGTTTTAGGATCTGGTTCACCAAGAAGGAAGCAATTATTAATAGAACTCGGATTTCAATTAGAAATTGTATCATTAGATATTGACGAATCATATCCAAATGATTTACCATCAATAGAAGTTGCTTCATTTGTCGCAAACAAGAAAATGGAAGCACTGAAAAAAATTAAGACTGACACAAAAATTTTATTAACAGCTGATACAACAGTTGTATTTTCCAATCAATTATTAGGGAAGCCAACTGATAAAAAAAATGCAAAAGAAATGCTTGAGCTACTTTCTGGCAAAAAACATATCGTAAACACCGGAGTTGTCTTATCTTTTAATGGTAAAACTGAAAAGTTATCCTGCTACACTGAAGTTCAATTTAACCTATTATCATCAGAACAAATTGACTTTTATATTACCAATTATAACCCTTTTGACAAGGCTGGCTCATACGGTATTCAAGATTGGGTTGGGTTAGTTGGAATAAAGAGCATCAACGGATCGTACACGAATGTGGTTGGATTACCCACTGATGAATGTTACCAAGCCATTCAGCGGCTTATTAAAGATTAATTCAAAACGATTTTTTTAATCAATAAGGCAATACCTTTCCCGCCCCATTTAAATGAGTGATTAACGAAGTTGGAGCTCCCGTGTAATAGATATTTCCTTGTCCGGTAATTTCAGCTTTTAGTTCAGTATTATTACCATTCACAAAACAAGGTGCATTTGCATTTGATACGATTGAAATAGTGTTACCAATTTTTAATTTTCGTGTGTCACAACTACCCAAAGTCATAATATTAAATGTTGCCTTTTGCGCAAAACCATCTAAAGTAAAATCGCCTGCGCCATGAGTGTTGTATCCTAATAAAGTGCTTGAAATATTTAAATTTAAATGAATACTTCCACCACCATCTTTCATAAAAAACTGAAAATTAGATAAGCGCAAGGTGTCTAAGTTGGTTAGTTTCTTTGTCCCTTGAAAGGTTAAGTAAGTCAAATTTTTAAAATGAATAATCACCTTCACCGGAGAGGCCTTATAACGCAAGAATTCGCACTTATTTAGATCTTTCACCTCAATAGTACCATCATTTTTTTGACTCACCTGAATAAACGGCAATAAGTTGCGACCTCCTACAATTTCAATTTTGTTCAAAGAATCCTGAACCAACACGTATTCAAGATTTTCATACAGATATAATTTAGTGAAATCAGGGACCGAAATTAGCGTGTCCGAATTCTCTCCAGCGCCTTTCCAACAGTTACGTTCGCTTGTTTTCTTACATGAGAAAAGGAGTTGAATAAGAACAAGAAACACAAGAATCATCCTCATAACTACTTATTTTTTTTACGTATTGGAAAAGAATAGCCAATACCGGTTTCTAAATAATCAGCCCTGCCGAAATGCGTTTTCAATACCCACTGGGCAATCAAACCATTGTTAAATTGATAGCGCATTCCTATTTTATGATAAACAGGATCTTCGGGTTTAAATTTATCTTTAATATATGCGCCCATTCCAAAAACAAAATGAAAATGATCTAGGGGTAAAATATAGGCCGCAAAAATTCCCATTTGAAAGATTTGCCATTGTGTTTTAGGTATTTCAGGGAAATAGGCTTTTATTGCCTGCTTTGAAATCAAATCCAAAGATACTTCCATTCCAACTTTGGGTCTGAAAACTTTTCTAGCATGCAAATTCAAACCATAAACAGGATATTTTTTCGGATTATCATTGTAGGTTTCTTTAACCATAAAAATGGCAGTCGCTCCTAAGTTCCAATTTCTATATTTTTCATTCAATGGAATTTTTCTTTCATTTACTTTAATTTTCCCAATGTTACGCGCATAACTCACCGATAAATAAGGCATATTGATACCCAAGTTGGGAACACCAAAAGCACCATTGCTAAAATGAGTAATATCAAGACCTAATGAGACTTTGTTTCTGCCGAAATAATACTTGGAATATATGCCAAGGCACATCATTCCGTTGATATGTGAACCTATCGCGATGTTCTTTGGATTCGTTATCGGATCATATATTTTTGGTGTAAACCCCAAGCCACTTCCAAATTGCCAATCCAAGCGAAAATGGGCTGTTGGACGAATAATTGGAATCTGAACAAAACCATATATTCCGGTGAATTTTCCTAAAATTGAATCGTTTCCAACTGATCCATGAAACAGGGTTATTCCATGTTCTGGAAATCGATAGGTTGTATGCCACTGTTTATTTCCTGCGGGTTTTCGGTACCACACTAATTCAAAGGGCATTCCTATTCGATTAGGAACATGCGCAATAGTGCCGCGATGAGCAGCTAAAAACCCCATTTTTTGCCTAACTTCAATTCCCCAACTATGTTCTTGACTATTTAGATTAAGTCCACAAAAAAGAATTAAAAAAACAAAAACTAACCCCTTACACCGATTAAGATCTATATTGCTTTTCAATTTGAAGTTTTTAATCTTTGATTATTTTAAACAAATTTAATCATTCAAATGTAAGAAAATACAGTAATTTTGAAACAATGGATGCACGATTAATCGCTTTTCAACGCCTGTTGGATATAATGGACGAATTAAGGGAGAAATGTCCCTGGGATATGAAACAAACATTTGAGACATTACGCCCACTAACAATCGAAGAGTTATATGAAATGACCGATGCCATAACAGCCAATGATAAACATGAATTGGAAGGCGAACTAGGTGATTTGTTTCTTCATTTAGTTTTCTATTGCAAATTGGGTAAAGAATCAGGTGATTTTACCGTTGAGTCTGTTTTAAATCGTATTTGTGACAAGTTGATTCATCGTCACCCGCATATTTATGGTGATGTTACAGTAACTAATGAAGAAGAGGTAAAACAAAATTGGGAGAAAATAAAACTCAAAGAAGGGAAGAAATCAGTTCTTGAAGGCGTTCCAAAATCATTACCGGCGCTGGTTAAAGCTACCCGAATTCAGGAAAAAGTGAAAGGGATAGGCTTTGAATGGGATAACCTAGAGGATGTTTGGTCAAAAGTGTTTGAAGAAATGCACGAGTTAAAAGTTGAAATTGAAAATGAATCTGAATTTATTGAAGAAGAATTTGGGGACGTGTTATTCTCTCTGGTGAATCTGTCAAGATATGTTCAAGTCCAACCTGAAAATGCGTTAGCAAAAACGAATAATAAATTTATTACTCGTTTTCAACTAATGGAAGATCTTGCAAAAAAAAACAACCTTAACTTGGAAGAAATGACGCTTACAGAAATGGATGTGTTTTGGAATGAAGCAAAAATGATATTAAAAAATAAACTATGAATTTAGAACTTTATAAACTTCAAATCTTTGAAACTGCCTTAGTTTTAATATTCTTGATTTTAGTCAAGGTAATTGCCCGAAATTCAATCAATAGAATTCTTAGCAAATTCGATTTTGGAGTTGAGCGGAAACGAATCAGTCACAAAATTGTCAATCTTTTCATGACCCTCTTCGCATTAATTTTTCTTGCGGGAATTTGGAACATTGATCGATCTCAATTAATGGTTTTTATCACTTCTACGATTACATTGGTAGGCGTTGGGTTTATTGCTCAATGGTCGATTTTAGCTAATGTAACATCCAGCTTGATTTTATTTTTCAATCACCCGATGAAACTCGGTCAAGAAATTAGCATTTTAGATAAAGAATATGATATTCATGGAACTTTAATCGATATTTCCTTTTTCTTTATGTACATTAAAACGACAGACGGTGAAATTATCACTATTCCTAATTCCGTCGTTCTCAATAAGGTAATCAAACTTAAAGGGAAATCAAAATAAAAGCCTCTTTCTCAAACAACTACTTTATCCTTGATGGATGTTTTAATGCGTGCACATTAGAAATGACGTATATTCCTTCTTGGTTCTAAGAGCATACATAGTCAATATATACAATCTCCAATTTCCAAAAAAAAATGCTGCCAAACAATTATTGACAGCATTTTTCAATCTATTATCTAGGTGTTAATCAAATTTAACTTCCATTTCAACTCGTCTATTTTTCTGACGACCTTCTGGAGTATCATTGGTTGCAATTGGTTTAGTTTCTCCGAAATAGAATACTTTCAATTGTTTTTCATTTACTCCTTTAGAAACTAAATATGCTTTTAATGATTCCGCTCGTTTTTTAGATAAAATCATATTTGCTTGATCATCACCAGCATTATCTGTGTGTCCAGAAATATGAAGATTCCATGTTGGTCGTTTTTTCAACACTTCCGCTAATTCATCCAAAGAAACGAAAGAAGTACCTTGAATTACATCTTTAAGTTTTTCAAACTCTAGATTATCAAATGCCGTTTTTAGCACTTCTACAACCTCTTTTTCGATGACTGGACAACCTTTGTTGGAAACTGGCCCAGGTGTATTCGGACAATCGTCGTCTTTGTCTAGTAATCCATCGTTATCTGTATCTTTATAAGGACAGCCTTTGTTAGCAATTGGACCTGGAGTATTTGGACATTCATCATCTTTGTCCAACAACCCATCTTTGTCGCTATCTGGCCAAGGACAACCATTATTTTCTTTCGGTCCTTTTTCCAACGGACAACCATCCAAATAATCCAATATACCATCTTTATCCGTATCCGGACATCCATTTAGTTCAATTGGCCCAGGCACTGTCGGACATGCATCATCAATATCTCTAATTCCATCTCCATCTTTATCCGGACAACCATTCAATACAATTAATCCAGAATCAGTTGGACAATCATCTTTGCTATCCATTAAACCATCAAGATCGGTATCAGGACAGCCGTTGAAAATTTTCAGTCCCGCTACATCCGGACAGCTATCATTTTTATCAATAATTTTATCGCCATCGCGGTCTGGACAACCATTAAATTCTTTTAATCCAGCAACGTCAGGACAACTATCATTTTTGTCGATAATTTTGTCGCCGTCTCTATCCGGACAGCCACGGAATTCAACCAATCCTGAATCAAGTGGGCAGTCATCTTCACTATCCATAATCCCATCCTTGTCTGTGTCTGGACAGCCCCTAAAAGCCCATGTTCCGGGAACATCAAAACATTCATCCTTATTGTTTGAAACTTTGTCCCCATCCTTATCGTGAATCCCATCGTATAAAATTGGTACACGAATGCCTGCATAGAATTCAGCACCTCGAATTTTTCCAGTAGCCGTTAACAATCTATAATCAGTAACGCCAATCGTTAACGGACCTAACCTTGCGCCAAGTCCTGCTTTGAATCCGCTGTATTCATTTATTGACAAGGGTAAATGCAAGCCAAACCACGCATAGTCAAAACTTGGTGTTATTGAAAATTGATTAGGCACTTTTACTTTGGCAGCTCTTTTGGGAGAAATCATATTTAGCATTCCGGTGGCGTTTACATAAAAATACTTCCAAATATGATAATCCACTTGTAAGCTAAATGCAGAGGGTGTCCGCATTGTGAACGTAGAAGATGTGTCTTGATTAGCTACCCATTGAGAATTTCCGGCTGCAGCTGATTCTTTCATCAAGGTATCAATAATTTGATCAAATGTTAGAAAGCTTGTACCTGTTTCAAATCGATTTAAGTCAAATTTCTCTTGAACATTCACTGTAAAATCGCGGCTTAACCCACCTTTATTGAAGCGAAGCGAACCCAGATCAAGCACCGAAGCTCCAACACGCAATTTGTACTTATTTTTATTTTTCATCCAAAGATTGGTTTCTCCATCCATATCATATTTGAACTTTTTAAAATCAGGTCTCCATTCATAAACAACGCCCAAATCCAATCCAAGGCCGAACTTAGTTGCAGCTTTGGGAAGTCCATATTTATTCGTTTGAATGTTGCCAGAAACTAAATCATCTAGATTATCGGAATATCCATAAGCAAAATCTCCTTGTAGTAAAAAGGAGGTGTCTTCATCTACTAATCCATATTTAAAATTATCTGTAAAAACATATGCAGCGGTATAGCCTTGCAATAATTTTAATTTTCCACCTGCTTTAAAGAAATGCTTTTCATTTTTAGTATTAATTACTTGAGAATAATTGATGCCATATTCTGTCCACGACATATGATTCAAATTCAATAATTCCTCTGGTAATGCCCTACCCCATAAATCGTTCGTGTCCAATCCTGATTCTGCCAAAACAGCTAAACGAGAATCAAGATTATCTAAATTGGTGATTGTTCTTGCTTTTGCAGTAAATCCAACAGCTATTTTGGGAGTAACATGAAACATAAAATTGATTAAATCAACTTGAAAATTTGTATTTAACCCACGAGCAGCAACGGTATTCGTGTCATACAAATGCTTAATTATTCCTTCGCTAAACGGTTGAAGGTTAAAATCCTCAAAAGGCTTTTGTCCCCAACCATTAAAAATTGCTGTATCACCAAAAGATTTTGCCCACCAATATTTATCACCAAAAATGCTTTGTTGACGATCTCGCATATATTTCGCATCAAAATAACCGAAATTTTGATAGGTATTAAAATTAACGCTCCCCAAATTTAAATCAAAGGCAAATCTACCATCCACAAAACTAGCAGGTTGAATATCTGTTGCCATTACACCACCATAATTACTAGACTGTACTCCTAAATAGGATTGAGCAAAATGAAGATTTGATAATACGAATAGAAAACAAAAAGCAAATCCTTTGTAAAATTTAATCATAAATCTATTACTTAATGAAATACTGAACCAAATAACCATCAACAATAGTAGTCAAAGTAATAGAAAAACCTGCGCATTGGTTTAACGAAACTTTTCTTGACCCTTCAATCACCCCTTTAACATACATTCTGCCTTTGGAATCGTACAAATATACATTGTTTTCCGTTCCATCTACTACAGAAAAATAGGTTTCCTTGTAAGAATTCTTAAATATTCCGGCAAAGGACAAGCGTGCATTCCCGAAATCCTTTTCAAAAAGAACTTCCTTTAAATTTTTAGAAACCACTAGTTTATTCGAAGACATTGAGACTGTGTAGAGCAACGAATCCATCCAAGATGCAGCAACCAGAGCATCAGCAGAAAAACTTCCCTTTTGGCTCATTACGTCTTTAATTTTATTTATTTCATACAATTCAAGACGGCCATCAGTAATACCTATTGCCAGAGAGGAATTCGGTTTATCTACTATAATTGAATTTTGATATAAAGGGAATTGGGCTATAATTTTCTGGTTCTCTATTGAATATAGTCCTATTTTTGTTTCACCTTTGATTGTTGCATGAAGTTTTGAATCAATTGTAAAAAAATCCAATTGACACCATTTTTCTTGTTCAGAAAGCTTCATTCTTTTTGAGACAGTTCCTTTCGAATTAATCAAAACCAACTCGTTATTCCCTGTAATTACGCCCAATGTTAGTTGCCCTGAATTTACAAAAGCATTAGCTGAACATCTGAATCCTGATTCCTTGTTTTGAAGAGGAAATCCGTCTAAATATTTCCCTTGTTTATTTAATGCATGAATTGAATTCTCGGTTGTAATGATAACATATTCTTGGTTATTCCATCGCGCTATATGCATTTCACCAATAGGAATTGAGCCTATATTTTTTTTCCAAGTTTTCACTGAATTTTCAATCCCCTGAATGATTCCTTGTTCAGTTAAACAAATAATATTTCCCTTTCCTTGAAATGATTTAAAGTCCTTTATTTTTCCAGAAATTGAAATCGAATTATATTCCAAATCCGTATTTAAGTTTAATTTTTCAGCTTTATATTTTACTTCGGTTTGAATGATTTTATCACCCATGACCGATAAAGCACTATTTTTAAACTTCCCTAGTTCACGATATGATACCAACTTCGGAAGGTTTTCCATTAGTTTATTTAAATCTTCGTCATTATACACCCAAGTTTTGTTCAATTCGATTTCAGTTAATAACAAATCTACAACCTCTTTATTTGTTGAAAATATTGCCATGTTATCAATTGTTTGAACAAAATAAACACCTCTTCCTGCTCCTATTTTAGGTGAAATTTCTAAAGAAGTGTATTCACCTTTTAAGGTATTGTCTTCTGGCAATTTTAGCAGTTCATTTAGATTTTGCACCATGTTTTGACCTTCAATAAATTGACACATGAAAACACGTTGGTTTTCAAAATTAAATGAAACAAATCCCGCATCTACCCAACTGGAAATTGCACCTTTTGCAAAACTTGGATCAATCGATTTTAAATAAGTTGATTCGTAAAAACAATAATTCTCTGCCCTAACAGGTATATAGGATTGAAAAACACTCTGGTCTTCAACCAATTTACCCTTAATTCCATTTGCATTTTTAGAATGATATTCAACCGTGTTTTCATTTTTTAAATAAATATCGACATAACTAGATTTAGCTGTTGACAAAGTTGCAATTGATGCACTTGCATTTCGATCTAACTGACAATAATCGAATTCATAACCTTCGACATCTTCTTCATATTTATAAATGAGCAAACGGTTATTTTTAAAGACTGCATTAAATTGTTCGATTTTATAAACTTCACCTTCAAGTGAGTGCCTTAAATTCGTTTTAGAAAGCAACTGATTAATTGACGAAACAGTCCAACTATTGGAATTTTCGATTAATATAAGATTTCGTTTTTTACTTATATATACATCAGCATTAGCAGGTAAGAGGGACAAAAGAGGCTCAATACTGTTTTTGTTTTCGCTAAGTGTTGAAAACTCAATTTGATTCCAATCAAAGGAGTTTGGCTTGTGAATAATCAATACTTGTTCGTCTTTTTTGCAAAAAATAGCTGCTGGATCAAGGGAGTTCTTCCAATGCGTCATATTATAAACGGCATAACCAATCCAGCAGAGCAAGGCAATACTGAGTATCCAGAGAATCGTTCTAAACATAATAGGTCTTATGAAACAAATGTAATACGATACAAAACACTATTCGATAAGGTTTCCCGAATAAGATTAACAGACGAATGTTTACGGAAACAAATCTAATTGAAGGGAATCACCAACTAAATTAAATGTCATGCGATGGAATTGAGTTGGACCAAAAGATAAAATGGCTTTCCGGTGTGTTTTAGTTGGATACCCTTTATTTTTATCCCAAGCATATTTTGGGAAATCAACATGTAATTTCATCATTAATTCATCTCGAAAATTCTTTGCTAAAACAGATGCGGCAGCAATCGAAAGGTATTTTGAATCTCCTTTAATGACACATTGATATGGGATCCCTCCATATGGTTTGAATTTATTTCCATCAACAATTATATGGTCTGGAACAACTGATAAATTTTGAATTGCACGATGCATAGCTAAAATACTAGCGTTTAATATATTGACATCTTCTATTTCTCGTTCTGAAACTACCCCTATCCCAAAAGCGATAGCCTTTTCTTTGATTATAGGCTCTAAAAAAAGTCGTGTTTTTTCAGATAACTTTTTCGAGTCATTTAATAAAGAATGTTGGAATCTTGGAGGTAGAATTACAGCTGCAGCGACTACTGGCCCTGCGAGACAACCCCTACCTGCTTCATCACATCCGACTTCAATACTATTTTTAAGAAAAAATGATTTTAGCAATTTATCAACTATTTTTTTGTTATTATCATTTAAATATACAACGAATTACGTATTTTTATCGTCATAAATAAAAATAATACTATGAAAATATTTTATACGATACTAATAATTTGTGCGATTGGCTCAACCACTTATGCTCAGGATGTTAAATTAGCAAAAGCACAAAGTGCGACAGAGCTGTTACAATCAAAGAATACAGGAAAATATTCATTTGTTTTCCCAACGGATATTACAACGTCTGAAATAATAAATGCAGCAGATTATTACAAATCTTTCTTTACTGTTCAATTCACGGAAACAACAAGAACAGTCAAAGTAACAATGATTGAAAACACCCCAGAAAATAGAAGGGTTATACTTAGATTTCTTGCTTCATCTCGCATACAGAAAGTTCAAGTTGGAGACAATCAGTTATTACTTCATGAATTTTACGATCAATATTTCAATTAATCTCTGCGAAATACACGTAGGATAATTAAGGTAGCAATAATTGTTACTGCTAACCCCCAAGTCCAACCTGCAAGTAAATAACTTGCTAAGACTGCTGGAATTAAAAAAACGGATACCAAATGGTATTTCCCTTGGTTTTTATTTTCTTTCATTTTTTAAAATCAATGAATTGACGGGGGGTTGCGCAAAAGTTCATAGGTACATCTAACGGATTAATATCTTCGATAATCTCCACTGCATCGAATAAAGAAATGCCAATTTTAATGATCTTTTTGTTCGTTCTATTAAAATACCTATCGTAAAAACCCTTACCATATCCAATTCTATGTCCCTGAAGGTTAAATGCCAACAAGGGAAGTAAAACTACATCCAAATCAGACGGTTGAATAAGTGTTTTGTTAGGTGGCTCGAGAATTCCATAAGCCCCTTTAGTGAGGTTATCGCAGGATTCAATCTTAAAAAAATCCATTTCACATGATTCACTATTTGAAATAGGTGCATAAAAATTTGAACCCGTTAGATCAAACTGGTTCAATAATAAAAACGTATTGGGCTCATTGGAGTTTGAAATTGGCAAAAAGACACCCACATTTTTATTTTTCAACGAGAAATATTCCTGCAGCACTTTAAAACAATCCATCGAAAGTAGATCAATCTCCTTCTGAGTATATGAACTCCTAAGAATTTTATACTTTTTTCTTATCTCGTTTTTAAGCATTTAACAAAACATTTCATTTAGTTTGCTCGCCACGATTTTATCTAAGGGAAAAATCAGTAACTCTTCAAGCTCCTTATTTATAGCAACCCATCGTTGTTTTTCACCATTTTTTTTTAATGGAATTTCGTAAGTGCCAAATGTCAAATTTTCAATATCCTGTGTATTGACAAAATAATAAAAAGATATAAGTTGCATTTTATCATTAAAAGCAGAAATTTGAAAATGGTCATTTACATAGAATAAAGATTCAACAATTACATCTAATTCCATTTCTTCCCGATATTCTCTAATCAGCGCCGAACCTATTCCTTCACCAAATTCCAATCCACCTCCTGGAAATTTTGTAAATGATAAACCATTTCTATGTTCATCCGATATCAAAACTTCGTTGTTCTTATTTAACAGCAGGCCATAAACACGAATTGTAAACGAATTCATTATTTTCGACTGAAACGAAAATTCTTTCCAGGATAAATTGCGGAATCACCTAATTCTTCTTCAATTCGAAGGAGTTGATTATACTTCGCCATGCGATCACTTCTCGAAGCAGAGCCTGTTTTGATCTGACCACAATTTAAAGCAACCGCTAAATCAGCAATTGTATTATCCTCTGTTTCTCCAGAACGGTGACTCATAACCGAGGAATAACCACTTCTTGTAGCAAGCTGAACAGCCTCAATTGTTTCAGTTAGTGAGCCAATTTGATTTACTTTAACCAATATTGAATTCGCCACATTTTCGTCAATTCCACGTTGTAAACGCATTGTATTAGTAACGAATAAATCGTCTCCAACCAATTGCACTTTATCTCCAATGTCTTTGGTTAGCATTGACCAACCGTTCCAATCATCTTCTGCCAAGCCATCTTCAATGGAAATAATTGGATATTTATTAACCCAATCTTTCCAAAAGGAAACCATCTCAGATGATGTTCTATTTTCACCGGTTGATTCAAACTGGTACAAACCTGATTCTACCTTATAGAATTCAGAGGATGCTGCGTCAAGCGCAATATAAATATCTTCTCCTGGCCTGAAACCTGCTTTTTCTATTGCTTGAATTACCACTTCAATAGCCTCGTCGTTTGACTTTAAACTAGGAGCAAATCCTCCTTCATCACCAACATTTGTTGACATACCATTATTTTTCAACACACTTTTTAAATGATGAAAAATTTCGGTTCCCCATCTAAGTCCTTCTGAAAAACTTTTAGCCCCAATCGGCATTACCATAAACTCTTGAATATCAATCAAATTATCTGCGTGAGACCCACCATTCAAAATATTCATCATAGGAACGGGCATTGTTACGGCACCAACACCACCAACATACTTATACAAAGACATATTAGAACAATCCGCCGCTGCGCGAGCCACTGCAAGAGATGTCCCCAAAATTGCATTTGCTCCCAATTTAGATTTGTTCATTGTTCCATCTAAATGAATCAATGCTCTATCTACGGCTTTTTGATCCATTACATCCATTCCAACTAACAATTCATTGATCTGAGTATTTACATGATGCACCGCGTTCAGTACACCTTTACCTAAATAATACAATTGGTCATTATCTCTCAATTCTACCGCTTCATGAATTCCTGTTGACGCACCAGAGGGAACAGCAGCTCTTCCAATTAAACCATCAGTGGTTAATACATCAACCTCAATCGTTGGATTACCGCGAGAGTCAAGAATTTGACGGGCATGCACTTTTGAAATATAGCTCATTTTATCTTTTTTGTTGTTTTATATTTTGAATAAACTGATCAAATAAATAACGAGAATCATGAGGACCAGCAGAAGCTTCTGGATGATATTGAACTGAAAAAACAGGTTTGTTCACTAGTTCAATTCCAGCAATTGTTTGATCATTCAAATGAATATGAGTTACTGCAATTAACGAATTTTGATCCAAACCTTCTTTGGAAATTACAAATCCATGATTTTGGGAAGTGATTTCACCTTTTCCTGTTTTTAAATTTTTGATTGGATGATTAATACCTCTGTGACCATTGAACATCTTTTCAGTTTTTAGTCCTTGACTTAATCCTAAAATTTGATGACCCAAACAAATACCAAAAACAGGTTTATTAGTATTAACAATATCCATTACAAGTTTAATTGAATCTAACATTGCAGAAGGATCACCAGGCCCATTGGACAACATAAAACCGTCAGGAGCAAATTCATTTATTACATTCAAAGAGGTGTCAAATGGAAATACTTTAACAAAACAATTGCGCTCAACCAAACAATTGATAATATTATTTTTGACGCCAAAATCAATTAAAGCGACTTTATAATCAGCTGATGGATTGCCTATCTCATAAATAGTTTTGGTAGCAACCTTTGAAGATAATTCAAGGCCAGCCATTGAGGGAGTATTTGCGAGGCATAAATTTAATTCATCCTCTGACAATTGTTCAGAAGAAATAACCGCATTCATTGCACCTTTATTACGTATATGACGAACAAGAGCACGCGTATCAATATCAGAAATACCGATGGTATTATTCAATTCCATATAGGCTTGAAGAGAAGTAGTCGCAGAAACTCGAGAATATCCATCTGAAAACTTCTTTACCACTAATCCAGCAATTTTTATAGAATTCGATTCGACTTCATTCTTATTAACACCATAGTTACCTATGTGGGCTGTATTCATTATCAATAATTGTCCATAATAAGATGGATCGGTAAAAACTTCTTGATAACCAGTCATTCCTGTATTAAAGGCAATTTCTCCAGTAGTTGTACCTATCTTACCAATAGAATAACCATGAAAACAAGAACCATCTTCTAATTTTAATATTGCTGGCGTGCGATCATTCATTTCAATTAATTTAATACAAAGGTAATTTTAATGCTTGTAAGAAAAATAGAATGCACAAAAAAAGGCGACCAAATGGTCGCCTTTTTATCAACATACTGTTAACTTCTTAATCTTTCTTTTCTTCGTCAGTAGATGGATCAGTACTTTCTTCCGAATCAGTTGCGGTGGTATCTTCTGAACTTACCTCTGATTTTTCCTCAGCAACAACTTCATGTTCAACCTCAACTGTATTTTCGATAGCAGTATCAGATTCCTGTGCACTGTTTATATCCGTTACCTCAACCGCTTCTTGGGCAGAATCAGCAGCTTTTTTCACGCCTCCTCTTCTAGAACGACGTGTAGTTTTCTTAGTTGAATCATTTGAATATAATTCATTGTAATCAACTAATTCAATCATACACATTTCTGCGTTATCACCTAACCGGTAGCCTGTTTTTAAAATTCTTGTATAGCCACCATTTCGTTCTGCAATTTTCGGTGCAACATCTCTAAAAAGTTCCGTAACTACCTCTTTGTCCTGCAGGTACGAGAAAACAACTCTTCGTGAATGCGTAGAATCTTTTTTAGATTTTGTTAATAGTGGTTCTACAAAAACTCTTAACGCTTTTGCTTTAGCAACAGTTGTATTAATTCGTTTATGACGAATCAATGAACAAGCCATGTTAGAAATCATTGCTTTTCTGTGCGATGATTTTCTACCTAAATTATTTACCTTATCTCCGTGTCTCATGATTTCTTTTTCTTAATCCATGTCTAATTTATACTTAGCCACGTTCATTCCAAATGTAAGCCCTTTATTATCGACAAGCTCTTCAAGCTCAGTCAAAGACTTTTTACCAAAATTTCTAAATTTCAATAAATCCGATTTAGCAAACGCAACCAATTCACCCAATGTATCAACTTCTGCAGCTTTCAAACAATTCAAAGCCCGAACAGATAAATCCATATCAACCAACTTAGTTTTCAATAACTGACGCATGTGCAATGATGATTCATCAAATTCTTCGCCATCAGCCTTAGATTCGTTCTCAATAGAAATTCTTTCGTCAGAAAACAACATAAAATGATGAATCAAAATTTTAGCGGCTTCCTTTAATGCATCTTTCGGTTGAATAGAACCATCTGTTTTTATATCTAAAACTAATTTTTCGTAATCAGTTTTTTGTTCAACACGAAAATTCTCAACAGCGTATTTAACGTTTACAATGGGCGTAAAAATTGAATCTACAGCAATTGTTCCAAAAGTTGCTTCAGGATTTTTGTTTTCTTCTGCTGGTACATAACCTCTACCTTTTACAATAGTCAGCTCTATGTTCAATTTAACACTAGGCTCCATGTTACACAAAACAAGTTCAGTATTTAACACCTGAAAAGCCGAAGTGAATTTACCTAAATCTCCAGCAGTTAATTGCTTTTGACCAGAAATTGAAACTATTACTGTTTCAGTATTTGTACCCTCTATTTGTTGTTTAAAACGTACTTGTTTCAAATTCAAAATAATTTCAGTCATGTCTTCAACAACCCCTTTGATTGTTGAAAATTCATGATCTACACCTTCAATTTTAACTGAAGCAATAGCGAACCCTTCAAGTGAAGAAAGTAATATTCTTCTTAAGGAGTTTCCTACGGTGATTCCATAACCTGGTTCAAGAGGTCGGAATTCGAATTGTCCTTCACGTTCATCAGAATGAACAAGAACAACTTTATCTGGTTTTTGAAAATCTAATATTGCCATAACAGAGCGAAATAATTTATTATTTAGAATATAATTCGACGATTAGTTGTTCCTTAATATTTTCAGGTATCATTTCTCTTGCAGGAACTGCAATCATTTTACCCTCCATTGAAACTGAATCCCAATCTAACCAATCAAACTTTTTATTAGAAGCGTTCAATGAGGCTGTTATATTCTCTAATGATTTAGATTTTTCTCTAACCCCAACAACATCTCCTACTTTCAACGTATAAGACGCTATGTTTACAACCTCTCCATTTACAGTAATATGTTTATGTGAAACCAACTGACGAGCACCTCTTCTAGTTGGTGCAACACCTAATCTATAAACCGTATTATCTAACCTAGATTCACACAATAAAAGTAAATTCTCACCAGTAATTCCTTTCATTCGAGAAGCTTTATCAAATAGATTTCTAAACTGGCGCTCTAAAATACCATAAGTATACTTAGCTTTTTGTTTTTCTCCTAACTGAATCGCGTATTCCGATTGTTTAGAACCTCTACGTTTCGCAGGACCATGTTGTCCTGGACCATAATTTCTCTTTTCCAGTGCTTTGTCTGGACCAAAAATTGCTTCACGAAAACGTCTTGCAATTTTGGTTTTTGGACCTCTATATCTTGCCATACTATAATTATTATGGGAGAACTATGAATTAAGGCAATCCTTCGATAGCAAACTCTCCCTGGTTATAAAATAAAAATTAAACTCTTCTTTTCTTTGGTGGACGACATCCATTATGTGGAAGCGGTGTCACATCAATTATCTCAGTAACTTCGATACCAGTATTGTGTATTGCACGTATTGCTGATTCTCTTCCTCCACCAGGACCTTTCACATAAACACGTACCCTTCGCAGACCGAAATCGTGTGCTTCTTTTGCAGCATCTTCGGCAGCAACTTGTGCAGCATAAGGTGTATTTTTCTTTGAACCTTTGAATCCCATTTTGCCTGCAGAAGACCAAGAAATAACTTGACCACCACCATTGGTTAACGAAATAATTACATTATTAAATGTAGCTTGTATATGTGCTTCTCCTGCAGCATCTACTTTTACATTTTTTCTTTTCTTTTGATTTGTCTTAGCCATCTGAACTATTTATTATTTAGTAGCTTTTTTCTTGTTAGCAACAGTTTTACGTCTTCCTTTTCTTGTTCTAGAATTATTTTTAGTACGTTGACCACGTAATGGTAAACCTGCACGGTGTCTGATTCCACGTAGACAACCTATATCCATCAACCGTTTTATATTCAATTGAATCTCAGATCGTAATTGCCCCTCCGTTTTAACCTCATTTATTGAGTTACGAATTGCAGACAATTGATCATCATTCCAGTCTTGAACTTTAATGTTTTCATCAATGTTATTATCACTTAATATTTTTTTGGAAGTACTTCTTCCAATTCCGAAGATATAAGTTAATCCTATAACTCCTCTTTTGTTTTTTGGTAAATCAATTCCCGCTATACGTGCCATACTAAAAATAATATTATCCCTGACGTTGCTTTAGTTTTGGGTTCTTTTTGTTAATAATATAAACTCTTCCTTTGCGTTTCACAATTTTGCAATCCGCTGTTCTTTTTTTAACTGATGCTCTTACTTTCATCTTTTTTTATTTATTTGTATCTAAAAGAAATTCTCCCTTTAGATAAATCATAAGGTGACATTTCTACTTTAACTTTATCTCCAGGTAATATTTTAATATAAAACATTCTCATTTTTCCTGAAATATGGGCGATAATAATATGACCATTTTCTAGTTGAACTTTAAACATTGCATTTGGCAAAGCCTCTAGTATAACACCGTCTTGTTCAATTGAAGATTGTTTTGCCATAATTAAAAACCTGATAATTCGTTTTGACTTCTTCTACCTTTTATTCTCGTACCTTCCATCAAACCATCCATGTGTCTATTTAATAAATAGGATTCTATTTGTTGCAGCGTATCCAAAACAACACCCACCATAATCAAAATTGAGGTGCCGCCAAAAAACATTGCAAAGGCATCGTTTACACCGGCTTGTTTTGCAATAGCTGGTAATATAGCTATTACAGCTAAAAATAATGATCCTGGAAAAGTAATTCTAGAAACTAATGTATCTATATATTCAGCAGTTTCCTCTCCTGGTCTAATTCCAGGAATAAAACCACCGCTTCTCTTTAAATCATCAGCAATCTTTCGCGGATTTATCATAATTGCCGTATAAAAATAGGTAAAGACAATAATTAAGAGAGCCAATAACAGATTATAACTGATCCCATAGATATCTCCCAAAGCACGTTGAATAAAATTCCCCTCTGAAGCAACCATGCTCGAAAATGCCATCATTGGAATTGTCATAATTGCCTGAGCAAATATTATTGGCATTACACCACTAGCATTCACTTTTATCGGTAAATAATTTCTTGCACCTTGTTCCTCTACAGCTCTGGCTCCAACAATTCGTTTTGCTGTATTCAATGGTATTTTTCGAACCCCTTGAACAATTAAAATTGTTAATAACACAACAAGCATAAACGCTATAATCTCTAAAACTATAAGAATCAAATTTGACTTATTCATTCCAATCTCAGCAATGAAAGACTCCGGAAGACGTGACAAAATACCAACTGTTATCAATAAAGATATACCGTTTCCAATACCTTTCTCAGTAATTCGCTCCCCTAACCAAACAGCAAACATAGATCCAGCAACTAGAACTAGAATTGTTTGTGTCCACCAAAAAGTAGATGCATCCACTGGCATTGCTCCTTTGTTCTGAACATAAAGTGTTAAATAACTTGGTGCTTGAAGAGCGCATATTATTATGGTAAGTATTCTAGTGTAATTGTTAATTTGCTTTCGTCCAGATTCACCTTCATTTTGCATTTTTTGAACTGCAGGAATTGCCATACCCAACAACTGCATAATAATTGACGCACTGATATAAGGCATTATTCCCAAGGCCATAACAGATGCGTTAGTGAAACCTCCTCCTGAAAAAAGAGAAAGTAAAGTCTCCAAAGCGTTTTGATCACCTCTTGCTTGAGCTGCCGAAAGCGCGGTATAATCAACACCTGGAATAATAATGAATGAACCTACCCTATAAACTAGAATTAGCCCTAAAGTAAGAAGAATTCTTTTCCTCAGCTCTTCAACTTTCCAGATGTTTTTAAGATTTTCTACTAACTTTTTCATTTGATTAAAAGGTCTCTAATTAATTATATCTCCGTACAAGTTCCACCTTGTGATTCAATAGCTGCTTTGGCAGTAGCAGAAAATTTGTGTGCTAAAATATTAACCTTTGATGTTAACTCACCAGTACCTAAAATTTTAATTAAATCATTGCGTGAAACAATACCATTTTCCTTTAAAACATCAAAATTAATCTCAGAAACATTTTTGTTATCGATTAAATATTGAATTGTGGAAAGATTAACACCTTTATATTCAACACGGTTTATGTTTTTAAAACCAAATTTAGGAACACGACGTTGCAACGGCATTTGACCACCTTCGAAACCGATTTTTGTTTTATAACCAGAACGAGATTTTGCTCCTTTGTGTCCTCTTGTAGATGTTCCTCCATGACCAGAACCTTGTCCTCTGCCAATTCGCTTATCTTTCTTTACTGCACCCTCTGCAGGTTTTAAATTATGTAAGTTCATTATCTATAAATTATTCCGATATTACTTGAATCAAATGATTCACTTTTCTCACCATACCTAGTATTTGAGGAGTAGCCTCTTTTTCAACTACTTGGTTAAGTTTTCTAAATCCAAGCGCTTTAATTGTCGCTTTCTGATCAGCTGGACTTTTAATAGTACTCCTAACTTGTTTGATTTTTATCGTTTCCATAACTGATTATTATCCATTAAAAACTTTGTCTACTGTAATGCCTCTCTGACGAGCTACTGAGGAAGCATCTCTCATTTGAGCCAATGCATCGATAGTTGCTTTTACTACATTATGAGGATTTGACGAACCTTGAGACTTTGCTAGTACGTTGTGAACTCCAACACTTTCTAACACTGCACGCATCGCACCACCAGCAATTACTCCAGTACCATCAGAGGCTGGTTTAAGCAGAACATTAGCACCACCATATTTACCTTTTTGGGTATGAGGAACAGTACCACGATAGATAGGAACTTTAATCAAGTTCTTTTTAGCATCATCAATTCCTTTGGTAATCGCTTCAGTTACTTCTTTCGCTTTCCCTAAACCGTGACCTACAACACCATTTTCATCTCCCACAACAACAATAGCTGAAAAACTAAACGTTCTACCACCTTTTGTAACTTTAGTAACACGATTTACGGCAACCAACTTATCTTTTAACTCGATATCGGCTGATTTTACTTTATTTATATTTTGAGTTGTCATATTCGATTAAAATTTAAGACCACCTTCACGTGCTGAATTGGCTAGGGCTTTTACCCTTCCATGATACAAATAACCATTTCTATCAAAAACAACAGTTTCTATACCTACATTTATTGCTTTTTCTGCAACTAACTTACCAACAACAGATGCTTGAGTTACTTTATTAACTTTTTCAGTCTCCTTATTCTTAAATGAAGAGGCAGAAGCCAAAGTTGTTCCTGTTAAATCATCAATTAGTTGAGCATAAATTTGTTTATTGCTTCTAAAGACAGTTAAACGCGGTAATTTTGCTGTACCGAATACCTTTTTACGAATTCTTCGTTTAATTTTT
Organism: Lishizhenia tianjinensis; assembly: GCA_943330745.2. GTDB lineage: Bacteria > Bacteroidota > Bacteroidia > Flavobacteriales_D > Crocinitomicaceae > UBA952. The sequence goes on from CALQIX020000004.1 coordinate 87,194, forward strand.
ATTCTTCTATTTACTTTATCTAGTGCCATACTATCTATTATTTTTTTCCAGCAGATTTACCTGCTTTTCTTCTTAATTGCTCACCCATAAATTTAATACCTTTTCCTTTGTAAGGTTCAGGTTTTCTAAACGACCTTATCTTAGCAGCGACCTGCCCTAATAACTGTTTATCAAAAGATTCCAAAGTAACCACTGGTGCTTTTCCTTTTTCAGTAACCGTAGTGATTTTTACATCGCTAGGTGCTTCAAGTATGATTGCATGAGAATATCCAAGAGCCAATTCAAGTTGTTGACCAACTGCATTAGCACGATAACCAACTCCAATTACTTCTAACTCCTTTTTGAAACCTTCTGAAACACCAATTATCATATTTTGAGTTAGTGCTCTATAAAGACCATGTTTTGATCTAAATTCTGGAATTTCAGATGTACGACTGAAAGTAATTACATCACCATCAATATTTACTGTTATGGAAGGATCAATTTCTTGAAACAACTCCCCTTTTGCTCCTTTTACCGAAATACAATTGTTGTCGAATTTTACTTCAACACCTTTTGGTACAACGATTGGATTTTTACCTATTCTTGACATTTCTCTTAATATTAATAAACGTAGCAAAGAACCTCACCACCTACATTTAACTTACGCGCTTCTTTATCTGTAATTACACCTACTGATGTAGACATTATTGCAACTCCTAATCCGTTTAATACACGTGGAAGATTGTCGGTTCCAGTATATTTTCTTAGACCAGGTCTTGAAATACGATCAATTCGTGTAATAGCCGGTACTCTTGTTGTTGTGTTGTATTTCAAGGCAATTTTAATTAAACCTTGCTTTCCGTCCTCTTCAACTTTATAATTTGAGATAAAACCTTGATCGAACAAAATTTCAGTCATAGACTTTTTCAAATTAGATGCCGGGATTTGAACCATTTTCAAACCAGCACTACTTGCATTACGAATTCTTGTTAAATAATCTGCAATTGGATCTGTGTTCATTTTTCTTTATTCTAAATTCTATTAATCATTCTAATTACCAGCTTGCCTTTTTTACCCCTGGTATTTTACCTGCTAAAGCCATCTCTCTAAAAGTAACCCTTGAAATTCCGAAGTTTCTCATATAACCTCTAGGTCTACCAGTCAAACCACAACGATTGTGCAATCTTATTTTAGCAGAATTAGCTGGTAACTTTTGTAGAGACATCATAGCATCCCATTTTGCAACTTGAATTTCTTCAGAAGGATCAGTTGATTTTAATACCTTCGTCAACTCATCTCTTTTCTTAGCATAACGTGCCACTAGACGTTCTCTTTTGCGCTCTCGCGCCTTCATTGATTCTTTAGCCATTTCTTATTTCGTTTTAAAAGGAAAACCAAATGCATCCAATAACGCTTTTGCTTCTTCATCGCTATCAGCAGATGTAACAAAGGTTATGTCCATTCCCAAAATTTTACTTACTTTATCGATATCGATTTCTGGAAAAATAATATGTTCGGTTACACCCATGTTATAATTTCCTCTACCATCAAAACCCTTTGGACTAATTCCTCTAAAATCACGAGTCCGCGGTAACGCTACAGATAACAAACGATCTAAAAATTCATACATTTTTTCACCTCTTAACGTAACTTTAGTACCAATGGGCATTCCTTTACGTAATTTGAAATTTGAAATGTCTTTTTTAGAAAATGTTGAAATTGCTTTTTGACCAGCAATACGAGATAAATCTGCAAGCGCGTTGTCGATCATTTTTTTATCTGCGACGGCTTCACCTATTCCTTGGCTTAGAACAATTTTCTTCAACTTCGGAACACGCATTATCGTTTTATATCCAAATTTCTCTGTTAATTCTGAAATTATCTCAGAACTATATTTTTCTTTAAGTCTTGGTACGTAACTCATATTATTTTATCACCTCCCCTGATTTCTTAGAATATCTAACTATATTTCCCTTATCATTTTCTTTTCTTCCTATTTTGGTAGCTTGGCCATTGACAACAACCATTAAATTTGAAATATGAAGACCAGCTTCTTTTTCAATTATTCCACCTTGAGGATCTGAAGCACTCGGCTTAGAGTGTTTTTTAACCATGTTAACACCGCCAACAATGGCTCTTAATTTTGAACGATCTATTTTAAGGACTTTTCCTTCTTGACCTTTGGACTCACCGCTAAGAACCTTAACAGTATCTCCAACTTTTATGTGTAATTTAATTTGCATAACTTCTTTCTAAACTGAACTACAATACTTCAGGCGCTAATGATACAATTTTCATATAGTTGTTTTCACGCAATTCTCTAGCCACAGGTCCAAAAATACGTGTCCCTCTCATTTCACCTGCCTGATTTAAGATAACGCAAGCATTATCATCAAAACGTATATAGGATCCATCCGCTCTTCTTACTTCTTTGGTAGTTCTAACTACTACTGCTTTAGCTACACTTCCTTTCTTCACAGCTCCTGACGGCATAGCACTTTTAACAGAAACAACAATCTTATCACCTACTGAAGCATATCTTCTTCTTGTTCCACCAAGAACGCGAATACATAAAACCTCTTTAGCACCTGAATTATCTGCAACTGAAAGCCTTGACTCTACTTGTATCATTGTTCAATTATTATTTAGCTCGTTCCACAATTTCTACTAATCTCCAATTTTTGGATTTGCTTAATGGACGTGTTTCCATAATTCGGACAGTATCTCCCTCATTACAGTCATTTGTCTCATCATGCGCTACGAACTTGGTTGTTTTCTTAACAAACTTTCCGTATTTAGGATGTTTCACCTTTCTTTCTACAGCAACTACGATAGATTTTTCCATTTTATCGCTTGTTACTATACCTACTCTTTCTTTTCTTAAATTTCGCTTTTCCATTTTAAGCTACTTAATTTTTAATTCTAACGATTATCGTTTTGCCAATTCTGTCATCATCCTAGCCACTAATCTTCTCATTCCTCTGATGCGCAATGGATTTTCCATTGGTGTCAATTTATGATTAAATTTCATAGAAGCCAACTGTTCACCCGTAGATAAAACCCTGCTCTTTAAGTCTTCAGTAGACAATTTTACAATTTCCTCTTGTTTCATAATAATTTATTTATATCGGAATAACGAAATCATTTCTAACAACAAACTTACATTTCACTGGTAACTTCTGTGCAGCCAATCTTAAAGCTTCCTTTGCGATTTCATACGAAACACCATCAGCTTCAAACATTATTCTTCCAGGATTTACAACCGCTACCCAATGACTAGGCGCTCCTTTCCCTTTTCCCATCCTAACCTCAGCAGGTTTAGACGTAACTGGCTTATCTGGAAAAATACGAATCCAAACCTTTCCCTCTCTTTTCATGTAACGCGTAACTGCGATACGAGAAGCTTCAATTTGTCTTGAAGTTATCCATCCTGATTCCATTGTTTTTAAGCCAAAGGTACCAAATGCAATAGTTGAACCTCTATGAGCAAGACCTTTAACTCGGCCTTTTTGTACTCTCCTAAACTTCGAACGTTTTGGTTGTAACATGATCTACTTATTAACTATTCTCTATTATTTTTTCTTTCTTCTTAAACCTGCACCAGCTGGTTTTTTCCCTGCTCCAGATGCACCACCTTGTGAATTAGAGGATGATACACCTATATTTGGTGACAAATCCCTTTTTCCATAAACCTCACCTTTACAAATCCAAACCTTAATCCCTAAGCGACCATATGTTGTATGAGCCTCGGCAAGAGAATAATCAATATCAGCTCTAAAAGTATGTAATGGTATTCTACCCTCTTTATACATTTCTGAACGAGCCATCTCTGCTCCATTCAATCTACCTGAAATTTTTATTTTTATCCCTTCCGCACCCATTCTCATTGTGGAAGCAATTGACATTTTAATAGCTCTTCTAAATGAAATTCTTGCTTCTAGTTGTCTTGCAACACCATCAGCAACTAAACGAGCATCTAATTCAGGACGTTTAACTTCAAAAATATTTATTTGAATTTCTTTATTCGTGATTTTCTTAAGCTCTTCTTTCAGTTTATCAACTTCTTGTCCACCTTTACCAATGATCACACCTGGTCGAGCTGTGTTAATTGTAACAGTGATTAATTTGAGTGTTCTTTCAATAATTACTTTTGCAATACTAGCTTTAGCAAGACGGGCAAAAAGATATTTTCTAATTTGATCATCTTCAACTATTTTATCTTTGTAATCTTTACCTCCATACCAATTAGATTCCCATCCGTGAATGTAGCCTAATCTATTTCCTATTGGATTTGTTTTTTGTCCCATTTCTCTTACTTAAATTGCACTATCAACAATGATTGTGACATGGTTTGACCTTTTTCTAATTCTATGAGCCCTGCCTTGCGGCGCAGGCTGAATTCTTTTCAGCATTGTACCGCCGTCAACTTGAATTGTCTTAACAACTAAATTTTCTTCTTCGATACTTTTACCTTCATTTTTTTGTTCCCAATTAGCCAAAGCTGATCTTAATAATTTCTCTAGACTGGTTGAAGCATCCTTGGCATTATGTTGAAGAATATTCAACGCCTTATTTACTTCCAAGCCTCTGATCAAATCAGCAACTAATCTCATTTTTCGCGGAGCAATTGGAGAATTATTCAAACGAGCAAAAGCTATCTGCTTGTTTTGTTCTTTAATCTGTTCTGCTTTTATACGTTTTCTAGCACCCATGAGTTCTAATTCTATCGTTTTTTATCTTTTTTATTTCCAGCATGACCCCTGAAATTTCTTGTCGGAGAAAATTCCCCCAATTTATGTCCAACCATATTTTCTGTTGCAAAAACAGGAATAAATTTATTTCCATTGTGCACTGCGAATGTAAGTCCAACAAATTCAGGTGTTATTGTTGAGGCTCTTGACCAAGTTTTAATAACACTTTTACTTTGATTAGCCTGAGCATCGTCTACTCTTTTCATCAATTTATAATGAACAAATGGCGGTTTTTTTAAGGAACGACTCATACTTTATCTATTATTTTCTTTTCTCTAAAATAAATTTACTTGATTGCTTTTTAGGAGCTCTCGTTTTGTAACCTTTCGCAGGCATACCATTTCTTGAACGAGGGTGACCTCCAGAATTTCTTCCTTCACCTCCTCCCATTGGGTGATCCACAGGATTCATAACAACCCCTCGGACTCTAGGACGTCTTCCTAACCATCTAGATCTACCGGCTTTACCAGAAACCTCAAGATTATGTTCAGAATTCGAAACAGACCCTATAGTAGCTAAACAAGTAATTAAAATCATTCTTGACTCCCCTGAAGGTAATTTAACGATTGCATACTTACCATCACGAGCACTCAATTGTGCATATGTTCCTGCCCCTCTTGCAATCGAACCACCTTTACCGGGTTGTAATTCAATATTATGAATCACCGTTCCCAAAGGAACTTCTTTCAATAATAAAGCGTTACCAACATTCGGAGCGGAACCTGGACCAGAAACAACTGTATCATCCACTTTCAAGCCATTTGGAGCGATGATATATCGTTTCTCTCCATCAGCATAAAACAAAAGAGCAATATTTGCAGTTCTATTTGGATCGTATTCTATTGTTTTAACAGTTGCCGGAATACCATGTTTGTCCCTTTTAAAATCAACTATACGGTATTTTTGCTTGTGCCCACCACCGATATAACGCATTGTCATTTTACCAGTGTTATTTCTACCACCAGATTTCTTTCTAGAGGCTAAAAGACTCTTCTCGGGTTTAGACGCTGTAATATCGGTCAATTCCATAACAACTTTATGACGTTGTCCAGGAGTTATTGGGTTAAATTTCTTTAAACTCATCTCTCAATTAATAATTGTTAAACAATTCTATAAATTGACCATCTGCAACAGTAACCACAGCTTTTTTCCACTGTTTACTTTTTTGTTCAACTATACCTTTATTTGTATATTTCACAGATGATACACCACCACCATAATTCATTGTACGAACGTCTGTGACACGCACATTGTACAACTTCTCGATAGCACCTTTAATTTCTAATTTATTCGATTTAAAATCCACTTCAAATGTATAGCTATTTCTCTTTTCAGTTAGAGATGTCGCTTTTTCAGTGATAATCGGTTTTCTTATTATTGTCTTCATTTCTTACTATTAATTCAAAATAGTTTCTAACTTTTCAATTGAACTTACTGAAAGAACAACTTTTTTAGCATTTAATACATCAAAAGTGTTTACAGAATCAGCGGTTACGACTTTTACCTTACTAAGGTTACGAGCAGAAAGATATACTGGATCATTTTTTGACCCCAATATCAATAATACTTTTTCATTATCTAATTTCAACGAAGAAACTAGTGAAATAAAATCCTTTGTTCTTGGTAAATCATAATTCAAATCTTCCAAAACCATCAAAGCATCATTTTGAACTTTATATGAAAAAGCGGATTTTCTAGCTAAACGTCTAACTTTCGTATTCAATTTGAATTCATAGTTTCGAGGTCTAGGTCCAAAAATACGGCCTCCACCTACACGCGTTCCAGATTTAACACTACCCGCTCTTGCTCCACCAGTACCTTTTTGTTTTTTCAATTTTCTAGTTGAACCAGAAATCTCGTTTCTTTCCTTTGATTTATGTGTTCCTTGACGACGATTTGCTAAATGCAAACGAACATCTAGATAAATAGCATGATCATTCGGAGTAATTCCAAAAACATCATCTGATAATGTTACTTTATTTGAAGTAACTTCTCCTTTTACATTGTATATTTTAGATTCCATTACTTCTTAATTGTTACTGTTGAACCTTTAGCACCAGGTATTGAACCTTTAACTATAATTATATTTCTTTCAGTTAAAACTTTCAAGATTTGTAAATTCGACTGATTCACTCGCTTATTACCCATTTGTCCAGCCATCCGCATTCCTTTAAATACACGAGCAGGATATGAACAAGCACCAATCGAACCAGGAGCACGTAATCTATTGTGTTGACCATGAGTAGCTTGACCTACACCAGCGAAGTGATGTCTACGAACAACACCTTGGAAACCTTTTCCTTTAGAAGTACCAGTAACATCAACAAATTCACCCTCTTCAAAAACTGCTACATTCACTAAATCACCTAGACCTAAATTATTAAATCCTTCGAATTCAACTAACTTCATTTTAGGATCAGTGTTCGCTTTCTTAAAATGACCCATCAAAGCTTTGGTTGTATTTTTCTCCTTACGAATTCCAAATCCCAACTGGATAGCTTCATATCCATCTCTTTCAGTTGTTTTAACTTGCGTTACTACGCAAGGACCAGCTTCTATAATTGTGCATGGTAACGCCTTACCCTCGGCACTGTAGATACTAGTCATACCAACTTTTTTTCCAATAATTCCTGGCATTTCTACGTTATTATTAATTAAACTTTTATCTCAACATCCACCCCACTAGGCAATTCAAGTTTCATCAAAGCATCAACTGTCTTGGATGAAGAACTATAAATATCCAATAATCTTTTGTACGAGCTCAATTCAAATTGCTCACGCGCCTTCTTGTTAACGTGTGGAGAACGTAACACGGTGAAGATCTTTTTGTTGGTTGGTAATGGAATTGGTCCACTAACTACCGCACCAGTAGATTTAACTGTTTTAACAATTTTTTCCGCAGATTTATCAACTAAGTTGTGATCGTACGATTTTAATTTTATTCTTATTTTTTGGCTCATTGTCTTTTAAATTAAGCTATTACCTAACCTTTCACTTTTGATACTACATCCTCAGATACATTTTTTGGAGCTTCTGCATAATGCGAGAACTCCATTGAAGAGTTAGCACGACCTGATGTTATAGTTCTTAATTGCGTTACATAACCAAACATTTCTGATAATGGAACATCCGCTTTAAGAACTTTAGCCCCTGCCCTATCATCCATACCTTTCATCATACCGCGTCTCCTATTTAAATCAGCTACTACATCACCCATGTTTTCTTCAGGGGTAACAACTTCTAAATTCATGATCGGCTCCAATAAAACAGGTCGACAATTTTTTAAAGCTGACCTATAAGCCATTTTCGCACAAAGTTCAAAAGATAATGAATCTGAATCGACTGCGTGGAATGAACCATCAATTAATTCTACTTTCATTGCATCAACAGGAAACCCTGCCAAAACACCATTTTTCATTGAATCCTTGAAACCTTTCTCAACAGAAGGAATAAATTCTCTAGGAATATTACCACCTTTAATACTGTTAACGAATTCAAGACCCACTTTTTCTATGTTATCTTGTGGTGAAATTTTAACAACGATATCAGCAAATTTACCACGACCACCAGACTGCTTTTTGAAAACCTCTCTATGATCGACACCTTGAGTGATATTCTCACGATATGCCACTTGAGGTGCACCTTGGTTAACTTCCACCCTAAATTCTCGTTTCAATCGATCTACAATTATTTCAAGATGAAGCTCACCCATTCCACTAATAATCGTTTGACCAGTTTCCTCGTCAGTATTAACACGGAAAGTTGGATCTTCCTCAGACAATTTAGATAAGCCTATTGATAAACGATCTGTATCTGCTTGAGTTTTGGGTTCAATTGCCAATCCAATTACAGGCTCAGGAAACACCATAGACTCTAGGATGATTGGTGCATTCTCCGCACACAATGTATCCCCAGTTTTAATATCTTTAAATCCAACTACAGCTCCAATATCACCAGCTCCTAATTCAGGAATTTGGTTTTGTTTATTGGCGTGCATTTGAAAAATCCTTGAAATACGCTCTTTGTTATCTGATCTTGTATTCAACACATATGAACCAGCGATTAACTTACCTGAGTAAGCTCGAACGAAACAAAGTCTTCCTACAAAAGGATCAGTAGCAATTTTAAATGCAAGACCAGAAAAAGGCTCATCATACGAAGGCTTTCTAGTCACTTCTTCATCTGTTTTAGGATTGATACCTGTAATTCCTTCAATATCCATAGGAGAAGGTAAGATTTCCATTACCATATCAAGCATCGCTTGAACCCCTTTGTTTTTGAAAGAAGAACCACACATCATTGGAACAACTTTACCAGAAATAGTAGCCGCTCTTAAAGCTGTTAATATTTCTCTCTCAGTTAAAGAATTTTCATCCTCGAAAAACTTCTCCATCAGAGTCTCATCAAACTCTGCAACTGCCTCAAGCAATTCACTTCTTAAACGACGAGCATCATCAATAATATCAGACGGAATTTCAACCTCTTGAAAAGTCATTCCAAAATCATCTTCATTCCAAACAATCCCTTTAAAGTTAATCAAATCAACAACTCCCTTAAAGTTATCCTCTTCTCCAATATTAATCTGTAAAGGTAATGCATGACTTCCAAGCATTTCTTTCACTTGCTTACAAACCATTAAAAAGTCTGCTCCCTGACGATCCATTTTGTTTACAAAACCAATTCTAGGAACATTATAATTGTTTGCTAGACGCCAGTTTGTTTCAGATTGAGGTTCCACACCATCAACCGCAGAGAACAAAAATACTAATCCATCAAGAACGCGTAATGATCTATTTACCTCAACAGTAAAATCAACGTGTCCTGGCGTATCAATGATGTTCATGTGATACACTTGACCTCTATAATTCCAATCCAAAGTTGTTGCAGCAGAAGTAATGGTAATTCCTCGTTCTTGCTCTTGCTCCATCCAATCCATAGTAGCAGCACCATCATGTACTTCACCTATTTTATGGCTAACACCACTGTAAAATAAAATACGCTCTGTTGTAGTTGTTTTACCCGCATCGATGTGAGCAGCGATACCAATATTCCTTGTATATTTAAGATCTCTTGCCATTTCTATTAAAATCTAAAATGTGAAAATGCCTTATTAGCTTCAGCCATTCTTATTGTATCTTCTTTTTTCTTGAATGCAGCTCCTTCTTCTTTAGAAGCGGCGATAATTTCAGAAGCCAATTTTTGAGCCATTGTTTTTTCGTTTCTCTTGCGAGAATATCCAATCAACCATTTCATTGCTAATGATGCTTTTCTTTCCTCTCTCACAGGTGTAGGAATTTGAAATGTAGCTCCTCCAACCCTGCGACTTCTTACCTCAACAGATGGAGTTACATTTTCAACAGCTTTACGCCATACATCTAAACCTTCTTGATCTTCGATTTTTTTATCTACAATTTCAATTGCATCGTAAAAAATTCTAAAAGCAAGGCTTTTCTTTCCATCTAACATTAAGTTATTTACAAACTTTGTAACAACCACATCATTAAATTTCGGATCTGGTAGTATCGTTATTTTTTTGGCTTTTCTTCTTCTCATCTTGCGAAAAATACTTTATTATTATTTTTGTTTAGGTCTTTTTGTCCCGTACTTAGATCTTCTTTGAGTTCTTCCTTGAACACCCGCTGTATCCTCAGCACCACGAACAATGTGATATCTAACACCTGGTAAATCTTTAACTCTTCCACCTCTAACCAATACCAACGAGTGCTCTTGAAGATTGTGGCCTTCTCCTCCGATATAAGCATTCACCTCTTTGCCATTCGTTAAACGCACCCTTGCTACTTTACGCATAGCAGAGTTTGGTTTTTTTGGAGTTGTCGTGTAAACACGCACACATACTCCTTTGCGCTGTGGACAAGAATCTAAAGCAGCAGACTTACTCTTTTTTACTACCGAAGTCCTTCCTTTCCTAACTAACTGTTGAATTGTAGGCATAAAAACTTTTTATCTTATTATAATTTTACTTTTCACACTTTTGGGGGTGCAAAGATACTGTATTTATTCTTATTTACAAGTGCTTGTTAAAAAAATATTGCTTTTTTTTTGAATTACAGGGCATTTTTATTGAAAAACAAGCAGTTATCTGTTCAAATTAATCTGTTTTAACTTCCATTTAAAGATAAAAAGTCAAATAAATTATCAATTCGAAATGAAAAATAAAATAAACCGTAAATTTGTCTAAAAAACACTACCTTAAACATGATACTTCCCATCGTTGCCTATGGCGATCCTGTATTGAAAAAAATAGCGATTGAAATTGATCAATCTTACCCGGATCTACACCAATTAATCGAAAACATGTTCGAAACCATGTACAAGGCAAAAGGAGTAGGATTAGCGGCCCCACAAATCGGTAAAAGCATTAGATTATTTATCGTTGATGGTAGCCCATTTGCAGAGGAAGATGAAGAAGAGGAATTAGATCCAAGAGCTGAAGGGATTTTAAACTTTAAAAAAACATTTATTAACCCAATTATTACTAGTGAAACGGGTGATGAATGGGCGTTTAATGAGGGGTGTTTGTCTATTCCTAAAATACGAGAAGATGTCTATCGCCAAGAGATAATTCAAATAAGTTATTACGATGAAAATTGGGAATGTCATGAAGAAACTTTTAGCGGTTATGCTGCACGAATAATTCAACACGAATATGACCATATAGAAGGAGTCCTTTTTACCGATCATTTATCCGTGTTGAAAAGAAAGTTACTTCAAAAAAGATTGACCAACATTTCGAAAGGAATTGTTGACATTGATTACAAAATGAAATTCCCTGTTAAAAAATGAAAAAAATAGCAATCTTACTATTTGTCGTTACGCTTGTCGGCTGTTCAAATGATCAATCAAGTACTAAACCGACTAAAAAAAGTAAAAGTGGCAATGTGAAAGTTGATTTATGGAACGATGTTAAGGACGCAGAGGATTCGTTGTATAGTAAGAAGAATGCGAATAAAGCCAAAAACATTCACTACATGACCTATTTCTCTAAACTCACTGAATTCTACACAAAGTTCCCAAAGGATCCAAAAGCAGATTCTTGCTTGTTTGCTATTTGTTCTACCGAAACAGGATTTCCTATTGGTCACGCAAAACACATTGCCATTCAAGAACAATACGGTGATACCTTGATTTTGAAGTATCCAAAATCTAAATTTAGAAAAATGACGATTCAAAATTTGATCTACATGTATGATCAATCTATTAAAAATAGAAGCACAGCGAAACTGAACTATTACTACAAATTGCTTTTGGCTGATTCTCAAACATCTTTAGAGGAGAAAAAAGAAATTGAGTCTCGCTTAAAAACAATAGATGAACCAATAAATTTCAAGAAAAAATAATTTTGTTAATGTTGTGTTAAAAACCAATTTGAAATCAAAGAATACATTATTTTTGAATCAATAATTTAAAATTAAAAAAACTATGAAAAATTTATTTTTATCATTTGGACTTGTTTTAGCTGGTAGTTTCATTTCTGGAAATGCAGTAGCTCAAGTAGAAGTTTCTAAAGGTGCAAAAATCAAATTCAATAAAGAAGTGCATGACTATGGAACCGTAAAATACGGTGGTGACGGCGCTTGTACATTTGAATTTACAAACGAAGGAAATGAAGCTTTGGTAATATCAAACGCTAAAGGTTCTTGTGGATGTACAGTACCAGAATGGCCGAAAGAACCAATTGCTCCAGGAGCTTCTGCTTCAATCAAAGTTAAATATGACACGAATCGTCCAGGCGCAATAAACAAGTCAGTGACAATTACTTCCAATGCAGTTAATGTTGAAGGCGGTATCGTTACAGTAAGAATTAAAGGAGAAGTGATGCCTGCTCCAGATAGCGGTGTACCTTCAAATAATTCTGGTGCTCCAACAAATAACTAATTGTAAATTGAAGCTAGCATTTTTAACAATTTTACTTCTTATTACCGCCCCTGTATTTTTACAACGGGCGGTTTTTTATGCACCCACAAAAGTAGTGCGGTTTCCAAAAACAATGGAGGGAGAAAAATTGAATTATCGCTTCACTATTAAAAATACAGGGGATGCTCCCTTAACTATCTCCGGTTTTGAAGCAGAATGTACTTGTACCGATGTACAACTTCCTGCCATGCCAATTCAGCCCAATGAAACTGCATTGATTGAAGTTTCATTTGACACCCGGGGGAAATATTTTTATCAAGATAGAGTGATTTATTTTGCGACGAATACTAAAAGAAAAAGAGAGAAATTACGCTTCAAGGTTTTTGTTATTCCAAAAGATTAATTCGATACTATTTATTTCCTAATTGATAGTTTACTAATTTAATTTAGCTTAATATTTAACGGCAGAATGACTCTTACTCGTTTTTTTACACCTTGAACTTCTCCTGGAATCCACTTGGGCATTAACATTAAAACTCTTTTAGCTTCATTAACCAACTGGGCACAACCTAATTGTTTTTCATTTATTTGAATCGTTGAAATACTGCCATCTTTTTCAACAATAAATTTCATTTCAATTCGTCCATAGAAATTGCTGTCCATACAATCTACCGGAAATTTTAAATTCTCTGCAAAAAATTTTTGAAGTTCCAATTCACCACCAGGAAAAGAAGGTTCAATATCTGGAAATTCGACAACACTATCTTCTTTAATCGTAATATCTTCCGCTTTTTGAGCAATGGATTCAAAGGTTAAAAACAAAGAGAAGAGTAATACAAGGCAGTTTCGCATATTAAAGTAAAATTAATTCAATTATTCGTATTTTAGGTTAATGGGGATTCTACAAGCTACCCTCTTTTTAATTCCATTTTCTTCAGCGGGAATCCATTTTGGCATAGAACTTAGAACACGAATACATTCAATAGAGATTTGATCACATCCTGTATTGTTTTTCATAGTTGAAATGTGAGTGATACTTCCATCTATCTCTACAAAAAACTGCATATAAACACGTCCATTTGCACTCAAGGATATCATGTATCAAGGTATTTCATATTATCTTTTAAGAACTGTACAAGGCTATCAACACCACCCGGAAATGAAGCGTCCGAAATACCATAATGATCTATAAACTCATTATCATCTATTTCATCTATTTCTATCTCATCATTACTTTGAGAAAAGGAACTAAATGCAAAAGTTGATAATGCCACTAAAAAGGCTGTTTTGAATGTATTCATTTTTAAGGCTTGTTTGGGTTGTACAGAATGGGTAATCTATAAGTAATGCGCTTCGGTTCAAAGTCGCCCTCTTTTAAATCTTGGGTTCCTCCTGGTTCCCACTTTGGCATCGAACTTAAAATTTCCATACAAGCTATTGCAAATTGATCACAGCCTGTTGAATTTTTTTCAACTTCAATATTCGTAATGCTTCCATCTGTTTCTACCACAAATCTCAAGAATACGCGCCCTTTTGCTTCCAATGCGATACAAGTATCCGGATATTTTAGGTTTTCTTTAATGAATTTCAGAAGCTCTACTTCACCTCCCGGAAACACTGCTGGAATATCAGGATCAACTAATGCAATTTCTTCCTGATTTTCTTTCGTGATTTGCGAAAATGAAATCTCAATGAATGATAAAAACGCTAAAAAAAGAAAAAATTTCATCTGCAAATGACTTAAAATGAGCTAAATTTAGAGAAAAGATTATGCCATTTTGTAAATTTATCTTTTTAAATAAAAATATTCCATTTTATTTTGTTTCCTGACAATAAATTCTTAATATTGCACCCCCTTAGTTGAGGGATATTTAATCATAAAGGTCATGGATTTAATTAAAGAGATTGAAAACGAATTAGTTGAAGCAAACAACTTACCGAAATTTGGCGCTGGAGATACTGTGATTGTATCTTATAAAATTAAAGAAGGAAACAAAGAACGTGTTCAGCAATTTCAAGGAGTTGTAATTCAACGTAGAGGATCTGGATCAACTGAAACTTTTACAATTCGTAAAATGTCTGGAAATATCGGAGTTGAAAGAATTATTCCTGTAACATCTCCCTTTATTGATAAAATTACTGTCGTGAAAAGAGGTTACGTTCGTAGAGCGCGTATATTCTACTTCAGAGAAAGAACTGGTAAATCAGCAAGAATTAGAGAGAAAAAGAACTTTAAAGTTGCTGCTAAGTAACATTCAGTTTGTACCAAATAGATTAAAGCCTTCATTTTATGGAGGCTTTTTTTATTGCTTGTTTATTTTGATTGATCTACCTATTGTTGGCACATAAACAATATAAATTCCGTTTGGTAATGAACTTATATCTATCACATTACTTATCGTATTCAATGTAAATTCTGAAAGCTTACTTCCCAAAGTGGAATAAATTTCTATTTGAAAATTTGGTTCAAGATTCAACAACTCAACCACAATTTTTCCGTTTGTAGGGTTTGGATAAATCTGTACTTTAGGTTCATTAAGATTTGCTTCCTCTAAACCAATTGAACTGGAACTATCGTGTTCCAAATGAAATAATCCGCCTAAATCCTGCCCTATAAATAAATTTAATTTATTATCGTTGTCAATATCACCAATAGCACAAGCACTATAGGCACCAACATTTTTCATTTGACCCAAGAAATCAGGCGAAACTAACTCAAAGGTAGAATCTGTAGCGAGATGATCATCTATTCCTTTGTAAAAATAACTTGCGCCAGATAATGAGCCCACCAATAAATAATTTGTATCCAAGTAGCTAAAAAAGTGTGGCGTAGCAAATCCATCAGGCGAAACCGTCGTTGATACATCAACTCCCCCCAAAATTGGATTCTTAAGCTCAAATATCGGGGCGATAGTAGTTCCGCTATTCTCATAATAGACAATTTCACCTGTTTTCTTTCCAATGATTAAATCTAATTTGCCGTCTGAATTTAAATCAAACAACTGAGGCGCTGCATACTGACCAACATTAATGACTTGACCTAAATTATCAGTTACATTTTGAACAGGTGCAGCAAAAGTTAAGAAAGACCCGACTGAGGTGTTTTTAAAATACGAAACTGAACCATTTTCTAATCCTATGATCATGTCTTTTTTTCCATCATTATCGAGATCTCCAAAGGTTGGCACCATTCTCAATCCTAAATTTGACTGGGATAAATTAAGAAAATCCGAATCTATGAAATTAAAAATTGGATTATTTATTGTACCTGTATTCTTGTAAAAGGCAATTCTACTTTCTTTGGATAAACTCGGCTTATAAGCAAAAAAATTGGCCACAAACAAATCCTCCAAGCCGTCATTATCAATATCAACTAGTATTGGAATGGAACCTGTTCCGTGCTCAATCATATCTTCTTGCAAAAAAGATTTTGTTTCGTATATAAAATTTGGATTCGTATTCGTAGATGAATTCTTGTACTTTAATAAACTTGTTTCATTCTCAGATACATTTTTTGCATTTGGCGCGACCAATAGATCTTTTTTCCCATCAAAATCTACATCAACCCAATAAGCCGCGGGAAAAAGTTGCATAGAAGCGGGGGTTGAATTCGTAGGAAAATTTGGGTCTGCTGAAACCATTAATGAGTTTGAATTAACAGAAGTTCCTCCATTTAGTAATAAATTTAGGGAAGGATAAGCCACGTCTCCTAAAATCAAATCTTTGACTCCTGACCCATCGTAATCCAGTGCTAAAACGGTTGAACCTGAATGTGCCTTTTCCTGATTCATTGGTTTCAATTCAGCATTGGGAACATTGCCAGCTTGACAGGGAGATGTTTGATCATTTAAAAAAACAGTATTCGAATTAACGTCTTCACGAAATCCGCCCCAGCATTCATTTTTCAGCTGATACACCAGTGAATCTGAATGCCCATACAATTCTTGACTTAGGTTTTTGTGATATTGCAAATATTCCCCGCTTATGTGATAGGTTAAAATATCTATATCGCTATCATTATCTACATCTATAATTGCCGGGATATCAGCAGAGCTTACATATAAATTCAATTGAGTTCCCCAGTTATCAGAATAAAGTAAATTTTTAGCCAATTCCCAGGTTAAACCAGTTGAACTATTTCCCGTGTTTTTGTATACCTTAACCCCTCCAATTCCGTATGTAAACAAATCATTCTTACCATCTCCGTTGTAATCAATACAATGAACACGATACCTGATATCAGACGGAAATAACAAATAACCTTGCGGATTAAACTTGTAAAAACGGATGCCATTTTCTTGAGCGTTTTCAAATAAACGAATTTGATCATTACTACGGTCAAATACCAGCAAATCCATATCACCATCAAAATCAACGTCAATATCTGAAACCTGCGCGTAATTTAATCCCCCTGCCCATGGCAGACTTAACTCAATACCATTTTTAAAAATAGGAATGCTATCCCTGAAATTAAACTGGAATTGAGAAAAACCAAATGAGGAAAAAAAAGAAATTAAAATAAGAGTGAAATAGCGCATATTTAAAAATGTAGGTTTAAATTTACAATAAAAAAGGATATGAAAACATTACTTAGTTTGGTCTTAATTATAATATCCTCGCATAGCATTGCGCAAGATAGTGTTTCTGTATTATTTATTGGTAATAGCTATGTTTATACGAATGATTTACCAAATACCTTTAAAAACTTAGCTTTATCTTTAGGTGATATTACAACCGTTGACTCCAAAACAAACGGTGGATTTACGTTTCAAAATCATGTTAACGACCCGCTGACCAATCAAAAAATACATGCTCAGCCATGGGATTACGTGATTTTACAAGGCCAAAGTCAAGAAGCTAGTTTTCCTTATGGTCAAGTAAATACGGCTACCCTACCCTATGCTGTTCAATTAGCTGATTCTGTTTATGCCAATACCGCTTGTACGCAGGTTCAGTATTTCATGACTTGGGGTAGACAAAATGGAGATCCTCAATGGGATTCTATCAATACATTCAACAAAATGAACAAGCGATTGAGAGACGCTTACTTACGCATTGCCGATTCCTCACATTCCAGCGTTGCCGCTGCTGGTCCTGCCTGGAAATATACTATTGACAACTATCCCACAATCAATTTATTCTCGGCTGATGGCTCCCATCCAAGTGTAGCTGGCACCTATTTAAATGCTTGTGTATTTTATAGTTCAATTCTTAAAAAAAGTCCAGTTGGGGCAAGTTATTTGGCTGGCTTAGATCAACTGACTGCCACAACGTTGCAAAATATTGCTGCTTTAACCGTTTTGGACAGTGTTTCAACCTGGCGATTAAAGCACCATGATTCCTTGGCTCAAGTTAACTTCACTTATGTTACAGGATCTAGTTCGGTAGAAATACAATTTCAAGGGACAGGAGACTACGTAAACACGTATAGTTGGAGTTTTGGAGATGATTTTTATTCCAATGAGCAAAACCCATCGCATACTTTTGGTTACAATGGTGTTTTTCCGGTTGAGTTAGTTGGTACTGGAGCGTGCGGTTCGGATACAGTAGTGCAGTTAATCACAATAAATACAGTTCAAGTTCAAGAATTTGATGAAAACAATTTTACAGTCAAACAAACAGGAGAAAATCTGATTGAAATTAATTTCAGTAATGATAAATTGTCAACCGATATGATTGAAATTTACTCGGTTTCAGGAGAAAAAATCCCTTTCAAAACATTAAATTCTTGTGACACCAAACTTGAACTTTATCTTACTGCTAAAGGAGGATTGTTCTTGGTGTTAAATGCATCATTAAATCCAGTTGTTAAACGTATTTTCCTCAATTAATTCATGCGCTTTTTCTTTCTTGTTTTTTTTCTTTTCAACCTGACATCTGGTAATTGCCAATCTCATAAACTAGATTCATCCCTTCAAATTCATGGTGGCATCGATTATTATTTTGGAATGCAGCTTAACGATGTAGAAAGCAAGCAAATTCCGCTTTATGTTTCAAACAACGTCCTTGGTGAACCCACGATAAATTTAGCACTTGTTGAAATAAGCTACAAACCAACTAATCGAATTCGTTTTCAGTTTAGTCCAGGATTCGGAAGCTACATGAATTCGAATTATGCAGGAGAAAAAAAATGGTCACGATGGATTTACGAAGGATATGTTGGTTTTAAACCAAATAAGAAGAAGGATGAATGGTTAGATGTTGGTGTTTTTTCCTCTCCATATACCTATGAATTTGCCAAAGGATGGGAGCAAACATTCATGACACGAGCATTAGCACCGGAATATGTGCCTTATTACTTACTAGGTGCACGTTATAAAAAGAAACTTTCTACCCACTTTAATTTGACTTTTTTCTTACTAAATGGTTGGCAACACATCGATTTCCAAAAGAAAATACCTTCATTAGGTACACAATTGGAATATACAAAAAACAAACATTACGTCAGCTGGACGACATATCACGGCAATGAAAAAAGCAACCAAAATCCGTTGTTTGGGTATCGTTTTTTTACGGAAATGAGCTGGATATTCACTTCGAAAAATGTTAAACTCCTCAGCTGTGGATATATAGGAATGCAACAAAAAGAAACTAAATTCTTGCCCTGGGGTCAGTTCAATTTTTCTGGAGAATTTAAAATCCAAGATAACTTATTCTTGAATAGTCGCTTTGAACATTTTGTTGACCCGCACAATATTCAACTTGTTCAAGCCAACACACCCGGATTCAATTGCAGTGGACTCAGTTTAGGATTGCGTTATAACCTGACAAATCACTTAACTTTTCGTTTCGAAACCAAAGCATTGACGGATAACACAAACGCTGGATATTTTAATAAAAAAGGGCAACAAATTAAATTGCTACCCCTTAGTTTTTTAGGAATACAAATCAAATTTTAATGCCCAATTGGAATTTTTTTCCAATGTAAATCAAATTGTGCCGAAAGAATAAAAAGTAGGTCATTATTCTTCAATGTACCATCCTTATATGGATATACTGGGTCCTTGGAACTGGCATAGCGGCATTCAAATCTTAATACGGAATGCTCATTAATATTATAATCTATTCCTAAAGAACCTCCAATGAATTGGAAACCATGTATCGTATTGGTTTTAACTTCTGGAATAATTTGGTGAGGATCGTAAAAACTTTCAATACGAGTAGCAAAAGTCCAAGTTTCATTCAATTTATAGCGATAGTATATCGATGCTGAAGTCCATAAATTAAACGTTTCTATGGCGAAAGAATCACGTTGACACCCTATATCCCATAATACGGCGAGACTATTTCGTTCTGACAAATTAAATTGCGTAAAGAAATTACTGTAATAGCGTCTCAAATTAAGACTCTCAATCTTCGATTCATTGGTTGTCATCGTTCCCCAATTAACAATCAATTTTTCAGTTTCATAACGGATTAAAGCACCTAAGGATTTATTGTGATTGGTTTCACGCAATGTTTGCCATCCATTGGCAACTTGAAGTTTAAATTTCCAATTTTTATACTGATAATTCAACCGCGCACCCAGATCAAAATCGGGAGCAAAATCAGTCATCACAGCACGCGACAGGAACCAATTTTCTTTATTGATAAAGCCTTCATACCCATAAAAAGCAGGCATAATACCTACCTCTAAACCTAGATTTTCCTTCAATTCAAATTCTGAACTTAGTTCTCGAATTCGTTTTAATAGCATAGGTTCGCTTTCATACATTTTATCCACCACTCCACCATGATTCATAGCAAACGTGGAGCGAAAACGGTTTGTATGAACGGATGCTTCAAGAAAAGAATAGCCAATATCAAATTGATTTACATGCAAGGGATTGGAACCAAAAGGCCTATCATTATCGTTTTCACGGTTTAAATCAAATGCATAGTTGACGTCCGAATAAAATCGGAGATTAAAAAAATTGTTTTTTTGTTTAAGCGAATCGCTCTCTGGAAAAAAACGCATAGAATCTATTTCATTGGCAGAACTATTTTCTACAAAAAACAGAATAAAGAAAACAGCCAAAATTTGGCTGAACAAGGAAGATTTCATTATTCAAAAATTTAAATTAATACTCAATTACAATAACTGAAGTATTACTAAATTCGAATAACTCGAAGAGAAATATATAATTTAGAATTATACGTTAACAATGAATCCCTCAGAACTTTTTCTGAAAGCGTATAATTACTTTTGTAAAATTGAATGATGCAAATTTTCTCAAAAAAATTACCTGATGTAATTTTAAAACCAGAATT
This sequence comes from Lishizhenia tianjinensis, assembly GCA_943330745.2. GTDB lineage: Bacteria > Bacteroidota > Bacteroidia > Flavobacteriales_D > Crocinitomicaceae > UBA952. The sequence continues at coordinate 108,052 of CALQIX020000004.1, forward strand.
AACTCTGAAAATACGACCATTAGAGAACCGATTTCCAATTTTCTTGTTGAGGGGATGATTATCTGAAACATCCATATCTACATTTCCAAGATTTATATCTATTGGCTGCCGTAGCTTAATTGGAGAACGCGCAAGAATAGAATTTGCACTCAAAAGAGTAACAATCAGTAGACATAGTATTTTTGAAAATCTTTTCATTTTTACGGGCGCAAAAGTACGCTTTTTGTAAATTAAAACCCTAATTTTACACTAAAAAACAATGAAAATCATTTCATTTAACGTTAATGGAATCCGAGCTATTACAGGAAAATCTTTTCTTCAAGATATGCAACGGATCAACGCTGATATAATTTGTTTACAAGAAACAAAAGCAACGGTTGATCAAGTTAAAGAAACGGTAGCCTCTTTGAGCGAATATCATGTTTTTGCGCATGAAGCGGACAAAAAAGGATATTCCGGGACAGCAATCTTAACCAAAACAAAACCACACAATATCACCTATCATATTGGAATAGAAGAACATGACAAGGAAGGACGAACTATTTGTGCTGAGTATGATGAATTTTTTCTGGTTAATGTATACGTTCCCAATTCAGGTAGTGAACTGGCCAGATTAGGATATAGACAAACATGGGATCGTGACTTTTTATCGTTTTTAAAGAACTTAGAAAAAATTAAACCTGTGATTGTATGTGGCGATTTTAATGTGGCACACAAAGCAATTGATTTGGCAAGACCAAAAGCCAATTACAATAAATCAGCTGGGTTCATGCAAGAAGAAATTGATGGCATGGACGCATTTACTACCCATGGTTTGATGGATACATTCCGATACATTCACAAGGAAGCGATTGATAAATATACTTGGTGGAGTTACCGTGCCGGTGCGCGAGAAAAAAACATTGGTTGGAGAATCGATTACTTTTTAGTATCTCAATCATACCTCGGTAAAGTTACCGATGCTTTTATATTAAATGAAATTCACGGTTCTGATCATTGTCCGGTTGGAATCACCTTAAATTAACACCTTATTCATGAACAGAATTATTTCCCTTGCATGCATATTCCTTATTTCAAGTTGTGCAATAAGCCAAAAGAAAACAGAAACAATTGCTTTTTATAATGTAGAAAACCTTTTCGATGTCGAGGACGGTCCGAATGATGATTCAGAATTTTTACCGGAAGGAAAAAACCAGTGGACCAAAGATCGGTACGAGGAAAAATTAAGCCACATAAGAAAAGTACTTGGTGATCTTTCTTACCCCGCTCTTGTTGGTTTTTGTGAAATTGAAAATGAAGCCGTTTTAAAAGCGCTCATTTCAGGAGATAAACAGTTAACAAATTACGGGGTTGTCCATCACGAAAGTCCAGATGCTAGAGGCATTGATGTTGGTTTTATCTACAATACGAGTAAATTGAAATTAATTTCTTCAGGGAAAATTAGATTTACGCTTCCGGGTGACACAGAGCCTAAATCAAGGGATATTGTTTGGGGGAAATTTGTTGCAGCAAAAGACACACTATTTGCGATGGTAAATCATTGGCCGAGTAGAAGAACCGATGATAGCGAACCAAAACGCATTAAAGCTGCAGAAAGCGCACGCTTGTTTATTGATTCAGTTTTAAAAGTCAATTCGAACGCGAAAATCGTATTCATGGGAGATTTAAATGATCATCCATCTGATAAAGCACCAAAATTAATTTCTGAAAAGCTTACGCCAATGATTAGTAAGGCATCTGGCGAATTTGGAGGTACTCACCAATACAAGAATGAATGGGATGTATTGGATCATATCATGGTATCGGCAGGATTTCAAAAAGGCAAACTGAAAGTGATACCCAATTCAGGTAAAATCAATTCATTTTCCTATTTAATAGAGGAATACAAAGGAAACAAACAACCTTTCCGAACCTATGTAGGTACGAAATATTTAGGTGGATATTCGGATCACTTACCCGTTTCTATTCAGGTGAAATTCAAGTAAAAAAAGGGAGATTTACCCATTTAGATACTTACAATTGGTTGGAATAATTCCTCTGCTCTAACAGTGATTTAATGATTCAAGATTACTTTTGAAACAAGATTTATTTATTTTGCAATTTATTCAATGCATCAATGCTGGATTGCACGCCTAATTTCTGATAGATATTGTAAATGTGTTTTTTCACGGTGGTAAGTGATAAAAAGAGTCTGTCAGCTATTTCTTTGTGTCTTAGGCCGTCAAATATGAGAAGAATAATTTCTTCCTCTCGCGAAGTTAGCTGATGCTTTTTAATCGCATTGCTTAATGCTTGGTCTTTAGAAATTATGGCTGAGGACGATTTGAGGGAATAACTAAACATGGCAATTTCAATAGCAGAATAGAGTTCATCATTGCTAAACGGTTTGATAAGAAAAGCATTCGGTAAGGTTTCCTTACAACGCTCTATTGTAGCCTTATCACTATTCGCCGTTAAATAGATAATTGGAATAGAATAATTTGCATTAATAAAATGCCCTAAATCAATCCCATCCAACTCAGCATTTAGGTTAATATCTAATAATACAATAGTTGGTTTTTCATGTTCTAACATGTACACTGCTTTTTCATATGATCGAGCCGGTGTACAATAATTATAATTCAAGGTTTGAAGTGCCAAACAAATTGTATCTCCGATAATCATTTCATCCTCTACAATACCTACTTTTATTCGCTCCATGGAAATTTCTATTTGGTTGATTTAGCTTTAAATTGAATAACGAAAACACTTCCACCATCATATTTATAAAATAATGAGCCATTTATTTGTTCTGATAATCCACTGATCAATCTCAAGCCGAGTGTATGTGAATTTTCAAAGTTGACATTGGGTGGTAAACCTGGTCCATTATCTTTGTAGGTAAATTCATACTTGCCATTTTCCGATACGGTTAGGTTGATTTCAATTTTTTTATCCAACTGTTCTGCTGGAAGGTATTTGTATGAATTTGTGAGTAGTTCATTGACAATTAAACCCAGTGGAATAGCGATATTAATATCTATTGGTATGTCATCTGTTTGAATAACACATTCGATTATTCGTTGCTCATTTTCAAAAAGTTGTTTCACAGCAATTAGTAAGTCTGTCAAAAATATTTTAAAGGAAATGCTTTCTAAATTGGTTCCACCATAGAAATTCTGGTGTATTAAGGCAATGCTTGAAAGCCTTATTTGACCTTCAGTTAAAGCTTCTATTGCTTTTTTATCAGTCATTTGAGCTTTTTGAAGCTCCAATAATCCAGTAATAATTTGCAGATTATTTTTAACCCTATGATGCAATTCTTTCATGAGGACATCTTTATCTCCGAGGGCCGAATTTAAGTCCTCTGTCCTTTTTGTTACCAAATTTTCAAGTTTACTATTTTGTGCCTTCAGTAATTTACTTCTGTACCAAATGATAATAATTACTAAAGAGATAATTAATAAGCTTACAAGTCCAATAAACCAAGCCTGTAAATAAAAAGGTGTTATAACATTAATTGGAATTTTTAACTGATTGGTTAACCATGTTCCATCTTCGAGTTGTGCCTTGATTTCAATTACATGCGAACCATAGGGCAAATTTCCAATACTTATACTATGATCATTTGTATATATCCATTCATTTTGAACGCCCTTTATTCGATAGGCAAACTTTTTTTTCCCTCCTTCATAATCCAATAATGCAAAGTCAATTTTCAATAATTTGTCGGAAGGTAACCATTCGATACTTTGATTTACCCTGTTCAAAGACCATAGAACAGAGATCTCCTTATCTTTCGAAAATTTGGTAATACTTACAACATGAAATGGAATATTTACCTTTAAGCTTTTTAGATTGAAATCTGCAGGGTTAAATCCAACAACGCCATTCATACCTCCAAAATAAATCCAACCTTCACTTGATTTGAAGGAGGATGTCCGATTGAATTCACTATGCGGAAGACCATCCTCGGATTTAAACAATTTAATTTGTTCCGTTTTTAAATTAAACCTCATAACACCTTCGTCTGTACTAATCCATAAATTATTAAAATTATCTTCTTCGATGCGATATAATATCATTGAAGGTAATCCATCCTTAATTGTATACGAAATTGTTGATTGATTTGAACCTGACTTGTCCCATTCCCACTTTACTAAACCCTCTCCATTTGTGGCAATCCACAAGCAATTGTTATTATCCTCATGTATATCTAGAGCGGACTGAATTGGTAGATAGTTGTTTTTATCTTTGGTTTGAGATCCAAAATAATCTGTTATTTTTCCATTTTTAATCAGATAAATACCATTTTCAGCAACTGCAACAATTCCTTTTGATGTTTTAGTAATTCTATAAACTTCCTTAAATATTGGAATTTTCACTGAAATTTTCGGCAATACCCATCTCTTTTGCGTGAAGCGGTTATAAGCAAAAATGGATGAGGAGGTTCCAACGTAAAAAATAGAATCAGAATATTGATACGCACACAATGATAATTCCTTATTTGGTGCAATCCAATTTATTTCTCGCACAATATTAAGAGACTCTAGATCCAGCTCGTACAAATTAAATCCAAACGCATATAGTGTTTTATTTGCCGATAAAATTCCCCATACAGGTGCTGATAATTTTTGTTGGTGGATGTTTTTGGAGGAAAAAACCGATGCCATTACATTTGCATAAACTGCCTGTTGAGCTCCAGCGATTGTTTCAGCCCAAATCCCCCTTGCCTGTGGCCAAGGATATGTAATTTGCTGTGAATTTGTGAAATAGGAATGAAAATAATTTTTTTTGTATTTTATTTTATAAACTCCTTGTGGCATGCAGATCCAAAGGTTTCCCAAAGCATCTTTAATAAAATAATTAATACGACCTTGATCCCCAGTAAAAAGATCTGAAGTATTGAGAACTTTTATCGTTTGATCACCCTCAACAAAGTAAAGACCATTTTTTTCGGAATAAACCAAATGATGTTTATTTTCAGGCATAGTGTATATATGTGAATCATTACCAAATTGAAACGAATGCTTTGTATGGTGCATTGGGTCCGTACGTTCAATTTTATAAATAATATCTTCATCTAAATATTTGTTAATCCAGTTTTTTTTTTTCAGAACCGTTGCTGATTTATCTAATTTATTGTAAGGAGCAGTTTTAAAAGTTATCACATCAAATACTTCCTTTTGTCCAGTTGAATTATGAGGAGTCCAACGATTTCCGTATTGTATAATTAAATGATTTTCGGCATTGATGAATAAATTGGATATTATGTTTGAGGCAAGCCCATCCTTGGTAGTGAAGAGCTTGAAATTTTTTCCATCATAGCGGTTCAATCCAAATTTTGTCCCAAACCAAATAAATCCAAATTGATCTTGCGCAACACAATACACTTCTCTTGAGGCAAGGCCATCTTTAACAGAAATAAATTCTTTTTGGACCGTGTAAGCAGGTGTTTCTCCAAATTCATTTGATTGCGCAAAACTAGAGTTGCTCGCAATCAAAAAAAACACTGCAATTTCAAACTGAAACCTAAGCCAGGCATTCATTCTATTTACTATCAATTAATCATTTTAAACTAAAACTAAATATAGTTAAATTTGTTTTAAACCAGGGGTTATACAACCCTTTGCAGATGAAGATAAAACACGTTCTAATTCTGATAAAATCAATTTACACTTCGTGTTCTGGTAATGTGTACTTTAAACTTATTGTTTAAGCCGTTATTTTTTCTATAAATGCTACTTACCAGTTGTAAGTCAAAACGCTTCATACCTTGCCCCAAAGTGTACTTGTAATCGTATGAAAAATCTTTGTTTAAGCTGTAAATTAATAACCTGAGTTTATATACATCCATGAAAACTCGTACATCGTAATACAATGCCTTATCGTGTGTTATTATAAATAAAATGGAGGGCGTTGCCCCCCATTTTTTTAATTGATTATACATTGAATTGAAATATTTTGTTTATCTCAATTTACCAAATTAAAATACATTTGGATTATAATAAATTTTAAAATAATCTGAATAAAACAGCAGTAGTTGGACTAGTGAAGGTCAATCGAAATCTTCCTAACTTATTCACTGTGCTAACCGTTAGAGTGCTTCCTCCTGTAACAGCTGATGTTGGTACAGTAATGCCTGTGTTTACAGCCAATGTTATAGTGTTTGCCCCAGAGGTATTATCTACAGAGAATTCAAATGAAGTACCTCGGCTCACTGCTCCTCCAAGTTGTGTCGCAATGGCTGCTGCCGTTGGCAAGGTGATTGTTGTAACTGCTGCACTAGTGGAGGTAATGTAACCAGCAACTACTTGATCTGTTGTAGCTGTCGTAGTTGAGTTGATTGCAGACAGTGTAGGATTACTAACTACCATGTTTCCACTACTCATCACAGTCATTAATGAAGAGCTTCCTAATTGCATTTGATTGCTAGTATTCACTATTGCACTTGCACCTATTGCGGTAGCATTGGTTAAGTTTCCAGATGCCACATCAGCAAAATTACCAACAGCAGTATTTTGATTTCCTGTAGTGTTTGATTGCAACGCCAACCAACCAAGAGCATTGTTTTGAATACCCACTGTATTATTAGCTAAAGCACCCCATCCAACTGCCCCATTTGTATGGCCAGAAGTGTTGACATTTAATGCATACGCACCAACGGCTACACTGTTGTTTCCGACTGAAACTGACATTGCACTATTTCCAATAATTGTATTATCGTCACCGATAGATGCGGGGTTGGAAGCATTATTACCAAAAACTACATTTCCAGTACCTGTGCCGATATTTCCAACTCGCATGTTATTTAATGTGCCATTAAGTTTCATATTACCTGCTACTTCAAGTTTTTCTGATGGGGTTGTTGTTCCAATACCAACATCTCCAGATTCAGTAATTCTCATTCTTTCGGTGTTATTCGACCATAATGTCATAGGACTATTATAAATGTTTCTTATTACAGCTATATTTGAAGGCGTGTACCCTAACATTAAACCTGCACCACCACTTGCACCGGTAGTATTATTTCCTATTGAAATATACCCCCAAGCGTTGTTTAAATTAGTTTTGAAAGCCGCAATACCAGTATTGGCACTTGCCCTAACATCTAAAGGAACTATAGGAGAAACTGTTCCTATACCTACATTAGCTCCATTATTATAAATATTACTGCTATTTGTAATCCATGAAGTACCATCCCAATAAGGTGTGTTTCCTGCAGCTGTTCCATTAGGCAGTAAACCAGTTGCGCCTGCAGCACCTGTTAACCCTTGAATACCTTGAAGGCCTTGTGCTCCTGTTAATCCTGTTGCTCCTGTTAAACCAGTTGCGCCTGTTGCGCCTTGAGCTCCCGTCGCTCCTGTTGGACCAGCTGGACCTGTTGCACCAGTGCTAACACTCCCATCCGCCATTAAATATTGTGTGGATGTACCTGTTGGTGTTTTAAAACCAGCACCCTGATAAAAACCACTTGTATTTACTAAGGTAACATTCGTATTTCCTAATTGAATTTTATCACTGACATCTGCAATAGCTCCATTACCAAGTGCTGTTGCATTATTAGTAGCATATCCTGTTATCAAAGCACCAGCACCAATAATAGTGGAATTATTAATATCATACCCGAATGTAACATCTGCTTGATGCCCTATTGCCGTATTATTGCTTCCTCCATTAAGATTAGAAAAAAGAGATTTATAACCATATGCTGTATTATTGTTGCCACCATTGTTGTTAGAAAAAAGTGATTGATATCCATTTGCGGTATTATTGCTGCCACCATTATTGTTCGAAAAAAGTGACTGATATCCATTCGCTGTATTATTACTACCTCCATTATTGTTCGAATAAAGAGACTGATATCCATTTGCTGTATTATTCAATCCACCATTATTGTTTTGAATTAGTGCTTGATATCCAGTTGCAGTATTATTCGTTCCTATTTCTCCCCCTTGTCCAACAGTGATTCCGTTAACATTGATGTCCGTTGTAAAAGTTTTACTACCTGCAAAATCCTGAGTACCTGTCGTTACAATCCCCCCGTTGTTTATATCTGCCGGAGACAGACTTAATACACCACTATTAATTGTTCCACCATTAACATTTGAATTCACACCTATTGAGGTCATCGTGATTGAAGCATTCGATCCTGCTGGACCTGTGGCTCCCGTTGCACCTGTTGCGCCTGTAGCACCTTGTGGACCCGCTGGGCCAGTAGCACCAACTGCACCATTAGTTCCTGGCAAACCTTGAATTCCTTGTGCGCCTGTTGCACCTGTTGCTCCTGTTAATCCCGTTAAACCTTGAATTCCCTGAGCGCCTGTTGGGCCAGTTGCTCCAGTTAAGCCAGTTGCGCCTGTTAAACCTGTTGCTCCTGTAGCACCTTGTGGACCCGCTGGGCCAGTAGCACCAACTGCACCATTAGTTCCTGGTAAACCTTGAATTCCTTGTGCTCCAGTTAAACCAGTTGCGCCTGTTAAACCTGTTGCTCCTGTAGCACCTTGTGGACCCGCTGGGCCAGTAGCACCAACTGCGCCATTAATTCCTGGTAAACCTTGAATTCCTTGTGCGCCAGTTAAACCAGTTGCTCCAGTTAAACCAGTTGCGCCTGTAGCACCTTGTGGACCTGCTGGGCCAGTAGCACCAACTGCACCGTTAGTTCCTGGTAAACCTTGAATTCCTTGTGCTCCAGTTAAACCTGTTGCGCCAGTTAAACCAGTTGCGCCTGTAGCACCTTGTGGACCTGCTGGGCCAGTAGCACCAACTGCACCATTAGTTCCTGGTAAACCTTGAATTCCTTGTGCTCCAGTTAAACCTGTTGCACCTTGTGGACCTGCTAGGCCAGTAGCACCAACTGCACCGTTAATTCCTGGTAAACCTTGAATTCCTTGTGCTCCAGTTAAACCAGTTGCTCCAGTTAAACCAGTTGAACCTTGTGGACCTGCTGGGCCAGTAGCACCAACTGCACCGTTAGTTCCTGGTAAACCTTGAATTCCTTGTGGACCAGTAGGACCAGTCAATGAATTTATAAAATCAGTTTCGGTTCCTACATTTCCTAAGCCGAGCCATACTTGATACGCACTTATACCATTTGTTCCGTTTGCGCCATCAATACCGTTTAATCCTGCTGGACCTTGAGCTCCTGTTGCTCCATTTAGTCCATTGGTGCCATTCGTTCCTGCCGGACCCTGTATTCCTTGCGGCCCCGCTGGACCTTGGCCGTTTCCTGATGTCTTTGCATACAAGGCATACGGAACACTCAATAGTTGACTACTTCCCATTACTGAATAGTTGATTCCTCCGGTTACGTCAATAGCTGTTTCCATAACATAAGGACCATTTGCCCAATCGATGTTGGAGAATGTTCCACTTACAACAGTTCCGTTTCCTATTTGAACATTAACCAAACCATAGGCATTGGTATTTGTTGCAAATGTTTCGGAATAAACCGTAGTTCCAGCAACAGAACCTTGAAAAATGGTCATGCGAATTCCAACTGCTTGATTGTTAATTATTGCATTTCCAGCATCACGAACGACTGCCTGGTACTTGAAGCCCTCGGGCGCTTGGCCTAATGAGCTGAATGAAAGTGTTGCTGCCGCAACGAGTGATAATAATATTTTTTTCATGATCTGATAATTAGTGTGATTTTATTAATTTGAAATTCTTCAATTGTCCCTTTTGGTCATTGATGCTTAACGAATACGCTCCCGGAGCCAATTGACTTACCTGAATAGGTGTTTGCTCTGCAGAAAGAATGTTTTGCATAACGAGTTTACCCTGTGCATCATATAGCGAATACGTTACATGATCGAACCTACTTGATTTGATGTTTAAAACATCCTGTGTTGGGTTCGGGAAAATAGTTGCTTCGTAATTTGGAGCAAAATCCTCCACTCCTACTAAGTTCCAATTGGTTTGATGGAAGCCTTGGGTTAAATCATTTGTTCCGTTTGTTGCAGTGTTAATAACAACTTCACCTACAGTAAAGTCCATACTGCCATTAGCATTGGAGTAGGTTTCTCCCTGAGAAGAAATGACCTCTTGAGCTGATAAAGTAGTTACAAACAGAAGAAAAACGATCGAAATAGATAATTTTTTCATTTTTACATATTTATATTGACCGCAAAAATACCTACCAGCAAGAAGTAATAAAATACTACTTTAGTAGTAGATTGTAGGTGAAATTAATACGACCTTAAAAGGATTTAAGACAACAGAAATAAATAATATGTTTTAGAATTTCTTAATACAACAAAGGGGATTGTTGCTTAATCCAACTGAAAAAATTACAATGTATACCAGGAGATGATACTCATAAAGGTCAAATATTAAAAAAGGATGATCCTTTATAATTCTTCCGTGGAGCTTTTAAGTTCTAGTTGAATTATCAAGGTAATTATTTGGAGACTTAGTTAGTTACGGATATCTTATTTCCTCTAGTATGATGCCCCGGGGAAAATCCTTTTTTCTCATTAAACCCGCATGGACGACATTCCAACTTTTCTACTTTTTTGATTTCCGATTTTTCAGAAAAAAGTAATTAAAGAAACAATATTAATACATTAATAATTTATTTTTGAGCTATTTTCAGTCTAATTATTACATGTTTGGGCTTAATCAACAGAATAAAACTAAATTTGCGTAATCCTTGCCTTAAATTAATAGGGAATTCTAATGATAAAGAAAATTGTTTTATTTTCCTTTTTGAGTTTATTATTATTGTTTGGGCTCTACCATTTAAATTGTGGTTCTGAAACAAAAGTTCAGTTAATCAACCCTTCAAAAAAAGTAAAAAAAGCAAATCTACCTGATTTTAATCTTGATAATTTGGAAGATTCTGCCTTCTCTTATCAGTTAAATTGTCCATTTGATTCATTTAGCAATTTATCGAGGGTTTATTTTGGTGAAAATTACGGAGAAGATTCGTCGATTTTGTGTTTTAGAGGGAATGCTCAGAGATCTAAACCATCGATCGGTAAAATCAAGACAAAACCTACTAGATTGCAAATTAAATGGAAATTCAAAACAGATGTTGACAATACAAAAACTCAATTTGGAGTTTGGGGTGGCGGAACAGGATGGACTGGTCAGCCTTTATATGTTAAATGGAAAAAAGGTAATAATTGGAAACAAAATTTAAATTCCGGATACACGGATTTGAATGAATTGGAAGAAGTAATTTTTGGATCACTATGTGGCAAAGTGTACTTTATTGATTTTAACACGGGTATTGAGACACGAAATCCGTTAACGATAGGAAATCCTATTAAAGGAACTATTTCGCTTGATCCAAGATTGAATGGAATGTTATATGTTGGTCAGGGTATAAAACATACCGATAAATTCGGGAGCTACTTTTTTAATATGTTTAGTGGGGAATTATTAAATTTTCAAACTGGTTTAGATAATTTTTCCTATCGATTGTGGGGTGCATTTGATAGCAACCCCTTGATTGATGAACAAAATAGCACATTGTTTTGGCCTGCCGAAAATGGGATAATCTATCGTTATAATCTTAAAAATCTTACCAAAGAGCCTATTAAATTTAAATATTCTATTCAAAATAAACCACATCAAGGAATCGAATCAAGCTTTGGTGCCTTTCGAAATTTGGGGTATTTTTCTGATAATAATGGAAATGTTTTCTGCTTGAATTTAAATACCATGAAGCCAGTTTGGTATTTTGACAATTTGGATGATTCAGATGCAAGCGTAGTTATTGATATTGAAAATGATAAACCATTTATCTACCTCGGAAATGAGGTTGATAAACAAGGAGCAAAGGGAAGTTCTTTTTTTAGAAAACTTGATGGACTTACAGGTAAAGAAATATGGAGTATTCAACGTAATTGCAGTGGCGAAAATAAGGGAGCGCTATCGAATAATGGAGGGATTCTATCTACGTGTATCGTTGGTAAGCAAAAAGCAATTGATGTTGCGATAACTATTTTTTCTAGAGTCGGAGAAAAACTAGGAGGAGAAATTGTAGCAGTTAATAAGAAAACAGGACGCGAAATATATTCAATTGAGTTAGACAACTATTCTTGGTCATCACCCGTTGATTTGTACGATTCACAGGGAAACATGTATTTTATTCTTGGAGATGTTTCAGGAGAAATTGCTCTTTACGAAGGCAAAACGGGAAAAAAGATTGATTTTATTCAACTGGAAGGGGCAATTGAGTCATCACCCATAGCCGTTAACAATACAGCAATTATAGGCACAAGAGGTGGATTTATTTACACTATTTCGGTGGAGTAATTATTTTTCACCCTCAGAAAGGCTCTATTAAATCCGCCCCTATTGGTTAATACCACATTGATTCAACCGTTCTAACCTATTCCTAGAATGAGGTGATTCGGAAAATTAACTAATCACCATATCCTTTCCGCAATTGAAATGACCTAGCGGACAATCTTTTTTCCCATGTAATCCACATGGTCGACATTCCAACTTTTCTACTTGTTTGATTTCTGAATGATCAGACAGAGGTCCAAAACCAAATTCAGGGATGGTTGAACAGAAAAAAGCGGTTACAGGAGCATTCATTGCCGAAGCAATATGCAAAGGGCCAGAATCATTTACAAATACATGCTGACTTTTAGCAAACAGAGCTGCCGTTTGTAGAAGCGAGAATTTTCCAGCTAAATTTACAATCCTTTCCACCCTACCCGATTTATCAATAATCTCTTGACATAAGGCATTATCTGAATTGGCTCCTACCAAGTAAATTCTTAAGTCAGACGAGAATGATTGAATTAGCTCCACCCATTTTTCTTCTGGCAATTGTTTAGTTTTCCAAACCGAAGCTGGAGCCAAACAAACAAATTTTTCAGATGTGTAAACTTCAACACTTTGAACATCTTTGGCTGATGGAAATAAGGAAGGACGACAAATAGTTTCAGTACCAAAATCTTGAATCAAGGCTAAATTCCTTGTTACTTCGTGGGTTCCATTACCAATTTCATGTTTAAATCGCTTCGAATAAAGAAAAGCAAATGGATTTTTATCAAAGCCAACAATTTGTTTTCCACCTGAGAAGCCAGCGATGATTCCCGACGAACCAAAACGATGTACATTAATGACAAGATCATATCGTTTTGATCTAAATTTACGGATGAGTCGCCAAATTTCTACCAATTTATTTCTTGATTTATCTAAAAGGTAAACGTGTCTAATCGCAGGATTATTAGACAAAAGGATTTCATTCCCTTTTTTAACTAAAAAATCAATTTTAACTTGCGGGAACAAGCGATTCAATTCAGAAACAATTGGTGTAGCAAGAATTACATCTCCTAAAAACGCCGTTTGAATAACCAATACAGAATTTGGCTTTTTCATGAAAGAAGACTTTTTTGCATTACATAATCATTCATAAAATAGCCATTGCCGATATCAAAATCTTGTTCATGAATAATTTCAAATCCGGCATGTAAATAGAAATCTACGGCATTATTATAGCGATTTACTTGTAAGGATAGATGATGCATCCCTTGTTTCTTTCCAAAATCTATGGCGAAATTCAATAGTTTTTTTCCAAGACCCAATCCCTGTTTATCAGGAAGCACATAGATTTTCTGCAATTTCATTCCATTTGGTTCAGGACAATTCAATTCGACATCAAGAAATCCCACTGCTTGATTCTCATCAAAAATCGCAAAAAAATGATGGTCGCTTTCAACACTTTTTTCAAGTGTTTCAACGCTGTACATCCAATTTAGCATATAGACCATTTGCTCTTGAGACAATATTTCTGAATACGTTGATGGCCAAATACGATACGCTAACTCTTGAACAACATACAATTCATCCTTTTCAAGTTGACGAATTTCCATATTAGAGCTTGATGAATTTTTGCTGTTCGATTTTACCATTTATCGTTAATCTTAACCAATAAGTACCTGGTTTTAGTTCAGTAATACTCACCTTGTTATTATTCACTGGTTTGCGAATAATCTTGCCCAATAAGTCAACGATTTCTATAAATTGATAAGCTTCATTTAACGATGAAAATGTAATTTCGTTTGTTGCCGGATTCGGATAAAGATTCCATGTAAACGTTTCATTTACCTCCATTACTCCAACTGTTACAAGTGCTAATTGAACAGCTGCATAGGCATTAATTTTACCAGCTCCCCATCGATTGCTACCCCCAGCAGGAATAACACCTGTAAAATTGTCTTGACGGGCAGTTTGCATGATGATTTCCTTCACTTGTCTGGCAGATAAATAGGGATTTGCATCAAGTATCAACGCTGAAACACCTGCTACCATGGGTGAAGCCATTGATGTGCCAGACAATTTTGCGAAATGATACGTTCTCCCGTTAAAATCTACTGAACCGCTTGAAGTAAAAGCTGCATCTGTAAAAGAAGACATGGAAGAAATAACAGATACTCCCGGAGCAGAAATGTCTGGTTTCATTACACCATCATAGCGCGGCCCATAACTTGAGAACGAAGCAATTGCCCCACCTGCCATTGAGATTCCTGAAGTTTGATATTGGGAGGCATAGGCTGCAACACTTATTACATCGTCAGAACAAGATGGTTCACTAACCCCGTTCAAATTATCACCTGCAACTGTTCCTGAACCCGAAACAGAAAAAGGCATTCCCCAGTTTCCAACATCTGTCGTTAATTCGGTTACGTTCCAATAATGCACTGTTCCGGATAGGGCTGTAGATTTTAAAATCACCTTCAACGCTGTGTTTGTGTTTTTTACTCGTAATCGCATTTGTGGACGATTATTCAAATAATGCGAACTATCCGCTGAGATATTATACCAGATGGTATCAACCCCAGTGACTAAAAAAGTATCAATGTAAGAATGTGTTGTGTCTGTTGAGTAAAATGGACTTTCAACTAAAGTAACATTTGAAGCATTCGCAACAATAATTCCATTAGCGAAAGAACTTCCGGGCTCACCCCAAGCATGAATACTTTGTCCCCACATATTAGCATTGGATCCATAGGAATAAAAATCGATTTTTGATTTTAGTAGATTATTTGAAAATGTTTTTTTAATGTGAAAATTAACATTGCCATTGTTGCCCGCTGAATTTGCAAATACTACACCCAAATCAGTATAAGCAGTGATTGCTTGACTTAGCAAAGACGTCCCATCCAACGTTCCAAAATGATACAATCCCCAACTCATGTTGATTACTAATCGTTTTCCGTCCGCTTGTGCTTTTTGATACATCCATTCCCATGCATCCAATACGGCCGCTACATCTACTAAAAATGTAACAAACAAAAATTTTGAATCAAAAGCTACGCCCTTATAAGCTGTCCCAGCACCGCCACCTCCAGCAATTCCAGCTACATGTGATCCATGAGTTGCATAGGAATAAATATTAGCTGTATCGCTACCTGCTGCTAAAAGAGATGCTGGAGTATTATATTCTGTTCCATAACCAAAACCAACTGGAGCAGGTCCACTCGTTTTATATTGATCCCAGGCAGCAACTATCCGTGTTTGTTGCATAGCAGTATCATAAAACATAGGAGAAGTATAATCAAATCCCCAATCCGTAACTCCGATATATACATCTTTACCCGTATAACATTCAGGCAATCCTAATCCCAACTGAACGCTATCGGCGCGTACATCATGAACTGCTTTATCTAATAATGGTTGATTTTTTCCAGACAACTCCACATATACAGATGAAAAAATGGGATCAGACAACTCGTTGATTTGTGATTGCAATAATCTCAATGAAAACACGCCGTAACTTTCTCCTTTTTCGGTATAACCACTAATTACGAAACCAGAAGTAAAATATTTAGAATTCAATTGATAATATTTGGAAGAATTAGCTCGACAAACAAATGAAATATAATCAATCGTTTTACCCTCTGAAACATACAATTTCATTACCGGAAATTTTTCAGGTATGGGTAATTTGTCTTTAATATAAGTAGTTAATTCAGCAATATCTGTTTCTGTATTTTTTGACGTACTAGCTTGAGAAAAAACAACTTGATAGATTGCAGAAATAAAAAACAGCGATATAAATAAACGGAGCATCATAATTTTTCGTTTTAAAAGATGAAGTTACTCAAGAAAAAGGAAAAATGAGGGATTAAATAAAGTAAAATGTCATAAATGAAAAATAATTACCTTCGCATTATGCGAATCAAAACCCAACCATTTTTTTTTCTAATCGGCATTATTTCCCTCATAAGCTCGTGTGCGGAAACGGAAGAGATTGATAGCACCCAAAATACTTCTGAAAAAAAAGAACCGGTTGAGTCTGTGGCAAAACGTTTTATAGAATCAAAATTAGAGATTTCTGCTGCCGAAAAATACAAACTTGACATTTACAAAAGTCAATTAGATGGAGATAATAATGAAGATGCTGTGGTGACAGTTAATCGGTATAATTATGCTGTTGAAAAAGCAAGTCAATCAAAAAACCCAGGAAAAGTTGCAGAAATAGGCTATATGGGCCCTTACAATTCTATTTTTTATTATGATGGCGCGACTGGAACGATGAGTGGACCAATGGAAATTCCCTCCACTCCTATTTCTCCGCTTAAAATTTCATTTGAAAAAGTGATGAGTGACGCCTATTCTGATGTGATTGTTAGTTTTCGCATTCGAAATAGTTGTTTCAAGCACATCTACTCGATACAAAATAAAAAACCGAAGTTGGTTTTTGGGTGGAAAATTTTTGATGGATTTGGTACGCCAGATGCAAAAGGTGTTCATTTAGTATTTGAAACTACTGCAGTTAGTTTACCAAAAGATATTCGCGTGATGAAGGCAAATATTCTATCCTCAACCGAAAAACAAGATTATAACGTAGACGAACCGCAAATGGAAAAATTGAATGAAGAAGAGTATCGATTTTTCTATAATCCCAAAGAAGGAAAATATGCCGTTAAGGCATCAACCTTAAAACCAAAGGCTGATTAACCAAATCATCGCTAAAATTGCACCGTAAATTATTGCAATCTCTACATAATCTCGCTTAGCAGATTTCTGTTTGTTTCGAGCCAATTTAGTTTCATCTTTAGGAGCTTGTTCTGATTGGTTTCTGGAAGAATCTTCTCCATCAAATTTATTCAATGTTTTCTTCCAGTCAAATAAAATAGTCTCAGCTAAATAAACTTTATCGTTTTCGTTTAATTGAATGTAATCGTCTAATTTCCTGCTGTTCACTCGAGTACCTGTTTGAGTATTTAAATCAGAAATAAATACATTGCCCTGTGTATCACGAAAAAGCTCCATGTGAAATGAATCTATCCCATCAATTACCACATCATTTGTTGGATTACTACCAATTCGTACAAATAACTTTTTACTCATTGGGAATGATCTTTTCCTCTGTCATGTCCAATCCTTTCAAAATTAAAACGTACAAGTCCTCTGGATGCATAACTGCCTGACGTCTTTCCCCAACACTTTTTACAAATACATTTTTTTTGATCCCTTGCTTCCATTGAAAATCCGTGAAATTAAAGGCATATTTATTCAACTGCACTCCCATTTTATCAAATCGTTTTATGGTGACTTTTAATGAGGGCTTAATGCGCGATTGACGACCGTTTGGTAATCGAATATCACTTCCTCCCATACTCATCAGGTTAAAACGAATGTCTAAATATTCATCACAATTTGATGAAATCGCGACTTTTTTTGAGTTTCTTGGAAAGCCCTCTATTTCTCCGCCGGTGAAAGTAAAAACAGTATCTCCTTCATTGATTTTGAAAATGTATTCGGCATCCCCTTTTGAAATAAAAGACGCAAAGTTTAAAACTTTAATGTGCAAAGAATCAAGGATATATTGAGGAAAAAGAGGCGATTTAGAATAACGATTTGCTACACCATTTGATGGATTCGCTCCTAATAAGTCATTCATTATTACTGGATCCAAACGTAATCCAGAATAAAAAACTCCCACTTTCTTTTGAGAATAAGCACTAAAGCAAGTAATAATAAAAAGTAAAATCAATGATTTTGAAAGGCGCATAAGGTATTTTTAGTGTAAAATTACATAATTTAGTATATATAATGAATGATTTAGAGATGAATTTTCCACTTTTTAGAAAGCTTTCCAACGGAAAAAGATTCTATAAAATACTGTCTGCAACTGAGTTTGACGAAATACAGGTGATTGGATCAAAATCCATCAAACGAAAATTTGAGGCAACCCAATTTCCAGAAATGTTATTAATTCAAGATATCATTGAATTACTTGAACCATACCACTTGAGTTCGGAAGAAGAATTTAGACAATTCGAACTATAATCTCACTGAATAAACAACATTCCTTTCGTATATTTGCCACAAAATAATCAGGATGGCGATTTCAAAAAACGAATTAGAATTCAATTTCAATGAAGATCAAATGCGCTTAAAAATAAGTGCATTGGAACGAGAATTGGCAACTGTTGCGTTAGGTGGCGGAAAAAAACGAATTGAAAAATTACACGAACAAGGAAAATTAACGGCACGCGAGAGAATTGATTTACTATTAGATCCAAATACAGAACGCATAGAAATCGGAGCATTGGTTGGTCATGGAATGTACGAAGAACATGGAGGTTGTCCATCAGGAGGTGTAGTAATCGTTATTGGGTTTGTATCTGGTAAGCAATGTATTGTTGTTGCCAATGATGCGACAGTTAAAGCAGGAGCTTGGTTTCCAATTACGGGTAAAAAGAACCTGCGTGCTCAAGAAATCGCTATAGAAAATAGACTTCCGATTATTTATTTGGTTGATTCAGCCGGAGTATATTTACCATTACAAGATGAGATTTTTCCAGATAAAGAACATTTTGGACGAATATTCAGAAATAATGCAGTCATGAGTTCCATGGGCATTGTTCAAATGGCCGCAGTGATGGGGAGTTGCGTGGCTGGTGGAGCCTATTTACCGATCATGTCGGATGAATCGCTGATAGTAAATAAAACCGGAACAATTTTCTTAGCTGGATCCTATTTGGTTAAGGCAGCAGTAGGAGAAGATATCGATAACGAAACACTTGGAGGAGCTACAACCCATACTGAAATTTCAGGGGTGTGCGATTACAATGTTGAAAATGATCAAGAATGCCTGAAAACTATTCGCGACTTGATGGATAAAATAGGTAAACCGGAAGATGCAGGTTTTGATCGAAAAGAATCTGTAGCACCGAAGGAAGATCCTAAAAAATTATATGGTTTATTACCTGCAGATCGCAACAAACAGTATGATATGAAAAACATCATACGCTGTTTAGTAGATAATTCAGAATTCACAGAATACAAGTCAGATTACGGTAAATCAATCATTTGTGCCTATGCACGCTTGGATGGATGGAGCGTGGGAATTGTTGCCAATCAACGAGAAGTGGTGAAAAACGCCAAAGGGGAAATGCAATTTGGTGGTGTAATTTATTCTGATTCTGCCGATAAAGCAGCACGATTTATCATGAACTGTAATCAAAAAAACATTCCATTGGTTTTCTTACAAGACGTAACCGGATTTATGGTGGGATCGAAAAGCGAACACGGTGGAATTATCAAAGACGGAGCCAAGATGGTGAATGCGCAAGCCAATTCCGTAGTTCCTAAATTTACGATTGTAATTGGAAATTCATACGGAGCTGGAAATTATGCCATGTGCGGGAAGGCATATGATCCACGATTAATTGTTGGCTGGCCTACTGCCGAAATTGCCGTTATGGGTGGTGCTGCAGCTGCTAAAGTATTATTACAAATTGAAGTAGCAACGTTAAAAGCGAAAGGTGAAGTTATCACACCAGAACGCGAAAAGGAACTTTACGACACGATTAAAAATCGATACGATAAACAAATCTCACCTTATTATGCTGCTAGCCGCTTGTGGATTGATGCAATCATAGACCCAGTTGAAACGCGCAAAGTAATTTCAATGGGAATTCAAATGGCAAGTCATAAAAAAGCAGAGAAAGCGTATAATGTTGGGGTGATTCAGACGTGATTACTTGCAGTAATGGAAATCATAATTTAAATCTACCACTTTATAAATTTTATCTATATATTTTATTACTCTTTCTAAAAAATATAAATCTCTTTAGTAACTTCTTTTTTAAAAAGAAGTTACTATAACGAAATAAGGAAATTCGAAATAAGAAAAATAAAAAAATGAAAACCATTTTATCAATAGCTTTTATCAATCTAATATTTTTAGTTTACGGACAGAAGAAGTATTCTGTAAATGAACTATTTAAATTGGATTCTATAGTTTACATCAAGAAGGATAGTACAAGATTAACAGGTATTTCATATGAAATTTATGACACACAAAAAATAAAGTCTGAGTTGAGTTTTGTTGATGGCAAGAGAAATGGCAAAGGTATTTCTTGGCACCCTAATGGTAAATTATATCAAGAACAAAACTATATTGATAATAAGCGAGATGGGTATTTCAAGTTATGGAATAAAAATGGAAAGCTAAATTCTGAGGAGTATTATGTTTTAGACTTGAAAGAAGGTCCACAAAAGTACTATTTTACAAATGGTAAAATGAAGGAAGAAGATAATTATACAAGTGGCATTCAAAATGGGTATCATCGCTATTGGAATAAGAAAAGTCAACTTATTTCAGAAGATTTTTATTCAATGTCATTGAAAAATGGCCGACAAATGAAATGGAATAAACATGGTAAGATTATTTCTGAAGAAAATTATGAAAATGGAAAACGTATTGGATGGCAAAAGTATTATTCTTCCAATGGAAAAGTCCTGGGTGAAGCGAATTTAGTTGATGGAAACGGTAGCTTAACAATATATTTTGATAATGGCAAAAAAGCATCTGAAGAACATTTTTTAAATGGTGATTACAATGGAATTCAGAAAAGATGGAGTGAGATTGGGACATTACTTTATGAAATCGAATACAAAGATAATGAGCCTGTAAAACGTGTTTTTAAATCAGACGTGAATAAAGATTTTTATACTGAAGAGCGGAATAAAAGAAGTGAATTTAAACTAAGTGAAATTCACTGTAACAAATCAGATTCATGTTGGTACTATATCAAAAAAAACAAAAGATTCAAAGTAACAGGAATCGTAACAGGACAAAGAAATAAAAAAGGATTTAGAATAGAATTTTATTACAAAAATGGGAAGGAACATGGGTTTCAGAGATGCTATTCAGGAAATCAAATGACATTCGAATCCTATTACGAAAATGGCATCATGCAAGGAAAAAACAAAAGTTGGTGCAGTGATGGGCATTTATTACGTGAATCAGAATTTAAAGATGGTAAACTGATTAATGAATATAAAAAGTTTTTTTGTAATGGAAATACTGAATTTATTGGAAGTTATTCAAATGGAAAAAAAATAGGTATACACAAAGAATATTATTTAGATGGTAAAATAAAGAGTGAGACAAATTATGGTGAAAACGGTTTTACACATACATACAAGAGTTGGTTTCCAAGCGGATTAACAGAGCGCGACTGCCTTGCTAATAATGAATGGATTGTATTTACATATTATGCAAACAATCAAATGCAATCGAGTAAAAAGTATAGATCCGTTCTAGAAACAGGAGTTATAGAAGGTGTATTAATAAAAGGCCCATTAAAATCTTCCTCTGAGATGATTGAAAGTCACTGCTGGGATGAAAAAGGAAATGAAGTTAACTGTGAATAAGGATTGCTGGGTTTGGAGGAGATGCTACGCGAATGGAGACTAAGGAAATTGGATGTTACGTTCGATGCAATAAATGTAACTTTTAGGTTTCAAGGTGAAATAAATTTCAAAACAGGAATGAAACCAAAAAGATTTCCCTCTCTGTTTCTAGGAAAGAGTTATTTTATTGTGACTATTAGATTAAACAACAACTCTTTGTCTGTAACTCAATCTAAATGAAAGCGTTGGAGATGGAACAACGAATTAAAATTATTTTCCCGTTTTTGGTAAAAAATCGAAAATGCGAATTCTACTTTCCATTGCTTTTACTTACTTTATATTTAGTGCCTTCGCACAAGTGAAAGGAATCGTGAAAGATACAAGGGATGGAAATACCTAAAACACCATTAAATTGGCAATTAAGTTTGGATGTCAGAAAATTTAAATGTTGATCATTTGAGCATTTGAGTACATAGTATCATTCGTAAGGGCACCATTCACAAGTTTATCAATGCTGTAAGTTGCTTTCAGATTTAGCTAAGCAAAAGATATCTAGTTGGTAATAAAAAGTGTGAAAAGTAGAACATATTTCAACATACGATTAAGTTCTAAACACAGATGCAGGTTCCAATTTGGCAATGCGGCGAATGGCGAACAAAGTCCCTGAAATAGAGATCACCGCGGTAATCACGAAGAACGCAAATTTGACCACAGGAGGGAAAGAGAACAATGTTCCTGCATTTGCGATCCCGTTTCTAAATCCTTCTATCAGTGCGTAACCAATCATGAAACCGACAATCGCATACAACATGGCTTGCATTAAAATTAATTTTCGAATGTACCCGTTTGTTGCACCGATGGCTTTGAGCGTCCCATAGTCCTTGATGCGGTCGATGGCTGCAGAATACAATGTAAGTCCAATAATTATGAAGCCCGAAATCAAGGCGAAAATGATCAATGTACCAAAGGAGAAAGCGATACCACTTGATTTTAATACAGTAAGAATTGTTTGATTTTTAAACTCTGTCGGCATCCAAGCTTTAACACCGGGGATATTCGCATTGATGTAATTCACCACCTCTTGCATGTTTTCATCTTTATCGACTTTCACCAAGAATGCGGACGTTTTATTCACTGGCACATTTCCCAGGTAGCGTGCTCGTGCAATCGTTGTATACGAAATCAAACCCCCACCAAAAGAACGTGCCCCTTTCGTTACTGCCGCAATGTACACTTGCTTGCCGTTGATTTCGAAATAATTTCCTTTTTCTGGTTTACCTAGCGCTTTACCGTCGAAAAAATCGACCGACACGGCACCATCAGGAATTAAATCTGTGGCATTGCCATCGAAAATGATTCCGTCTTGGATCCCATTAAATTCAGGCAATTCAACACCCACCACACTCATACCTGCTGATGTTCCATCATTAAATCGTGCAGCTCCCGCGGAGATTACCAACTGATGTGCTTTTGCCACATGGGGTAAACTTTCAATTTCATAGCCGAGGCGCACGTCAATCGGAGCCAAGGCATTCACGTTTTCTGTTTTGTTGTCCGTCACCCACACATAGCCATCATTTACCCGGACATAATAGCACATGGCATTGGTCAGGAAGGTGAAAATTCCTGTTTGCTGTCCAATCAAGAAGATGGAAATAATCACCCCGAAAAGCGCACCAACGCTCTTTGGCTTGTCAAACCTCATGAATTTTAGTGCGGTAAAGAGCAGCTGCATTGTTTACAGTTTAATGATGCATTCCACGCGACTACCAATCAATACAGCAGAAGGATTATCCACTCGAACACGAACTTCACGCACGCGGCGGTCTTCGAGGTTGTCAGCACGGTCACTGAAGATTGATTTTTTCGAAAGGTAAGGCGCGCAATACAATACAGAACCGGAAGTTAGTGTTTGTTTTGTTCCTTGAAGATTAATCGAAACACGTTGTCCTTTTTTCACTTTCAGCGCATACAATTCATCCACTTCAGTGATGGCAATCAATCCACCTGCAGGGGCAAAATCACCGAGCTTTGTTCCAGCACCGATAGCTTGACCTAGTTTCACATCCCAGTTGAGCATCATTCCATCTGCTGGAGCATAAATGCGTTTTTTATCCCGGATCTTGCTGATGTAGTTCGTCTCGGCACTGACTTCCTTTACTCCGGATTTGGCTTCTTGCAAATCAGCTTGTGCTATATTCAAATCAGCGCGTAAATTGTTGTAAGCCGTTTCAGAATCTGTCGCAGCCTTTTCTGTTCCCGCCTCAGCGTCTGCTAGTGCACGGTCTCTTTTGCGTTCCACATCTGCGGCCTCCAATTTAACTTTAACGGCTTCCACTTTCGCTTGCAGGCTGTTCACCCGTTGATTTCGTGTTTCGCGTTTTGAATTGCTTTGTTCCACCTGCGCGGATTCAGCACTTTCATCCAAGAGCATAATGAGCTGTCCTTTTTTGACCGGATCCCCTTCTCTTACAAGAATCTCTACCACTCTACCTGCGATTTCTGCACCGATTGGAGAAATTTTATTTTCGGGTTCGATACGCCCAATTCCGACGAGTTCTTTGATGTTTTTCAGGTTATAATCGGGAGATTTCTTCGTAGGCTCTTCTTTTTTTCCACCACAGGATGCGAAGAGTATTAGTCCAGTGAGGACCAACAGGTTGTTTTTCATATTAATGGATTGAAAATGCATTTGTAATTCCGTCTTTCATTATTTCGGTTGCTTCACCACCATCGACTTTGATGACACGATCAGCATACGCGAGCAAACGTGGATCATGCGTAACGACACACACACTTTTTCCGCCTTTTGCCAAAGCAACGAGTTCATTCATAACAGTAGAAATGGAGGATGCGTCAAGAGATGCTGTCGGTTCATCACAAAGAATGAGTTTTGGATCGGTAACCAAGGCTCGAGCAATTGCTACGCGCTGTTGTTGTCCTCCCGACAATTGCTTAGGCAAACTTTTACGTCGATCGAGCATACCCACAAGAGCAAGTGCGTTTTCCGCTTTTCTTCTGGCTTCTGCTGCAGGCACCCTTTTCAGTTGGAGCGGCATCAAGACATTGTCGAACGAATTAAGTGGTGCAATGAGGTTGAAACTTTGGAAAACGAATCCGATGGTATTGAGACGCAGTGATGCCAATTGTTTCTGCGTCATGTCATTCACCAACTTGTCATTTACATAGAGTTCACCATAAGTTGGGTAGATCACACAGCCAAGGAGCGAGAGTAGTGTCGTTTTTCCCGATCCTGACGGACCGATTATAAGAACTAGTTCTCCTTCATAAATCTCAAGGTCAACAGGTTTGAGGGCTACGATGGTCTGGTCGCCTACCTGGTACTCTTTTCCTACGCCTTTTAGTCGTGCTATCATGCCTAGATTAAAACAAGATTAACGACTTTTTGTTCCTTCATTTCAACAAAGTTATTATTAATTCAAAAGTACTGATTTTAACCGTGGAAATCTGAAAAAAGAAACACTAACAACATTGCTTGAAAAATACAAGGAGTAACAATAGATTCGCCATGCTAAAAATGCTTTGGATGGCCTACTGCCGAAATTGCCGTTATGGGTGGTGGTGCTGCTAAAGTATTATTACAAATTGAAGTAGCAACGTTAAAAGCGAAAGGTGAAGTAATTACGCCAGAACGCGAAAAAGAACTATTTGATTCCATTAAAAACCGCTACGACACTCAAATTTCACCGTATTACGCAGCGAGTAGGTTATGGATTGATGCCATTATTGACCCAATTGAAACACGAAAAGTTATCTCCATGGGAATTGAAATGGCAAATCACAAAAAAGCGGAGAAAGCGTATAATGTTGGGGTAATTCAGACGTAATGAGGTTTAAATAAACTCAATCCTGATAAATTGAATGTGGTGGTGGTGGGAAAAGTGGTCCATCATGCTTTATAGCATTACCATTCTCATCCCAAAATTTTTCATAAATCATCTTGTCTGATTTCAGTTTTAGTTGTATTGATTTTTTCCCATTAGGATACCAACTTTTACAAATCCCATCTATTCGACCATCCTTATAATTACCCCTATGCAATATTTGACCATTGTCATGCCACATAGTCGTATGACCATTTTGTTTGCCATTTTCATATTGAGCTTCGCATAAAATAATTCCTTTCTCATTAAACCATTTACATTTTCCATGTATTTCTCCCGCTTTATAAGAAATTTTACTTTTAATCATTCCATTCGTAGCATTTTCTAAATAAGTGATACAGAAACCTTCCAGCAGCCCATTTATCCAAAATTCCACTTTTTTCATATTACCACTTTCGTAGTATTCCATGTATTTCCCATTCAACTTGCCCATTGAATTAACACCTTCAATCTTCAAATTTCCATTTTCATAAAAGTAATTGAATTTACCGTTACTAACACCGTCAACCCAATTAGTCTCAATTGCTAATTTTCCATTTTCATTCCATGTTCTGCTCACACCATTTAACTGTCCATTTTTAAAATTATTTTCTGATATCCTTACTCCATTTTTGGTAGAAATTGAATATCCATTTCTTAACCCATCGACATATTGATCTTCACTTAAATACGCATCTTCTTTATTTTCAAGATAAACAATTCCGGTAACTGGTTTTTTTGTTGAAATAAGAACCACTGTATCTCCACGGTAATCAGTTTCAATAAACTGTTGATACCTGTTTTGAGCAGATATTAAATTAACTAGTAAACCAAATAAAAAAACAAAAGAAACTCTCATATCGTATTAATTTTGAGCAAATGTAGTGATTTCTCAATTAAATAAGGTGTTTTCAGTAGTAACTCATTCGAAATGAAAACGTTGTACATAGGATGTGAGATTTAATTTATTTTCCTATTTTTGGTAAAAAATTGAAAATGCGCGTTCTACTTACCATTGCTTTTACTTACTTTATATTTAATGCCTTCGCACAAGTGAAAGGAATCCTGAAAGATACTAGAGATGGAAAAACCTACAACACAATTGAAATTGGCAATCAAGTTTGGATGGCTGAAAATTTGAATGTTGATCGATTTAGAAATGGAGATCCAATTAAAGAAGCTAAGACAGAAGAGGAATGGAAGAAAGCGAATGAAAATAAACAGCCTGCTTGGTGTTACTATAACAATGATCCGGCAAATGAATTAATATATGGTAAATTATATAATTGGTATGCGGTTAATGATTCTCGCGGTTTAGCTCCAAAAAATTGGAAGATCCCTTCAGTAACAGATTGGAGAGTATTAGAGAAAAACGTAAATAATCTTTATTATTCAAATTTAACCTTCAATACAGGATCAATAATCGATCAAAAATTGATGGGTAAAGAACTATGGAAGGAAAATGAAAATGGTACAAATGAAACGGGATTCAATGTTTTACCTGGTGGATTTCATGGAGGAAATGGATTCCAACAAATTGGTGAAATCGCATATTTTTGGTCTCTTGGAGAACCTTTCGAACCTGTATTTATGAGGCGTGATTCTCAACAATCCGCAGGAATAATTCAAACAGGATCTTGCCATGATGGATTTGAAGGGGATGGTTTTGCCATTAGGTGTTTACTTAGTACCCCTCTTGAACTAAGTGAAAAAGAAAAAACCCGTGTTCGAAAAAACAAATACTTTAACGATATGGTCTATATCGACACATTAAGACCTCACTATTTTCCAAATTATATTCTTGGAAAACCTTTAGAAAAAGATACTACTTACTATTATAGCTCAGGTCAATTAAAAGAAGATATTAATCCTTTTTACATTTCAGATCATGAAGTAAGTAATGGAGAATATAGAGAATTCATCAATTGGGTTCGTGATTCAATTGCAAGGGTTAAACTTTTCAAAAGAACGGTTCAAACTGAAAAGTATAATTGGGGGTCATATTTTGATAACGGCAGCAATGCGGATTTAGATGGGAAAATGTTCAAATTAAACTATGAAACGGAAATAAATTACAATGATAATAACATATATCGTTTACTAGAAGACATGTATGTTAACCCCGATGAAAGATACAATAAAACTAAAGAAATTGATATTAGAATCTTATTTTTTGATTACGTTGATGAAGAGGGTATGTTTAATCGAATAAATCCATATCCCGATACTATGTGCTGGGAACGTGATTTCCCATACGACAATATGAGATCATTAAGTATGCATTATTTCTGGAACTCTGCTTATTATGTTTATCCCGTTGTTGGAATCACCTATAGTCAAGCTAAAGCATATTGTTTTTGGAGAACCAAAATGTATCTTAGTGAAATGAGTAAATCCAAAAATAAAGTACAAAAAGGAATGCGTTTTCGCCTTCCAACGGAACATGAATGGATGCTTACCGCCCGTTCCTTTGATGTTGAGTCTCTTCGTTATAATTTGGATGGTTTCAGAAAAAATCAGGATGGATCCTACGATTCAAATTTTGGTTTGAGCATTTTAAGATCTGGTATTAATGTAAAGATGTATTCGGATGATGGAGAAATGAATACTTCTAAAGTAAAAAGTTACAAAACAAATTCAAATGGTGTTTATTGTATCTTTGGAAATGTTTCAGAATGGGTAGATGAAATGCCGAAAGAGCAAAATTTCTTTATGGAGTTCATAAAAACTAGAAGTTATTATGATTTTCTTTCTTGGGGTAATAAAGTCAATGCCAGAAATCACATATACATTACAGATCCATATTCTGATTCAACGTATTACGTTAAAAAATTAAGTGATGAGCATAATAATATCGTTCGCAGAAGATTAGAATTTTTCAAAGTAAATGCCAATGACTCATATGAGACTGTGAAAACTAAATATTATAAATTGTATTCAATCCAAAAAGAATATGAAGCCAAGGTAAATGAATTGATTTCTGATAGTTTAAAATCATTTCCAACGTTTTGTAAATTGAACGGATTGAAACTATATAATTTTATAACGGGAGAGTTTTTTTTCGAAAATTGTATTTATAATTCGAATGAATTTGATCTTTTGGTTTATCCGTTATTCGAAAAATTCAAACATAACGAAAATGTAATTGACAGAGCCAGAAAAGTTATAATTTCTAACAGAACAGACCCTAAAGAGGATTGTCGATTGGTAAAAGGTGGTAGTTGGGCTGACGAACCGCACTATTTATTAATTCAAAACTCTCAAGTGTTTCGAACATCAGAGTCATCAAGTAAAGTAGGTTTTCGTGTAGCATGTGATGCTAGCGAAGATTATAAAACAATAAATGACCAAAAGAAAATAAATAAAACTAGAAAACTGTTGTCAAAAAAATATTCTGTATATTCCCACTAAGAATTTATGCTGAAATTTATTCTGTAATTTTGAGCATCTTATTTTCAATGAATTTGTTTACATTTGAACATCTTAATGTAAACTATTTATAATGAACAAATTTTCTTCACCCATCGTGCTAACGTTATTTTTTATTGCTCCATTTATTTCGTTTTCTCAGAAAACAAAGAAATCGAAACAACCCCAAGAGAAACAAAACAATTATGAATTACTCGGTGTCTCGTTAAGTTCCAGTTCAGGAAATGAAACTAAATTTTTCTATAATCAACCAAATGCAATTTCTTTAATCGGCTGTCCAACTTGCGAAATAAAAGCACATACTATTTTTGAGACAGATCCAGATAAAAAAGTCTACTTGGATGCTAATCAATTCAAAGTGGAGAAAAATAAAGGTGGAATCATTCTGAATGACTGTGAATTTGAATCTTCCTTTTTTGCGAAAAATGGAGCACTAGTAACCTTGTTAATTGGATGGGCACCTATTGCTCCAATTACCTTAGAATTCTACAACAACGGTATTAAATTACCGATTGAAAGAGAATTCAGTATGGAATATTAAAATCCAATTTACTGTTTCACCAACGATTTCGTATAAACGCGATCATTCGTAATTATTTTAACCAAATACGTTCCTGATTTATACGTTGAAACATCCACAAACGATTCTGCAAAGTTGGCAGTAGCATTCATTTTTTCTGAATAAATCAATCGGCCTGTTAAATCGAGAATCTCTAGATTTGCATCGTTATTTACCGCACCACTCACTTCAACGGTTGTAAGTCCATTGGATGGATTTGGGAATACTGCGATTTCATGTTTCATTTCATTTTCCGGAACGTCGACTGTAAATCCTACAGAAAAATCATAACGATGATAACTTCCAAAATCACCCGGGAAAAATTCGATGTAACTTCCGCCTACCAATCGTATTTTCAA